>DASPTQ010000126.1:0-87726 GCA_035623335.1 Terriglobales bacterium
ATCCCGCCGATCTGAATGCCGATCGAGCTCAGGTTGGCAAAGCCACACAGAGCGAACGTCGCAATGGTGAACGAGCGCGGGTCGAGCGAGGCCCGCTGCGGCCCCAGCATCGAAAAGGCAACCAATTCGTTCAGCGCCATGCGCGTGCCGAGAAGGTTGCCGATGGCAGGACAGTCGTGCCAGGGAATTCCAATGACCCAGGCGACAGGAGCAAACAGGGTGCCAAAGATGCTTTCGAGACTGGTGGGAAAGGCGGAGAATCCTACCTTCGCCAACAGGAAGTGAACTCCGCTCAGAATGCCGTTGGTCAGGGCGATCAACGCCAGAAAGGATATCAACATGGCGGCAATATTCAGTGCCAGGTGCAATCCGTCGGTGGTGCCGCGCGCGATTGCGCCCAGCAAATTCTCTTTGTGCTCCGCCTCCACTTCCTCCGCGCTCAGGATCACCCGCCCGGCGGTTTTGGGCTGTTCGGTTTCGGGCACCAGCATCTTGGAGATCAGAATGGTACCGGGAGCGGTCATGATAACGGCGCTTAGGAGATGTTTGGGCTCGATGCCAAAGGCGATGTAGGCGGCCATGATTCCACCGGAAACGTGCGCCATGCCGCTGGTCATCACCGTCATGAGTTCCGAGCGGGTCATGTCGGGCAGAAAGGGGCGTATGGTCAGAGGGGCCTCGGTTTGACCCATGAAGATGCTGGCGGCAACGTTGAGCGACTCCGCTCCGCTCGCGCCCAGGAAGCGAGTCATGACGCGGGCGGCCTGGCGCACGATGAACTGCATGACTCCGTAGTGATAGAGCACGGCAAAGAATGCGGCGATAAAAATCACCGTCGGCAGCACCTGAAAAGCGAAATAGAAGCCGAGATGGGAGCCCTGTTTGCCTAGGTCGCCGAAGACGAAGGAGGATCCGGCAAAGGCATAGCTGAGCAAACGGTTGACGGCGTCGCCTGCTGCTTGAAACAGGAGGCGTCCGACCTTCCCCTTGAGCACAAACACGGCAAAGGCAAATTGCAAGCCCAGTCCCCACAGCACGGTCTTGAGGCGGATGGCCCGGCGGTTGGTGGAGAACAGAAACGCCAAGCCTAGCATGGTGAGAATGCCGAGAATGCCGGTGAATCGGCCCATTCAATATCCTCCCGATCCTTGGATGACACGCAGCACCAGGGGCCTTACTTCTGCGGGGGGGGCCTCGGAGATTTCGTAACTCTGCTCGATCAACCCTCGGGCGCTTGCGGCACGCGACTCCGCATTGTAGTGCAGGGTCGCAAGCGGCTCCTCGCGGCGAACCGCATCTCCCACCTTCTTGTGGAGGACGATTCCGACCGAGGGGTCGACGGAATCTTCTTTCCTTTCGCGCCCGCCACCCAGGATCACGCCCGCGGTACCGATCGCTTCGCATTCGATCGAGGTGATGTAACCTTCGGTGGTGCTCAGAACCTCGCCGCTGAGGCTCGCCCGAGGCAGCTTGGCCGGATGGTCGAGGACGGAGGGATCTCCGCCTTGCAGTTCAACCATCTCACGAAATTTTTCGAGCGCGCGCCCGGAGTCGATGAGTTGAGCAGCGGTTTTCCTGCCCTCGCTCAGCCCATCACAGGCCCCGCCCAGTTCGAACATCCACGCCGCCAGTTCGAGGCAGAGCTGACGGAGATCACCCGGGCCCTTGCCGTGCAAAATCTCGAGTACTTCGGCAACTTCGAGCGCGTTGCCCACCTTGTGCCCGAGGGGCTGATCCATGTCGGTGATCAGTGCCACCACTGTTTTCCCCATGCGCTCCCCGGTCTCCACCATCAGCTCGGCGAGCAGCTCCGCCTGCTCTTCGCTTTTCATGAAGGCGCCACGGCCGGTTTTTACGTCGAGCAGCAAGGCATCGATCCCTTCCGCCAGTTTTTTGCTCATGATGGAGGCGCAGATGAGGTAGGGGCTTTCGACCGTCCCCGTCACGTCGCGCAGGGCGTAGAGCTTGCGATCGGCGGGTGCGATCTCTTCGGTTTGCCCTATCATCGAGCAACCGCAACCCCGGAGGACGCGGCGGAATTCTCGAAGGGATAGATGCACGTTGAATCCGGGAATGGATTCGAGCTTGTCGAGCGTTCCTCCCGTGTGTCCCAGCCCGCGGCCGCTGATCATGGGCACGAGCAAGCCCCCGGCCGCTACGAGCGGCGCCAGCACCAGGGAAGTTTTGTCGCCCACGCCGCCGGTCGAGTGCTTGTCTACCTTCTTGGGCGAGAACTCGGAGAGATCGAGCACCTCGCCCGAGTGCAGCATTACCTCGGTGAGGGCGGCGGTCTCCTGGCGGGTGAATCCGCGCAGGACCCCAGCCATCAGCCAGGCTGCGACCTGATAATCGGGAATCTCTCCCCGGGTGTAGCCCTCGACCAGCAGTTCAATTTCCGCCCGCGAAAGTTCTCGCCCATCTCGCTTCTTGCGGATGACGTCGACCACCCGGAGCGGGGCTGCGGGAGCGCTGGCCAGGACGTTATTCACCGAGGCGGAATCCTTCGGGAAGAAGTTGGCGGATGGAGGCCTCCCTCCAGCCGCTGGCCGTGGGAAAGAGAACGACGGCTTGGGGACCAAATTCGTAGATGACTTGGCGGCAGGCGCCGCACGGCGAACAAGCAACCCCCTGATCATTGACCACAGCTATGGCTCGGATCTCCAGTCGGCCGGAGTGGGCAATCGCGCTGAAGATGGCCGTACGTTCGGCACAATTGGTGATTCCGTAGGAGGCATTCTCGACGTTGCAACCCACAAATAACTTACCCTTCGTCGTCAACAGGGCCGCTCCCACTCGAAAGCGGGAATAGGGGGCGTAGGCGTGATGCATAACCCGCCGGGCGGCAGCAAGCAACTGCTTACGTTCTTGGCTCGATAGTTGGTTCTTGGGCATCGCGCGCGCGCCTGATTGTAAACCTTCCGAGCACATTTCCCTAAGCCGTCCTCGAGCCAGGTAGTGTCTCAGTTTGAATTTCGGCTTGGGGTGGAAATCCGGAAGTTGGCAAGGCGAAGCGCCGGATGACCGCTCTGTCGCCTATTGCGGACACCCCGAGAAGATGAGAGCATGAACTTCACCCGGGGAGCATACTCATGGAAAAAGCTGGAGCGGTCCGTAAGCCGGTAGTCATCCCTCCTGAACAGGGTCGCGTTTACGCGATGGGCCGGATGCGTGCCATCTTCAAGGCTGACTCGGAAGAATCGGCTAGTCGATACTCGGTATCCGAATGGTGGCTTGAGCCTGGCACCCGGGGCCCCGGGGTGCATGCGCACCCGGATGACCACGTGTTCTACGTCATTGCAGGAACCTTGAGCGTGCGTGTCAACGATGACTGGTCGCACGTCACGAAGGGAGCTTACGTGGTCATTCCGGGAGGAACGCCTCACACCTTTGAGAATCAAGCATCGGCCGCCGCAGGTTTTATATCTTTCAATTCGCCGGGCGGATTTGAGGCGAGAATGACGGGTATCGCATCCGCACTAGCAGCCGAGGACCTTCGAATCTAGCAAAGCCGTCAATGTCCGCTTTGGGTCGTAAGCCGAAATTCAAACTACGACACCACCTCGAGCCAGGAACTGGAAATCACGGGGAGGAAGACGAGGTTTCGAAGCTCCGAGCCCTGCCCGGTTCTTAGATCCGGGCAAAGAGCGATGCCAGTTTCTGCTCGTCGAGCTTTCCCTCGGTGCGTACTCCGGTGCAGATATCCAGGGCAAACGGACCGACTTCCTCGATCGCCTGCCGCGCATTGCCGGCATGGATGCCACCCGCCAGAAAAATAGGAACCTCAACCTGTTCGCGAATCTTTCGACTCAGCCTCCAGTCGTGCTGGCGCCCGGTCCCACCCAGTTCCTTGACCGCGAGCGCGGGGTTGCCTGAGTCGAGCAGAATCGCATCCACGAAAGGCGCCACCGCCAGGGCTTCGTCGACCGATTCCAGGCCAACCACGTGAATCACCTGCACGATCGAGATTCCCGGCAAGTCGCGCTTCAGATCAGAGTGAGAACCCTCCCTCAGACGATCGCAAAGCTGCAGAGTGTTGGTCCCACAGCGGCGTTGTTGCCGCACCATCGTTCGAACGTCCTGCTCCGAAGTCAGGAGAAACGTCGCAATCGGGGGAGGCACTTTGGCCGCGATTTCTGCGATCGCGGACTCGGGAATCATGCCTGGGCCGCTGGGCATTCGGGAGACTAGCCCCAAGGCGGATGCACCATAGCGGATTGCCAGGCGAGCCTCCTCGAGATCGGCAATACAACAGATTTTGACTCGCGGCTCGGATATCGCCTGCATCATCTCCAAAGTATCCGAGGGTCGAGGGAAGCAGCAACCGCGCTGAAGCCGGGCGTACCTGCCGGCGTCGGTCCCATTCTGGGGGTCGACCCTGCGAGGGGAACTCGTTGCGGGGTGTTTCTAAGCGAGGAGTGATCCCGGAGCTCCGGCGGGAACCTAGTCCAGGTTTTTCCCCGGAGGCAGGAGCTGGTGAAGAAGCTGCCAGTCGCTGATCACATCATTCCCCGAGGCTCTAGGCTCTCCACTCCGCCGCAATTCCATGGCGAGGCGGGCGACGAGCAGGTCTTCTGCCAGGTTCGCGGGAGCGGGAGTGCGCAGAATGTTCTCCCGGGAGATGCCCAGGTCCACGAACTGCTCTCCGACGCGCACCCGTAACATAGGCCTGCCTTCGGGATCCAACTGAGGTTCGGCTTCTCCTTCCAGATCGCCCCAGGTCGTGAGTTTGTGACCATCGGCCAGCAGCAGCTGCAACTCGTTTTGATAACTGCGACGCTCCCTCGAAAGCAGGGGCGGTTCAAAATCGCGTCCCGGTTCGAGGATCATGGCATTGCGCGCGGGATCAAATCTTCCCTCGCCGAGGTACGCCGCGGCCAAAATCCCGGTGACCGCCGGATGCAAGACGACCACGGGAAGTACGTATTTCTTGGATTTCAAGATCGACTCAATCACTCCGTGGGCGCGCCTGCTGCGCGGGATCGTGCCCGGCACCTGCGGGATGGCAAAGCTCGCGGACGAGAGTTCGGGATGGCGAGCACTGTAGTGGGCCAGTAATTTGGCGATCTGCTTGGGGGTGGTGATCCCAGCATCGGCAATGAAATTACGATGCAGGGTCTTGGGGTAGTAGAAGTTAATCACCGCGGCGACAAAATCCGCACAGTTGCTGGTCAGAAGATCGAAGCGGGAAACGTTCGGCCGGGAGTTGTATTGCCGGATGAACAGCTCGTCCTGTTCCCGACTAGTCTCGATGCTAAAGCCATAGATGGTGCGGTCGTAGGCCGCCCCGGCGAGTTCGGTCCAATTGCCTTGTGGGGGCTCCCCATTGCGATCGTCCGGGGCGACGGCCTCGAGGTGATGCTTGCGGTATTGGTTTCTCAGGAAGGCAACAATTTTAGGATTCGCGAACAAGGGTATTTCATCGGGTTCTTCGACGGCGTATAGATAGGGAATCAAGGGAACCGCCAGCCAGTCGTACCCGGCAATTCGGTTGTAGCGGCTCAGTACCACGCCGCTCTCCCCTTCTCGGCAAGGACGCAGTAGGGTTGGCGACTCGGCGCAGACTCCCGACAGATACACCGCGGCGTGTCCGGTTCCGGTGAACTCGCCAAAGTGTCCATAAGGCTCTTCGAGAAGCAGAGTGGCATCGGCCCTGACTTGGGAGGCGCAGCTCACCATCACCAAGAACGTAACCAAGCACGAAATCTTCAGGCTGGAATCGCGGAGGAGCATGCTGCTCGTGTGAACCCGATTAGCTCAGATTAGTTTCCTACTCCCGTTCGTTACGTACTTTCAGATTAGCCCGCGAGCGAAACCCGGTGAAAGTAACCAAAGTACTTTCACCTGGTCTTCGGACGCTCGAAGCGGGTCGAGCTGGGGTTCGGAATGCTTTCTCGTCGGCGGGGAAACCAATGTGGTTATCTCCGGGCAACCCGAAACAGGCTTTTCTTCATCGGGAGCGGAGCTGGAATTTTAGTGGGTGTTGCCAGACAGCTCGTGCACGATTCCGTTGACAAACGATTTGGCATCGCCGAAGAGCATCAGGGTCTTGTCCATGTAGTACAGCGGATTGTCGATGCCGGCAAATCCCGGACTCATGCTGCGCTTGATGACCATCACGGTGCGGGCCTTGTCGACGTCGAGAATGGGCATGCCGTAGATGGGGCTCGATTGGTCGCTGCGAGCGGAGGGATTGGTAACATCGTTGGCGCCGATCACCAGGGCCACATCGGTTTGGGGGAAATCGCCATTGATGTCGTCCATCTCAACCAGTTGGTCGTAAGGTATGTCGGCTTCTGCCAGCAGCACGTTCATATGCCCGGGCATGCGGCCGGCGACAGGATGAACGGCGAAACGAACCTCCACGCCACGCTTGCGCAGGGAGTCGTAGAGTTCGCGGACTTTGTGCTGCGCTTGGGCCACGGCCATCCCGTACCCGGGTACGACCACGACGCGATTGGCCGCCGCCAGAATCCCGGCGGCTTCCTCCGCGGTTGCGCTGCGAACCGTCCTCGCTTCTCCCCCGCCCGCCGCGTCGGAGGCTTGCACCTGTCCAAAGGCGCCGAAGAGAACATTGGTGAAGGAACGGTTCATGGCCTTCGACATGATCACCGAAAGAATGAAGCCGGAGGAGCCATCGAGAGCTCCGGCAATGATCAGCAGCTTACTGTCCAGCACGAAGCCCATCGCCGCCGCCGAGAGGCCGGCATAGGAGTTCAGCAGGGAGATTACCGTGGGCATATCCGCACCGCCGATCGGCACAATCATGAGCACGCCAAATATGAGTGAGAGCGCGATCATCGCGGGGAACAGTTGCCGGTTGCCCGGGTTGAGCACCAGATACGCCGCCACGGCAATGGCCAGGGCGAGAAGAGAAAGATTCACCAGGTTCTGGCCTTTATAGGTCAGGGGGCGCTGGGGCAGGACTTCTTGCAGCTTGCCTGCCGCCATCAGACTTCCGGTAAAGGTTAACGAGCCGAGGATGACCTCCATCGAGAGCACCGCCATGATGAATCGCGGAACATCGGGAGTGCGCAGGTAGAACTCGGCTGTGCCCACCAGGGTGACACACAAAGCGCCGAAGGCGTGGCTGAGCGCCGTCCGCTGCGGCACCGCGGTCATGTGCACCAGCCCGAGCGGAATCCCGATTCCCGAGCCGATCACCAGGGCGATGGCAATCGAGCGGTAGTCCACGATGCCGTGGTGCAACAAGGTTCCGGCGATGGCCGCGACCATGCCGATCTCGCCCGCCCAGACTCCGTGGCGGGCTGTTTTCGGAGCGCTCATCCACTTCAGAGACAGAATGAAGAGCGCACTGGCCAGGAGGTAAAGAAATTCGATGCTGATCTGATTGCCGGCGAACGCGGTATTCATGGTTTTGTGGGGCGGCTGGTTTTGAACATCTTGAGCATGCGGTCGGTAATCAGGAATCCGCCGACGACATTGCTGGTGGCCGCAACCACGGCCAACAAGCCCAGCCCATAAGCAAGCTTGCTCTGGTGCTCCCCCACTAAGACGATGGCGCCGACTACGGCAATGGCATCCAGGGCGTTGGTGAGAGACATCAGCGGAGTGTGCAGCAAAGGCGAGACTCGCCGGATGACCTCAAACCCGACAAAGCCCGCGAGCATAAATACGAACAAACCATCGATCAATCCCGAATTCATCTTGCCTCCTGAATTCCCTCTCGCGCGCCCCCATCCTGCGCTTCGCTCCTCGGGCCATCAAGGCGCGTTGGGGCAAGGACGCGGGAACGACGGATGACCGCCGTTTGGCCAGAGGCTGACGTTTACCGGGATTCCTGCTCCGCCACCAATTCTGGCAGGCCAAAGAATTCCCGGACCCGTCGATTCACGATTTCGCCTTGGTCGGTCAATAGGGTCTCACGAACAATTTCATCGTCGTTGGTGCGCAGCTTGCCATCCTTCACCAGGTGCAGCACAAAGGCCGTGAGGTTGCGGGCGTACATCTGGCTGGCATGATAGGGGACCTCGCTGGCCAGATTGATGTGCCCAATGATCTTTACATCGTGCTCGACCACGGTTGCGCCCGCCCGGGTCGCCTCACAATTGCCCCCGCGCTCGGCCGCCAGATCGACAATGACCGAACCGGGCGCCATTTTGGCGATCATGTCCCAGGTGATCAGCACCGGAGCCCTTTTGCCGGGCACGACAGCCGTGGTAATCACGATGTCGTTTTCCGCCACCGCGCGAGCCAAGAGTTCCCGTTGCTGGGCATAAAAGCTTTCGTCTTGGGCGGTGCCGTACCCCCGGGCGTCCTCGGCATCCTTGGCCACGATCGGGAGTTCGATGAATCGCCCGCCCAGGCTCTTCACCTGCTCCTTTGCGGCGGGACGCATATCATAGGCGGAGACGACGGCGCCGAGACGTCGCGCCGTGGCGATGGCCTGCAATCCGGCCACACCCGCGCCGATGATCAACACTTTCGCGGGCGTAATCGTGCCCGCGGCGGTGGTCAGCATGGGAAAGATCTTGGGCAGAGTCACGGCCGCCAGCAGCACCGCCTTGTAGCCGCAAAGCGTGCCCATCGAAGACAGCGCATCCATGCTTTGGGCGCGGGTGGTGCGCGGCATCAATTCCACCGAGAACGAACTGACGCCGGTTTGCGCAATCTCCTCGATGACCTCGAGCGACCCGAGCGGCCGCAGGAAGCCTATCAACCCCTGGCCGCGACGCATCAGGGGGAGATCGGCTTTGCCGGTGAGGTCGTTCGAGCCGTAACAGAGGACCTGAACGATGAGGTCGGCTTCGGCGAAGACTTGGGCCCGGTCGGCGAGAATCTTTGTCCCTTTCTCGGCATAAAGAGCGTCGGGATAACCGGCTTCGGCACCGGCACCTTGCTCGAGCAGGACCTCAAATCCGGCTTTGCTGAGGGCGGGGATCACCAGCGGCACCAGGGCCACACGGTGCTCCCCGGGGTAACTCTCTTTGGGTACACCAATACGCATGAGGACGGCTCCAGACGAAAACTTTCTATTGTACGCTCGCAAGCCCCTCGCGCGGTGATGGTCGTCACCCAGCCACCAGAGCGCGGTCGGTGAGTGTCGCCTGGAACCCGACAAACGAAGCTCCGGCCGCTTCCCTTTTGGTCTACTTCTTGCCGCTTCCCTTTTGGTCTACTTCTTGCGATTGAGTGGAGGGGCCAGGGGGCGGCGAAATGGGATGATCGCCTCGCGGGAGCTATCTCCGGCAGCGCCGGCGCGGGTCAGCACTTCCTCCTGGATGTACTTCACGAAATCCTGAATCTGGCGCTGCATCTCCTCCATGCGCTCGCGCATTTGCAGAATGATGGCAATCCCACTGATGTTCACGCGGAGGTCGCGGGCGAGAGAAAGAATAAATTCCAGCCTCTCCAGATCCTCGTCGGTATACATCCGGGTGTTACCTTCGGTGCGAGAAGGTTTCAATAATCCTTCCCGTTCGTAGAGGCGCAGAGTTTGGGGATGAATGCCGTACATCTCGGCGACCGCCGAGATCATGTACGCCCCTTTGGATCTCCTTTTGGTCATCCAGAGGTATTAGAACATAAGCCACGGAGGACAAAGATTTTCGCGGATCCGACGGTTGGGACCGCGGGCTCTTCTCTGTCGCTCCGTGGCTCGATTGGTCTAGACGGTAGCGTGGGGATTTTCCCGCACCGGCATCCACCCCTGGGGTTTGAGCCGATGATTCAGGAAATAAGCCACCACTCCACCTGCAATTAGCAGCATTCCGAGCGAAAACGAGCTCATGCCCAACACTTGCTCCGTCTCACTGCGAATCACCGAGAAGCCGAGCAGCAGCATCGGGGCGACCCCGACCGCGATCGCACCGAACATTCCTCCCGGGACGCGGAAAGCACGCGGCAGATCGGGTTCGCGGAGGCGCAAGACCACGAGAGCCACGAATTCGAGCAGCAGGCTGGTGCCATAAAGAAGAATATCAATCGTGACCAGGCGTTCGAAGCCCAGGCCCAGACATAAGGCCCAGCCGAAGGCGCAGACGGCGATCGCAACCCAGGGCGCTCGTCGGCGATTCAGCTTGGCAAAGACCCGGGGCAGCATGCCGTCCTGAGCCATCGCCAGCGGCAATCGGGAATAGCTCATGACCAGAGCGTTGAACATGCCGAAGGCGCTGACCATCCCGCCGACCACCAAGGCCAGCCGCAGCGGCCCTCCGCCCAACAAACCAGCGATGTCCGCCCAAGAGCCAGTTTCCCATGCGCCGGCGGGAAGCCCGGTCATCCATACCGCGGCGACAGGCACGATGTAACTGAGGGCAACGATCGCGACCGCTGCCAGCATGGCACGCGGGTAGGTGCGTTGCGGGCGTTCTACTTCGGTGGCGATGGTCGAGGCGTTATCCCAGCCCATGTAATTCCACATGGCGATCAGCAACCCGCCAATCATGTCCGTCTTCGAGCTGGTCGGGGTGGTCACGGCATGAAACAGAGCGCCGTACTTGAACGGGGCCAGCACCACCATCACAGCAAATGGCGCGGAGAGCGCAAAAAAGAGCCACAGCGAAGTGGTCGAAACCACCCGTACTCCCGCGATGTTCAGCAGCGCGCAAACGCTAACCACGGCCAATCCCACCATGATTCCACGATGTCCCTCCGAGAACCAGGGGAACATGCGAACCAGATAGGCGACAAACAAAGTGGGATAGATCGCCATGTCAAAGATCGATGCCACCAGCGAAAGCCATGCTTCCTGGAATCCCCAGAAGTTTCCCATGGCGCGCCGCACCCAGGCGTAATAGCCGCCTTCCTGAGGGAGAGCGCTCGACAGCTCCCCGATCATAAAGGCAGTGGGCAGACTCCAGAGAATGGGGGTCAGGAACAAGATCAGAATCGCGCGTCCGTACCCGGCGCCGTGCACGATGTCCTCGGTGCCATAGGTGCCGCCCGAAACCATAAAGAAGGTGGCGGCAACGAGAGGCCACAAGGTGAGGCGGACAGACTGTTTTTGGACGGGGATTGAACGCAGCGAGATGAATGGACTTGCGGTGCTAGCTGTAACCAATTTCTATGGCTTCCTCCTCAAGCGACTCACTCTCAACACCGCTTCCTGCCAGAGTCGGGGTTACCGCGGCGGAGTTGGTTCGCAAGTATGAGATTACGGGATATTTCAACAGATGCAAGAAAATTTTTGATTTTTTTTGGCTAGCGTAACGAAGCCGAGCGCAGGGGAGGACTTTTTGCCCGAGAAGAGCCGGGAAGGCGACCGCGATCTCGGCGGCACTTGGCTCCCCCCCGAATTCGGCTCCCCTAGGCGAATCTGAAGGCCGCGAGCGGGCAGCGACAGCCGCCGAACTTCTCCTAGAGGTCTTTCCAAAGTTCAGTCCTGGGGTCTTCAGGATTGAGCCGAGCCAGCTCGCGGAGCAGTTCCTTCGTCTTCTCGTCGCGAGGCATGGGCGTAGTGATCTTGATTTCGACGATTTCATCTCCGCGCACGCCATCTTGGGTCGACGAAGGAACACCCTTTTGGCGCAGGCGGAGCTTTTGCCCGGACTGGGTGCCCGGCGGAATCTTCAAAATCGCTCTGCCATCGACGGTAGGAACCTCGATCTTAGCGCCCAAGGCAGCTTCCGTCGCGGTAATGGGTACGGTCAAAAAGATGTCATCCCCCTCGCGACGAAAAATGGGATGAGTGCCAGTACGAATGATCACATAGAGGTCGCCGGGGGGCCCGCCTTGTACTCCGGCGTTGCCCTTGCCCGCAATCCGAATCCGCTGGCCGTCGCGAGTGCCCGGCTTGATGCGAACCTCCAGGGGTTCGGTGCGCTCGACCGTGCCTTCGCCGTGGCAGGCCGGGCAGCCCGAACGGTTCTTGCCGGTTCCACGGCAGCGCGGACAAGTAAGGTTGAACTTCATTCGTCCCCCGACCTGGGTGACTTGCCCGGTGCCGTTGCACTCCGGACACTTTCCGGGCGACTCAATGTAGCCCTGGCCATGACAGTTGTCGCAGGCCTCGCGGCGAGTTATGTTCAGCCGCATCACCCCACCGCGGATGGCTGTCCAAAACGGAACGTTGACCTGGTATTCGAGGTCGGAGCCCGCCTCCGGGCCTTCCTGAACGGCTGATCCGGCTCCCCGCCCGCCGAAGATGCCGGAGAATATATCCCGGAAGCCGCCACCTCCTTGTGCCCCCTTGCGGGCACGGGCGCCTTCCATCAGGTCGGAAAAATCGAAGCCGCCGAAATCAAAGTGAACCCCTGAGCCCGCTTCCGGCTGGCCCCCAGGGAAGCCTGCTCCGGAAGAGCCTCCGAACCCACCGGCCCCGGTCGAGGCACCCCGGGCATAGGCCTCGGCTGCCGCCGGATCGATGTTGTCAGAATAGAAGCCGAGCTGATCGTAGATCTTGCGCTTCTTGGGATCGCTCAGAACCTCGTTGGCTTCGGAGAGGGCCTTGAACTTTTCCTCCGCCGCCTTGTCCCCCGGATTGACGTCGGGATGGAACTTGCGGGCCAGTTTGCGGAAGGCCCTGCGAATCTCTTCGCTCGAGGCCGACTTCTTGACCCCGAGAATTTCGTAATAGTCTTTCTTGTTGGGGGTAGCCATCCCAGGTGGCCCTTCCTTCAGCTGCGCATGACCCGTTCGGTGGTTCTCTAAGCGTGCCGCCTAGTCGAGTCCGCCGCCCTTCTCATCCTCATACCGGGCGGCATCAATGTAGACCGGGATGCGGTCGACTCCCTTGGCCGTCGGTCGAAACACGTAGAATCGGTTCTCTTCTGCCAGCGCCAGCCAATACTCTCTTCCCTTGACTTCAAACCTCAATCGATCCCCCTTTTGGTGGCCGCCAAAAAAGCAGCCGCGGATCGGCCGACCCCGCGGATCGCCTCGATCCGAGTTGACCGGTACCAATCCGTGGCCAAAGTTCGTCCCGCCGGTCGAGGAAACGGGCGAACCCGATTCCTCCCGGCTTATTTCTTGTCCTCGACGTCGACGTATTCCGCGTCGATCACGCCTTCGTTCTTTTGCGCCTGGCCGTCGCCGCCAGGTTGCGGACCGGACCCGGCAGCGGCGCCGGCTCCCGGCGCGGTCTGCGTCTGGGCTGCCTTGTACATCTGTTCCGCCAGCTTGTGAGAAGCCTTGGTCAGGTTCTCACGAGCGCGGTCCATGCCAGCCTTGTCGCCGCTCTCCAGGGCCTTCTTGGCGTCAGCCACCGCATTCTCCACATCCCCGCGCTCCGAGCCGGAGATCTTGTCGCCGTGTTCGCGCAACATCTTCTCCACGTTGTAAACCATGGAATCGAGCTGGTTGCGGGACTCGATCTCTTCGCGCTTGGCCTTGTCCTCGGTGGAGTGCGCCTCGGCTTCCTTGGCCATGCTGTCGACTTCCTCCTTGCTCAGGCCGGAGGACGAGGTGATCGTGATCTTCTGGTCCTTGCCCGTGGCCATGTCCTTGGCGGTTACGTTCAGGATGCCATTGGCGTCGATGTCGAAGGTCACTTCAATCTGCGGCACGCCGCGAGGAGCCGGAGGGATTCCGGTGAGGTGAAACTTGCCGAGCGTGCGGTTTTGCCCCGCCATCGGACGCTCCCCCTGGAGCACGTGCACCTCAACCGAGGTCTGATTGTCGGCGGCGGTGGAGAACATCTCCATCTTGCGCGTCGGAATCGTCGTGTTCCGCGGGATCATCGGGGTCGCAACTCCCCCCAGCGTTTCAATGGCGAGCGTCAGGGGCGTCACATCCAGCAAGAGCAGATCTTTGACTTCACCCTTCAGCACGCCCCCTTGAATCGCTGCACCGACTGCAACCACTTCATCAGGGTTCACGCCTTTGTGGCCCTCGCGTCCGAACAGCTCTTTCACCAGTTGCTGGATGCGAGGCATACGAGTCTGTCCGCCAACCAGGACGACCTCGTTGATCTTGCCGGAGTCAATGCCGGCATCTTTCATGCATTGCCGGCACGGTCCCACCGAGCGCTGAATGATATCTTCGACCATCGATTCGAGCTTGCCCCGGGTGAGCTTTTTCACCAGATGCTTCGGCCCGCTGGCATCGGCCGTGACAAAGGGCAGGTTGATCTCGGTTTCCATGGTGGTCGAGAGTTCGATCTTGGCGCGTTCGGCAGCATCCCTCAGACGCTGCAAAGCCATTTCGTTGCCCTTGGCGCGCAGATCCAGGCCCTCGTCCTTCTTGAACTCGTCGACCAGCCAGTCCACCAGGCGCTGATCGATATTGTCGCCGCCCAGGTGGGTGTCTCCGTTGGTCGCCTTCACTTCGATTACGCCTTCCCCAACTTCGAGAATCGAAATATCGAACGTTCCACCGCCAAAGTCATACACCGCGATGGTTTCGTCCTTACCCTTGTCCAAGCCGTAGGCGAGTGCGGCCGCCGTCGGCTCATTGATGATGCGCTTGACATCGAGGCCCGCGATCTTACCGGCATCTTTGGTTGCCTGACGCTGCGCATCGTTGAAATAGGCTGGGACCGTGATAACGGCCTCACCTACCTTCTCGCCAAGGTAATCCTCTGCCGCCTTCTTCAGCTTCTGCAGGATCATGGCGGAAATCTCGGGCGGAGTGTATTCCTTGCCCTGCGCTACCACGGCTACGCGGTCTCCCTGGCGCACCACCTGGTAGGGAACCATCTTCATCTCTTCGGTGACTTCGTCGTAGCGCCGCCCCATGAAGCGCTTGATCGAAAAAATGGTGTTCTCCGGGTTGGTGATGGCCTGCCGCTTGGCAACCTGTCCCACCAGCCGCTCTCCGGTCTTGGTGAAGCCCACCACCGAAGGAGTGGTTCGACCCCCTTCTTCGTTAGCGATTACCTTCGGCTCGCCACCCTCCATGACCGCCACAACCGAGTTGGTCGTGCCGAGATCGATTCCAATAATCTTTGCCATAGGTACCCCCTTCAGGCTTCTAAGTAATTAAAAATTAGATACTTGATCGAAGTATCTGCAATTGCGTTGTCGCCTATGATAGGAATTGAGTCAGTCACTGTCAAGTTACATCGATTAGATGCGGCAGGAGCTCATTACGATGCGCAAGCATCGAGGGAAAGAGGAGCAAAACGCGGGCGGGTTTCGGGCTACTCCACGGTTACCGACTTGGCCAGGTTGCGCGGTTGATCGACGTCGCAACCCCGGCGGACGGCGATATGGTACGCCAGCAGTTGCAAGGGGACGATCTCGAGAATCGGCAGCAGCTCATCGGGCGCGGGCGGGATGTACAGGACATGATCCGCCTCGTGTTTGATTTCCTGGTCGCCTTCGGTCGCCAGGGCGATGACCTGGCCGGAGCGGGCCTTGACTTCCTTCAAATTGGACATGGTTTTCTCGTAGCGAAGCCGGGATAGCTCATCGTTCTCATCGCGAGCCGCCAGGATCACCACGGGAAGATTTTCGTCGATGAGGGCGTTCGGTCCGTGCTTCATCTCCCCTGCCGGATAGCCTTCGGCGTGAATGTAGGAGATTTCCTTCAGCTTCAGCGCGCCTTCGAGTGCGATCGGATAGTGGATGCCGCGGCCGAGGAACAGGAAATCTTGGGCGCGAACGTAGAGCTTGGCCAGCTCTTCCACTTGCTCGTCGCGAGTCAATAGGGTCTCCAGCTTCCCGGGTAGGTGGGTGAGTTCCTGTACCGCCTGCCGCGCCTGCTCCTCGCTGATGGTGCCGCGCATTTCCGCCAAGTAAAGCGCGAACAAGTAAAGCGCCGTAAGCTGAGCGGTGAAAGCCTTGGTCGAGGCCACTCCGATTTCAGGGCCGGCGTGAGTATAGATGGTGCCCGCCGCCTCGCGGGTGATCATCGAACCGACCACGTTGCAGATCGCCAGCGTCCTTGATCCTTTGGCTTTGGCCTCGCGCTGGGCGGCGATCGTATCGGCGGTTTCCCCCGACTGGGAGATCAGCATGGTCAAAGTCTGCGGGCCAATGATGGGATCGCGGTAGCGCCACTCACTGGCGTAATCGACTTCCACGGGAACTCGTGCCAGGCGCTCGATCATGAATTTGCCCGCCTGGGCGGCATGCCAGCTGGTTCCGCAGGCTGCGATGTTGACTTTTTGGGCGGCCTTGAATTCCGCCTCGGTCACCTCCATTTGATCGAGGAAGATCTTACCCGTCTCCTGCGAGATGCGGCCGAGCGTGGTATCGCGGACGGATCGGGGCTGCTCATAGATCTCTTTCAGCATGAAATGCTTGAACCCGCCCTTCTCGGCCATGATCGGGTCCCAGGTGACGTGTTGCACCTGGCGCTCGACCGGGTGCCCGTTGAAATCGCTGAGACGAACGCCGCCGGGGGTAATCACGGCCAAATCGCCATCCGCGAGAAAGAACAGGTCCCGGGTGTGGTAAAGAATGGCAGGCACGTCCGAGGCTACGAAATATTCATCTTTACCCAGACCAATCACGGCGGGAGGACCATTGCGCGCGGCCACAATCTTATTGGGCTCATCGACAGCGATCACAGCCAGGGCATACACGCCGCTCAAATCTCGAACCGTTCTGCGGACCGCTTCTTCGAGCGGAGGTCGGGTCCCGTTGCTGGTCTTGAAAAGGTACTGCTCTACGAGATGAGCGATGATTTCCGTGTCGGTTTCGG
The DNA here is from genome assembly GCA_035623335.1 of Terriglobales bacterium. Taxonomy (GTDB): domain Bacteria; phylum Acidobacteriota; class Terriglobia; order Terriglobales; family Acidobacteriaceae; genus JAFAGX01. Next base: position 16,546 of record DASPTQ010000126.1, read on the forward strand.
TCGTGAAGCGATGGCCATTTTGGGTCAATTGCTTTTTGAGCGAGAGGTAGTTTTCGATGATCCCATTGTGGACCACGACCACGCGTCCGGTGCAATCACGATGCGGGTGTGCATTTTCTTCCGTGGGACGCCCGTGCGTGGCCCAGCGGGTGTGACCGATGCCGTAGGTTCCATCGAGCGGGTTGAGGCGGATCGCCTCCTCGAGGTTGCGCAGCTTGCCTTCCGCGCGGCGAATTTCCAAGCCTTCGCCATTGCCGGAGACAGCGATGCCGGCCGAATCATAGCCGCGATACTCCAGCCGCCGCAGCCCATCCAGGATGACCGGCACCACGGATTTCTTCCCCACATATCCAACAATCCCGCACATAACCGACTCCTACTGCCACTTGAGTTGCTTTGGGGGAAGAAGCGCTCCGTGGCTCTATGATTGCGAGTTCCTCGAGCCCGATCCGCAAAGCTTTCTCGCGCCATCCCGGGGACGGGCCAGGGAAACCATGCTTTTTGATGGTCTGACCTAGTCCTCGAGCCTGTACCGGAAATCTTCCATGACAGGGTTGGTGAGGACCTCCCGAGCAATCCGAGCAATTTCCGTTTCCGCTTCCGCGCGGCTCAAGCCGGCATCGAGCGTAATGTCGAAATATTTGCCCTGCCGGACTTCCTCGAGACCCTTATAGCCCATCTTCTTCAGGGCACCATGTATGGTCTTGCCTTGAGGATCGAGAACGCTCTTTTTCAGCGAAACGTAAACGTAAGCTTTCATGGGGGAGCCCCCATATTATACGTCAGGGCCAAACTAAGGATAGGACGTATAGAAGCCACGTAAGTCGGATTGGCCGGCTGAGCTCAATCGGGCGGAAGGGGCCATGTCAGCTTGGCGAGAGAATCCTTGCCGGGCCTGTTGTACCTGCTTGCCAGCTTGTCCAACCCGCTGTCCCATAAAAATCAGTAGCTTACCGCGCTGACCGAGAGGTATTCCGCACAGCGGCAACTCGAATCAAAGTTTAGCGTGACGGGCCTAGTACCACCGAATAGTCCGAAGGGCCGGGAGGCAAATTTGAGCAATTTGCGATGTGCCAGTTACCTGCGGGCTAACCTCGACAATCGAAGAGCTAACGATAGATCGATGAACTGAGGAGTGACCGGGTGAAGGGTACGTTTCCCCGAGCCGCCGGCCCTAAAGGCCGAATAACTCTCTGAGACGCTTGGTTTGAGTGCGGCTGACAGGAATCTCGGTTTGCTTTTTGTCGTCCATACGTAACTGATACGAGCTCTTGAACCAGGGGACGACTTCTTTGATGCGGTTGATGTTGACCAGGTAGGAGCGATGGGCGCGCCAGAACAGGTTGTTATCCAGGCTGTCCAGGAGTTCCTCGAGAGTGCGGCAATTCGACTGTCCCTCCATACCATTCGGACCGCTGGTCACGACCGTAATAACGCCGTCGTCAATCGAGGCAAAGCAGATGTCTTTTTGATTCACCAGGAACAATCGTCCGCCCGCCTTGAGCAAGACCTTCAAAGCCTGCGGTTTTTGTGATTCGAGCATTCGTACCAGAGTTTCAATCTTCTCCGCCGAGGGACTGTTGCCTTCGAATTTGGCACGGGCTTTCTCGACCGATTGGGCCACCCGCTTTTTGTCGAAAGGCTTGAGAAGATAGTCCACCGCGTTAACCTCAAACGCTTTCACCGCATATTGGTCAAAAGCAGTGGCGAAAACGATTTTGGGAAGAGGAACTTTGCGGTGGAGGAGTTTTTGGATCACACCGAAGCCATCGAGGCCCGGCATCTGCACATCGAGGAAAACCAGATCAGGATTGTGTTCGCGGATCAGATCAATGGCTTCGACGCCGTTCTTTCCCTGCGCCACCACATCCACATCCCCAACGTCTTTGAGCAGGAAGGCGAGTTCATCGCGGGCGAGTTGCTCGTCGTCCACGATTACGGCCGATAAGGACATTCCTTCTCCTAGGAGCCACAAAGAAGTATAGCGACCCGATTTTGCCAGCGTCAATGCGATGCTGGCGGTCGGGACCTGGCGGTGGCCCGAGCGAACCCGGCGGTGTTGATACCGTCGAGCACATTTTCTCTAGCTTATTTCTTGCTGCCGATGGCTATTGTTTTCCATCCGGTAGCACTTTCCTCCGCCCTTGGAGTATCTTGAGCGTCTGCAGGGAGATCCGCATGGCATGGTATCGTCCGTCGCTCACGCGGCGTGAAATCCTCGGAAATTTCCTAGGCTCGCTGGCAATCCTTTCCTCATCCCGGGTCCTTGGCGCTGCGGAAGCCTCGGCGCCGCAGCATCGTCGGCCGACGCCGCCCAACGAAATCGGCCCTTTTTACAAAAAGAACGCGCCAAAGACCGCAACGCTCCGAACCCCGGGTGACCCCGGCATGCCCTTGACCGTGCGAGGACAGTTGTTCAACACCCGTGGCGATGCGCCTCCGAATGCCGTGATCGAGGTTTGGCAGGCCGATCACCTGGGCCATTACGACCTCGACGGATACCGCTATCGGGCCCAGCTGCCGCTCGATCCTGCCGGCGGATATCAGTTCGATTCTGTGATCCCCGGCCACTATCCGGACCGGGTAGGCCAGCATATCCATTTCCTGGCACTCGCATCTGGCCATAAGCCCTTGGTTACGCAGTTGTACTTTGCCACCGATCCGGTCTTTGATGGCGACCCGGACCACAATTTCGGGCGTGACCCGCTCCTCCGTAGCCGGGAGCTGGTGCGGCCGGTTGTGCTTACCGGCGATCCCCACGAGATGCAGGCGTTAGTCCACTTCGATCTTGTGCTGGAGCTTCTCTAATGCGGTCCATGCGATGGTTTTGCGCGCTGGTTTTGATCCTGCCCGCGCTGGGCGAAAATCTGAAGCTGGAGAGGACCATCACGGTCCCGCCGGATGCCGTCGTTCGCTTCACCGCGATTTCGCCCAAAGGAGACTGGATCGCAGGCGCTTGCCAGGACGGTCGTGTGCGCGTGTGGAGTTTTCCTTCAGGTGAACTGCGGCAGGCCTTCGATCTCGAGGATCAGCGAGTCACGAGCTTACGGTTCTCGGCGGATGGAGCCTGGCTTGCAGTCGGGGGTGATCGGGGTGGAGTTCGCATCTGGAACATCCCTTCGGGAAAGTTGAGACTACAGTTAAAGGGGGGGGAACCGGTGGTCGCCTTGGCCATTTCGCCGGACAGAAGCTTGCTGGCGGCGGCGCGCAAAGATGAACCCGCACAGTTATGGGATCTTAGTACCGAGAGAGTGATTACAGAGCTTCCCGCCAGATTTGCCGGCTCTTTGTCGCTTGATTTCTCTCCCGACGGCCAGTGGCTAGCCTGCGCGGATGCTGATACCCAAATCCGCATTTATGAATCTCGCACCGGTGCCCTGCGTGCCACCACCAGCGATCTCTTGCTAGAAACCTTCGCGGTCGCATTTTCCGTCGACAGTAAATCTCTTTATGTCGGCGGAGCCGACAAGACTGTCTCCGTGATTGACGTGGCCGGCGGCAAAGTGGTTCGCACGTTCCCTCGGCAAACTTACGCGGTTTCGGAGTTCGCGCGTTCCGCGGACGGCAAGATTCTACTGGCCCTCTACTTTGATGAGACAGACACGGCAAAACCTGCACCGGTCGTGGCCTGGGATGTGGCTGCGGAGTCAGTCCAGGCGGAGGCTTCACCACCCCAAGTCACGCCCAATGGCGGCGGCTTCTTGGGCAACGGACGAGGGATCTTTACCAGCAGCGCGGGCGCCAAGTTGCAAGTGTGGTCGTTGCAGAACCGGGGAAGATAATTCCCGATGTTCATGCCACAACCCGTCGGACAACGCCGTCCAACACGCTCATGGAGACGACATGGGGGCAGGACCAGCCAGGCTCAATTCGAGACCCCTTGTGCGTTTATCGCACGCAAGAGTCGTCAAATTGTTCACTCATTACATTCTGCTCTTGCCAGATGGCAGGTTCCTGATATGATGCTGTGCTCGTTGCTACCGGTTTACTATGGCAACGAACGACGTTGAATGAGTTGGGGTTGATGTTCATTGCAGTGACAACTGGTGCCGTCACGACAGGCTCTCGAGCTCTGCACCCAAGCTTTGGGCGGTGTGGAACAGATGGGCCTTTCTTGTTGAGCGCAGTTGTTCGGTCCATTGGTTCCACGTAAGTTTCGGCGATGTGAGGAAGCGTTTCGCGGGGACGTGGAACTCTAATCTCAGCAGAGGCGAAAGGAGTTTTTTTGTGAGAGAGAAGGGCACAGTGAAGTGGTTCAATGGGGCCAAGGGCTATGGCTTTATCCAACGCTCCACCGGGGAGGACGTTTTCGTTCATTTTTCGGCGATCCAGGAAAATGGTTATCGTACGCTGAATGAAGGTGAAACTGTGGAGTTTGACCTATTGAAGGGGCCTAAAGGGTTTCAGGCGGCAAACGTAGTCCGCGCATAAACCTCCGCCATACTTGCCAGCCCTCCTGGTATTGGCCAGGAGGGTTTCTTTATCTGAGCGCGATGCGTGGTTTCAGCACCGAGTTCGGCGGTTGCGAACGCCAGATCATGGACTCTTGCTTGGTGAGCGATGATTACACCGGCACGGCTGCAGCGAATTTCCCGGAGCGGCTCTGCTTAGTGCGCGTCTCGAAGAGCGAGCGTTAGTTGTTATAATCGATCAGATTCGGTGGGAGTAGCTCAACTGGCAGAGCACCGGACTGTGGCTCCGGACGTTGTGGGTTCGATTCCCATCTCCCACCCCAGATTCTAAAGCAGTTAAATGGCCTTGTTACCCGTTGTTACCCGAGCAAAGACCCTCTCATGTGCAGTCCGCATATCGGACTGCATGGCCGTGCCGTAATGATCCATCGTCGTTGTCACACTGGCATGGCGCATCATGCGCTGCTGAAGTCCCACCGGCAAGCCGAGTGAATCCAGCCAAGAGCGGAACGCATTGCGAAATGCGTGGGAGCTGACGTGGGGAATGCCAGCCTTCTTTGAAGCCGCATCGAGTGACTCCCAGATGTGCGTGTAGCAGATTGGTCGCCTTCCCAACTTCCACGGTGAGGCGAAGACCCAATCGTCGCTCTCCGAGAACTGAGAGACGGACTTCCACTGCCGGAGCACTTCCAGCAGTCCATCCGATACAGGCATTCTGCGGCGCGACGCTTCCGTCTTTACATCATCCACGATTTGCGCGACCACTCCACGTTCGAGGTTGATCGATTTGCCAAGCCAATCGATGTCCTTCCACATCAGGCCGAGCACCTCGGAGATGCGCAACCCGAGGCTTAACTGCACGGTGAACAGCGTCTGCAGCATCGGATCCAGGGCATCGAGCAGCAGCTGGAACTGCTCCGCCGACAGGTCCTTTACAGGCAAGCGGCGTTGTTCGCCAGGCTGGCGGCGCAGCCGGACTAGCTCCGAGGGATTGCGCGACGCGAGAGGGACGTGTTCCTTCTTCGCCGCGAAATCCTACAGGACAGAGAGCAATCCACGAATATTGCGCTTGGTTTTGGTAGACAGTTTCAATCGACGAAGCCATTGCTCAAGCGGATCGGGCCTCAATTCGTTGATGGGTGTTGAGCCCCACTGCGGAATGAGGTGATTCTCGAAGTACGACTCATACCCCCTTCGTGTTGATGCTCTCTCCGGCATATCGGTTTTGCGGTACTCCTTGATTAACTCCGCGATGGTTGGAACGTGCTTCGCGGGTCGGTTGTACATGTTCAACAGATGGCGATTGGCCTGCTCGCATTCCCTGCGTGTAGGCCATTGCCGAACCGTGCCAATAACCTTTGTCTTGCGCTCTCCGTCCTCCGTCCAGCGCAACGCCCAAAGGCCCCTAGTCTTGTACTGAACGATGTGCGCTCTCACTTTGGCTCCGTTTCCGAGCGCACGGGCAGCGGCGGACATTGTGCCACAAGATGGCGGTCGAGGTCTTCAGCACGAAAGCGCCAGGTGCATCTCCGCGTTCCGCTGAGACGATAGGCGGGGAGCTGGCCTTTCTTGGCCCAACGAAGGACCACCCGAGTTGAAACCCGTAGGTAGCTGGCGGCCGCCTGGGCGGTCAGCCAGGTCATATGGCCTCCGACCCTTGGAAAGGCCAGACGGGGCTAAAACAGATGCGCTGGTCAGTTTCCTGAGCGTCAAGTCGCGCAACGGCGCTCCTCGGTTGACCGTTGGCTCTCCTACTTGGAGAAGCGGTGGGTTCCGCGTTCGCCTGGGAGTGCGGGGCCGCCCTCAGCTCAGTTCGTTCTCCCCGCCCAGGAAACGTCCTAGTCCGCGGCAAACCAGTGCGCTGTTGCTCGGCCTCGTCCGCAACCCAAGTCCTTGGCAACAAAGTTTCTCGGCAACCCTGTGTGCTCTTTCTCCCGAGATCGCCCAAACTGCGGAATTAGCCAAACACTTCCGCTGCATGATGCAGCAGCACGATGCTTCCGCGTGGCTAACATGGCTCAAGGCGACTAGCCAGTCGCCTCTGCATCACTTCGTGGTGCACTTGCAGCGTGACGCGGCAGCGGTACAGGCTGCGCTTACCTTGCCCTGGAGCACAGGACCGGTAGAAGGACACATTCACCGACTGAAGCTGATCAAACGCCAGATGTACCGGCGAGCCATTCTCGATCTGCTGCGGATTCGCGTACTGTACCCGGCTTGATCGAGCCTGTGTGGTGCATGCGTGAAGGACTGAACCCCCTTCACCAAAAGGGCCCGAGCCCGTGATTGAGCAGTCGGTAGAGCATGGCGGTGACAGCCGCACTGTCTCCCAAGAGTTTGCCCCAGTTTTCCACGGGTCGGTGCCTAGCTTTCTTTGCACCGGAGACGAGGCAAAATATAAACGCCTTCACACTTACACGGGTAGTGCTTTGTCGTTCAATCTCTTTCTGGTGGGCCAGCGACACGGCTGCGCATATTCACGGAAATATATGTACGGCCTTGAATAACTTCGTGAATCGCTGCAATCATCTCCGAGCCAGCGGCGGTCTTTAAGACATATCCCGTTGCCCCAGAATTTAGAGCCTCCGTGACAAAGGCGGGGTCCGTCTGCATGGTGCAAAAGATAATTTTCGAAGATGTCCCCACCTCCCGAAGCTTGCGGGCAGCCTTGATTCCGTTCAAGACCGGCATTGAGATATCCAAGATGACAACGTCGGGATGGAGTCGCTGGACAGCTGTTATTACCTGCTCGCCATCCTCCGCCGTGCCTACAACTTCAACATGAGGGTTGAGGAAGCTGCGTAATCCATCCGTGAACATGACATGGTCATCCCCCAGCAGAACTCGTGGACGCTCCATTGTTACCTCTTCCGAGTGGGATGTGAACTTCAACGAGAGTTCCATCACCAACTTTCGTCTTCAGAGAAAAGCTACCACCTATCAGACGCACTCGTTCCTGCATGCTGACCAATCCTAATCCCCTCTTCCCCTTCGCGGATTCGACATCGAAGCCTTTCCCGAAATCTTCTACTGTCAGTTTAATATCCGCTTGGGTAGCACTCACCTGCACATTCACACGGTTCGACTCCGCGTGTTTCCAAATATTTTGCAGAGATTCCTGGACTACGCGATAAAGGCAAAGGCTGATATCTTCGGGAATATCTTCGGGGACACCCGCCGCCGAAAAATCTACCTTAATCCCAGTCCGGTGAGCATACGCGTCAGACTCACTTCGCAGGGCTACCACCAAACCTAACTCGTGGAGAACAGCAGGATGGAGTCCTCTTGCAAATTCTTGGATCTCGTGCGCCACAATCCCGATTTGTTCACTGAGTGCGCGCGACTTCTCGGCCGCCAAATTAGGCTGGCCGGGAATGAGGGCTTCGATCTCGCCAGCCCGCACGTTGAGCACGGCCAGCTTTTGTCCGATATCGTCGTGGAGTTCGCGCGATATCGCTTTCCTTTGATCCTCTGCGGAGGTGAGTAAACGGGCTGACAGTGACTGGAGTTCCTGCTGGCTGATGAGCAAGTCGGCCTCGGCCTGCTTGCGTTGGGTGATATCAGAAACAAACGCGACTGCCCGAAGGCCTTTTTGGGATTCTAAGTAACTCAGGCTCACTTCTGCCGGGAATTCGGAGCCGTCTTTGCGGCGACCGGCAAGCTCCAGCCCGATTCCCATGGGCCGATTCTGTGGATGCCCGAAGTAATCGACGCGGTGCTTTCGGTGGGTATCCCGCATCCGGCTTGGAATCAACATCTCGACTGGCTGTCCCAGCATTTCTTTTCGGGTGTAGCCAAACATGTGTTCTGCGGTGATGTTGGTCAGTTCGACAAGCCCTTCTTGGTTTATGGCCAGGATTGCCTGAGCGGCAGTTTCCAGCAGTGCGCGGGTAGTCGCTTCGCTGTCACGCAGCGCTTCGTCTGTGGTAAGGCGCTCGATAAAATCTACCGCCTGGCGGACATACAAATCCAACCGCCGCAGGTCTTGCTCGTTTGGACGATGCGGCGACCGGAAATAGGTGGAAATCATGCCCAGCGGCGTCCCGTCCCGGCTCACTAACGGCGTGGATTGCACCGCGCGGTAGCCAGCTGCGCGGGCAGTCGGAAGCAAAGGGGCGTATGCCGCGTCCGTCTCCACGTCTTCGATGACGATTCGTTGGCCAGAGCGCAGCGCCCTGCCACAAGCTGAGTTATCTTTTGCGGATACCTCGTAAAAAAAGCTAAGGAAATCCTGTCTGAATCCGCGGTGGACCGCCATAACCAGGACTCCCCGCTGCGCATCTAGAGTCTGGATGTTGCCCATATCAGCGCCTAGCCCTTCGATGGCCGCGGCCAGCATCTCGTCGAGTCCCTCACGCAGGCTTCGAATCCGCCACAAACGCGAAGCTGCGTTGCTCAATCTGGCTAGGGAAGCGGCCTCGGACTCCAACATCTGCATCGAAAGCTTCTGCTCGCTAATGTCCTGAATGGCAAGAAGTATTTTCTGCGAACCCGCCCCTGCCTGCGCAAGCTGCTGTGCGTTGAGCAACAGAGTCTTGCGGCCGATAAACGGGAAGGTCTGTTCGAGCTCAAAATCTAGGATCGGTTTCTTCTCTGACAGGACTTCGTCCAGCATCTCCCGAAATTTCGGAACATTCCATTTGCCTTCGCCTAGTTCGAAGAGAAAGCGATCCTCCGTTTCCTCCCTCTTGGCATGGAATCTTTTGTAAAAGGAAGGGTTGGCCGAAAGGACACGCAACTGCGAATCCAGAACCAGAAGGGACTCCCGCATGGTTTCGACAATCGCCGTCGAAGACTGCTTGACATCATGAATGTCCACGAGCGCGATCAAGATACCTTCAATACGGTCCTCTATCGCTTCGTAGGGCCGTATTCGCAAAGCGTACCAATGCCCCTTCTGGTCCCGCACTTCCTTTTCCAGGGGTTGCAAATTCCTGACCACTTCAGCGGCCAGTCCGTCCAGATCTGGGAAGTCGATATTCGGCCGGATTTGACTGATAGGCCGTCCAACGTCGGCAGGGATCAGATTCATCAATTTTTCCGCCGCCGGAGTAAAGCGGCGGATACAGAGGTCTTTCCCTAGGATCACAACGGGTATGTCGACCCCGTTCAGCAGGCCATTCAGGTCGCTCGCCGTTTGGCTAAGTTCTGTGTTCCGGTTCTGCAATTCTTCGTTGAGCGTCGTCAGTTCTTCATTGGAGGATTGCAACTCCTCCTTAGCTGTCTCCAGTTCCTCGTTGGTGCTTTGGAGTTCTTCGTTGCTAGAAAGTATCTCCTCGTTAGCCGCCCGCAGTTCTTCGGCGGAGGCCTCCTGGTCCTCAACAAGACCGCTCAAGCTATCCTGGGTGGAGGCGAGTTCGCGTTTCAGTTGTTCTATTTCCTTGGTTTCTTGTGTCTTTTTCGTTCTGGCCGCCACCGTGCTCTGCGGCTTCGTTGAGGCTTCAAGCCGCAGATTTTGGAAAAGCACCAAAAAGTCCGAACTTTTCGGCATCCGGCCCTCGATTGGTACGACTTCTAGATCGGTCACATACGTGTGGCCATCGCGTTTGAGGCGAACGCCCTCGCGACGGGCCAAGGCCCCGGACTTTTTCGACTCATGGATTGCAGCTCGAATCTCCAACATCAATGGGGCAGCTACGAGTTTTGGCAGACTGAAGCTGGCTTCTCCTGGTGCCGGTTTGAGAAAGGGGCTGGTGTCGCCTTGGAAGTGAACTACCTGTAACCCCGCATCCACAACAAATCCCGGTGGGGTGTATCGCTCCAGCATGATCCGCTCAGCTTCCTTCCGCAGATCAAAAGTGGGGCTGGAGGGCGCCGTGGAAGCGACGGCCACCACTTTTTCGGGTTCAAAAGCTCGAAATTGCGTTACCGCACGCATAGGTGCTGCTACCTTGGCATAGACGTTCGCTTTTCGGTCTTCCACGGAATACAGCTCGGGCGCCGCGCTGACACTTTCCGATTTGCCCAGGACCAAATGCCCCAATGGCTTGAGAGCATAGTGAAAGTAGCTCAGAATTTTTTTCTGGAGAGCCGAATTCAAGTAGATCAGCAAGTTCCGACAAAAGATCAGATCCATGCGGGAAAAGGGAGGATCCCTGGTCACATCGTGCCGGGCAAACACGCACAGATCGCGAAGTGCTTTGGAGATTTGGTAGCCCCCCTCTACTTTCACAAAAAAACGTCGCACACGTTCCGGTGAGACTTCGCTCGTGGACGATTCAGAGTAGATGGCGGTCCTCGCCCTTTGAATATCAGTGTCACTGATATCGGTGCCAAAGATCTGAATTTTAGGCTGATTGGGAGCGTCACCCAAAAACTCATTCAATGCGATGGCGATGGAATATACTTCCTCGCCGCTGGAGCATCCCGGCACCCAGATCCGGATAGGTTCTGCCGGTTCGAGAGCTGCGGAAATCCGGGGAAAAATCGTGGCTTTCAAACCCTCATACATCTCTGAGTCCCGGAAAAAGCTGGTGACATGAATCAGTACATCCTGGAACAAGGCTTTCACTTCCTCGGGATGCTCTCCTAAGTACTTGGCGTATTGTGATAGCGTCTCGCATCGCCGCAGCAACATCCTCCGGCCAATACGTCGCCGAACCGTGGTCTGCTTGTAATTTGCTATATCCAATCCAGTCGTAGACCGAAGCTGGCGAAAAATCCGCCGCAGACTGCCGTCGTCCGCGGAGGAAACGTCCGGCTCAAGCGCTTGCGGAGCAATTTGAAGGTACGGGTGGCGGATCATCCGGGCCATTTCCCGGGCGATTCTTTCCGGTGACAGGGTGAGATCTACACAGCCTGCCGCCACAGCGTGCAGCGGCATTCCCGGATACTTCGCTGATTCCTCATCCTGTGCGAGGGTAATGCCTCCTTCGGCTTTAATGGCTTGCAACCCTTTGGTTCCGTCCGAACCAATTCCCGACAGAATGGCGCCGATCGCTCTGGATCTCTGATCCTCGGCCAGAGCACAAAGGAAAGTGTCGATGGGCGTGTGCCGCGCCGCTCCGCCTGGTCTGGCAACCAACTTCAAAACCCCTCCATGAATGGTCATTTCCGTATCCGGAGGGATCACATACACGCGGTTCGGCTCCACCGACGTGCCGTCCACGACCTGAGTCACGGGCATTGAGGTGTCTTTTGCCAGCAGCCGGTGCAACATGCTCTCGTGCTTGGGATCCATGTGCTGGATTAAAACAAACGACATGCCGGTGTTGGGAGGCAGCGCCTTAAGAAATGTCGTGAAAGCCTCCAAGCCCCCCGCCGAGGCACCGATTCCGACGACTGGGAAGGACTTTGCGGGGGAAGACTCGTCACGTTCTGGGATCGACCTGACATCGGGCGGCGCCCCATCGGTCGTTTTCGTTCTCCGAGGCAACTCCGGGATCCTAAGAATGCTCTGGCTAGGAGAATCCTCTTTCTCTTGTGAAACGGCCTGTACGCTGAAGGGTGTTTGGGGCTTGCGCTTCGTCATTAGCCACCCTCTATTTCAAGCCACATCCTGCCACAATCTGCTTAGGGCTCGCCAGAAACCATTTTCCCGTCGAAGGCCGCAGCGTTGGCCGATACCTCGCAGATAGATGTGCGGGTCCGGAGGGTGTCCGATTCATCCTTTGCCGCACCGCCTAGAAGAGCTATCAAGCAGATGCCAAATAGCGGGAGAACATGGAGCGTCATACTGAGCTCGAATCTCTTTTTTTACTTCAAAAACGGCTCCATTGTACGCCGATCCTCCCTGCCCGGCACAGGTGACAACTTTTTCATTCGCGTTGGTAGCTTTACCTGTGCACTCCCGCAACAAGTTCGAAGTGGCGTCACAAATATACCGCCAGCTTCGATAAGTCAGATAACAGGCCGCCCGAGTTCCGTCTTTAGAAGATCACGGATGAGTCGGTTTGAGGCGAACCACCTGGCTTCCGCGGTTGCGTCCATTTTTGGGCCTCCGAAATTTTGATGGAGCACAAGCCTCACGGAATCAATTAGTTAACATGATTTAATCCAGCCCTGAAAAAGGCTGGCGTCGGGAATGCAGAGCTAAATCGAATCGGAGCTGGCCCTACTGCGCCCCACCTAGGAGGATAGAGACTCTCAAGCCGCATCCACTCACTGGCTGTAGCATGCGCTAGATCGCGCCAAGGGGCATGTCAGAGCAACGCGGGTTGACTGAGGGTGATCCCAGCGCGATGATCGCGGACAGCAATTGAGGACGGGCCGAATTATTTACGGCTCAAAGCCCATCATTGGAGGACCCGTTCGGGAAAGAGTAAAGAAGAAATTAGACCGCCTTACAACGAGGCCCGTTCGGGTCTTGTGGATCGTGGCAAACTGCTCCTAGCAAGTCGCGGAGAACATTCTCTACGAGTCAATCCTAGCTGCTAAAGACGCCACGTAGGACCATTCCTCTTGTAACGCCTCATTCCACTCACAACCCGGACAGAGCTATTTATGATTCGACAACTCGGAGTCAGTTAAGAGTCGTTTACGGGTCCCGTCGACGGCCAGATCTGCCGTTAAGTGCCACCCATGCCCAGTCAAGTCCGTTGTTTCTAGGATGGTTAGGCGTTCGATTCCCATCTCCCACCCCAGGTTTTCAGTTAGCTGGCTTCCTGGTCCCGTTTGCGGTTCGTTAACGCCTGTCGGAATAGATTTTCCATCCCGCCTTGCCCCAGAATTCCCGCCAGTTGGAGAACATTGAACAATGAATCGCGGCGTATGGCTCACCAGATGACCTTGAGGCCCCTATAGAGCCGGAAGGTCTCATCAGCGGTGACCACTGGGATGCCCTCCGCCAAAGCCTGAGCGATGATTTGGCGATCGAACGGATCACCGTGGTGGAGCGGCAGATCGAAGAGCCGGAATGCATGCTCCGCCGTGTAAGGCAGCACGCGCAACTGAAGAGCGGTCACGGCGGCGTAGAGATCATCTTGCCCGAAGGTCAGTTTGCCTCTTGCAGACTTAATGGCGATTTCCGAGAGGGAAATTGCGCTAATCTCTCGTACTGCCGATTCGTTGCGAAGAGCAGACATCGCCTCGCGGGAAAGGTGAGCTGGAGAACTTGCGGCCCAAAGGAACGTAACCGTATCGAGAAGGAGTCGCATTCAGGAGTGGTCGCTCAGGAAAGTTTCGAGCTCCTGGTCTGTCATAGGTTTCCACCAATCGGGGTCGTGGATTATGACCCTACCCTTAAGAGTGCCAAATCTTGGTTTTTCGCCGCTCGCCTTTATTGTCCGGACGATGTCGACTACGGGTGTACCGCGGCGACAAATGGTCACCGATTCACCGTCCTCGACGGCTTTAATCAGCTCGGGAAGCTTATTTTTGGCGTCTGCGACACTGACTTTCATAGCATCCATGATAGCTATCTTAGATAGCTATGTCAAACGGAATCTGGTTTGGGTCGAGTCAAGTTCTTTCTGGCCAGCTTGCACAAGGGGTTGTTCCTTATGTGAGTTTGGATCCTCGCGGGATTGCATCCCCGCTTGAAGACATCACGACACTGGCACAGAATGCAAGGGGACGTGGCCGTGTTACCCAGCGTTACCCGCGCCTTGGATCTAGAAGACTTAAGAGTGCTTAAGAGTGCTGCTCGTGCGCTCTAAGTACTAAAAGTTACGTTTCGAGGTAGGTTCGATTCCCATCTCCCACCCCAGTTCTAAAGCAGTTAGCCCTCGTCACAACCAGTTCCAACCAATTCGAACAGCCATTTTTGGTGCGTGAGTCAATCGGCCCAACGCTGGGTGGTGTTGTCATGCGAGCATAGCTGCATGACTCACGCAGCGTGGTACTACTATAGTAGTGCGGCAAGTGAGTCAAGTCAGCTGCCGCCGGAGGGCAACACAGCCACCTAATTCGACGATTGGGGGTAATTGGATATAGGTCGCCACAACCACAAACGTTCTTTCTGGTGGGACAGGATGTGCGGCTGGGTAAGGTATTGCCCGATCTCAAAAAAGTTGTTTCTTGGCTTGTGCCAGCGCGGGGATCGGAGTGACACGTCTCACCCGATATGGTCCAGGGCGTCCTTGACCGCGCTCTCCTCTGGCTTGCACTCATGCTTGTCGAAATCGGATTGAAGCTGGAGTTTCGCCATATCGGCATCTAGCAAAAACTCCTGCCGCGTACGGAAGGTTAGTCTGCAGACATCGCAAAACGCCACGCTGGGCGTGCTGCCAATAAATCTGACGATTTTCAAATTTCGGTCTGCCACGCCAACATCATGGCAAGGCATCCCGATTGAGTCAAATGCACCGAAACGTGAGCATGCCCGCCGCCCTCCTCCTGCCTCTCAATTCCAATACCCGACCTTTCACCACGGGATCACCGCCATTCACCGATCGCTTCGCGCCCGCGATGTGCGCGGCCTGCGACGTGATAAGCGCCAGGTGATCAGCGAAATGCGGCCAGGTAATAGGCAGATCTGCTTCACCGCGCCACGCTCGATGCGGAGGGGTCTTGCCCAGCCAATAGACATCGGACCATTTCAGGCCGTGCAACTCGGAGATGCGCAGCCCGAAGCTAACCGCATGGTCCGCCGGCAGACCCTTGCGGTTCAACATTGCTCACCAGAGGCCCAAGTACAAGTCCAGCCTTTCGGGAGCTTGAGGTATGGTTCTCCTCCAGTTACGTAATACGCCGAATAAGCTGCCTTCTTGGGCGGCGCACTGACAAGGGCATGCGCGTCTCTCCTAAATTCAAACTGAAAACCTGAACTAGATTTAGCAACCGTTAACACCTTGGTTAGCTTTAACTGACCCTTTCCCGTAGCCGCAAGGCAATCGTGAAACAATCCGGTCGCGGCCCAGCATGCTTGGATGTTTGCAAGACCTCCGTTGCCAACCACGTCATAGGTGATATCGTCGATTAGAGTGAATTTCACACTGGTGCCATCGAAATCGGCCGGAGGAAACAGAGTGGCAGTATCGAAGGTCGTGGTATAAGCCTTTCCTTGCCCGTTAATTGCGGTGGCTTGAGCACTACTCCCGAGAAGGTTCAAACTCACGACTGCAGAGCTCTGAACAAGCGCAGCATTGGGTTTCGGGCATTTCCCGAGCGCATAGCCTCTTTCCGGGTACTGGTACGATTTGTCTTGTCCGGCACAAGCGTTGGTATAGACAGAACCGTGGTAGCTAATACCGAAATCTTGGCTCCAGACACTAACAGGAGCACAAGCCAGCATAAGCAAGAACAGCGTAATCTTTGATCTGTCGAATTTCATGTTCCGCCCCTTTCTTCAGGCGTTGACAGCGATTTGGTTAACTGCCCGGCAAGATTTTAGTCCTGCAACTCTTGCTTCTATTAAACAATTGTGTAAAACAACAACGATTTGGCTCACAACTTCGGAATTTTTTTCTATGCTGGTCTGGAGTGCAGCTTGAGGTGTCTTGCCCGGCGAGTTTACCGGCCACCTTCCTAGGTGAACCCGTCCTCGCTTCCCCGGGGCCGCCTGGCTCTTTCGACACGAAACCCGCCTCAGTCCCCAGACCCGCCACTCGCCTGCCGTGCCATGGTAATCATCCTATGTCTGTTCGGATCACTAAGCGCGAGGTCTCACCCGAACCTGAATCCAGCTGCACCTCACGTTGTTCCTGTCTAACCCCTATCAAATCGCTAGATATTAAATCACCCACCAGTATCGCCAGCCAGGGTCATCCCTGGCGAATCGCGGGGCGTATCGACTCCGTGGCCCGTGATCCATTTTCGCGTGCTGCGTCTCGCGGTGATCGCAGCGCCTCGGCCCGCTGGCACCCGACTCGAAAGTCGGCATATCTTCTGGTCCTCCGCTACAACCTCGCGGCGCTAGAGGGCGACAAGGAGGAGATGGCTCGCGTGGTGGCTCTGGCCAAGGGCAAGCATGGCGCGGAACACTGGGTGGCGCACGCAGAGGCTCTTGCGATGGCTCGTTCCGGCCGCTTACAGAATGCCCGGAGCTTGTCGAGCCGGGCTGTTGATCTGGCGCTGCCAGCAGCCACACAGTCCTTTCATTACCCGCGTAACTGTCCCGTTCCGCTGAAATACGTCACAATCTCGGTTCAGGATCGAACTCCTTTACCAATGAGACCCAACGAGGAAGGTTCACGATGACCCGAAGAGGTTTGCTGATCGTACTGTTAGGTGCAACCGGGGTTGCGGTTGGAACTGCCGTCGCGCAAAAGGCAACGAATACAAATCCGCAAGATAAACTTGCCCTCGCCGACGGGGATGTCAAAGAACTGTTGCTTCTCATGGACGCCGATCACAATGGCAGAGTTTCGAAGGGCGAATGGATGAGTTTCATGGAAGCGGAGTTTACAAAAATGGACAAAGACGGGAACGGAGAACTTGACACGAAGGAATTGCTCCAGTCGAAGATCTCAGTCCGACACACTAATTCACAACGTTGTTAGGTAGCTACGCAGGAATCCTCCGGGTCATTTCCCCGTATTCGCCGTCTTTCTGCACCCTTCACCCGCGTGTTCTCCCGCCAGCCGTCTCGCGTCGGTGGTGCCGGCGACCTGCGCATTTTTGCAAAATCGCATCATGGCCGCATAAACATTGAGCTCCACGCCGGTCGTTTCTGCAGGTCGTCGTGCCTTCCGAGCCGCTCACCATCGGGTCCGGGACCCGGAAACCTGCGGGAGGCTCCGGCCCCACGATGGACCACTACGGCGCGGCATTCGGATTCACGGTCATCGCCATTACCGTCTTGCCCGAGGGGCCGTCAAATAAATAGAAGTCGCAGAGGTTGAGGCTCGGATCTTCCTTCGCCAGTTTGGTATCGAAATGATGCGATATACAGAATCTCCTTGAAAAGCATTGGCAATTAGACAACTCGAGTTAAGATGACCGACCTGGATCCAAAATTGCGGAGATTTCCTGTAAGGCGACACTTTTTCATGGCAGATTTTCTTGCGCTCGAACGCGGTAACCAATAGCCTTCGCCGCCATCTACACTCGGTAGCCGGGCGATCGTGTCGCCCTCCGGCATCCGGAGGTCCAGCCCGACCACGTCCTCTTGTTCCTACGCGGTCTACGCCCTTGCACCCCCCGCCTCATACAGTGAAGCCGTCCGCGCACACTGGAAGGTATATCTGATGCAGGCCGCCGAGCTCGCTCTACGTGACTTGGCGATTTCGCACCGACTGATGCGGGATGTTCCAATTCGCTCCTCATAATTTGGCACTCTCAGGTGGCGGACTTTAAATTCCGTCGTAGCGTCAATACCCACGCTTTGTCCGATAGTCCGGCGGTTCGCCCTTCGTAACTATTCTCTACGGTCAGCCGCGAAGAATGGGGCCTCCGAAGGGAGCGCCCGTCAGTCCGCCATCCACCATCAGCTCGACCGCGTTGATGTACGACGAATCGTCCGAGGCAAGAAAAAGAACCGCCTTGGCCACATCTTCCGGCTCGCCCCAACGGGCAAGTGGAACCGTGGAAGAGAAGAAGTCGGAAACTCTTGCGGATTCCTCTGCCGTGGCGTTGGCGCGCGCCCCGCGCTTCCAGATGGGAGTCTTCGTCGCTCCCGGGGCCACCACGTTCACGCGAATCTTGCGCGGTGCAAGGTCTGCGGCGATGGATCCAGCCATCGACACCAGTCCGCCTTTCGTGGCAGCGTAGGCAGCCACACCTGGTTGACCGAGATAATTGTGCACCGATCCGCTGAAGATGATGCTGCCGTTGTCGTTCATGAGAGGAGCAGCTGAATTGACGGTAAAGAAAGCACCGTTGAGGTTGGTGTGGACTACCTTCTCGAAGATGGCTTCGTCGGTCGTGCCAGTCTGCGTCCTGCCAGAAATGCCTGCATTAGCGAAGACGATGTCAAGTTTGCCAAAGTCTTTGGCGAGTTCAGCGAAGAGCTTCTTGCGGTCCTCCGCAACCGTAACGTCAGCGCGATAGCCGTGCGCTTTCGATCCCAGCTCGGCGACCGCTTCATCCAGTGTCTGTTGATCGCGACCCGTAATTGCGACTTCCGCGCCTTCAGAGATGAAAATGCGGGCTGTGGCCAGGCCGATGCCGCTGTTACCGCCCGTAATAAGAGCCTTCTTCCCTTGGAGCTTCATAATGCCTCCTTTTTGAAGAACCCTAACACAAACTAAAGGTGCGGCACCCCCAGTATGATCGCGTCCTGCAGTGGGCGACGTACGCGAAGAAAATTTCCTGTCGAGGCTGCATCGGGAGGGCGATCCCCATGTTGAGTCATTCTGTAACTGTTAATGGAATTGGGATTGACTGAAACCGGCCGAAACCAGCCGAAACCAGATTCCTACGGAATCAAGGGTTTAGGAAGGGCCAAGACGGACCTAGAGCGACCTGCAAGATCTTGGAAAGGCGCTCCGCCGTATTTTCGATTCCCATCTCCCACCCCAACAACTCATTCCGATCCAGCGTCTTGGGTTTCCGCGAAACCAGGCGAAACCAATTCTAGGATTTTCCCGTTTGCCGCGCATGTCGGACTTCAGCGCGGAGCCCCGCCGCGCGCGAGGCCTTGTCGAGCTACTCCCAGACGTGCGAGTAGCGGACCGGCGCCTCCGGCCTCCACGGCGAGGCGAAGACCCACTCGCCGGCCGGCGCCGCGCACTTCCACGCCTTGAGGATCTCGAGGAACCCGGCGACGACGGGGATCTCGCGGCACTGGCCTCAGTCTTCACGTCGCCCACGGTCCCGGCCACCACCCCGCGCTCCACGCGGATCGAGCCGCCGAGCCAGAATCTCAATGGAGCGCATTCGGTCCGACACCTCATGCAAAGGGAGGAAAATCGCGAGCCGCCGCCCGCCTGGAGGGCGAATAAATAGCGCAAGCTTGTGACAACGGCCTGTTTGCATCAGTTGACTTTGGTCTAGAGTTCGCTCTGGTCCTGTTCGGATCAAGAAACATTTTTGTACGAAAAAATGACACGGCTTTGACGCCCGCATGACATCATCGGCGGGAGCTGAGGTTAGAGTGCGCTCAGAAGCGCACGATCCGACTTCTACAAGGAGCCGGACATGATTCGGACAAATGCACAGAGACTCGCAAGGATTCTCACGACCACCTTAACCGGATTGCTTGCCCTCGAACTGGCAGCGGTCTCGCCGACTCGCGCTGCCGCCGCGGCCGGACAGTTAGATAATACATTTGCCAACGGCGGCATATTTCTCGCGATCAACGCGGGCATAAGGGACTCGGTTGCTAACGCGGTTGCCATTGACAGCAAAGGCAGAATCGTCGTTGCGGGGGAAACGCTAGGGCAGGAAGTCGGCGTCTTGCGTCTCAATTCCAACGGTACACTGGACACCTCCTTCGGCGATCATGGCGTGGCGAGCGTCGATTTTTTTGTTCCCGGTGACATTGCCACCTGTGTGGTTTTGCAACCCGACGGCAAGATCGTCATTGGCGTGTCCTTTGCCGACGAGCCGGCCCTTTTGCTGATTCGCTTCGACGAAAACGGCGCGCTGGACACAACCTTCGGCGGGGCCGGCCTCGCCAATCTTATCTTCAACGGCGGCCCCAATACCGCGTTTGTGCTTCTGCTGCCCGATGGAAGGTTTTTGGTCGGAGGGGGCATGCTGATGGCGCGAGTTACGGCCGACGGCAAGCGCGACACAACTTTCGGCCAGGACGGCCTCGCACCGCTCGTTGCGCCTGCCGGTTTGATTCTGTTGCAATCCGACGGTAAGATTCTGGCCATATCTGGACCCACAGGCAACGTCGAATCTACCCCTCTAATGAGTATCGAATTCTTCCCGCTTGACAGCACGATTGTTCGTTACAACGAAGACGGGAGCCTCGATACCAGCTTAGCCACGCTGGGCAGAATCGCCAGCATAGTTGGAATTACAGGCGCGCAGTTACAGAGTAACGGCCAAATCGTGGCTGTTGGACCCATCGTCAGCAAATCGATCGTCAGCCTCGCCGGTCAATCGCTCACGTTCGAAACGGCATTTGCGGTGGCTCGTTATAACTCGGACGGCGTCGTCGACGATACTTTCGGCAGCAAAGGAGCCGTGATCACCAGCTTCGACAACGCCCCCTTCGCTTTCCCGAGCAGCGTCGTAATCCAGTCCGACGGGCGCATCATCGCTGCGGGAGAAGTGGATGTATCACCCCGGCCGACTTTTGCCTTGGCCCGATACATCAGCACTGGAGTCCTGGACACCTCGTTTGGTTCCGGCGGCACGGTCATTACTTCCATCGAGGCGTCTTCTGGGAGAATAACGGCCGGCATCGTCGCGATCGCGCTCGATGGCGAAGGCCGGCTCGTCGCGGTGGGAAATCTTACGCTACCGAACCCGACCGGTTACGGCCGACCAGAGCACAGCATGGTTGTGGCGCGCTATCTCACACAATAGGTTAGTTCGCCAAAGTATGGAGTGCAGAGTTCTAGGCACCTTGACGCGTCAAGCAGAGACAGTCACAGGAACCGTGCCACACTCGGCAAGTAAGAAGGGTTGGCCAAAAATCTTAGTTGTTCCTATCGA
Source organism: Terriglobales bacterium (assembly GCA_035623335.1). Taxonomy (GTDB): domain Bacteria; phylum Acidobacteriota; class Terriglobia; order Terriglobales; family Acidobacteriaceae; genus JAFAGX01. The sequence continues at coordinate 37,389 of DASPTQ010000126.1, forward strand.
CAAGTGGGCCGGCGCGGAGCATCGGAGTGCGAGGTCGCCGGTGTACCCCCGCGTGCTCGATCTTGTGTAACCCATTCCTCGCGATAACGCGGAGCATACACCTGGGTACCGCACAGGGAATGCTCCAGCCACGATACAGAGCTTTGATTCGATTCATGACTCGGTTCAAATCTTTGCTGATGGTCTCCTAACTCCGCCCCAGCTCGCGCAGCGTTCGCAGTCCGTGTTCTCCGTGGTAGACCGGCCGCAGCATTCCCGACTCATGTGAGTTGCCTTCTTGGGGGAAGCTCCTTCGTGCTAACGTCTAACTTTCCCCCAAGGTAAAAGTGCCATCGTTCCGGGCCGCCTTTTAGAGACCGGCGTTAACCATCCTGAGTCTGGCGTGCCCCCAACGCCACCGCAGCTTCAGTCTTCTAAAGCGGGGCGTTTCCTTCATAATGCATTGACCTGGAGCCGAGGCGGAGTCTGTTTCCAATTTTTGTCCGGGCAAGGTCGGAGTCGAACGTGATTCAAGGTTGAGTACATCAATCAGACCAAACCTCAACCGTATTGCGGTTGACGTATTCCGGCTAAAATGAATCCGAAGACCGGATTTCTGACGCGACTTCCCCTCCGCGTGTGGGTTCAATCCGAACGGAGAATGACCAGCATGCGCCAGCCTCACTTCGCCACATTTGTCCGTCTGGTAATCGCCGCGGCTTCTGTCACAGCCGGAGCGCAAACCATCACGCCGCTCTGTACGCCAAAGATTACCGCCAACGACTTGGTCGTTTCTCCTGCGCAGCGCTACGCCGCCGGACAGAAAGCGGAGCCGCCGCTCACCGATAGTAGTAGCGGCTTCGCTTGGCCGGACACACCGTTGGGGGTAATCAAGATGAGCAGCGGATATGAATTCTTTGGCAGCGATGGTGGGGCGCATTATCGCCAGCTGTGGAACGGTCACTGGGTCGGCAACAACAAGTCCGGGTCGTTCGTTACCACGGTTGGCACGCTCGACAACCCACTTGGCTCCGGCGCTCCTCAGGATGTCAGCGTCTCCCCGAATCCCGATCGGTCCGTGAACCCAAATTATCCCAGCTACGGCTACATGGGCGGAGGTCCAGTTTTTCAGGTCCCGCCGGGCATGCCCGGAGCGGGCAACTTGCTCGCGACCTATCACGCCGAGCTTCCGAATGACGCGTTGTATGCGGCGCTTGGCCTGGCGACTTCGACAGACAACGGCCTGCACTGGACCGACTTGGGCGAGATTATTCGCTTGAATCAATCCTATGCACCGGGGCTGGACGGATTCGAGATCGGCGACGGTCCGCTGGTGTTGTCTCCGGATGGAAAGTACTTTTATCTCTATTTTCCGGACTGGATCGCCAACGGCACGCTGCACATCGGAAGTTCCACGAACAACGTCTCGGTTGCGCGCGCATCGGTTTCCGCCGTGCTGAACGCGGCGTTTGCCTCCTCGCCGCCACACACGGTTACGTTCGAGAAGTTTTACCACGGCACATGGGATTTACAGCCCGCTGTCGGCGGCGCTTCAACCGATCTGGTCCCCCAAGCGCCCTTTACTGGCTATCTCGATGTCCATTACAACAGCGCGCTTCAGCGTTATGTGTTGATTATTTCCGACGATACCGATTTTGCGTATGCTGAATCGATCGACGGCCTCAAATGGACGGTTCCGATCGATATTGGCACATTCAGTCCGATCGCGGCCTATCCCACCGCCGTAGGACTCGGCGACGATCCGCATATTCTGGGGCAGAACTTCTACGTGTACTTTACTCACCTGCCTACTGACGGCAGTGGATGGAAGAATGGTGAAATGCGGCGGCTGTCGGTGAGCTGCCAGTAAAACTGCCTCAGGCACGTGACCAAGTCCACGCACGCCGCACCAGACTTGAGGTGTTTTGGGACACGAGCCGGGAAGCACGCGGGGAATCGCCCGTAACAGGGCGATCTCGTTTTCCGAGAGCTGTGCCATCACAAAGTGATCGAGGAAACCGCTGACGAATGTTCCGTCAAGTCTCCGGCATTGTTCCCGCTGCGAACCTACTCGTTAGAGTCTCGCTGCACCAGTGGATCGAACTCACGGCTTGCTTTGCCGAATTCAGCTTTAGCCCGGCCAGTCCGAGCATTGCGGGCCTCGAGAGTCGCCTTCAGCGTTTGCGCTCCTTCGGCAGACGCACTCTTCTCGTCTTGAGGTATACGCTGCAGCTCTGCCGAGACTTGGGACTTGATCTCGCGGCTGGCTTTGTCGAATTCAGCTTTAGCTCGGCCTACGAACCCTATCATGCTGTGCATCCGCTTCGGCCCTAACACCACCAGTCCGAGCATCGCAAGGAACAAGATCTCCGTGCCGAAACCCACGATCCCTCCTGATCAGCTGTTGTTCTCGACGAGGCCTGAAGTCTCAGCGGGCTTCTCCTCGTCCCGCATGGCTGACTTGAACCCGCGGATGCCCTCGCCAATGCCCTTGCCGAGTTCGGGAAGCTTCTTTGGCCCGAACACCAGCAGCGCAATGCCCGCGATCACCAGCAGGTGCATCGGTTGAAATAGTCCTTCAAACATGAGTCCTCCTGTTCCTTAAAACGCTGAACCAATCGGCCCAAAGTTGAACTTGCTGTGCGAAGACGGGCGCTGCCCCCAGTTTCGAGGCACAGTGCCCGTCCGCGCACCTACCGCAACCGTCGCCTTCAGAAGCCGCGCTGGGCCGCGTCCGCCTGAGTCGCTAGTTCAGTGATGAAGGAGAAGAACTCGGGCGACTGGCCAATGAAAAGTCCATCGTCTGTCAGGCCCTTCACCGCGCCCATGGCCGCGTTCGTTGTGTTTGTCGGGCGAATGATTGAGCAAACAGTGAACTTGCGGTTCAGGAACACTGTGGGCTCAGGCATGATCAAGTTCGCTTGTAGCAGCGGACCCACTGCCGGCGTCCCCAAAGTCTTGAACGTTACTCTTACACCCGTCACCGGATCGGTCGCGGTCAGGGGCGTCGCGTTGCCTGCCTTATCGTGCCAGGTTTGAAAATGCATGGTTTCGGTGGGACCGATGCTGAGCAGGATGCGCAATGCTTCCGCGTTATGGACACGCTGCGCTAGGCTCGGATACAGACTGCTGCCGCCCTGCTCGATAAACGCAAAATGGAAGCCCGCTGTGAAGGCAATCGCCTTCAGGAAGTTCGGATCGTTCACGTCTTCATTCGTCCGTGGAATTGCGGGTGCTTGTTCACTGCCAGGCTGGGAACCGCTGGAGGGAAGGTATTTCCCAGGTCCGGATTTCCCGTGCTGCTGCGGTACCTCGTCCAAAAGCTGGTGTTCACGGTGAGTTCCATCAAGTTAGTCAGCCGCCCTACGTTGTTGGCGCCCGTTGCCTTGCTGCTCGGCAGGTTTCGGAATCCGTCGAGGCTGACCGGATCGAATCCCTTCGAAACCAGGTAAGCATTGATAAATGTTTCGTGGCTGAGTTCATCTTCGGTGTTGTCATGGATGTACTGCTGCATGTCGGTGTCGAGGATGAGAATGTCCTTGATAAACGCCGGGTTTCCTCCCGTGGGTGTCGCCGGATAACCGGGGATCTGTTTGCTCGCGATCGTGGATACTTCGTCGTCCTGCACGCCCAGAAACTCCTGATACTGCAACCACAGATCGCTTTCGATAATCTCGGCGGCTGCCAGGAATCGCAAGATGGCCGCATCGCCTTGCGTGATCGTGCCGCTGCTGCTTTCCGTGGCCGCTTGCAGTTTCAGCAAGCTGCCGGCAGAGACGGCCGCTCCGGCTACGCCAAGGCCCTTCAGGAACGAGCGTCGCCGAATCGCGCGCGACGGTTTAGATTTCGCTTGATTACTAGCCACTGATTGGTCGGCGCCGGGCCGGAATAGTGGAGGGTGTTTTCTCATTGTTCATAACTCTAAGCTCCAGATTTTTCGTGGAATGACGTTAGCAATCGGGGCAGGAACCTCGAAAACAACGTGTCTTGAAAATACGGGGCACAATCGGTGACCGTGTCACGAAAAAGTTAAAGATTTGTAAACCCTGTCGTTCGTCAAAACCTTCGCCCCGGCGGCCCCGCATCCCGATCCCGACATCGACAGACAGCCCGGTCTACGCGTCGTGGAAATCGCTGAAATCCTCGGTATGAATAAGAGAATGGTCCAAGTGGCGATTGAGCCCTCGGTGGGTACGAGGCTTCGCATGGAGGGTAAGACTCGTGGAGCCAAGTATTATCCTGTAAGACCAGGTCAATGAAACGGTCGGGCTTCCGGCCAGACACCCGTTTTTTCAAAACGGACCTCGTGTTACCCGGCGTTACCCGCGCCTTGGATCTAGAGGACTTAAGAATGCTTAAGAGTGCTGCTCGTGCGCTCTAAGTACTTGAAGTTACGTTTCGAGGGGGGTTCGATTCCCATCTCCCACCCCAGCTTTTCAATCAGTTAGACTGCTTTGCGTGCAGTTTGCGTGCAGTTAACGCCAATCGCACCAGCTTTTCGTGGGCCTCGCGTTCATCGGCAGGCAAAGAATCCATAAACATTCATTGTGGTTCGGACGTCGGAATGTCGCATCAACCGTTGTTGCACGCCAATCGGACTGCCCAGCGAATCAAGCCAGGTTCTATAGGTGTGCCTAAACACATGCGCGCTAATGTGATCAATGCCCGCTCGTTGTGATGCAGCATCCAATGTTTCCCAGACGCAGGAATAGCTCAGAGGTTGGCGTCCAACTTCCCACGGCGAAGCAAACATCCAATCCCGCTCGCCAGAGAATTGTGTTGCCTGCCGCCGCAACCGGAGCACCTCCAATCAGTTCGTCCGGCGATGCTCATCGTCTTGCGCGAAGTGTCCGATTTCACGTCATCCACGATCTGCTTAACCACTCCGCGCTCGATACGGATGGTTTTGGCGAGCCAATCGACATCACACCATTTGCGGCCCAACAGGGCCAAGGTTGGAAGCACGCCATAAGGCCGGCCACCTTCCACGCTCTCCCACCCCAGATTTCTGTCCGGAAAACAATCAGGAAACGCTGCGGCTTGCGCCTGATGATGTTCTAATATCGAGATAGCGGTCAATGTGCTCAAGCAGACGGGACTGATAGACACGCCAGTCTTTGCGGAAAGCCATCACGTCCCGGAGTGTTCTCACCCCTGCCTAGGGGGTTGCTTGGTTGGACCGCGCCAATCGATGTCGCGTGGCGAAGTGCTGCCTCCATCGGAACAATCGCCATCATTTAGTGGCCGCGCCTGGGGTTGCGAAGTTAACAGGCATCCGGGTGCTATTCTCGGAACCACTGAGCGGTGTTTTCGATCCGGCGAGATTCTTCAGTATGAAGGCTTGCGGGAAATCGAGTGGCATGCCGCGATGTATAGGGGCATCAGCATTTGACACTGAGATAGGTAAGACGATATCTTACTTTCATGAAAACTAGCATCTCTTCCAAAGGCCAGATTGTTTTGCCAGCAGAATTGAGGCAAATGGACCGGATCGAGCCCGGGCAGGAGTTCGACGTCGAGCGTCTTGATCGTGGAGACTATCGTCTCGTTCGGCGCGCTGCTCCGCGAAACGAGGGCGCCATAGACTGGCTGCTCGCTTGTCCCTACAAGGATTTTTTTCTTCCTATCGAATCTGAATCGACCGATACCCTGTGAACTATCTGGTTGACGCCAACGTTTTGAGCGAGCCGACGAAGAAATCGCCGGATCCACGGGTCGTGGAGTGGCTTCGCACACATGAGCCGGAGATCGCCGTTGATCCCGTGATTCTCGGGGAATTGCGTTTTGGAATTCTCATCCTTCCCAAGGGAAAGAAGCGGACGGCGCTGGAACGCTGGTTCGATGCGGGGGCCGGGCGTCTCCACTGTCTTCCCTGGGATGCGGACACCGGCCTGAAATGGGCGGAGCTGCTGGCGCGACTTCGAAAAACAGGAAAAACCATGCCGATCAAGGACAGCCTCATCGCAACGACCGCAATTGTCCACGGTTTGACCGTCGCTACGCGAAACCGCATCGATTTCGCGAAGGCAGGTGTGCACGTTGTCGATCCCTTTATTGGTTGAAGCCTCTCGCGGATCTTGTCTGCATCGGGATTAGACTGAAACTAGGGGGCCATCCGCTCTGAAGCGGTTATCGCCACGACCTTTATGAAACCTTCAAAAACGGATCGGCCTCGCCTGCAAGTCCGAGAGCGAAGATTCATCCCACCGTGGCAGGTTACGCTTCTATTAAGAAAGCACAATGACGACCCGAATCCCGTGAGGGGCAGCTCCCGCAGAAAGACACGCTCCGCCCGTTTTAATGCAGAATCCCACGATCGGTCACCATGACGGACGACCTAAGGAGTGGCAACGAAACCTGAGCTGTGTGGAAAAACGCCATAAAAGCCGACCAATACGCCCTTGTCGTTAATACCGTTCACAACCGTGGACTGCAGGCCGTCCGGGTCGTTGATCGTCTGCCAAGTTTTGCTGCTTACCGTATACACGAAGCCATGGCTGCCCGTGGAATTCTTGTACATCCCTACCACTTGCCCTACATTGTTCAGGCCGAAGGCTGCGGTTGCGGTGGTGGAGGGTTCTGGAAAATTAAGGGCTTCCAGGGTTCCGCTGATCAGCAAGAAGCCATGCATCGCCTGATGGCTATCGATATAGAATCCACAGACGTTTCCTGCATCGTTGATGCCGGTTGGTTGCGCGCCTCCCTTCGAGTCAGGAATTACCAATAATTCAAAGACACCAGGGGCAGTGCACGCCACGTTCCCACACTCATCATAAATGTAAGCGTGATCCGGCGCGTTGCCAAATTGGTTGGTGCTGTAATAACCGACTGATTGTCTCTGATTGTTCTGTCCGAGTAGTTGGTTAAATGGTCGACCGGAAAGACCAGGAAAATCGACCGTAGTGTAGTGGCCACGAGCATACTCGAAGCCGTGGATGCAAGTTGAATCGTCGCACTCAGCGATGTAGAACCCAACAGTCTTCGGCGGCTTCTGGTCATTTATCGCGGTAACCACGGTTTGCGTTGAATTCGGAAACATCTCATCCGTGAAATGGTTGGGCAGAACAAGAGTGAAACCTCTTCTGGGAGTGAAGGAATTTTGGTCGATTCCGTGATAGCCGGCAATGACATCATTGTTGTTGACACCGAGCAACTGGGTCCAAATATCCCCGGGATAGTCGACCGTTTGAAATGTATAGGTTGTCGCGGTTGTCGCGTCTTGCGCGAGCATGGATAAGCACGCAAGAAGTGCGAAAGCGAAGTTAAGAGCGAGGCTTTTCATTTTCATATTTTCTCCGTAACAAGAGTTAGGCGAGACTAGAAACTCGGTCGTTTCACCCAGCCTTCGGTCGAAACTGCGGAAGTTTTTGGCCTTACCCTTTATCAGGAATCTCCTTTTTGACTTCAAAAACAGAAGCGGAGAACTCTTGGAGGTTTCAACCGGGCTGATGGGAGGAGAAACAGAAGCGGTCCCTGTTACAACGGGCTGCATGCCGTCCCCCAAGGCGAATGGATTCAAGACGGGGCAAGGTGGAAAGTGGCACAGATTCTGTCATTGCTGAACTGGCATGTCAAGCAGCAACTCTAAGCACGCTATAAATCCACAGTCAGACCCACTGGCGCATCGCGCACCAGGCGCTTCCCTCTAGGCAAATGGGCGGGGGATTCGGGTGGTGTGTCGGGGGAGCTGGGACGGGCCCAGGGAGACAGGACGCCCACCATCCCACAAACGGGTGAATGTGTAGCCGAGTTTCGTCAAGGCGCGGCAGCGACCGCGCCGTCCCTTTGCCTCATCACTGATTCACTAACCGTTCGGTTGCGCCCTACCCTTTCGGATATAGTCACATCGAAGCGGACGAACCTCAGCCCAATTCCTCATTGCCGCTTTTCCCGTGCTTGCAAGGACTTTCATTTCTCGGGAACCTCATCGTAGCCCAACCCCGCTTTGGTTTGCTGATTGCAACCACTCATGAGCGAAAGGAGAGCAGCCATGAAAACCAAGAAAGCAAGATGAAAGCTGGTGCTGGTGGCGTCAGCGCACACAGCCGCTAAGGTCGCCGCATCATTCCCCACCTCGTGTGGCTTGCCCAGCCGGGCAGAGCCCGTCTTTTCTGGGAAAGTGACCCAACACGAAAAACAATTAATGGAAAACCAAATGAAAACCCTCAAAGTAAAGGAGAATCTCATGAAAGCAACTTCGAAAATTACCAAGAGCCTCTTATTCGCAGCGATTCTGGCCTGCCTCACCGTGGTTGAGTCGGGATCGGCTTTTGCACAACAGGTGTTTCGCACCGACCAAGCACACATTTTCAAGAACACGTGTCCCGGGGGAAACGGTTGTGCGAATTGGGGCGAGACAGTCAGCATCGACGAACCCGCCACTGTGGAGCCGGTCGTTGTGATTTGGAGCGCCAGATACTTCGCAAATACAGCCGACGCATATTTTGCTGGGCTCGATGTGAACGGTACGGGGTGCCAAATCGCAGTCTACGGGCCTTCCGATCTGGACGACATCGCCACAAATCCTCTCGGCCACTTATTGACCGTCACATTTCAGTGGGTTGTTCTACCCAGCGACGGCGTGCTGAGGGCAGAAACGTCGAACACATTTGAGTTGTGCGGCGGCGGCGCCGGTCTCGTGAAAGGTGACTCCATCAACATCAGTCAGAACACTCTCAGTGTCGCTAAGTACTAACATATCGGTGTGCCATCCGTGCCCACCATCACCACTCTCGGAGGGACTCGACTCCGAAACCGCCTTTCACGAGGCGGCTTTTCTGTTGCCGTAGGGATTTTGTTACAGGCTCTAAGGCATTCTGAATCGAGTCTGCGAGGAGACTCCAATGAAAAAAGCTCTTCTTACACTCGCACTCAGCACGCCCCGTCAAACCAGGCGAAGTGCAGCGGGTTTCGTGTCGGGTGAGACAGGCGGCTCCGGCTCGCATTTAATCACCCCACACCGCATCGATCTTTGCCTGCAACTCCGCATCCTCTAATCGTGACAGGTATCTCTCCGTGATCCGGATGCTGGAATGACCGGAAGGTATGAGATTGTGTGGGGGGCTTCATTCACCTGCCATTCACCTGCCGTTAACGCTGCCTTGCATGTCCTAAGCTGCCTAAAACTGCCGTCCGTTGCTCTGTATGTTGTTGAGTTGACGTTTCGGGGCGGATTCGATTCCCATCTCCCACCCCAGATTTCCAATCAGTTAGCGGGAAACAAATCACAGCAAATCACATGGTCTTCGCCAGTGCCCTCCGGACCACCTTCTCCTGAGCACGCCATCGTCTTCGCAGAGATTTGGCGAGCCAATCCACATCAGCGAAAATCTCACGCTTCGCTCTGTATTACAGGAGCACAGTCCGTGTCCGTTGATATCAGCTGGAATTGAAACTTATTCTCCCGGTGGGATGATGGGTAATCCGGAAGTAACTGTAACCAGGCCAGTTCACTCAATGTCACGATCAACGAGGCCGGTGGCGATTCTTGTCCTGCGCCGATAGGATGCACTTAGAAGAGAGGCGAAATGAAACCGTGCAGAGAATGCCAGCACAATATTTCGGAGCAGGCGGTCTTCTGTCCCACCTGCGGTGCTCCGTATCCCGGCAAGGATAAGTGGGATGGATGGGGGTTTGAATACAAGTCCGAGGCCACGCTACTCGGACTGCCCATCCTGCACGTATCGTTCAAGTATCGTCCCAATCGTCGACCAGTGCCTGCCAAGGGAGTTATCGCCATAGGCCAGTTCGCCTGTGGCGTGGTGACCATCTCCCAATTTGGAATCGGAATCTTCAGTGTGAGTCAGTTCGCCGTTGCGGGATTCGCCCTCGCTCAGATGGCTATTGCCTATTCCTTAATTGCTCAAATTGGGATCTTCTTCCACCAGGGTCGTGGTCAACTGGTCTGGAGTCTTGCTGATCTTGTCCGCCGGCTACTTTAGACAAGTACCAGGCGTCCCCTAGGGAGCGGTGGAATGGGTGACTGTCGTAAAGCGTTCCCCACACGTAAGTATAGCTCAGCGGCTGACGTCCCAGCTTTGCCAGAGAAGCAAACATCCAATGCTGCTCACCGGACTACTGAGTCACCTGCGCCACAGCTTCAATAATTCGAGCAACTCATCGGGAATGGCCATCGTCTTCGCGGAGTGGGACGATTTCACATCATCGACGATCTGCTTAGCCACTCCGCGCTCGATACGGATGGTCTTGGCGAGCTAATCGACATCCTGCCACTTCAGGCCTAGCAGCTCGGAGATGCGCAGCCCGAAGCTGACCGCAACCAGATAAGCAATTTGTTGTCCCAACGTATTATTGTCCTGACGGTCGCCAGTTGAGCAGCATGGTCAGCGCGAAGCCTTGCCGTCCTACGTAACGAAACATATAAATGTTGCCATCGCGGCCAATGTCATAGAAGGCCCATGAGGGATGAAGCGGAAGGTCGAACAGCCTGCGCGGATTGCTTGATTCGAATTTTCCCCCTTCAGCTGTAATGTTTGTTACGTACAGTGTTGTGCCCGATGGGTTGGGAAAGAACAACTCCTTCCCGCTGGGGCTCCATCGCGGCTGACTCCCACCTTCGATGCTGATCTGCCATCGACCGGCAGCCAGCGCATTCGCAGGCGACGCAACAGGACTGAAGGGAATCACATAGACCTCGAGGCGGCCCGATTCCTCCGACGTATATGCCAACCATTTACTGTCGGGCGAAAGATCCGTACCAAACGAACTGATGTTCCGTACCAACGCGTGCGGCGCGTCGCCCCGTTTGAGAGGCGCGACCCAGATCTCTCCGGGGCCGTGCGAATCCGTCGCCCAATATTCGAAGACAATGTAGTTGCCGTCCGCCGACCAGCCTCTAGGCGAGACAGTGCCTTGCATTTTCGCGACCACCTGTTCGCTACCCAGCCCGTCGCTAGTGCGGACGATAATTGAATCCCCTCCTACACCGTTCTGGTATGCCACACGGCGGCCATCCGGCGACCAGGTGCCGAACGCGCCGCCCTGGCTCTCCAGACTGATACGGGTGCGGGTGGCGCGGCTCAACTGCGCTACCCAAGTGTCGGTGCGCGTGCCTTGTGTTCCGATGTAGAGCAGTTGGTCACCCTGGGGAGAAATGCGCAGGCCTGCAGCGGCCGAATAAGAGTTCAACGCCGGGAGTTTCCCCACCTCATTTCCCATGCGGTCGAATCGCACTAGCTCGTTGCTCGTGGATCCGGTCCCCTCCTCGTACGCGATCGCGCCCTGGGGTGACACGCTGAAGGCTGCGTAGTTGAACTGGCCGTCGTAGCCGACCGGTTTGGCTACCACTTCGATGTTCGGCTCGAGAGAGAGCCGCTTAAAATCGAAGCCCTGCGCCAGCAACGTGCCGTCAGCGCGGACATGGAAGATGCGGCCTTGGGTGAATGCCACATTGGAGATAATTCCCGGCAACACCACGGGCCGGGGATCGTGAAGCGAGATCAGTTGCACCTGGGCGGACGGTGGCGACTGAACAACATAAGCAATGTGCTCGTTGTCGGGCAAAAAGACGGGAAAGCGGTGGTTGGCCGCAAAAAACCTTTGTTTCTCTCTGTCCGTAAGATTCGTGAGCGGGGCGGCCGTACCTCCAGACGCCGGTACCCGAAATAGACCAGTGGTGCGGCTTCCGAAGACAATCTCGCCGCGATTATTCCATGTGCCGCCACGCCCTTCCGCTACAGGGGACAAGTCGATCGCCGATCTTCCGGCCACATCAACGACTTTCAAGAAGTTGCTGGTGAAGAATCCTATCTGCTTACCGTCTGGTGACCAGAACGGATACGAGGCTCCCTCGGTTCCTGGCAGGGGCGTGAGAGTCGTGCGGTCAAGCGAACGCAGGGACAACATGCGAGTACCGCTGCCGTCAGAGGCGACAACCGCGATGTGTGCGCCATCCGGAGAAATCGCCGGCGGGCCATATAGGCCGCTGAAATTGACCGTGACTCCGGGCGGGGGCAGGATCGAGAGTGCGACCGGTTGAGCCGGCGGCTTTGCGGACAGGAAATAGAGAGCCAGTCCGCCTACCACCATGCCTATGAACAAAGCAGCTGCAATCCACAACTTCGAGGTGCTTTGCTTTTGTGCCGGGCGCTGCTTCGGTATCTCCGAAATCCATTTCAGCTGGAGCGCTATGTCGTGCGCCGAGTGGTAACGGTCGTCAGGAATTTTCTGCAAACATGTCCCGATAACGTAATCCAGCGCAGGCGGCAGGCCAGGACGAAGCTGAGAAGCGGGCAGAGGATCATCTTCCAGAATCGCGGAAACTACCTTAATCTGCGTCTTGCCGAGGAAGGGGCGCTTGCCGGTCGCCATCTCATACAACATCGAGCCAAACGCAAAGATATCGCTGCGCGCATCCGCCTCCTTGCCCTGACACTGCTCGGGTGCCATGTACTGCACGGTCCCTACCAACGCTCCTGAGGTCGTCAGCGGCGATTGCGTGGGCGAAGACAGCGTCATAGCCGCTGAAAACACAGGAGCAGATGCGGCGCTCGCTGATGTGCCCGCCATCGCGGGCTTGGCCAAGCCAAAATCCAGCAGCTTCGCACCTGCGTTCGTCAACATCACGTTCCCAGGTTTTAAATCGCGGTGCACGACTCCGGCACGATGCGCCTGCTCCAAGCCGTCAAGTATGTCGATGCCTATTTTCAGAAGGTCGGGAACGGCAAGTGCGCCTTTCGTTAAGCGTTGCACTAGTGACTCGCCCTCCAAATATTCCATCACCAGAAAATCGGTGCCGTCCTGATGGCCGACATCGTACAGGGTGCAAATGTGCGGATGATTTAGCCGGGATGATGCGCGCTTCGCGTTCGAAGCGCTGCTTTAGCTCGGGGGACGACACAACAGTGGAGTTGAGTACCTTGATAGCGACCGTGCGATCAAGGCGGGTGTCTCGGGCACGGTACACTTCACCCATGCCGCCTGCGCCTAGCGGCGCCTGAATCTCATACGGCCCGAGTTTGCTCCCCGAGCTTACCCCATGTTGTGGCCTCATTATAGGCTGAAATCCTGAACGCTTGTTCGGAGAGTGCAGATGCTGGGTGGTTCAATCCCGAGCCGGCTTTGGCTTTACGGCGAAAGCGTTCGAGCACCTGCGGGTCTTGGGCCACATCTTCGGGCAGAACCTTCAGCGCCACGAAAGTCCAAGCTTTCTGTCCTCAGCCTTGTAGACCACACCCATCCCGCCACCGCCCAGTTTCTCAACGCATAAAGCCACGTTCGCTTCCGTCGGGCTGAGTTGAGTCCGTATATGTCGGCCTCGTACTCCACTCTTCTCACAAGTAACGGCTAATGGGGCGAATAGATGGCGCACCCTGGCGCTGTCGCCGATCTACAAACAGTTCACTCTTGGTTTTGCCTCTCCTCCAACCGAGGAGAGCCATTCAAGGACTATAATGGCGCAGCTGTGGCTCTTTCCTCTGGCACCAAGCTCGGGCCGTATGAGATCCAGGTCCCACGCCGCCGCGGCCTGAACGGCAAAAAATCGGGCTGAAACTGAGTGAAACTGTAACCGGCTAAACCTATGGCCTTACATGGACTAAGGTTGTCAATGGTCCTTTTATATTTATATGTGAAATTTCGGGGTCGCTCGGTACTGTCGTTCTTGCAGAAAGTTTTAATTAAAAAGTTTAGGACGCTTAAGAACACATTATTGCTGCCGCCCAATGGATGCGACCGTAGTCTCTGTTTCCGCAAGGCAGGCGCGAACCTTCTCCAGAAGATGTGGGAACAGAAACTCTTTCGGTAGCCAAAGTGTTACGTGTTCCGACTCCACCGGTTCGTACGCGGTCATGACGATGATCGGAAATTTGGAATTCTTCGCACGAATCTCCCGAGCTAGGTCGAGACCACCCATGCCAGGCATCAGGGAATCAGTGACCACTAAATCGAAATTTTCCTCTTCGAATGCCTCCAGAGCTTCGGCAACATTCCTGGCGGGCACAGCATGGTAACCTTCGGCACGCAGGATATCGCAGGACAGGCCGCAGAGCATCTCGTTATCGTCCACCACGAGAATCTTCTTCATGACGCCTCCTAATCCGCGGTCGATGTTTTGCCGACGGCCACCACCGCCTTGCTGAACCCCAAGTTGCCGTCAGGCTTCTTATCCACAATGATGCATTCGCCACCCTTGATCTGGCCGGTGGCCACGAGGTTGGCTAATCCATACACAATGTTGCGCTCAATGACGCGCTTCAAATGACGGGCACCATACTTCGGATCGGCACCCTCCGTTAATAGCCAGCGTTTGACTTCGGGTGTGCAGCTGAACGTGAAATGGTTTGGCCCCACCGCATGAATAATGCGCTTCTGCACCTTCTCGAGTTCGAGATCCAGAATCTGTTCCAACTGTTCGGGCCGCAGCGTGTTGAACACCACAACCTTGTCCAGACGATTCATAAACTCGGGAGAGAACTTCTTGCGCGCGGCTTCCAGCGCGGTGTGAGCGACTTTCTCATCGAAACTCGCGTCTACCGCCTTCGGTTTCGTGGCAAAACCGATGCCACCTTCGGCAAGATGGCTCATCTCGGCAGCTCCGAGATTCGATGTCATGAAGATCATGCATTTGGAAAGATCGACCTGGCTGTTATCGCCGAGCGTGAGAGTGGCTTTGTCAAGGATGCCGAGCAGAAGTTGCCAGAGCGCCTCCGAAGCCTTTTCGATTTCGTCGAACAACAAGAGCGAGAGCTTGAGTTTTTCGGTGTGATGGCGAGCGAGCGCCTCCTGCGTAAGCAGAGGTGGCGTTTGCATGTGGCCGATGTAGCCAGGCGGTGAGCCGATCAGCTTCGCAATTTCGTGGTGTTCCTGGAACTCAGCGCAGTTAATCTTGATGAAGGCGCGGGGATTTCCGAATAGGGCCTCCGCCATCACTTCTACTACGTAGGTTTTGCCTGAGCCCGTGGGTCCAAGGAAAAGCAGATTGCCGACTGGACGATCGGCAGAACACATTCCGACGGTGAAGATCTGGTAGAGCTCGACGACTGACTCGATGGCCCCATCCTGGCCCACGATCCGGCTCCGAAGGAACGCCTCAAGTTCTCTTGTGGCCTCGCCCCGGCGGGTCGCATCGAGCGATTGCGCTTCAGCCAAGCCTTCAAGGGAAGTAGCAGTGCTGGGGCCAGCTTCGTTGGACATACGATATCCATTCTGCTTACCAGGATAGGCGTTCACTTTTTATTCTGGCAGACCCTGTGCCTCCGCACAGTGATAGCGGGCACATCTGTGCTTACCGGCCTCAAATCGGAAATGCAGCGCAATCCAGAGAATTGTGCCAAGGACGAAACCGAAGAGCCCATTGCAGGAATTTTCAATGCCGATGGCCGTGACGAAAAACGCTACTGCCCCGAGCGAACGCTCTCGGTGCCGACTTCACCCCTGCGCAATCATCGCAGCGCGGCGACTCGGGAGAGTACGAGCTCGTAGTGGGCGACAGCCGTGCCCATTCGCCGAAGAATTCGCCGGAAGCGGCAGGGGTAAAATCCGATCGCTCCCGGCGGCAGCGTGCGGGCGTGCCATGGCGCACGGAGTTGAAGAGCACTCCCAGAACCTTGGCTGGTTGAGGTCCCCAGAGTGGGCGAAACGGTTTCATCGTATCGGATCCTGTCATCGAGTCTGTAAGGGAGAGGGTTCGACGCATTGCCGAGGACAAGATGGGAAAAGATCGACCCGCTGGCGGAGAGGCTGGGCCTTTGACTGGGTTGAGTTCGGACTGGCGGGAATTCCTTGAGGGTTTGCTTCAGAAGGCAATTGCTGGGTATTCTTCGCTCCCGTAACCGGGCGAGAAAAGACTCAACTAACCCCTGGACATCCCAGCATTCGCCCAGAATGAAAGGACAGCTCACCAGGTCAGCGGAACAACTCTGGTAGCGCAAGACCGAAAACGCTTAGGCCGGATAAGAGGAGGAGACTTTGAATGCCTGTCTTTCGATCCGAGAATGCAAGTGCGTAGATTCCTTTTGCGAGATTGTTACTCGCGGCCGCAATCACGATGCTTCTTACAGCGACAGAGACTGGCGTAAGGCCTCCCGTAGATTGCGCCATGCTTAGGACAAAGGGATCCACATCTACCAGACCAACTATGCCCGATAAGGCATAGATGCCGGTCTTTCCCAGTCGAGTGAGCACCAAATCTGTAAGAACCACCAGCCCTACGAAAAGGGCTGCAAACAAAAACGCCACCCGGAGTTCCAAAGGATTTCGCGGTGTAAAGCGCCTCTTCGTGATCTGTCCGGAGGCAGCGTCAGGAAGACGTGACCACATCCAACCAACCAAGACAGCCAGGCAAAACAACGTTAGCAAGGGCGCAGCCAGCACCGCCAAAAGGCGCCTGCTGAAGAGCAAAAGCAACACTGCTAGTCGCAGATACATTATTCCTGACGCAATGAGGATACCGCCGGAGAACAAGTGACTCTGTTGTTGGCCAGAAGCTTTCTTAGCCAATGCAACCGTCGTGGCAGTTGAGGAATAAGCTCCTCCCAGCACGGAGGACAGAATCAGGCCACTTCGCTCTTTCGTGAGATTCAAAAGAAGATAGCTGCCGTAAGAGATTGCGCTGACCGCTACCACCATTGTCCAGGTCTTGAGAGGGTTGATGCGGAACCGGCTAAATTCGGCGTTAGGCAATACAGGCAAAGCAACCGCAGTCAGCAGCAGAAATTTCGTAAAGGTCAGAACTTCCCGGGGCGCGATGCGTTCGGATAGTTCCTCGAGGACTTCCTTCAACTCGAGTAAAAGCAAACTGATGACCGCGAGCGTGGTTGCGATCCAGTAGTAACCTTGGCACACGAGAGCACCCAAAAGGTAGGTGCCAAGTCCGGAGATCTCGGTTGTAATACCCGGAGTATCAGAAGCCTTTTCTGAAGTGAGCTTGTGTCGATAAGACACGAGAAGGAATCCACCCACGACAGCGAAACCGATCGCTACAGGCAGGAGTTGATTTCTGGATAACAACGCCATCACGTAGCCGAGAAGCCCTATGAGCGGAAATGTCCGCACGCCGCCGAAGGAATAGTGCTCAGACTCGGCCTTGTGTTCCTCACGCTCCAGACCGATAAGGAAGGACAGAAACAGCACAATGAGGATTTTCAATCCTTCCACAGGAAAATATTGCGACAGGTACTCCAACACGAACTTCTACCCCCAGCTTTCAAGGTCCGCTCGTTTACTCGATGTGTTAATAAAGTCTGAAATTAACCTCGACGTTGACTGGCACCGCCACTGGGATTCCATTCTTGCGGCTGGGTTCGAACCGCCACTGTCGAATGGCTTCGATCGCTCTTTCATCCAAGCCCATACCCAAGGTCCGTGCAACATGGATGTCGTGCGGGCGCCCTTCCTACTATGAGCCATAGAACACCACCGCTTGGTACTTGGCTTTGCGTGCTTCCTCAGAGAACTCCTGATCCGGGCCATAGATAATTCGAGGGGCTGTGACTCCACCACCAACTCGATAAACCCCTCCTCCCATGCCTCCACCCGATCCTGGACCAACACCCGGTCCACTGCCTGAGCCACCACCGCCCCCGCTCCCGGAACCGATCCCGCCGCCCGAACCAACTCCGTTCGATGGTGGTGCAATGATCGATGGCCGAGGATCACCCAATAAACCAGCCCGCGGAAACGGCAGATGAATGTCTGGCGGTACAACCACGGTTGGTACGACCGGCAGCTTGGGATTCTCATTTCGAATAAGAGAGGCGGGAGGTGCCAGTTGCTGGAGTGAAAGCTTGGGCAAAGTTCCCTTGGAAGCCGCGAGCTTGTCACGGTCGCCACCGCCGCCTCCCCCTCCTACCTTAGTTCCTGATGGGGGCAAGACATACGGACTGACATCGGTGACAACTTGCATGATGTGTTGGCTCACCTCATGGCGGTGGGTCACAAGATAACTACTGAGAGCCAGGAACAGCACGCTGGCCAGAACGTGCGCCAGAAAGGATAAAAGAAAAGTACTCTTACGGATTCCGTAGAGGCCGTACCCTGCGCCGAGAAGGGTCGGCAGGATCAGTGGGTCCCCCGTTGGGGACTCAGTCGAAGATCGGAATGGAACTCGCCGCGACCTTCGATATAAAACAAAAGTCGACATTTCGGCCCCACAACTTTGGCCGACAGTGCCCGGTGGCACATCCGATCTCCGGATCAGGAGTGGTGCTATTTGAAGCTGGACAGCACCGCAGATTCCTTGGTTCCGGGCAATTCTTCGCCTTCAGCTCAAGCCGATCACCATCGCTCGCTGCTCGTCCGACAGGAATGGGGAGGAGTTGACGGCGGAATCCAGCGTGGCTTCGAGGTCCTCTCCCCTGACGCACAGGAGTTCGCCGACGAGCCAGAAGAAAAATACGGTTATGAGGGCTCCAATGGCGAGTCCAGCCGGACGCAGCCAGTCAGCGGCCGGGGTCAGCGGCGTCAGGACGGTGTGAGCTGCAGCGATGGCTGCGCAGAAAATAAAGGCGCCAAGTGTCCAGCCCATTGTTTGAATGAGCTCTCCAGCCTGCACCACCCGGTGTGCGTGCGCGTAGCCATCCGCATAGCGGTAGCTCGCATTCCTGCTTTCGATGATTTCGGGGCGCTGCGGTCGGGCTGCAGTAATGGGAATTGGTGTGTTCATGGTGGCCTCCGTTCTCTCGAATAGGCTCTGGCCGCGAGCAGGGATGTCACGAGCAGGGATGTCATATGCGATTTACTCTTTGATTCCAACCTGCGCCTTTCTTCCCGCGTCGGCAGTGACTGCGCTCACCCAGAGTTGTGATAGTCGTGAGCGCCTCTTAGACGGGCCGCTCAAGGTATTTCCCAGTGCAATTGTGCGAGCGCTTAGAACCCCCGCTTAGGGGTCAACGAGCGATACCAGGAACTTTCTCCAATTTCGACCCCACAATTCGAGCGGACTCCAGTGCATAGGGAGCTCAGCGCAGACCTATTCACTTCACTCGATGGCTTCGCCTGCGGCAAGGATGATGCGGCGGCGAGGCATCTTGTTGGCGGGACATTTGAATGGCGGGGGAGAGATGGCTCCAACAACAATCAAGGTCGAGTCTTGACCGCTACAGCTTAGAGGATCTGATTGCAGGTGAATTGGGGAGGGCTTTGCCCTCCCCATCCCAGATCTTTAAGCTGCCTTCAAGGTCTTTGCTACGTTTACTTTGATTTGCTTCGGCTTGGCCTCCGCGCGCTTAGGCAATTCGATGGCCAGCACTCCGTGCACATAATTGGCTTCGATCTTTCCTGGATCCACCGTGCTCGGAAGCGTGAACGATCGTGAGAACGTCCCGTAATGCTGCTCTTTGCGACGGAAGTGTTCTTCTTTGACTTCCTTCTCAAGCTTGCGTTCGCCACTCACGGTCAGGACATTGCCCTCCATCTCAACGTTCAAGTCCTTTTCTTCCATGCCCGGAATTTCCACCTTGAACATCAGCTTGTGAGCATCCTCGTAGATGTCCACCGGTGGAGCAAATCCCCATGCGCCCAGAGGCTCCTCAGTCCCACGCACCAGTGGTGCCCTGCCAAAGAAGTCTTCGAATAAACGATTCATCCGTTCCTGAATGGACATGGGTTCATGGAACGGCTGCCAACGGAGCAACGATCCCATAGCGACCTCCTTGTAGATAACAATCTAGATTTGGTTTGTTCTTGTTTGCGAGCGTGCGGGCTCACCGCGGACTAATGAGCGGTCCGCGTTGACGAGGACACGCAGAAACCATAAAAGCACATCGAACTCAAAATGTCGGTGAGTCAAGTCACGAACCCAAGTGCGGTGCAAGGGCCTTCACTGAAGTACGGTTGTGGACTCGTGCGCTGATCACTGAAAGAGGGGTTCGTCTGGGAAGCCTGAACGTTGCGTCTATTGAGATATCCCCATTAGACTCCTACCAATGGGTTATAAATGCATATGCTGTAAAGGAGGCACTCTATGTCCTACGTTGATGTCGGAAAAGAAAATTCCACTTCCATCCATCTCTACTACGAGGATCACGGCTCAGGCCACCCCGTCATCCTGATCCACGGATATCCCCTCAGCAGCGCCTCCTGGGAAAAACAGGTCCCGGCCCTGCTCGCTGCTGGTCATCGCGTGATTGCGTACGATCGCCGCGGATTCGGAAAGTCCAGCCAGCCCACAACCGGCTATAACTACGACACGTTGGCCGAGGATCTGCGCAAGTTGGTGACCCATTTGAAGCTCAAGGATTTCACTCTCGTCGGCTTCTCGATGGGCGGCGGTGAGGTCGCGCGCTACATTGGGAGTTATGGATCGAAGGGCGTGAGCCATGCGGTCATCATCGGCGGCATTCCACCGTATCTGCTGAAAACCGCCGACAATCCCGAGGGCGTCGACGCCAGCGTGTTCGACGGGATCAAGAAAGCCGTCGCCGCCGACCGCTATGCGTTCTTCACCGAGTTTTTCAAGAATTTCTACAACACTGACGTTCATCTCGGGAAACGCGTGAGCGAGCAGGCGATTCAGGCCAGCTGGAATACTGCTGCCATCGCTTCCGCCACGGCCAGCCTGGCCTGCGTGCCCACATGGCACGAAGACTTCCGTAAAGACGTGGCGAAGATCGACGTACCCACGCTGGTCATACACGGTGATTCGGATCGCATCGTACCTTTCTCCGCCGCAGGCAGCCGCACAGCCAAGTTGATCAACGGCGCTGACTTGGTTGTCATCAAAGAGGGCCCGCACAACGTCGCCTGGACACACGCCGAGGAGGTCAACGAAGCTTTGCTGAAGTTCCTGGCGAAGGCGGGTGCAAAGGGGCAGGCGACGGCTCCAAAGAGAAAGGCCATCGCGTAGGATGGTGTTCGCGTGACATTTGCGGGAACCCGCCATTGACTCGTTTGCCAATGGCGGCTTTTGCTGCAGACTTTCACTAATGCCAGGGGCAATGATGAGAGCAAGAACCATCGCAATTGTCTTCCTGCTCTGTGTTGTTGGAGCAGTCGCCTGTTTCGCTCAGGATGCATTCTTGGGCATGTGGAAACTGAAGGAAGCTAAGTCGGAGTTCTCCTCGGGCGCACCGAAGAACACGACCGTCGTCTACGAAGCCGTAGGCGACAAGGTAAAAGTCACAGTCGACAGTGTCAGCAGCGACGGCAAGCCGAGCCATTACACCTGGGTAGGCAAGTTCGACGGCAAGGATTATCCGGTCTCGGGCGACCCAACGTCAGATACGAGGTCGTACACCGAAGTCGACGACCGGGTATTAGGGTTCAACATTTCGAAAGGCGGAAAGCTGGTCACCAGCGGTCGTATTGTGTTGTCAGCAGACGGGAGGACCCGTACGGTCACCATGAGCGGAGGGGACGGGAAGGGACATACGGTAAGCAGTACCGAGGTGTATGAGAAGCAATAACGAGGGGCGAGCAGGCTTCGCCATCCTGTGATCATTGAAGGGTCAACTGTGCAGAGGCTCCGACTGACCATGGCCATGGCGCGAGAGCAAAATCGTCAACTCTCTCGCCATTCAACTCTTGAGCTAGGCCAGGTTGCTCCCAATTAGGCTCTTTCATAGGGAGCATGGTTTCATCAAAACCGTCGCCCCGTCAGGTTACTGGCGACCGCAGCCACCAGCAGTCGGGGTGTAGCTGCTTGAAATTCATGAACCACTTGCAGGGCGGATAAAGCAGCACAAGCGCTGTTACCCACATCATGTAGATGTAAGGCAAGCCATGGCCGTAACCTGCTGGTGGTGCTTGGAACAGAGGTCCGCCATATAAGAGCCAAGCGGTCGGCTGATGCAAGGCCAGCGCGATCCACACCGCCATCGTGTGAATCAAGAACAGATGGAGCACATAAAAAACTAAGGGTACGCGACCAAATACCAGAAGAATCCTGGCCAGTCCGCGGTCCGTGTCTATTCTGTCGAACCACACCAAAGCCATCAGTGCGGGGCCGAGCGTCATGAGCAAGAATTGCAGAGAGGGTGGATATTTCACGGTATTGAGGAAGGAGGCGATTGTCAGAACTTGAGTAGCTTGCACCTGCCACGGACCTGCGATGTCGGCAGCCCACGGCTCCAAGGTGGGCTGGCTATTTCCATAGAGGTTGAAGACTCGCAAGATTACGAAGGCAAGCGTCAGGACGGCGCCCAGGCCGAAAATCAGTTTTCTCCAATTTCCACTCTGCAAGAGAAAGCCGAGGGCATAGCCGACGGCCATCACTCCAACCCAGGGAATCAAAGGGAAGAGAACGA
Organism: Terriglobales bacterium; assembly: GCA_035623335.1. Classification (GTDB taxonomy): domain Bacteria; phylum Acidobacteriota; class Terriglobia; order Terriglobales; family Acidobacteriaceae; genus JAFAGX01. The sequence continues at coordinate 59,570 of DASPTQ010000126.1, forward strand.
AGAAACGCAGCTTGCCGGGCCTAACCCAAAACCAGCCATGGCCATGCAAAATCATCCAAAAGGGAGCGAATCTTCCAAACACTGCAGGAGTGACGCTGTCGAGCAGATTGTGGGTCAGTATCATTGCCGTGCCTAGTGCGGCGATCCAGGGAACCGGCAGCCGTATCAGAAACGCCATTGCAACCATCGACCAACCGAGCGACCAGAGCACGTCGCTGAACCAACACGGAAACACATAAGTCCAGGCGTAGCTGATCACCGTTAATGCCAGCAACACGAGCCACAGTCCGCGTGTGCCGAACAACTTTGACACCTGTGCAACCGACTTGCCATGGGAGAGCGACAGGAATGGGCCTGTGCCTGCCAGGAGGAAGAACACCGGTGCACAGAAATGTGTGACCCATCGCGTAAAAAACAACGCCCCCCATGTATTGGTCAGATCTTCTGGAGCGAATTGCAGGCCAGTAAAAAAGGAACGTGTATGGTCTAGCGCCATCAGAACCATGACTACGCCACGCAGCAAGTCTACGCAGGCCAAACGCGGGGGTGAGGCGTTGGAAGATGACCATTGGACCGGAATGTGAGGAACAACACGGGGCGCTCTGGCAACAGACTTTATCAGCACCAGCACTTACTCCCCACGCCCCTACGTCATTGTGCAGATCGTATCCGAAATTCGCCTGGACCGATGTCGATCAGCAAGGCTGAGTATTACGAGAGTTAACTTTTGTAAAGAAATCTAAACTTCGTTTGCGATAAGCGGCGAGCCGATGGATTTGGCGGAGCGGCCTCCACGCTTCGCTGCCAAGGGCCAAAAGCATAGAGTTGTAACCGAATGGTTAGCGTGCTACGTGGGTTGGTCAGAGAAACCTATCTCCGAAAGGGTAAAGTGTAATCGAATGGACGACGTCCCAGTTTTTACGTCGCAGAAACGGGAACAGATTTGTGGAGAATTGGTTGCCGCCGCAAAGGCAGACTCACGTATCGGTGGCGCTGCACATTTGGGCTCGGCGGCGCTTGGGCTCTTGATTGGACGACGCGTTTGTATCGGGACCATGGAGCAGTGACGAACTATGATGTCCGGTGTGGTGACATTCTGTATCGTGTATTCCTGCTCGACAACACTCTGCAAGTTGATCTCTCATTCTGGCCGGCCAGGGAATTTGCGTGCGATCGGCCCAAAATTCAGACTGATCTTTGGCGCCGCTGAGGAGTATTCCAGCACCCGTCCCCGATGCAAAGGACTTGATTGGAATGGCGTGGCTCTACGCCCTGCACGTGCGTTCGCGCATTGTGCGATCTCGACAGCTGCAGGCAGAACATATGTTGAGCGGAATGCGAGATAGCGTGCTTGCGCTGATGTGCACGCGTCATGGTTCCGTCCAGGGCCGAGGGCTTGATGATCTTCCCCAACAACCAAGGGAGCTCGCAGCGGCCTGTCTGGCTCGCTCCCTGGACCCAGTGGAACTCCAGCGCGCTTTTCACGTCACGGTAGACGCTCTGCTCGAGGAGGTGCAGTGCGTTGACTCTGGCCTCGCCAGGAAACTAGAGCGTCCCTTACATAGGATCGTGAATTGTTTGGCTTCTGACTGAGTATCCCTGCGGGTCTGCTGCTGGCCGACAGCGTTCTCCTGCCCGTCGAGGCTCGTCGAACCCCGTCGGGAACCATAGGCAATAAGCTGTCATCTGCGGTCTAAATTCTTACGGAAGTCGCGCACTGGAAGACACCGAACACCCGGGGGTCAAGGTTTCTTGCACCATGCGCAGACCATCGGGGCGACGAGCATGGCATAGCCGACAACACTCATCTCCGCTCGTATACGATCGGGAAGCGACGCTATGTCCATTTCGGCAGCGCCGGGGATTCCGTATGCGAGAGCTTTCGGTAAGAGCCTCTCGACGGTGTCTGCAACATACTGATAGAGTGGCGAATCATCGCGCGGGTCCATTACTGCCTCGAAGCGCATCGTCGGTAACGGCAGACCAGCAGCCTGAAACACACGATGTAGTCGCGGTCCGAGGTCAACGTGTGCGCCTGAACGCCGCAAGGTCTCGACCACCAGAGTCGCCATCGTCTTTACAGTGCTGTCAGGACCAGCTGGCGTCTGGAACCACGGTTCGATGAATGCGACAATGCCACCGGAACGAAGATGCTGAGTGAGTGGCACTAACGCTGCCGACGGGTCCGCTTGATATAGGAGCACAAGGCGCCCGACAATCGCATCGAGCGGCGCATCGGGACGGTAATGTGCGAAGTCTGAGTGAACAAAGCTGACGTTGTTGAATCGCGCCGCAACCGCCCGCTCTCGAGCGTGTTGTGTGGCATCATGGTCGAGATCCAGGCCGATCACGCTACCGCTTGGGCCGACCATTTCAGCGAGCAGCATCGCTACGTCCCCAGCGCCAGAGCCCAAATCGAGTACACTCATCCCCGGACGAATCCCTGCTTCGGAGAACAGACGCAAGCTCATGGGCCTCATAATTTCCGCTTGCCGCGCGAGGCGGGCGTACTCCTCGGGCGAACGACCCAACGCGTACTGATCGTGTGCGGCACCCATCCTAGGGCTGACATCTTAGGTCTGGAGGTTGGGCAAGTCAATAAAGGCTGACCGTCTGCCACCCCACGTTTCTCGTCACCGGACCAGAGTGCGATTCCCCGCTGATTCAGGGCAAATTTGAGCACTCGGCTTTGGCTGGCTTCAGAATGGGGATGTCGGGGCGGTGTCTTGCAGAGCGCCAGGATGGAAAACCGCTCAACCACGAAGAAACGCTAGCCGCGATGTCTCTGTTCTAGGGCGCTTCAAAATCCAAGGCATAGACTTCTTGCGTGCTGATGTCGCGCGGCACTAGTGGTGCACCATCGGGCGTGACGCCGCCCCAGGGAAGCCACCCGAAAACCACGCGACGAAATCCCTTCAGGTCTGCCACGCGCTCGACCTTGCGGTCAGCGACACGCACGCGATAGAAGGCTGGGTCGCTTCCCAGACCTGTATCGTAGTAGATGTACCGGCTGTCTTTGGACCAGTTGACGTAGCCCACATTCGTCTTGAGCAGCTCCGACCACTTTTGAGCCTTGACGTCAAACAGCATCAGTTTCTGGCCGTCCCTGCTGGACACAGCAATGTAGCGGCCATCAGGAGAGCACTGAGGAACGAACATACCCTTGGAATCAGGAACATTTGTGACTTGAAGGGTTTTGAGATCCACGCTCTTGATGGTACCTGGCGTCGAGGTGCCGGTCGTATCATTAAAGACGATCGAATTGCCGTCCGGCGCCCAACTAGGGCCAACCACACTGAATTCCGCAACCGAAAACGAGCGCGGGGTGCCTCCCTCGGCTGAGACGAGATAGAGGAGTGATCGACTCTCGGGAACGCCGCCGGAAAAAGCAATTTGCTTGCCGTCTGGAGACCACTGCGGGGACTCGCCATAACCTGACGCCTTAGACGTGAGCTGCAGTTTCTGGCTTCCGTCAATACGGCTGCGCCACAAGACCCCATCTGGGTATGTGGAGTAAGCTACCCACTGTCCATCACGAGAAAAGCTGACCTCGGTGACCGATGCACCTTCGAGATAGGGCAGGAACTGCCCGGACTTACTGTCGTAGCGCACCAATTCCGCACGAGGCTGTTCGCCCACGGCGTAAATCTTCCGGCCGTCGCTGCTAGGTTGGGGCGCATTGAAACTCATTGGCCCCGATGTTAACTGCACTGGGCGGCGGTCCACTTTGTGGATTGGATCACTCTTCTCGCGGATGGCCCACAGGTCCATCCGGTTTTGACGCAAGACTTGAAAGATGAAGTACCTCCCGTCTGGAGTCCAGATCCCATGCTCGTGAGTGGTCCCGGTGAATTCTGGAAGGACGCGGGTTGGGCTACCTCCGCTCGCCGGTAGCTCCCACATTGAGTTTGCTCCGCTGCCTTCGCTTACGGTAAACCGCAGCACCTGTCCGTCGGGCGACCAGCGGAACCAATAGGAAAAATCCGGCAAGGTCGCGAACTTGCGGGTTCCGCCGGGTGACACCTCCAGAAGCTCTTTGTTGCGGGCGATGAGGAAGTTTCCGTTCGGCAACCAGGTTCCATCCCAACCGGTAGGCTCGCTCACGCGCCTCGGCGACCCGCCCAGCACCGGCAACGCCCAGAGCTGCTGGTCCACTTCTGCGCCCGTGAAACTTCCAACCAATAGCTCGGACTTGTCCGGTGAGATGTTCAGTGGGGCCACATTCGGAAACGGCGTCGGGATCGCAACGGTTTCTCCACCAGAGGCCGAAACTTGACTGATGACAAAGTGCCCGTTGATGTTCTCCTGAAGGTAAAGGCGAGGACCGTCGCTCAGCACTGTAGCCGTAACTTGCCCGACAAAACTCTTCTGCTGGCCGTCGTGGGTGATTTGCGAATACCCCGTGATCCTCGGTGGCGGCAATGCGGGGCGAAACAGATAGGCGAGGACGGCAAGGACAATGAGGGCAACGCCACCCACCGCGTACGCCTTGTGGCGCCCGCTTGGTTTCGGGGGCAGAGCAGACACCGACGAGGCAGGTTCGACTGCAAGCGAGCTGAACCCCGACACCGAACTGGTCCGCCCGGACTCGATCTCGCGTCGCAGGCGCTTCAGGTCGACTGCCATTTCGGAAGCGGTTTGGTAACGCAGCTGGCGGTCCTTGTCGAGGGCTTTGCCGACGATGCGATCGAGCTCCGGCGGCACGTCCGGATTCAAGCGAAGGGCCGAAATCGGCACCTTGTGCAAGATGGCGTCGAACAGCATGGCCGACGTATTTCCCGAGAAGGCTGGGTGAGCGGTCGCCATCTCGTAGAGCACCGCACCAAAGGAAAACAGATCGGTGCGCGCGTCCAACTCCTCCCCGGTAGCCTGTTCGGGTGACATGTAGGCAATAGTGCCGACAGCCGCGCCGGGGCTGGTCAGGTCAGCCTGGGTCACCATCGTCGGGGTTTGCGGTCCGATGGGCGGGGCATGCTCCGGGGCCAGCTTGGCCAAGCCAAAGTCGAGAATCTTGGCATGCCCGCGCTTGCTCACGAAAATGTTCGCTGGCTTGATATCGCGATGGATGATGCCCTTGGCGTGGGCAGCATCGAGCGCGTCGGCGACATCGATTGCAAGGCCAAGGAGTTGTTCGGTAGGCAGAGGCCTGCCCAGGATGCGCTCACGCAGCGTCATCCCTTCCAGCAGTTCCATCACAATAAAATGTTGTCCGTTCTGTCGGCCAATCTCGTGGATGGTGCAGATATTGGGATGGTTCAGTGCCGAGGCAGCACGAGCTTCACGGCGAAAGCGTTCCAACGACTGTGGATCTTGGGCTAGGTCTTCAGGCAGGAATTTCAAAGCGACGAAGCGGCCAAGCTCGGTGTCCTCCGCCTTGTAGACCACACCCATCCCACCTCCGCCCAGCTTCTCGAGCACGCGGTAATGCGAAATGGTTTGCCCCACGAACTGAGAGTCTGCGCCCATTGGCGGGAATGCTACGGGAGGGATAGCAGACGGTCGGCTAAAGGTCAGGGCACGAAAGCGAAACCGTCAACTCTCGCGCCATTCAATTCTATACGCTTTTGTCCTGACAAGCGTACGTGGTCGCCAACAAGGTAAAGGGAGGTGTCCGCTTATCGCTGGGTAAGCATGGCGCCATCTTCGGCGGGTGCTTGGATCAAAAAGTGATTTCGGACGGCACTTGTCGCGCTAGCAAGGACATTCGATGGACTAACATTGGCAACTGTGCTCGGGTAGGTCCTTTGTTTGACGTTTCGGGGCGGATTCGATTTCCATCACCTACCCCACCTTGCTCGTCGCCTGACCAGAATGCGATTGCCCGCCGATTCATTGCAGCTTCGTGCACTCCGCCTTGGCTTGCTTCAGGATGGGGATGTCGGGGTCGGCGTCTTTCCAGAGGCTGAGAAAATCTTTGTAGGCAGCAAGCGCTCGGACGCGAGCGGTATCGGCATCCGCGCCTTGGGAAGTTCTCGCTTGCAGGGCATTCGCACGCGCCACACCCAAGCGCGCCAAGGCTCCCGTCCAGCAGTTCCATACGAGACCGCTGTGGTCGAGAATCTTCTGAAACTCAGCCGCAGCCGTCGCAGCTTGTCCGGCTGCAAGATAGGCTTCGCCGCGAATGTAGGTCGGATAGAGGCAGGTATTGGTGGCAAAGGGAATTAACGCAAACTCGATGGCGGAAGAGGTAGGTTGTAGGTCCTTGAGCGCTTTCGCTGGATTTTTCTGCCGCAGGGCTATTTGCGCCCGAATCGCCGGCAGCCAGAGGGACTGCATCTGCGTATGCAACGGGAAGCGCTGGTTGAGGTCCTGCGCCAGCGATGGGGCCCGCGTCAGGTCCCCGGCCATGGCAAAGGCAAGCGCGGCTTCGACAGAGGTGCCCGAACTTGTGGGAGCCAACTTTAAACCGTTGCCGGCTGCCTGCTTTGCCTCCGCTAGGTTGCCGAAAGCAGCCTCGCGCAACGCCGAATTCTCTAACCAGATGGCCCCGGTTTCCTTGCTGTCAGCGCGAATGGCCGAATCCGCCGAGCGCTTGGTGAGTTCCCGTGCCTTGGCAAGATGACCCGCGTAGGCCTCGGTGTCCGAGGCCAGCGACAGCCCGTTGTTCTCTTCGGCCTTGCCCTGAAACCATTGCAGCTGTTCCGCCATAGCTGAAGAATTTCCCTCAATAAAAGCGAGGGCATAAAGAGCCTCTCGGAGCACGAAATCGTCCAGCTTGTGCGCCTGGGCCTGTTCGATAACCTGCCGTGCTTGGTCGAAGCGCTGCGAGGCCAGCAGGCTGAAGGCGAGATTACCGTATACCAGGGCACTGTCTGGAGTGAGACGGAGGTTTTTGCGATAGGCTTCCGCCGCTTTTTGGTGTTCTCCCTGCTCGCTGTACACATTGCCCAGCCCGATATAGGCCGGGATGTGGGGATAGCTCTGGATTTCCTCCTGATAGGCCTGCGCCGCCTTGTCCAATTCCCCGGTTACATTTTGGTAATACGTAGTGGCGATGTAAAGTTTTTCCTGCTCGCTCGTATGCTCCCGCAGCTGAAAAGCCTTCGTGTAATACTCGCTGGCGCGTCCGACCTCACCCATTCCCAGGTAATCGGCACCCACGGCTCGGTAGGCCGCAGCAAAACCCGGATCGAGCTCGACGGCACGTTGATGGAAAGGCAGTGCGGCGGCTTCACCCTGCTCATTGAGAGCCTTTCTGCCCAGGCTATACGCTCTCAGAGCCTCGAGCGAAGACGTGGTCAGCTCGGGGAGGGGGACATCGAACTTTTGCACAGTCGTCAGTGATTCCCCAAGTTCGGGGCGCAACTTCGATGCCGCTTGGCTCAGCGCGTCCAGCACTTTCTCCTTGGAATCCGCCGTGACCAACTCCTGCGCCAGCGTGTCGAGGGTCTGACAATTCACTGCTTTGAGTCCAAGTACATATTGGCTGCCCAGAGTGGCAATGGATCCGTCAATGGAAGCCTTGCTGTCGGAACGCTGGCAAAGCTCGTGAGCCACCTCGGGGGTGAGTTTCGTGTCGGGCGGGCGGGTCATCAATTTCAAAGTGTGCGCGACTTTGCTGTCCGAGAGCACGTTCAAGAAGGGCGATTGCCTCAAGGAGACGGTCAGGGCCGTTTTCAACGTGTCATCAAACACCGTATCGCCGGTCGCATTCGCGAAATCGGCGAGAACGATGGTGTCTTTCTCGCTCAGGCGTTTGCTTGGCCGATGCGACCGATAGTAAAGCCCGCCTAGCACCATGAGGATCAAAGCCATCACGCCAAGTGACCAAGCCAAGGCGCGCGCGCCATGCACCTTCGAGGCGGGAAGCACACTCCCATCCCTGATCGCCTTCGCCAGTTCATTAGCAGTCGCGAAGCGGCGGGAGGGAGCACGCTCGAGGCAGCACAGAATCACCTTGTCCCATTTCCCGTCAAGCTCCGGCACGAGAGCCTTCGGGGAAGGAGGAGTCTCGTTCAATCGACGTACTGCCATCGAAAGTGGCGTAGCATCGTCAAACGGCTGGGCGCCGGTGACCATCTGGTACAGCACGAGGCCCAAGGAATAGACGTCGGATGCTGGTGTCAAAGCTTGGCCCTCCAGCTGTTCTGGAGACATGTACGCCGGTGTACCGAAAGTCGCCGAGCCGGTTTGCACGGTCCTGAGCTTCGAGTCGCGGTCGGGTTGAACAGCCAATCCGAAGTCGGTGATCACTGCCCGCGTGCTTTTCGTGCCTTGTACCAGAATCACGTTGCTTGGTTTGAAATCGCGGTGCAGGATACCGATCTCGTGCGCCGCGCCTAGGCCGTCTGCCATCTGTAAGGCAAGGGAAGACGCTTCGGGCCAAGTCATTCGGCCCATCCGCTCCAGATATGCAGCCAGAGTCTCTCCGCGCAACAGTTCCATGCTTACCAGCAGGATGCTTCGGTTAGCCGAAGTTGCGTGACGGAATAGGTCAAAAATCCGGCACACATTGGGGTGCGTGACCTGTTTGGCGAGATGAACTTCGCGTTTAAACCGCTCCAGGGCGTGTGTATCCTCGAGGACCTCGGAGCGTATGGTCTTGAGCGCCACCTGCTCCCGCAACTCCACATCCTCCGCCTCGTACACTTCTCCCATGCCACCACGGGCGAGAAAGCGTGCAATACGGAATCGGTCAGCCAGCAAATCGCCTGGGGAAAATAACTGTGCTTCAGTTGTTACGTTCGTGACAACCGGACTGGGCAGCGGAGATATGCTGAGGAAATTGCCGGCTTCGCTGTGACTTCGGAGCAAGCGTCCAACCTCTTCGAGAACGGCTGGATCCTCGTTGGCCGAGGTAAGAAGTGCCGAGCGCTGCGCTGGGGGATTCTCGAGGATGGTCTCAAATAGTGCCTTAACCCTCTCCCACTGTTCCGGCGTCAATTCCATACCTCATTCAACTTGGATAAGCCCATAAGCTTGGGCAATTCGGGTCTAGTAAACCAGACCTATCCCGGGCCCCCGCCTTTCGACGATGTGGCCGTGTGAGATGGTCTTGCCGACCAGTTGGGGGATTGCGTAGGGGAATGTTACGGCGAACGTCGCAGAGGGTCAATGGCTGACCCTTGGTTGCGCCTAGTAGGGCGTGGTCTCCGCCCGCTTTCGCGGGACGGAACCGTCTTCAGCCCACTTTCGCTCGTCCACCTCGACTCCAACATTAGTTAGTCTCGCCAAGTAAATCCCTGACTATCGGGCAATGTCGCCCTGGTCCTGCGCCTCCAACAGTTCGCATGCTTCGACGGTCACTCTCCCCGCAGTGGTCACAGCAGAGCCTGTGAGAAAGAGATGTTCCACCCGAGAGCGTCACTCACCGTCTTTCCCTTCGAGAGAGCACCGACAGTCTTGGGGCTAGTGCGGATATTAGACAGTGGGTTCCCCGGCGGAAATGGCTAGGCGGTAGAAGGTCTGGCGGTGACGCAAACTAGTCGGGCTGTCGCCCAAGAAAAATTTTGTTATGGATGATCTACTTTGCCTGGTTATTTCGCTCTTACTGGTAGAAGGCAATGTTTGTGGACCTTCAGGATGTAAAAAACGAAACGAGCGAGGAGGTGTGCAATGCTGTACTTTAACTGTTTCATGATAGGAGCATGGATGTTCGCCATGGGATGGTTTCTCGGAGCCGTCTACGTGCAAAACCATGAAGAGAGAACAGAACGCCCGCGCGCGAGTGAAAAACCAGAACGAAGCCCGGAGGATGAAGCATGGCGACGTGCGGTCGTGGCCAGCGCTAGTGCCGATTGATAGAGATAGAAGACGAGTGCGGGCAGAGCCAACGTAAGTTGTGAGGATCACCCAGGCCACCCAATTCGCGTATCTGCTCAAGGTGCCGAAAAGGGGAGCCGTTGTGGTGGTCAGCGGTGAACACAACACAACTCGAGGCTGGCGTTCGCCCGCTATTTTTTGGGGCACCTGCCCGGGCAACTCTTGAATGTCTTTGCCCCACGGATTTCCGTTGCGATTTTCTTATAATGAGTCAACAACGGAGGGGTTTATGTCGCGAGTTCTCCTTGCGTGTTTTGTCTGTGGCATGATCTTCGCGGTTGCTCAACCAGCGTCTTCGAGTTCCAAACCGCCGAATCTGACCGGATCGTGGCAGTTTACCCTGATTCCGATGGAACCGCCGACACCGCCGTCAATAGAGATTCCGGGCCTGGCGACCTTCACGGCAGATGGGTCGGTTATCGAGACCGACGGTTCAGAATTCGCCACCGCCGCACCCACGACGCTGCTCCGCCCCAGTACGCCTGGTCACGGCATCTGGCAACTGGCGAATACCCCAGTGACCCTCTTCGTTCAGTACATCAGCCTGGTTCTGCACCCGAGTGGCGCACTGCGGGCCACAAATACAACCACGATGTTTCTACGCATGAATAGCGAGGGAAGTCAGTTTTCAGGAACGTACCAGACGATGCAAACAAGCGGTAGTACCACGAAAATGATATCTTCCGGTATGGTAACGGGGCACTTGATTCCGCATGTGCCGCTACCTTAAGCACCATTACCAGAGGCGGCCGCCGAGTTGCCCGACGCTTGTCACCCGCCCCACCTTTCTCGTCGTACGCCATCAATGCCGGCTCCGGGAAGAGTCGGAGAGAGGTGATGCTTAGGAATCGCCTCCCGCTGATTCATGGCAACTTCGCATACTCGGCCCGGGCTTGCTTCAGGATGGGGATGTCGGGGTCGGCGTCTTTCCAAAGCGTAAGGAACTGGTTGTATGCGGCCTGCGCCTTGCCCGTGTCACCTGCCATCACGTACGCACGGCCAATTTGAAGATGAGCCAAGGCTCCCGTGACAAAATTCGTGACGATGCCGGGGTGATCGATCAGCTTCTGGAACTCGGCGGCAGCCGCTGGGCCGTTGCGTGCCAGCAGGTAAGCATGCCCGCGCAGGTACGCCGGGTAGAGGTAGTTGATGCGTAATCCTGTCGTACCAGGTCGTAAGGAGCAGCGGGTTCCAAGTCGACCATCGCTTGCGAAGAATTGCCCTGGTTGACTGCGATGGCAGCGTTGATGGTCGGCAACCAGTAGAGCTTGAGCATGGTACTCAACGGGTAGTTCTTCTCCAGTTCCCCGGCCAGCGCCTGGGCTCGGGACTGGCCGCCGATCCGGGCCATCGTCAGCGCTGCCACTTCCTTATGTTGCTTTGGAAAGTGTGGCCAGCGGGAAGCTATCGATCGTCACCGGCGGACTGGCGGTGTGCGATGGCCATCTATGGTAGACCCCGTTTCCCAATGCCGATAGCCGGTCTCTCCCTGTTGCGCGCGCCCCAGAAGCCCATTTTATGCCCGGCAAATGCTAGCTAACGCTATAGTAGCAAACAACTTACGAGCAATTTCCGGCGGGCCTCTGCCGAGGCTTACCGCTCGGTCGAAAAAATCCTTACTCGCACCGCTCATGCGATTGAGCCTTTTTGCGCGCCGAATTCGCGTATTTAGGTGAGGGCGAACACGGACCCTGCGATTTCGAAGACGAAAGGGGAACAACCATGAACCGCATTCTCAGTTCGAAAAAGGCATTTGCGGCGTTCCTGGGAGCGGCGGTGATCGAGTTCACCACGAACCGCTGCATGTGGGTACTACGGCGAGCGATTTTGACTATGTTGCTGGTATTTCCCCTAATGCTCCTAGCTGCCCCTCCCGCTAAAACGGTTCCCCCCAGCCAGGGCTCGCGTGCTTTTGCCATTGATGTCGATCCGTCGAAGCCCTGGAACGACACCAAAATGGACCTGCGCCAGGGTGAAAGACTACGCTTTGATGCAACCGGAATCGTCGGTTATCACCACGGCAAGGAGTTCGGTCCCGACGGCAAGCGCCGAGGGTTCGGCGACCTGGGCCGGAACTACGCCGTACCCGACGCTGGACACGGCGCGCTCATTGCACGCATAGGATCGGGTGAGGGCGTGCAGCCGGTGCTGATTGGCGAGAGCCTTGAATGGGATGTCCCGGTGGCTGGCCGGCTATATCTAGGCCTGAACCAGAGCGATAAGGATGCCGAAAATGCCAGTGGCAATTTTCACATCACCATTGCGGTATTGAATGCCGGAGGTTCCCTGCCTACGCCTACCCGAGGACCGGTGGAAGCGGCGATGGCTGCTAATTCCCGCAAGATTTTCGATGAGCTCCCGCGGCGGGTCACCGATCGCGGCGGCAAGCTCGGTGATATGGTCAACCTGCTGCTGGTCGGTTACAGGGACCAAGTGATCGAAATCTTCAAGGCCGCAGGTTGGGTGCAGGTGGATAGCTCGGTCGAAGGCACCGTGCTTACCGCAGTTTCCGACACGCTAGCCCGCAAGAACTACCTGACGATGCCGATGAGCAAGCTCTATCTGTTTGGCCGTTCGCAAGACTACGGCTTGGTTCATGCGGAGCCGTTGAAGGTAGCGAAGTCGCGCCATCACTTACGGCTGTGGAAGTCAACCTACGAGCTCGACGGGAGGCCGCTGTGGTGCGTGGCAGCCACGCACGACATAGGATTCGAACGTGACAAGCGGCTCAAGGTCCTGCCCACGCATAAGATCGATCCCAATGTGGATGAGGAGCGCGAGTACGTCAATGAGACGCTGGCGGCCACCGGATTGGTGGCGGAAAGCACCCATGTCACACCTTCCCACCCCGTTACTGACGCCATGACCGCCAGCGGCGGCGATTTCCACTCGGACGGGCGGGAAGTGGTTCTTGTGCTCCGGAAAGACACGACCCAACCATAATGGCGGATGGGAAGCATGATGGATGAGTAGGAAAGCTAGACCGGAAGCCCTTGAGAACAGCATCTCTGCTCGTCTCTAGGGTCCGTTGTGACCCTGGGTTCGGGGCCGTTTCGGGCACCCGTACAGGCTCACATTTTTCTACCGGAAGTCATTTCTTTCAAAGTCAAGCCCGCGATAGGGATGAGCCTCTCCCCGGAGAGAGCCTCGATGCGGTGAGAGCAGGCCGGCCTTGGATCGAGCAAGTTTGGAGTTTGAGCGGAATGGTGGGATTATGGAAATCTAGGGTAGCAGCCGGATATCGTTTTCCCGGTCTTGACCTGACGCAACCGTAGGGCGCAGTGGAGAAGCCGCACGCTGCGTTTGACGTGGAATCGGAGCTTGGCCTGGAGGGCAGTGCCTGTCTGCTCCCGACCCTGACTGAAGGGAGACTCGATGGAACCGGTTGGATACCGGGCCATCTTCTGCGGATGCGCATCACCAGCCGGCGAAGGGCGACGATCTCGTTTCTGATTCTCGGGGTTGGCTTGGCCGGGGTTGCGGTGGCGGTTGGGATGGGCTGGATCATCCTCAACTGGCGAGAGGGCATCAAGGTTTTTCTTGGCGTCGTCTTCTTTACCGCGATTACTGCGGGGCTGGTACTCAACACCATCTTTCTCCTGCGCGAGATCCGCCGCAACGAACAACACGACAGTTTCATCAATGCCGTAACGCACGAGCTGAAGACACCCATCACCTCCATTCGCCTTTACTTGCAGACCCTGCAACGCCGCGAGGTCGCCGAACCTGAGCGGAAAGAGTTTTACCGGCTGATGCTCGACGACACAGATCGCCTGCTAGGAACGGTCGAGCAGGTCTTAAAGGCTGGCATCGCAGGACACAGGCGTAAAGCGGCGGAACCGGTGGAGGTGGACCTGGAGGGCCTGGTGCGCGACTGCGTGGAGCTGGCACGCAACGGCCGCGATCTTCCGCCGGAGGCGGTACGATTTGACCTCCCGGTGGAGGGACATCGTGCGGTAGTGAGCGGCGATCCCGAGGAGCTCCGCACTGCGGTTTCCAATGTCTTGGACAACGCGATCAAGTACTCCGGAGACAAGGTCGACATCTCGGTTCGCATCGAGTCTCCGGACGACAAGCGTGTCGCCCTGAAGGTGCGCGATCGCGGGGTAGGAATTCCTCCTGCCGAATTGAAGCGTGTGTTCAAGCGGTTCTACCGGGTACCCAACCGTTCGCTGAGCCATGTCAAGGGAACCGGACTGGGCTTGTTCATCGTGGGTGCCATCGCCAAGAAGCACGGCGGTCGCGTCTTTGCCCAGAGCCAGGGTGACGGTACGGGCACAACCGTCGTGCTCGAGTTACCCCGGAGCCCGCGATGAGCCGCGTGCTGATCGTCGAAGACGAGACTCATCTGGTCAAAGGCTTGCGCTTCAATCTGGAAGCCGAAGGGCACTCCGTCGAGGTCGCTGCCGATGGTGAGTCTGCGCTGGAATGGCTGTTAGGTTGCCAGGAAGAGGAAGGCAAGCGCCAGAGCGGGGAGGATTTCGACGCCGTCGTGCTCGACGTCATGCTGCCCGGTAAGGACGGGTTCGCGATCGCAGCGGAATTACGCGCAGCCAAGAACTTTGTTCCCATCCTCATGCTGACGGCCCGAGGGCGGCCCGAAGACGTGCTCAAAGGATTCGCGTCGGGCGCGGATGACTATCTTGCGAAGCCCTTCGAATTGCCGATTCTGCTGGCACGGTTGCAAGGATTACTACGGCGCCGGGATTGGTCGCGCATGAGCGCGACGAGCGCCGATCCCGCCTCCTACGATGAGTTCCTGTTCGCTGGGCGCGTGATCGACTTCGGCAAGTTGGAACTGCGGGTCAAGGCGAACACGATCCAGCTTACCTTCATGGAAGCGCAGCTGCTTCGCTATCTGGTCAGCAACCGTGGGCGGGTTGTCTCCCGCAAGTCGATCCTGCAGGACGTCTGGGGGTTAGACGAAGATACCGACACCCGCGCCATCGATAACTTCGTTGTCCGGTTGCGGCGCTATATTGAGGACAATCCGTCCAAACCAGAACATCTTTTGACCGTACGCGGAGTGGGTTATCGCTTTATTCCCGAGCCGAAGAAGAGCGAAACCACATGAGGCCTCGCGGTTTCTGTCGGCCCTCCGGGAAACTGGTCCACCATCGAAAGCAAGCCGCGTGCAGCGCTCTCGCTGATCTCTGACAGCGGATGTCGGCGGGTCGGGACTGAGTTAACGGCAGTCGGTTTCGGAACTACGGTCGCGACGCAGAAGCCCCGGCCGCCAGATCGCGCACCACACCCAGGAACCCAGCCGCCGCCTCCTCGTCCGACAGCGCATTCAAGTCGATGGTGGCGGCCAAGTTCGGCGAGTCAGGATCAAGGCGCACGCTCAGCAGGTTATGGCCGCGCGTGGTCATCAGCGCGTTCACAATCGGGGGTAGCTCCCGTTGCCATTGCGCCGACGTGGTGAGGATGATCGGACCCGGCCGGGAGATGGTCCAGTTGCGGGAACTTTGGGTGAGGCTGCAGTTGCTATCGGTTAACCAACGATGACGGCGTATTTCGAGTCGAATACCGGGCACATAGTCGAGGTCGGCTTCGAAGGTCAGGGTTTCCCTTTGCTTGTGCCAGTGGCTGAGCATCCATTGGATGGGAAGGGGTCGGGGGATCAGGCGGATGGTCACTCTGGCATTTTCGAACCAATGCGCGGCAAATCGGAGTTGGGCCTGCAGGCGGGAGGCGCCAAGCCAGCGGGCCTCCACGATGCGGGCGCGGTTCGAGCATGCCGCCTCTACCCAGCGCAAGGCTCGCGTCCCCTTGCGTCGGTTGTAACGAGCGAACAGGAAATACCAGAGCCCCGCCAGAACGACTGCTGCAATCAAATCGAGTAGGAACACGGTCCGCACCACAGCTCTCTGAGCGAATGTTACGTCTTGGGGTGCAAGCTAGGCAACAGTCTCGCAAGGTTTTTTTTCTGCGTCTCCAAATGTACTCCTAAGCAGGGGCAACTGGACTCGGGGCAGATACAATGGCTGTGTGGGGTTCGTGCTACGGGACTTTCGTCAGGAAGATTTTGAGGCTTTGTGGCAGATCGATCAGCAGTGCTTTGTCGCCGGGATGGCGTATTCCCGGGCGGAGTTGGCGGCGTACATCCGGAGGGAAACCTCCTTCACCGTGGTGGCGCAACCTGTTCCGGCGGAACGAGCAACGCCACGGGAGCCTCAAGCGGGCTCATCTCCGATCGTTGGTTTCATCATTGCAGAAGTGAATCGGCGAGGGATCGGGCACATCATCAGCATTGATGTGCTTCCCGCCTGTCGTCGCTCCGGTCTCGGCTCGCAGCTGCTGCGCGAGGCGGAGCACCGCCTGGAACGGGTGCGGTGCCGCGCCGTCATGCTCGAGACCGCCGTAGACAACAGCACGGCCTTGGCCTTTTACAAGCGGCACCAATATGGGGTCGTTAAAGTCATCCCCCGCTACTACCTGAATGGTGTCGATGCGCTCATCCTCGAGAAACGGCTCGATCCTGAGGAGGATGCCAGAAGAGAGCAGGAAAAAGGATGAAGATCGCCATCCAGGGGGAAGCCGGTTCCTACAGCCACCAAGCCGCCATGCTCATGGTTCCGCATTGTTCCATCGAACCTTGTGCCCGCTCGGCAGATGTTTTCGACTGCCTCGAGCGGGGGACGGTGCGAGCCGCGATTATTCCCATCGAGAACTCTTTAGCCGGGTCGGTGGCCGAGCATCTTGACCTCCTGTTGGCGCGCAATGTATTCATTCAGCGAGAATTGCGCCTGCGAATCGTACACAACCTGATTGCGGCTCGAGGGGTTCGGACCCGCGACCTGCGCCGGGTTTTCTCGCACCCGGTGGCTTTGGACCAGTGCCGCAATTTCTTTCTCGACCATCGCCGCATTCAGCCCGTGCCGTTTTACGACACCGCGGGAAGCGTGAAGCACGTCCTTGAGAACCGCATCGAGGACGCCGCCGCCATCGCCGGAAGGCAGGCGGCTCGAGTGTATAAGGGGATGATCCTTGCCGCCGGGATTGAGGACGACAAGCGGAACTTTACGAGGTTCTTCCTTATCCGGCAGCGACGCCAGGTCTTGCCCGGGGCCAACAAGACTTCGCTCGCCTTCGTGGTCAAAAATGTGCCCGGTGCCTTGCACCGCGCCTTGGGTGCTTTTGCCGCCAGTGGCATCGATCTGGCCCGAATCGAGTCCCGCCCCATCCGCGGCCGTCCCTGGCAATACAGCTTTTTCGCCGACATACTGCGGGGGGATGATGCGGTTGCCCGCAAGGCCCTCGAGAGCCTCAAGCAGGTGGCAGAAGGGATCAAGATCTTGGGTATTTACCCCTCGGCGTGAGCGTCACTCCGCCAAGGTAGGCCCTGAAAGTTCGAGCCTGTTCGCTCGGCACCCGGCTAACCAAGCCGAAGCCCAGAGTAGGGAGGCGCCTTGGGTAGGGTCGTCCGGGCCTTTGGGTCTCTATCGTGAGGATCTTTTCGGGTAACGCACGTCCCCTTTGCTTTGTTGTACCTTCGTTCGTGCAGAGTTGGGGGAAAACGGGTTAGAATCCTCACGCGCGATTAGCCCATTGAAAAACCGGGTTTGCATCTTTCGGGCTATCGAAATCATCCAAACTTGAGTAAGTCTCACTCAAGGTGAAATATGGCACAGCACTCACGCGCTGAGCGCAATAGTAAAGAAGCTAATACGGTGGCGGAGCCGGAGCGCGCCCTTCCGATCCTTCCCGTGCGGGATACGGTCTTATTCCCGCATGCGGTTTTGCCCCTTACCGTGGGCCGCGAGAGCTCGGTTCAGCTCATTAATTCCCTGGGCGAGGACAAGACCATCGTTGTGGTGGCCCAGAGGGAGGCCCGGGTGGATGCTCCGCAGCCGCCCGACCTCTATACGATCGGCACCCTGGCGATCGTGCACAAAGTCGTGAAGATGCCCAACCAGAGTCTGTTTGTGTTCGCCGAAGGCCTGGAACGAGTACGACTGGGCGAGTTTACCCAACTCCAGCCCTTTATGCGCGGCCGAGTTGACACCGTACCCGAGGCCATTCCCCCTAAGAGTTCCGAACTCGAGGCTCTGCAACGAAACGTTTTAACCCTGTTTCAGCAGATCGTGGCCGGGTCTCCTACTTTGTCGGATGAGCTTTCGACCGTGGCCATGAACATCGAAGAGCCGGGCCGCCTCGTCGATTTCATTGCCTCCTCGCTGCCGTCTCTATCGACGGCCGACAAGCAAGACACGCTGGAAACCTCCGATGTTCGCGTGCGGCTGGAGAAGATCAATCAACATCTGGCGAAGGAGCTTGAAGTTCAGCAGCTCCGCAACAAGATTCAGTCGGAGGTGCAGGACCGGGTACAACAGACCCAGCGCGAGTATTACCTGCGCGAGCAGATGAAGGCCATCCAGAAGGAACTGGGCGAGCAAGATGAGGGACAACGGGATACCGAGGAGCTGCGGCAGAAGATTGAAGCTGCGGGCATGCCCGATGAGGTCAAGAAGGAGGCCCTCAAAGAGTTGGGGCGGCTTTCGCGCATGTCGCCGATGGCCGCCGACTATTCGGTGACGCGGAATTACATTGAATGGCTGGCGGTATTGCCCTGGGCAAGAACGTCGGGCGGAGACGTCGATATCGTGAAGGCCAAGGAGGTTCTCGAGGCCGACCATTACGATCTCAAGAAGGTGAAAGACCGCATTCTTGACTATCTGTCGGTTCGCCGCCTCAAACCCACGATGAAAGGGCCGATTCTCTGCTTTGTGGGCCCTCCGGGCGTGGGCAAGACCTCACTCGGCAAGTCGATCGCCCGAGCCTTAGGAAGGAAGTTTGTCCGCATTTCGCTCGGCGGCGTCCATGACGAGGCCGAAATTCGCGGTCACCGTCGCACCTACATTGGCGCCTTGCCGGGCCAGATCATTCAGGGGATCCGCCGCGCCGAAACCAAAGATCCAGTGTTCATGCTGGACGAGATCGACAAGGTTGGCCGCGATTTCCGCGGCGACCCAGGATCGGCCCTGCTGGAAGCCCTGGATCCGGAACAGAACGCCACCTTCCGCGATAACTATCTCGACGTGCCCTTCGATCTTTCGAAGGTGCTCTTCATCACCACCGCGAACGTGCTCGATACCATTTCTGAGCCCTTGCGCGATCGCATGGAGATCATTGAACTTCAGGGCTACACGGAAGAGGAGAAGATTCACATCGCGTTTCAGTACCTCATTCCGAGACAGATCGAAGAAAACGGGATTACTGCGGACCAGATCGAATTCCCGGAGAAGTCGATCAGCAGGATTATCGCGCACTACACACGCGAAGCCGGGGTGCGCAATCTTGAGCGCAACATCGGCACCATTTGCCGCAAACAGGCGCGCCGCCTGGCGGAGGGAAAAACGGGGAAGCTGATCGTCACTCCCGAGGTGATTCAAGAATTCCTCGGGGGCATCAAGATTCGTGCCGAAGGCGAAATCGCCGAGCGCACCAAGCGTGCCGGCGTAGTCGTAGGCTTGGCTTGGACTCCTTCGGGCGGCGACATTCTCTTCGTGGAAGCCAATGTCATGAAGGGCAAGGGCGGCTTCACCATGACCGGCCAGATCGGTCAAGTGATGCAAGAGTCCATGCAAGCGGCGCTGACCTGGGTGCGTTCGAATGCCCTGCAGCTGGGGATATCGGAGAATTTCTTTGCCGAGCATGACATTCATATTCACGTCCCGGCCGGAGCCATTCCGAAGGATGGGCCCTCGGCCGGCATCACCATGGCCACGGCCCTGGTTTCTCTGCTTACCAATCGTCCGGTGCGGCCATTGACGGCCATGACGGGGGAGATCACGCTGAGCGGAAATGTCCTGCCCATCGGCGGGGTGAAGGAGAAAGTCCTGGCGGCGAAGCGAACCGGTGTGCGTGATGTGATTCTTCCGGCCGAGAACAAGACCAATGTGGAGGAGGATTTGACCTCGGAGCAGCTCGAGAACATTCATATTCATTATGTGAAAACCATCAATGAAGTTCTGGAGCTAGCTTTGCCCGCCACTCCCAGCGAGGAAAGACAGGATGCCGAGGAAAGAGAAAAGGTCTTGACCGAGACGGTCGGCTAGCAAGATTGACAAAACTCGAAGTGACAAAAGTACCGATACTCCGGAGCGGGTAGCGGTACTTTTTGTTTGCCTTCCCCTTGAGGAGAAGGGATATTCGTTAGAGAACTTGTCGACGAGGGTCGGGTTTAATCCTTCGTACTAGTTTTCAGCTTCGTCCGGCCGCAGCGAGGAAAGTCAACTATGAAGACAACCAAGACCCTGACCGTTCTATTCGTTGGGATGGGAATCTTGCTCAGCCTGGGACTGCCCACGCACGTCAAGGCGCAGGGCTCACCGGATCAGGCAGCGCCGGCGCAGGATCCTCCCGCGCGGGTCGCCCGTTTGAGTTATTCGACAGGCTCGGTTTCCTTCCAACCCGGGGGTGAAGGCGATTGGGTCGAAGCCGTCCACAATCGTCCCTTGACCACCGGCGATAATCTTTGGGCCGACAAGGACTCGCGTGCCGAAGTGCAAATCGGCTCTGCCTCGCTGCGCATTGACTCGGAAACCAGCATCACCCTTCTCGAACTGGATGACACGACAACGCAAGTGCGTCTGTCGCAAGGTTCCCTGATTTTCCGCCTGCGGCACTTGGATGACAGCGATCACTTCGAGATCGATACGCCGAATTCTGCGTTCGTGGTGCAACGCACGGGCGAGTATCGCGTGGACGTCAATAGTACCGGGGACGAGAGCGACGTCACGGTATGGAAGGGGCGCGGCGAGGTGACGGGGGGTGGCGCCTCCTACGTGGTGATCGCCGGACAGCGGGCGAGCTTTAACGGCACCGATCAATTGGATCATGAGATCGAGCAGGTTCCCGGCAACGATAATTTCGATGAGTTCGCCTTCAATCGCGATGACCTCGAGGACCGCGCGGAAACTTCCAATTACATCTCGCCGGAAATGACCGGTTACGAAGATCTGGACCAGTACGGTCAATGGCATTATGCGGCGGATTATGGACCGGTCTGGACGCCGGTAGGCGTTGCCGTAGGATGGGCTCCCTACCGCTTTGGCCATTGGGTCTGGATCTCGCCCTGGGGTTGGACTTGGGTTGAAGATGAGCCTTGGGGTTTTGCTCCCTTCCATTATGGTCGCTGGGCCTTGGTTGCGGGTGCCTGGTGCTGGGCGCCCGGGCCGATTGCCGTGCGGCCGGTATATGCGCCGGCGTTCGTAGCCTTCGTGGGAGGTGCCGGGTTCGTTGGTGGACCGGGGGTAGCCTGGTTTCCCTTGGCTCCCCGCGAGGTGTTCGTGCCCTGGTATCGAACCAGCCCCACCTACGTGAACAATGTGAACGTCACCAATACTCGCGTCACCGTGACCCAAGTAACGAATGTTTACAACACGACGATCATCAACCGCAACACAACGACGGTAAACCGGGTGACCTACGTCAATCAGCGCCTGCCTAACGCAGTCACGGCGGTTTCCCGTCAAACTTTCGCCAATGCGCGTCCGGTGAACAGCAACCTGGTCAAGGTCGACGCCCATCAGATTGCCGAGGCCCCCGTGGTCCACGATGTGGCCGTGCCGCCGGTAAAGCAGAGTGTGCTCGGCGCAGGTAATCCGGCTACGGCCCGGCCGCCCGCGGCGGTCGAGAATCGACAAGTCGTAGCTACCCGGGCTCCCACGCCACCGCGTCCATCGATTGAGCAGCGCCAGGCTGCCAATGTGCGCACCGAAACCCCCGGCAAACCGCAAGCGGCGGGCCTGCCCGAAAGCGCGTCTCACCCGCAGCCACCAGCGGCAGAATCCCGGCCTGAGGGGTCAAAACCGGCGACCGCAGCGGCGTCTGCCCAGCCGGTGCCGCATCCTCCGGCTGCCCAAGCCGGGCATCCGTATGTGCGGCCGGCGCCGCCAGTCCAGGAGAATCCTCAACGGCAACAAAGCGAGGAGCAGAAATTCCAGACCTGGCAGCAGCAGCGGCCGGCGCCGAGACCAGCAGAGCCAAGACCCCAGCCTCGGGCTTCGCAACCCGCTCCCCACGAGGCGGGAAGGTCCCACAAGTAAACCAGCCTGGCCAGGGTTCGAGTTGAATGGTGGTTCTTTGGGAATGCGAGAACCGGCATTTTTTCGTTGATTCCTCCGGCCAAACCCGGATGTTGCGCGGCGATTTTCGGTACACTGGAGGGTGCGATGCAGGTTCGCGTGCTTTTCTTCGGCGTGCTGAAGGATCTTGTAGGTCGGGCCGAAGATTCGCTTAGCTTGCCGGAGCCTGCCGTTTTGCGCGACGTGCTGACTTATTACGAGGCGCGCATTCCAGAACTTAAGACTTTGAGCTCCTCGATCGCGATGTCGATCAACCGGCATTATGCTCCGCCCGAGTCGAAATTGCAGCCCCAGGACGAGGTGGCACTGCTCCCCCCCGTGAGCGGGGGGGCCCAAGACGCCGCTCTGGATCCAGGCGTTGGCCGCGTGCCTTGGGTCAAAATCACGCGCGAGAGAATCGACACCGCCGGGCTTCTCAAAGAAATCCAATGCCCCACCGATGGCGCGGTGGTCGTCTTCGAAGGCATCGTGCGGGACAACAGCCGCGGCCGCCGAACCCTTTTTCTCGACTACGAAGCTTACGAAGAGATGGCGCTTCAGCAGATGAAGAGCCTGGTCGAACAGGCATGGTCGAGGTTTCCCATACGAGAGGCGCTCATCGTGCATCGCATTGGCCGGCTCGCCATCGGCGAAGCCAGCGTCGTGATCCTGGTTGCCTCGGCGCATCGGGCAGCCGCCTTTGATGCCGGCCGCTGGCTGATCGACACGCTGAAGCGGACGGTGCCCATTTGGAAGAAGGAATACTTTGCGGATGGCGCGGTGTGGGCGGACGGTGAGCCGTTTCCTCGGGAGCTTGCCGCGCGCGAAAGCAGCCGTCCCGAAAAGCCTGCATCTAACTGATTAGATTCCTGCGCCGTCTTTGCGGTTGGGGTGCTGCGCTTCGCGGTTCGGCAAAGGACGCCAAGAGGATCTCCGATTCTCCGATGAGAAATCTCCTTCCTATCCTGGCTGCGACCGCGGTGCTGTCGAGCGCTCAGGTCCCCAAGCCGCCTTGGGCCTCTGGCGGCGCGGCTCCCGCGAAAAATAACTCCGCCAGTTCGGCGCAGGAGCCAAACTCCACCATCAAAGTCAATGTCAAGTTGGTGAACGTGTTCGTCACCGTAACCGACGAGCACGGTGCGCCGATCGGCGGACTCACAAAAGATAATTTCGAATTGGACGAAGACGGGCAGCCTCAGACGGTCGCCGTGTTCGACAAAGAATCTGCGCTGCCGCTCTCGATTGTCATGGATATAGACACCAGCTTGAGCACGCGCAAGGATCTGGCTCTCGAGTTGAACTCGGCACGCCGTTTCGCCCACGCTATCTTGAGACCGGTCGATGCCATGTCGGTCTGCGAATTCAGTGAAGTGGTGAGCGAAGTGGTGCGGTTTACCTCCGACCTCAAGGCGATCGATCGCGCCATTGATCGTCCGCACCTCGGGGCAGCCACTGCGCTCTACGACGCCATTTACCTAGGTGCACAATCGCTTGAATCGAGGGACGGAAGAAAGGTCATGGTGGTCATCACCGACGGTGGCGATACGGCGAGCCGGATGGATTACAAAGAGGCGCTGCGCGCGGCGCAGGAAGCCGAAGCCATCGTGTATAGCATCATTGTTGTTCCCATCGAAGCCAGTGCCGGCCGCGACATCGGTGGGGAACACGCTCTCATCCAACTTTCCGAGGACACGGGCGGGAAGTACTTCTATGCCACTACCGTGCCGCAACTCGACGACGCCTTTCGCAAGATCAGCGACGAGTTGCGCACGCAATACCTCCTTGCCTATTACCCTACCCAGCGACTGGCATACTCCGATTTCCGCCGCGTTGAAGTAAAAGTCAAGGGCGTCTCGTCGGGCTCCAATTATTCGGTACGTCACCGCACCGGCTACTACACCTCCAAATCCAAATTCTAAAGCATTTTCATAGTTACTATAAATCGTCACAATAAACGGCAAGACCTCCCAAATCGCCCAACCCTTATTCAACGCAGGCTTACGTGGCGATTGCACGTCAACCCCAGCGTACTAGGGGCTTACTGAGGCGGCACCTTCAACCGACTTTATCGCCAGTGCTTTATTTTGATTACTTCTCCGTTGCCAATAGGTTCCCGGCTTGAGCACTGGCGATACAGTCCTCGTAGGTTCTGGCGCCCTTGTCCAAATTAGGCTTTCGCCTGATTCCTTGATTTCTGGACCAGATCGGATTGCATTGTTTTATTCGCGGGCGCTCCTGGGCGGACACGGAGTGGGACGGGGCTATAGCAACGAAGGCGGTTCATTCTGGTTGGGCTGCGACTACGGCAGGACAATGCGGGTGGAGAAGGTGCCCTCGTTTTTGGTGAACTCGGTGCGCAGGAAGTCCAAGAACCCACGCGAGAGCGGGCGGCGAGAGCTGCGATCGAGGGCCAGCCGCAGGATGAAAACTAGCGCTTTCAAAGCCTCGCCGTCGTGCAGATTGGCGTAGCCCATCTCGCGGCCTTCCTCGTCGTAATCCGCGACAACTGCGCGCAATTCTTCGATTACGACTTGCTGGGCCAGACTGGGGCGCGTCGGGTCATAATGCAAGCCGGAGTTGGCGCTTGTCTCGAAACTGTGGGCCAGCGCAGCGAGCGCCTCAATCACATCCCGATCCCGGAGAGAACTGTTCCCCGCCGCGCGCTGTGTAATGCTGCTCACCAAGTCCTCCAATAACACGCCGTGGTCATCCAGGAAATCCTCGTCTACTTCGACGTGGGGGAACCAACGTTCATCCTCATACAGCTCGGGCCGGAACCGGTCATATTCTCGTGCTTGTTTCAAGTATGGACAATCGCTGGGACAATCTAGGATCAGTTCTCGATGGGTACCGCAACATGCGGCACAAATGCGGCCATGGAGCGCTGGGCAGAAGCGCTTCTCCTTGCGAGTCTCACACAGGACGCAGTTCAAACCGGTATTCTCTGGTCGCAAATATCGCAGTCTCGGTTCCACTGCAGCTCGGCCTGGCAATTTTATTTGTGGAAAACTGATGGAAGGGAAAGGTGAAAGCCTTGCTAAGGTGAGGAGGGTTCAGCCAGAACCAAATCACCGAAGCGAGGCTTCCACCATGAATCGAGTATGCAGCATTTTCAGTCAGTTGTTGCAGTTGTTTTCACGAGTCGAGTTTGAGGCTGCCGTTCGCCAGCACCAAGCCGAGCGCCACGCTTGCGGATTCACCCGTTGGGGCCAGTTCGTGGCCATGCTTTTCTGCCAATTGGGTCGGGCCCATAGCCTACGGGAGATTTGCCAAGCCGCTTCCGAAGGCAAACTGAAGCATTTGGGTGTACCGACGGCTCCCTCGCGCTCGACCTTGGCCTACGCCAATCAGCATGGCCCTTGGTAGCTGTATCAGACCGGTTTTTCTGGATCTCTTGGGCCGCTGTGAGGAGCAGGCTCGCCGCGGGCGACGCAAGTTCCGCTTCGAAAACAAGCGGCTCAGTTTGGAAGCAACCGTCATCGATCTATGTGCCAGCTTGTATGATTGGGCGAAGTTCCGGCGCACCAAAGGAGCCATCAAGCTGCACCTCTTGTTGGATCATGATGGCTACCTGCCTCGCTTTGCCGTGATCACCGATGGCAAAACTCACGAGTTGAGCGTAGCTCGGAAGCTGCGCTGGGAACCGGGGACGATCGTGGTGTTCGATCGTGGCTACATCGATTACCAGTGGTTTGTGGAGTTGACGAGGCAGGGAGTGTATTGGGTGACGCGACTGAAGGACAACGCCGACTACTTGGTCGTAGAGCGGCGGCCGGTGCCGACTGGGGGCAAGGTGCTGGCCGACGAGGTCATTTCCTTTTATGGTCTGCCGGGCGAAGGTCGGGAGTACTTCTTTCGGCGGGTAGAAATCTGGGACGCTGAGCAAGAGCGCCGCTTGGTGTTCTTGAGCAATCATCTGCAGTTTGGTCCTACTACCTTGGCCGCAATCTACAAGGAGAGATGGCAGGTGGAGTTGTTTTTCAAAGCGCTCAAGCAGCTGTGCAAGATCAAGACTTTTGTCGGCACCAGCGCCAATGCAGTCAAGACGCAGGTCTGGACGGCACTGATTGCCATGCTGCTTCTGCGCTTCCTGCAGCTCCAGGCCTGCTTCGGCTGGCCTTTGTCGAATTTGCTGGCCCTCCTACGCCAGCAATTGTTTGTGCATCGTGACCTGTGGATTTGGCTCGATAACCCCTTCCGGCCTCCCCCACCGCCCCCGGAAGAGCAACTACAACTGGCTCTAGTCTAAGTGGGACAGCTGACGCGAGGCTTCAGTGGCCAGTTTCTGTATTAAGCGCCCAAGTCTCGAGCCTAACCGGGACAGCATCAGATCGATGACAATGCGTCGCTCGGGTGTTAGTGACCGCTACCTGAACTCCACAACGCTCAA
This sequence comes from Terriglobales bacterium, assembly GCA_035623335.1. Lineage (GTDB taxonomy): Bacteria > Acidobacteriota > Terriglobia > Terriglobales > Acidobacteriaceae > JAFAGX01. The sequence continues at coordinate 85,793 of DASPTQ010000126.1, forward strand.
TAGGAGAGGTCTACCCCTTTTTTTTCAACCTCACGAGAGTTGTTACCCACCCAATTTGGACGGCAGTGAGGTTCTGGTAGGTTGACAGCTATCTCCTCCTTCCGCGGGCCGATCTTGGCAAATTATCTCATTCACAGGTCCTGACATCGGCCTATGCGGAATCAAGGCGGAATATTCGCTAAACACACTAGGGATTACGATTGAGCTCGCCAACGGAGCGCCCTTCGCACCACGGCCCTTTGTTCATCGCCGGGCAGGTTACCTCAGCGAAGTCGGCACTAACCGGTGGTTGCGGGTTGGCCACCCGTCAGGGCGTGACGCTCCCCGATCCGATGTACGTCAGACAGTCGCCAAACTCGCCATCGGCTGAGCTGCCCCTTAGAGAGAAAAGCAGGCCAGTCTGAAAGAAAAGGATCTCCGCAGTGCTCCAGCCGCTGATCCAGCGGTGTCCTTGGAAAAATGGCAGCTCATAGATTCCATCGTGACCAGTGACCATCGGACAGCTCACTCAGCGACACCGACCGTAGTGCGCAAATCGCTGCTCACAACGTGCTGACATCTGCCGCAATTACTGCAATTACCAGTGGCTACTATTTTAGTCGCCTGGGCTGATTCCTGATCACGTCGATGACTAGTGGCACCTCTCCGATATCTGAAAACCTCCCGTGTGTCAACTTACTTAGTCATGTGCGACCCAGCTTCCGAATTGAGCGAAAACAGCATGTCAAGAAGACTTGCAGCTCCTAGCTGACAAACGTGCTCGGCCCACCAAAAAGGGGGAAAATCTTGTTGAGCTCCCCGGGCAGAAATGCAAGCTCTGTTTTAGAAGTACACCTTCCCTGCCAGCTGCACCACGCGGCCAGCGCCGTTAGTAGTTATGTCCTGGACACTCAGGATTTGTCCGAAAGTCGGAAAGCCGACAATGCTAGATGGGGCGGCAAAGTTCGCGTGGTTGAAGGTGTCGAATGTATCCATGCGTATCTCGATGTACTTCGACTCCGTAAACTTTATATCCTTGTATATTCCCATGTCCCAGAAATTCAATCCCGGGGCATAGAACGGATTACGATTGGCGTTGCCCATTACACCAACTGCTGGAACCGCGAACGCTGCCGGATTCAACCAGGCATTGGGTACGCCACCAAGGTTGCTCTTCCTCGGATTGCCACCGATGTCAAGCGGTGCTGAGGTTCTGTCGACGAAACTCGGAGCATTATAATAGTTGACGCCAATTCCTGTGGTAAGGTCCGTCCCGGACACCTGAAATACGTTTACTGGGAAACCCTTCTGGAACGTGGTGATACCGGTGATCGTCCAGCCGTCAGTCAGCATTTTCATACGATTTCCCGACAGACGATATATCGGCAGGGTGTAAACATAGTTGACAACCAGCCGTTGCGGTGCATCGTTCGACGAGGGACCGTAGTTCTGCCGAAAGTTCCAGGGATTGAACCCGGGTTGATTAAAGCCGCTGTTTTCAAAGCTCGACGTGTAGTCGAAATTGCGAGACCATGTATAGGCGGCTTGGAATTGCAGACCATTAGCCATATGCCGATTGATGCTGGCTTGTAGTGAGTTGTAGTTGTTGTTAAATCCCGTGCCGAACACCCCGATTTGTCCGTAGATAGTCGGATTGAATTGGAACGTCTGGGGCGCGCAGGTAGAGGCAGCCAGGGTGTAGTCGGTGCAACCCGGAATAGCCTGCGCGACCGGGTTGTAGGATCCCCTTATCGGAGTACTCCGCCCCGCGGGATTAATGTTGTAGCTGCCCTCCTCGTGGCGTCCGATGGCTCCAACATAGCCGAGACTAGCCACTGTCTGCTTGTCAATCTGCCGTTGCACGGTGAGATTGAAGTTGGTAACCCGGGGGGCTGTCAGGCCGCGAGAGTATTCACTCGTGCTAAAGCCAATCGGGTAAAAGGGTGCGAAATCAG
>DASPTQ010000127.1:0-59632 GCA_035623335.1 Terriglobales bacterium
AAGGAACTGATCGAGAAAATCGATCGCTATGTCCAGAACTCCAACAAGCATGCGCAGCCCTTCGTTTGGACCGCGACGGCAGATTCGATCTTCGCCAAAGTTGAGCGACTATGCCAACGTATTTCCGGGACGGCACACTAGATCCGCTAGCAAATCGCCACAGCGGTTTGAATCAGGTCCGCCGCGAAGCCTAGAATTGTTGTAGCATCGCCGGGCACGGAGGCGATATGTTTCAGGACGAATACTTCTGCCATACCTGCAAGAGATCCTTCTCGAAGACCTTGACCTCGTCCGAATATCTAGAGGGCACCATCGTATGCCCGCACTGCGGCAGCGAGGATGTCGAACAGCGTATACCAGCCTCCTATCCGATTTCATCCAGAGAGAGTGCGTAATGGACGGCAAATAACCAGCTTTAGGCCAGGGGAGGTTGAAGATGCAGATCGAGGATTTTTCCTTTGGTTCAATCCGTGAGGTGGTGCGTCCAAAATGAATCGCAGCCAGCGCGCCGCACATTGCTACCAACAAGGTCAAGGCTGCCCAAAGAATCCGCTCGCGATTCTTTCTCTGTGCCGCGATTGGCGCCGGAATTCCTGCCTTCGATCCACCTTCTACAATCCATCTGAGTTGCAGCTTCAGATCATGAGCGGTCTGGAACCGCTCGTCAGGATCTTTGGCCAAGCAGGTCGCGACCACGCGGTCCAGAGCCGGCGGCGCCATAGGCTGCACGGTCGAAACCGGCGGCGGCTCCGAAGCCAGAATCGCCGCCACGATGCTGGCTTGCGTCTTGCCCGTAAATGCGCGCTTGCCGGCCGACATCTCGTACAGCACCGCGCCCATCGCAAAAATGTCGCTGCGCGCGTCCGCTTCCTTGCCTTCCACCTGCTCCGGCGACATGTACTGGAACGTCCCTACTATCATGCCCCGTGCTGTCAGCGGCTGTTCCGCCGAGGGCCCCGACAGCGTCATAGTCAAACTGGACGATGGCGCCATACCCCCCGCAGCCGCCTTCGCCAGCCCGAAGTCCAACAGCTTCGCTCCAGTCTTGGTGAGCATGACGTTCCCCGGCTTCAGATCGCGGTGGATGACTCCCGTCTTGTGCGCCTTCTCCAGCCCCTCACAAATTTCAATTCCGCATTTCAGCATTTGTTCCGGCGGCAACGCGCCCTTCATCAACCGTTCGCTCAGTGTTTGCCCTTCCAGAAATTCCATGACCAGATAGTCGACCCCGTCCTGGTGGCCGACGTCGTACAGCGTGCAAATGTTGGGATGATTGAGCGAAGAAATGGCCCGCGCCTCGCGCTCGAAGCGCTGCTTAGCTTCCGGATTGGAAGAGAGATGGGCGGGAAGAATCTTGACCGCGACGGTTCGGTCAAGGCGTGTATCGCTGGCACGATACACCTCGCCCATGCCGCCGGCACCAAGCGGCGAGTGAATCTCGTACGGTCCGAGTTTGGTGCCAGGGGTGAGGGCCATTCGTGCGCGCCATTATAGTCCCGCTCAAGCCCTTGCAGCCGGATGCGATGTTTCTTTGACTTATCTTCGGGACAAGGGAGTTGCCCAGAAACGGCGTTCGAGGAAGTCTTGGGCTGATTTCCCACAACCCGACTTCTTGCCCGCTTGGTCGTGCTTTGTTCAATGGCAGGTCCACATCGCTCGTTAGTAGTCTTGCGAAAAAATGACGGCTGTATACGGACCGATGCTAATGCTGCCACTAACCGGCATTCCATGCATCCCAACGCCACTTGCATCCATATCAAACGTCGGCCAGTTTCCAAAATAGGCGTCGTAGACTCCGGCATCGGAGTTCAACCGAACGCGCCATGCTCCGCCACGGGGGAATCCTAAGTCATAACTACTGTAAGACTGGTTGCCAAAGTTGAAGACAATTACCACGTCATCGCCTGCACCGCCAACATCCCAGCGATGCATGCCGATTACCTTGCTGGTGTCATTTACATGGAAAACGTTCACATTCTGAGCTCGAAGTCCCCGCGTCGTATTAAACCAGTTTCTACGGAGGTGGATCAGGTCTCGGTAGAGTTGTGTGATGCCACTGAAGCGCCACGCATTGCTCCAGTCGAGCATCTTGTCATCGTTGAACCAACCTCCCGCCAAGAACTCCTGACCCATAAACAGCATCGGAACGCCCGGCGCGGTTAGCATCACAGCAGCTCCCAATGTCGACCTCTTTTTCGCCCACCAACTCCAGGGGTCCCCGGGAGAAATCATCTCAGGTACGCGTTGAGAACCATTTGAATCGGCGTCGTGCGACTCTGTAAAGACTACGCGCTGAAACGCATCACCGTTATAGCACTGGCCCAGCATCGAGCTAACAGCACCCATGTCGCGCCAGTTGTCGTCGGGTGTGATGAGATTGGTCCGGACCGTGCTCACGAATCCGGCGCCCCATTGCGCGTTGAAGCCAGCGCCTCCATCGCCCTGGGACTTTGTAATCCATTCGTTATCTTTCATGTCCTCTGCGATGGAGATTTTCCACGGCTGCACTCTTTGGATCTCGGAGTTGATCCATTGGCAAAGGCTCCAGCCATCTGGAATGTCATCGCCGGGATCATTGTTCTGGTCCTTTACATTACGAATGGAGCCGACAGAATCCCAGCGCAGCCCATCGGCGAATCGTTGCTGAAGCCAACGAAGTGCATTGTCGCGCAGGTATTGGCGAACCTCGCCTCTTCCATAATCAAAACGCGTCTCTCCCCAACCCGTTGTGCTGCGCCAATCGTTGTAGAAGTAAATTCCACCTTTACCATTCTCAGACCAGCCGTCGAATTGCCACATATCGCCGGCAGAGTCTCCCAAGTGGTTGTACACGACGTCGACGAGGACGGCGATGCCCCGCTGATGAGCGGCATTGACAAAGTCACGAAATCCATCTGGGCCGCCGAACTCATCTTCGATGGCAAAAATGTAGGCTGGGTTATATCCGGCGGACATATCGCCGGTAAACTCGCCCAGAGGCAGCAGTTCGATGGCATTCACGCCTAAGTCACGGAGATAGTCGAGCTTGGGTTGTGCCGAGGCAAACGACCCGATGTTCGCTCCATCACTGGTTTCGATCGACTCACCAGCCGCGTTCTTTATCGAGCCATCACCTGGGAGAAATGTTCGGATGTGCATCTCGTAGATTACAAGTTCGTTCCATGCCGGTGTGGAGTAGTTCGGCGTATCGTACGTGGTCGAGGGTGTGTCGATCACACCGTTCAGATTGCCGCCGTTGTGAATAATCCGGGTAACATAAGGGTCCATACGCCACAGGTTTCCGGCAGTAGGATTGGTCACAACGAACTTATATTGGTCGCCGGTCGCGGCCCCCGTGATATCCGCCGACCAGAACCCATTGCCTTCCGAGGCAAGAGGGCGTGCCGTCAAGGACCACCCATTGAAGGTCCCTACAACGGTGATGGAGCTCGCGAAGGGCGCCCACACTCGGAACGTCACTCCTGATCCTGCGGCATCGCTATACGCGTTTGCTCCCATGAAAGGGCGAGTTGACGGCACAGGGGCGACGGAGATCGATGAGGTGGACATAATCTTGAAGATTACAACGCCTGAGTGATTGCGGACCAGTTCCCGTTCGCGTGATCCAGAAACGGGCTTGGAGTCCTCGAAGCCGAGTTATGATCCGATCGGCCCTCATTCAACTTCCGAATTGCCCGTCACACAGCCAGAAGGCTCATTGCACTCAGCTTCTGCAAGCTATTGACTGAAACGAACTCGCCGCTGTCCGCCTTCTGCCGGCCGTCGGGGTGATGCAACACCGCTCGCGGGCGAGACTGCGCCGTTTGATTCTGATCCAAGTCTCAAGCGGAGTTCTGCCAGGAAAACGGCTTAGGGTTGTACGTTGGTCATCCCTTCCGCGCCGGGCTTCGGAAAATGCTTATCGTACCAAGCAATGGAGCGGTCGGTAGAGTCGATCTCATGTCTAACCTCAGAGAGGCCATGCCCTTCGCGGGGATAGCGAAGGAAAACCGTCTCGACGCCCACATCTTTGAGCGCAATGAAGAATTGCTCCGCTTCCGCGATAGGAACGTCATTGTCATTCTCACCGTGGATGATGAGGGTGGGCGTGTGGGCGGCCGCTACGTGCTTCAGGGCTGAGCGTTCCCATGCGACATCCATCAGATTTGCCTGATGGAGGAATTGCCCGAACTCCATCTCCTCGTATTGGTTGTAGTAAGTCATGTAGTTGTAGCTGATAAGGTTGGCGATGCCGGCGGTGGGAATCGCCGCCTTGAACTCGTTGGTCTGAGTGATGAGCCAATCGGTGAGCTGGCCGCCGTAGCTCACTCCCTCGATCCCCATGCGTTCCCGATCGATCCACAAGTAGCGCCGCACGGCTGCACTGACGGCGTACAGAACGTCCTGGCCCTCATCCCCGTTCTGGTCGCGAAACACGGCGTCTGCGAACCCCTGGCCGTAACCGGTCGAACCGCGATAGTTCACGTTGAGCACAGCGTAGCCGTGGGCTGCGTAGACCTGGTTATGAAAGTTAAAGCCTGGACCATTTTGTCCGTGCGGTCCTCCATGAATCACCACGATGAGTGGATGTTTCGAGGTAGTAGTCATGCCGATGGGCTTGGTGAGAAACGCTTCCACCTCGAACCGGTTGTCGTTGCTGACAAAGGTGAAAGATTCAACATCGGCGATGGCCTTACCCGCGAAAAGCTCCTGATTCAGATCCGTGAGCCGGCGTGGTGCGCCGATGGCAGATTTGTAGTAGAGCTCTGGGGCGTCACGCGGGGTGGTGAAAGCGTAAGCGAGTGCTCCATTCTTGCCCACCGACCAGCCTCCAACACCGCCAGCATCCCTTATGATGTACTCAGGTTGGCCACCCGCGATGGGTAGTCGCGCGAGATGATTGCTGCCGCGTTCCTGCACGGTAAAATAAACGGCACTGCCATCGGGCGCCCACTGCGGGGCACCCTGCCGATTGTCGATTACACTCCCGATCTCGCGGCGGTTGCTTCCGTCGGTGTTCATTACCCATACATGTGTGTCTTCCATGGTCGTTTCGCGGTCGGTCAGGCCGCGGCGCGTGCCACGATAGACGATGGACTTGCCGTCCGGCGACCACAGCGGATTGTATTCGCAAGATTCAGTGGCGGTTAAGCGGCGAATGCTATTGTCGGCCAGGCGCAGGGTAAAGAGATCGTAGTTGAAGAACTCATCCTGATTCGGCTCGCGGTTGGAAACGAAAACCAGCTGCTTTCCGTCGGGCGACCAATCGATGGAATGCTCGTCGAAATTGCCCTGGGTCAGTTGCCGCACCTGCTTGGAAGCGATATCCGAAACGAAAATGTGAAGGCGCTGATTGTCGTTAAAGCGCGTCATTCCTTCTCCAAGGTCGGGCTTGTAAAGGTAACGCGTGATGACCATGGGATCGCCGCCGGCTTGTGCGGCGTCTTCCCCGGGTGTGGCCGAGACGAAGGCGATCTGTTTTCCATCGGGTGACCACGCAGCTGGCTTCCCCATTCCGGGCAACGGGGAATTGGAACCCGCCAGCGTGGCCAGGAAGGTTGCGGCGCTGCCATCAGGATGCACCATGACTAAACCCTGCTTGTCGCCATCTTCTCCGCGGAAGGCGATCCACCGGCTGTCGTTTGACCAGAGTGGAGCGCCAGCGGGCTTGTCACCGCCCAGGCGGAGGCTCTTTCCCGTACTTAAATCCATCACCCACAGTTGGCCATAAGAACGGCCCGGGCGGTCCCTCATCGTGATCGTGTAGACGATGAAGTGGCCATCGGGCGAGAGCGCCACGCTCCCGATGGAGCGTAGGCGAGAAAGGTCAGCGCTGGTTAGAACCTGCGCCCACGCGACCCCGGCTAGGAGCGCGGCAGAGGCCAACCAAGCAACGAAGTGGAATGCTCTGGCCTTCGACGGGTGAGGCATGAAAATTCTCCAAATTTCCGATCTGTGCTATACGCGGAGAACATCATACTAGGCAGCGGATTCGGCATGTCGGCTCGGCAACGGGAATTATGCTCAGCCTTATGTGCCGGCCATTAGAGTTAATGCAATCGCGTTCCCACTGCCGATCCGCTCTCGTAAGCAGGCAACTTCATATTTGTCGGCAATCCGGAAATAATCCAGAAACGGCGTTCGAGGAAGTCTGGCCTTGGTCAACATTGGACCGCACACACTTCCCCCAACGAGACTTCTGGCCCGGCAGACAACGATGCTCAGGGCTACTTCGGGTTTGTCCGCTATGCAAGGTAGAACCTACAAGGTGACGGGCGGTTCGCAAGCCCCGGCCGCGGTTTTCATTCTCCATTATCTAGGCAAGGCGAGAATAATTCCTTAGGTTTGGTGCCCGCGGCAGGCGTTATTTCCCCGGCTTCGGTGTCCAGTTGGTGATCAGAGTAATCGGCGGTAGATTGCCAGCGGGAGGCGAATTCACAACAAACCATTTTCCATCAGGTGCGGCGTCATAGCCAACCACGCCAGACAGGTCCAGACGCGTAGCCCCTGTTCTCAGCGCCAGATGGAAGAGGGGACGTCGGGCACCAACCTGAAAGACTGACCCTCTGGTGTCCACTTCTGCTGCTATCAGTGTGGAATCCGCCGCCATATAGAAGAGTTCCTTGCCATCGCGCAGCCACCTGGGGTTTGCTCCTCCGGCTGAGGAAACCTGCCACTTGCTTCCCCCCCCAGGAAACGGTGTGACATATATCTCTAATCGCCCCGACTCGTCCGAGCTATACGCCAAAAAATGTCCGTCCGGAGAAAAACTCCCGTCTCCGATATTGAAGTCACCCTGTAAGAAAATGTAGGGCTTGCGGTCTCCAAAGCGGGGCAAAATCCATACTGAGGCTTTCGAATTCCCCGGTGTGGTGGACGTGTAGGCCAGGAAGCGTGCGTCCGGAGACCAGCCGGTCGGGGTCTTAGCGGCGACGGACTCTAACACGGACTCTTCAGAGCCGGTCGTATCTGAGCGCTTTTCAAAGATATCGTAGGCACCCTTCTTCATCGATGCAAACGTCAGGGACTTTCCATCCGGGGTCCAAATCGGAGAATTCTCTCGATTTGTTCCAAAAGTAAGGCGTGTCTCTTTTCCCCGCACCAGGTCGTAAACCCAGAGTTTGTAGTTTGCCACGCTGGAATCCAGTACAGTGACCGCAAGTCTTTGGCCATCCGGAGAGATCCTATGGCTGTTAAAATCCCCCGGCGCCCCGACGGTTTTTATCTCCTGCCCTGCGCGGTCGAACATGATCAGGCGCGAATCAGCCCCGTTGTTCGCTCCCTGATAGGCCAGAATCCCATTGGCAGAGCAGGAAAATACTCCTCTCCAAAGCAGTTGGTCGTATAGAACCTGTGTGACCGGAAAGGCTTGGCCTCGAACCTCCAGTTTCTTCTCGTCAAACGCCTGCGCCATGAGCATCCGGTCGCGGACGTATAGGACATAACCCGACGTGTAAGCCGCATTGGAGCGAGCGGGAAATAAGATCTTGGTGTCGCTGGAATCCAGTGTCCCTAGACGAATTGAGGCGGCTGCGGTGCCAACGCCGGCAAAATAGAGGAAGTGCTGTCCGTCGGGGAGGAAATACGGCCAGCGGTGGGTAGACTCGCCGTGCGATGTGTCCACCTTTGTGATCTCTGTGGGGGTACCGCCGGAACTCGGAACCCGATAAATCCCGCTCCAGGTCGTAGCGAACAGGATGACTCCATTCTGGTTCCAGGTTCCGCCACGCGGGCCAGGGGCATCGCAGATCGTGACCACCGGCGCACCCGCAGGCTCGATGGTTTTCAGTTTTCCTCCCGCAAAGAAACCAATGGACCGATCATCCGTTGACCAGAAAGGAGAGGAGGCACCCTCCGTCCCCGCTAAAGCCCGGGCCTCTGGCGCATCCAGGGGGCGCACCCAAACCAAATCCCGTCCCTCGAAAGTCGTGGCCACAAAAGCCAGCGTTCTCCCGTCGTGCGACAGAGTCACAGGGCCCGTGAAATAGGCAAGACTGGTCTTCTCCGGAGCTGGAATGTAAGACAGCGTCGGCTGCGAAACATTCGGAGAGGCGCGGGAGTACAGAAGGATCAACCCTGCTATGAGAATCGCGACCAAAGACATCCAGATCCATCGCTCACGGGTTGGACGAACCTTCGGCGGCGCAGTCGGCGGCGCAACTTCCGCAATCCACTTAAGTTGCAGTTTGAGGTCGTGCGCTGTCTGCAAGCGTTCATCCGGATCCTTTGCGAGACAAGCCTTCACTACCCGTTCGAACGATGGCGGGGACAGCGGCTGAACGGTTGACAGCGGCTTCGGTTCCACGGCGAGAATCGCCGCGATCGTGCTTGCCGCCGTTTTTCCCTCGAACGCACGCTTGCCCGTGATCATCTCGTAGAGAACCGCACCCAAGGAAAAGATGTCACTGCGTGCATCCGCTTCTTTCCCCTCCACTTGTTCCGGCGACATGTACTGGATGGTACCGACGATCGTTCCTTCCGTGGTCAACGGCCCCGACATCGTAGCCAGCGAATCCGACGACGAACCCGCTCCGACCGCGGGGCAGGCGGCCTTCGCCAGCCCAAAGTCCATCAACTTGGCGCCGCTCTTGGTGAGCATGATGTTGCCGGGCTTCAAGTCGCGATGTACCACGCCGCTCCGGTGCGCTTTCTCCAAGCCTTCGCAGATTTCGGCCGCTACCCTTAGTACCTGCTCAAGCGGCAGAGATCCCTTGCGCAGACGGTCGGCCAGCGTCTCCCCCTCCAGATATTCCATGACCAGATAACTGATTCCGTCTTGCTGGCCCACGTCGTAGAGATGGCAGATGTTGGGATGGCTTAAAGAAGAGAGGGCCCGAGCCTCGCGGTCAAACCGCTCTTTGGCTTCGGGCTTTTCTGACAGATGCAGTGGCAGGATCTTAATCGCAACGGTGCGGTCGAGACGCATATCACGCGCACGGTAGACCTCACCCATGCCGCCCGCGCCCAGCGACGATTGGATTTCATAAGGGCCGAGTTTTGTGCCTGGTGTGAGGGCCATCCGTGCGCGTCATTATAGTCCCGCGCAAGGACGTTGCAGCGGATGCGCTGTTTCTGGGCTTATCGTCAGAAACAAGGAAACGGGCGTTCGAGGAAGTCTGGCCTTGGTCAACATTGGACCGCACACACTTCCCCCAACCGGACTTCTGGCTCGGAATAACTTCCGTGTAGCCCGTCAACCGCCCCGGAACCCACTGGCAAGAACTAGAACAGGGATCACCCCGCCGCTCAGGCTTATTATTTCTTCAAGCCTGCGGTCCAGTTCACCACCACGTTGATGGCATGGGTTGACTCAACAATGTCGGCGTTCACGATTACACGTCCATCTGCGGCAACATCCCACGCCTCACCGTAAGTTGTGACCCGCGGGCGGGCGTTCACATAGGGTCGTGCCACTCCGATCTCTGCGTTCTTTCCGTGCGCGGCAAATGGGACCTTCACCAATGTGCCATCCATTCTCTCGTACAACAGTGCCTGGCCGTTCGGGAACCAATGGACGGAACGTGCTCCGTCGCTGGAAACCAGCCATTTACCATTGGCATCGGGGAAGCTGGTGACATACGCCTCGATGGCGCCGCTTTCCGTGGAAAGATAGGCGACCCATTTACTATCGGGGGAAAAGTGAGCCGCAAGGGCAGGCATGAATGATGATTGGAGGAACGGCCTGGGCTTGCCCTCGCCCTTCATGGGGAGCACCCACAAACCGAAGGGAGCAGGCGGAACGACTGCATGATACAGAAGATACTGGCCGTCTTTCGACCAGTCATCGATGGTATCGAGTACCGTTCCGGCGGAGACCAGCTCCTCCTGCTTGCCTGAACCTCCGGCTTCCTTGAGGTACATTCTCGACCCGGAACTCCCGACCTCAGAAAACGCGATGCGCCCGCCATCCGGCGCCCAGGCGACTCTGCTGATAAACCCGGAGTCGGTGAAGGTAAGGCGCGTTTTGACTCCGCGAGCTAGATCGTAGATCCACAGCTCGACGCGGGGCGAGCCGATGGTCACCGCCAGCCTGTGGCCATCCGGGGAGAGCGACAAGTCGCGATAGTTGTCATTCTCAGCGGCTTTGGTTGCTGCTTTGCTTGCCGGCGACAGCCAGAGCAATTGCGACGGCTTTACCGTGTTGCCCCCTTGATACACGAGAACCCCGGTTGGTGAGACGTCAAACGCGCTGTGCCACGTTCCCGGATTGTGATTCACGTCTTGAGCAACTGCCACAGCGTCCCCGTTCAGATCGCCGCTGCGCTCATTGAACGGCACTGCCATGAGTATGTTGCTCCGCACACAAAGGAGGTATCCGGGCGCGACCACTGCGTTACTGTCCGCCGGCATCAGCATCCGTTCCTTCTTGCCATCGAGCCAGGCCAGGTAGATGCCGTTATGCTCACTGGCCGCCGGATTGCCGTGAGAGCTGGCGAGATAGAGGAAGCGCTCGCCGTCCGCGAGCCACACCGGCCAGCGGTGTGTAGTGTGCAGTTCGTGATTGATGGTGGTGACCGCTCTGGCTGCGCCGCCGCTTGCGCCCACCACAAAGACGGGTTTGGTTGGCTCGGGGGCAAACAGGATCATATTGTTCGTGCCCCAGCTTCCGCCACGGCCGCGAGGTGCTTCCGCCAATTCCAATACTGGGCCAGAATCAATTGGTGCCTTCTTCAACTTCCCGTTTGCGAAAAATCCCAGCCACTTGCCGTCGGGTGACCAAAACGGATAGGTTCCTCCCTCCGTGCCATTCAACGGGCGGGCTTCGTTGCCGTTCAGTGCGCGCACCCATAAACGCGATCGGCCTTGGTCGTCTCTGGCAGTAAACACAATGTTGGTGCCGTCCGGCGAAATTGCCACCGGACCAGCGGCGTCATCATCCATCAACTGGAATTCAGTCTTGTCCGGCGCTGGAATCGACGCCCGCACCTCAACTGCGGGCGCCGACGGCTTGGGCACAAGAAAAATGGCTACGGCGAGGGCCGCGAGCAACAGCACGCACGCTGCGGCGAGAGCGGGGACGGCCAGACTCCGCGAGCGAGTCTTGGCGGGTTCGGGTGGCTTGCCCGAGCTAGCAATCCATTTCAGTTCCGCCTTCACGTCGGCGGCGCTTTGCCAGCGTTCTTCGGGATCCTTCGCGAGAGCACGCTGGATCACGTGATCGAGAGCCAGGGGAGTAAGCGGCTGCACAGCTGAGATTGGCTCCGGCTCTTTGTCCAGGATCGCGCTCATCACGCTGATCTGAGTCTTGCCGGCAAAGGCCCGCTTGCCGGTCAGCATCTCGTAGAGGACAGCCCCGAGGGCAAAGATGTCGGTGCGCGCGTCCGCTTCCTGTCCCTGAACCTGCTCCGGCGCCATGTATTGAAAGGTTCCGACGATTTTGCCTTCCTGGGTCAAAGGCCGGCTCATGGTAGCCATTGAACCAGACGCCATTGCGCCCAGCCCTTGAACGGGTTTTGCCAGGCCGAAATCCAGAAGCTTGGTCCCGGATTTTGTCAGCATGACGTTTCCTGGCTTGACGTCACGATGCACAATGCCACTCTTGTGCGCCTTCTCCAGCGCCTCGGCAATCTCAATTGCGCATTGGAGCGCCTGCGCAAGCGGCAGTGGACCTCTGTCCAGGCGTCGCTGCAGTGACTCGCCCTCCAGCAGCTCCATCACCAGATAGTCGGTGCCATCCTGCGAACCGATATCGTAGAGATGGCAGATATGCGGATGCGACAGCGCTGAAATCGCTCGCGCTTCTCGCTCAAAGCGCGCCTTCAAATCAGGATTGGAGGAAAGGTCCTCAGGCAAAACTTTGATCGCGACGTCGCGCCCCAGGCGCGAGTCGTGAGCGCGGTAAACCTCGCCCATGCCGCCTGCGCCGAGCGGCGAGACAATTTCATATGGCCCGAGTTTGCTCCCAGATGTGAGCCCCATGCGTTGCGCGTCATTATAGTCCCATGAGAGGCGACTCTTGTTTGCAACCGCGCGGAAGCAGCCGCACCAGGAATTAGGTTCGAGCCAACAAGACGATAAGATGGTCGGCCACCCTTACCTTATCGGGTTAGGTAAGGGTAGCCCGTCATCCGTTATCCGTTCCCTGCTAGCGCCAGGGGCTTTTGTGTATCATTACTCCGCGTTGCAAGGCGGTAAGCCGTCAGTCAGTCGAGGACACTCTCACGGGGAAGAGTCCGCTCACCATGCCAGCCTCCACGGCAAAGGATTATTACGTTTTCGCTCGTTGTGTTCAGGGATCAAACGCTCGCTCCGCTACCTTGGTGCTGCTGGCCGTTCTCCTTGCCGCGGCCATTGCGTTAGCCCAGCAGCGCCGCATCCAATTCGACGACCTGGCCAAGGTCGCAACCCTTTCCGATCCTGATCCGGTAGCCTCGGCTGCGGATCCGCCAGCGGACCTAGTTCTGCTTCACGGCAAAATACATACCGAGGACCCGAACCGAAACGTCGTTCAGGCCATGGCACTGCGCGGCAACACGATCATCGCCGTCGGCACCGATCAGACAGTAAGCATGCTAGTGGGGCCACAGACCCGAACGATCGATCTTCGCGGCAAGGTTGTGCTACCGGGCATTATTGACGCCCACATCCACCCGGCGGCATCCGCGCCGGATCTCGACAAATGCAACCTGCACGGTGACTCGATCTCGGCCGAGGAGCTGCGGGCGAGGGCAGCCAAGTGTCTCAAGGAGAATTCGGGCGACCCGAAGAGCTGGTTTGAGGTGGTCCAGGTTGACGCAGTGGGACTCCTGCTTACGCTTGATGATCTCGATTCAATCCTTCCCGATCGACCGATGCTGATCGTTTCCAGTGGCAGCCACAGAGCGTGGGCGAACTCGGCGGCACTGAAAGCCGCCGACGTGACGGCCGCCACCAAGGATCCCATCGGTGGGCACTTCGGACGTGACGCCAATGGCACCCCAACTGGGACGCTGGACGATAACGCAATCGACATCGTCGAGAAGGCGATGCCAAAGCCAGATGTCGACCTCAATGCGGCGCAGCTCGACCGCGCATTCACCGCCATGCGCGCGCGGGGGATCACCTCCGTACAGGACGCCGCAGTCGACGACCGTCTCATGCAGGTGTACAAGCGCCTTTACGACAGTCACCGGCTGAATATGCGGGTGCGTGGCTCGTACGTGTTTGACAAAGCCGTGATACCGGCGAGCACTTTTGTTCCTCAGGCGATCGAGTTCCGAAAGAAATGGGCAATCGACCCGTATTTTCTGCGCGCTGACGCCGTCAAGATTTTCCTCGACGGGGTAATCGAGTATCCGACGCAGACGGCGGCGCTGCTCAACCCTTATCTCGATGCTGCTGGCCGCCCGACCGACAATCGCGGGCCATCCTATATCCCTCAGGACACGCTGAACCATTTGATTGCCGAGGCGGATGCAGCGGGCTTCACCGTCCATATTCACGCGATCGGAGACCGCGCGGTCCGTTCCGCGCTCGACGCATTTGCATATTCGCGGAAGATGAACGGGCCATCGGATAATCGCGACCAGATCGCACATCTCGAGCTCGTCGACCCCGCCGACTTTCCACGCTTCAAGGCGCTCGCGGTCATTGCAAACCTTCAGCTTGACTGGGCGGAACGCGACGACTGGATCGTCAACGGAACGCTTCCCTACATTGGCCCCGACCAGGCGCGGTACCTCTATGCTGCGCGCTCGCTGCGAGATGCCGGGGCACTCATCGCGGGTGGCACCGACTGGGGCTATAGCTTCGACCCCTTCGAAGCTATGGAGCACGCCATCACGCGGTCCGAAGGGCGAGGCAAGGAGCCGCTGTTCCCAGAACAGAGCATCGGCATCCAAGATATTGTCGCTGCCCATACAATCAATGCCGCGTACGCCCTGAAGCAGGAGCGTATAACCGGCAGCTTGGAGCCAGGAAAGCGCGGTGATTTCATTCTGCTCGGCCGTGATATCTTCGCGATCGATCCGTTCGACATACACGATACCAAGGTGCTGGCGACCTACCTCGACGGGCGGGAGGTCTATGCGGCCGCTGCTAACTAAGCACCAGAGTGTGCATATCCCGCGGTTTCGGGCGGGTGGTCGGCAATCCGGAAGTTGGCCATAAACGGCGTTAGAAGAAGTCTGGCCGGGGCGGCGTTCGACCGAACCACACTTCCCACAACCCGACTTATGGGGCCTGGAGTAGCTCTTACTTCGGACTCCCCGACACTATCGAGCAGCGCGATCTTTCGCCAGACTTATTACGGGTAGGAACTTCAACACGACTGCACGCCCCACCGTGATGGAGATGGTTTAGCCGACCGAGGCTGACATCATTTCTCGGTCGGCACCAGGCGTTTCAGCTCTTCAAACCAGTTCAGCACGACGTTGATTTGAGTCGATGCCTCCTCTGCTTGCTCGGCGGGCTTGAGCATCAGGAAACGCTGCCCGTCAGCTGAAACCGCGTAGTTGGGGTTCGTCAACGGGGCCCGTTCGTACCTTCCCTCGAAGAGCATACGGGGCTTGCCGGCAGCGAAGCTGGGCTGCGTCGTTACGTCCACTGCCATCATCTTGTCACCGCTGCGGTAGAACAGTTCGCGTCCGTTCGGGTTCCACACCGGCTCCGTGCCGCCTTCGGTCGAGATTTGCCGCTTGCCTCCTGGACCCGGATAGGGCTGCACGTAAATCTCATAGTGGCCAGATTCGTTCGATATATAGGCTAGCCAGCGTCCGTCCGGGGAAAACCGTGGCACCGCTTCGCTAAACGGTGTTCGGAGAAACGGCTGCGCTTTGCGATCACCGAGTCGCAGCACCCAGATGTCGTATGCCGTGGCCTGATTGACCTCAAGGAAAGCCAGCAGTTTCCCATCCGGGGACCATGACATCGGAACCTGGGCGTTTTCGCTGGTGTTCAACTTCTCCAGTCCGCCACTGCCATCGGCCAGCTGCCAGAAGATGTTTAACGGCCCGTCCTTGGTTGACGTAAAGGCTATCCGTTTGCCATCCGGGGTCCAAGCCGGGCTGCTATTCACATCCCCCTCAAACGTAAACCGGGTCAACGTTTCTCGGGTCAGATCGTACAGCCAGACTTGAGTGTCCCCTTCCTGGATGCCCACCGCTACTTGCCGACCGTCGGGAGAGAGGCGTGGAGCGACGTAACTGTGCGCAGGGGCTGCCAAAGGCTCTTCCACCCCGGTGCGACTCACCCACACCAGTCTGTGTTGGGCTGCATGAGTCCCCCCCGAAACATAGACCAAAGATCCCGTGGCGGAAAGATCATATTCGGCTGCTCCACTGACCTGGGATTGGAAAACGCCTTCTACCACGGGGACCGCTACGCCCGTAACCTCCAGCCGCCGGACATCGAACGGCACGGCCATCAGATTCCCCCCTTGCGCATAAACCAAGTGCCCGGAGGATGCGTAGCGGGGACTTGTCCCTTCGATCAGGTTTCGCCATTCGCCCGTCCCGACCGACTGCACCACAACCCGCGCGTTGCTCCAATAAGAGCCAGTCGTGCTCGCTGCATAGAGCAGTGCCTTGCCGTCGGGCAAGAAATCCGGCCAGCGCTGACTGCCCTCCCCTTTTTCGACACGAGTCAGCGGTTTCGGAGCGCCTCCAGCATCCGCCACTTGCTGAAGATATGAGACTGCGGTGGGTGTGAAGGCGATCACGCCTTGGCCACTCCAACTGGCTCCGGCAGAAGTCGAAGCCTCGGCCAAGGCTTGCCCAGCTCCCCCGCTCACCGAGACCTTTTTCAGTTTTCCGTCGGCGTAGAACCCCAGCCATTTCCCATCCGGAGAAAAGAAGGGATCGACGGCTCCCTCCGTACCAGGAATGGATTTGGATTGCACAGTATCCATCGCCCGCAGATAAATCTGTTGCGTGCCGCCCGGCTGATTCGTGGTAGCGACGTAGGCGAGGTGGCTCCCGTCGGGTGAAAGTGCCAAAGCCGACCGGCCCAATCCTGCTAGCTGCTCGCCTGCTGGCAGGGTTATTACAGCGCGGGTGACGGGTCTCGAAGGCGTAGGCTTCAGAATCCAGACCGCGACTCCCGCCAACGCGACCCCCGCAACAAAGAATGCCGCAGCCCATGGGAGCAGACGACGCGACGTCGGCCCAGCGACAAAGGAGGACGGCGCGTCCTGAGCCGCGTCCTGCGGCCCTCCCGAGAGCACTTCGTCGAGCGAAATGCGGGCATCGCCGATGTCCCGCAAACGCTGCTTCGGGTCCTTCCGCAAGCAACGTTGCAGAAGAACTCGAACGCGCATCGGTGTCGCCGCAGGCAGCTGCGACCAATCCGGCTCTTCCTTGATCACGGCCGCAAGAGTGTCGGTGACAGACTCGCCACGGAACGCCATCTTCCCCGTCAACATCTCGTACAGCACGCAGCCAAACGCCCAGATGTCGGCCCGTCGATCCACCGGCTTGGCTTTCGCCTGTTCGGGGGACATGTACGCCGCCGTGCCCAGCAGGACGCCCGCCAACGTCGCCATGCGGCTCATCGTCGGCGAATTTGAAATGTCGGCCGATGCCGCGTCGCCTTCGATTGCCTTGGCCAAACCGAAATCCAGAACTTTCACAGCGTCGTCGACCGTTACTTTCACGTTCGCCGGTTTCAAGTCACGGTGCACTATGCCGCGCTCGTGCGCGTATTCCAGCGCGTCGCAGATTTGCTTCGCAATCGGCACCGCTTCCTCGATCGGAATTGGACAATGCCTGATGCGATCCGCGAGCGTCGGTCCCTCGACCAGTTCCATCACCAACGCATGAGTAGTTTCGGAGTCTTCGAGACCGTAGATAGAAGCGATATTGGGATGATTCAGCGATGCTAGAACTGTAGCTTCCCGCTCGAAGCGGGTCATTCGGTCGGCGTCTCGCGCGAACGCTTCGGGCAGGACCTTTATGGCTACGTCGCGGCCGAGCTTGGAGTCGTGGGCGCGATAGACCTCACCCATCCCGCCTGCGCCCAGTGGAGCGATGACCTCATAAGCCCCGATTTTCGCGCCAGAGACTAGAGGCATTGTGCGCGCAATTATAGTCCCGCACAGCATGTCGCAGAGGCCGCGCGATTCCGGATGGGTGGGTGGGCCGCACGTAAGTTGTCCAGAAACGGGGTTGTAGGAAGTTGCGGGAGGAATGTCGGCCAACCGGAAGCTGGCAAAAGAAGAGGCACACTTCTTGCACACGGCGTAGTCGAAAATGCAGGCATCCATTCAGCTGATCGGCAATGGACAACTGATCGGCCGTAAGGCGGTCATTCGGTAGACTGAAAAGACAGATTAGCGCCCCAACCTCCGCGGCCACCTATCAGACCCGTCTTTGCATCGGAACCGGTCGAGAATCAACTGAGTAAGAGCAGATCTGCGCAGCAGTGAATCTCCGACATATCTTGATAATTATACCCTATTCGGGGTAGAATTATGACATGGAAACGATAGAATTTACTCCGGCACAAGCATCAGCCGTCGCGAATCTGCCGCTTCGCGCAGTCCATAAACTTATCGAACGGCGCCTCGTTCGGCCTCGGTTGCGCCGGATTGGCCGCTCCCTCCAAAGAATGCTCACCCGAGAGCAGTTGCTGTATTTGCGCCTCGAAGCAAAAGGAGTGCGGCTGCTGCCAATAGCTGCACGTCGCTCCATCGCGAAAAAGATTGAGGAATCGCCCGAAATTGATGTTATGTGCCTCACGGAGGACTCGGCGTTAGTAATTGAAGTGAAGTCGACACGGCAAGAACTCGAGCAGGGCTTAAAGAAGCTCCAGCGTACGGAGGAGATGATTGTTTCCGACCCTGACATTATGCGCGGTTCGCCTGTCTATCGTGGGACGCGCATTCCAGTCCGACTCGTAGCGGACATGTTGAGCCAGGGAGCAACTCCAGAGGAGATTTTGGAAGGTTACCCATCTCTCGACAAGGAAAAGGTCGCACTCGCACCTTTTTATGTTCAGGCGTTCCCTCGCCGCGGCCGTCCGTTGGCCAAGGCCTGGGCGAAAGCAAAGCCAATTCGGCTAACCCGTCATCGCCGTTCGCTGAGGGGCGACATTGAAATTCCTGATCGATGAATGTCTGCACACATCCCTCGTGCAAGTGGCGCAGGCCGCAGGTTACATGGCCGATCATGTCAATTACCTAAGCCTTGGAGGTCTAAAAGACTGGCAGTTGTTGCCAGTCATCCGCCAGCGGGAGCTTACGTTTGTAACCAACAACGGTGCTGATTTTCTTGCGCTCCTCGGCAAGGAGCCATTGCATCCAGGAATGATCATTATTGTCCCCAATGTCACCCCCGTTCTTCAGCGAGAACACTTCGGGGCCGCCCTTGACCACATCGGTGCACGGGATTTGACCAATAGTGTGGTTGAGGTCAAATACGTGGGAGACCGGATCGTATGTTCTGAGTACGACCTTCCAGGAGCAACGGAATGAAGGGCACGATTTCTTCTTTGGCTCCCAAGAAAAGGCACGTCGTTCGCACTCTGTCAGAATCGTACGGCATGGATTCGAACGGTTAACTATATGAGAGGCGACTGATGAGCTGAAATGGAAGTGGACGTACAGCAAAAACTAAGAAGATCGCACCATAGGTATAGTAAAAGTCCTGCGGTAGCCGGTGATGGAGTCTTTTCTTCCGCACTGTTGAATTGTGCTCATGCACTTCGCTCCTCGGTATTCAGCCGCTTGCTCAACAGTTCTTGGGCTTTTCGCGCCTTGATGGATTGCACTTGCCGCAGTACCGCGTTGAGATGCTCCGCAGGCATTCGTTCGCCGCGAATCAAAGGCCCAAGCGTATTCATCAAGAGCAACTGAATCCCCACAAGCTCGGTAAAGAGATGGAAGGTCGTCGGACTATTACACTGGCTCCGAACCTCGGCGAGCAGTGTCTGGCGAATCCATTCACTGACGCTTTGGCCGCGCTGGGACGCAAAGGCTTCTAGTTCAGTGAACTCAGCCTCCGTAACCTTGGTGCTTGCGGTTTTGACGCGCATTTCCGCTCTCTCGCCATCGCATGGAGATTTGGTTGGATTTGCTAACACAGCGTCTCCTTTCAAGTAAACCCAGAGCGCCGCAGAGCGCTCTCGGTTTTGGAAGTGGTTGAAACTCAATAAGTAGACCCAGAGCGCCCGCAGCGCTCTGCAGCGCCCTTCCCAGGGGTGGAGTGTCGAAAATTCTTCCGGTGCGAAGCACCGCCGCTCTTACAGTTCGCCATACTCTCTTGCCAACGCGTCCCACAGACGCCTCACTTCCGGGGCTTGCCAGCCCCGGCGAAACAGACTCTTAATCGCCTGCCAATCATCATGGTGAAACGTGAGGGCGATACCGTTGTCCCGAGAACGAAACTCTACGCCGACCTTTTCCTCTTCGTCGAGCCACGTGGAGGCGAGGAAATAGCGACCTTCCCAGAAGATCAGTGTGTCGCGCAGATCAAGCCCTTCCAGTATCGTCCGAAGCTCCGCAATCCTCGGGTAATCGTAAAGGGGGTATTGCAGCCTAAATTTTCCCGGAAACTGCAACCAGACGGAAAATTCCGTCTCCGGCCCCCGATGAAATTCGAGACGGTATTCGCCTTCCTGAATCGATGGCAAAGGCCCACGATTTCCCAACCTAAAGTCCGCGCCCCAAAACGCGCTATCCCGAATGCATTTTCCGTGGCGGAGATAATGGCCACGAGCGCACACGCGCCAGAGAATCGGCCAATACGGTCGCAGCGATTCGTTCAGCTTCTCGATGTTTAGAAATTTTTCGTTGTCAAGAATCATGTAGAGAAGTCGAGCGGTATGAATCGGTCGCGGCGTCTCGCTGGTAGCGTTCTTTAGCATGTGAATGGTTCGGTTCACGGCCCGTCGTACATCGTCGTTTGCAATCTCTTCTGAAGGCTTCGCCTCAGTTTGCCTTTCAGAGGGCAGATTGGTGAGGAGATACGGGGCCATCGGACTCCTCTTTCTCTGTTTGGATAGAAGTCCATAAACGGCAAGGAAAGCTTCAAGAATTCCGGCGAGAGATTCAAAGGAAATGTCCGTCTGGCCGGTATTTGCGAACAGCTCCGCACCCTGCTGGCAGTAATAGGCAACCAGGGTCCATTCGGCTTGCGAGAGTGGCAGCTTTGCATCTACTTTGCCGCGAATCTTCCCCAGGGAATCGGTTGGCTCTGAGAGTAGATTTACGAACTCCAATCGCTCCTCTTTGGCGGACTCAAGGAGCTGCTTTGCCGCCTCCGATGTTGAGACAGGTTCGCCACTGTTGGCGGCCATAATTTCCTTCAAAGTTTCGAGCCTTAGACGCAACTCGTCGGAGATGCGAATGGAAATTACTGGCTGCTGCACCATCGCTGCCTTCTCCGTCATGAGGTCCTTTGCCATCAATTCAGCCTCCAAAATAAATGTAACGTTACGTATTGACTATATGTGTACAGTTGGGTTACCGTCAAGAACAATGTCGTCGCCTCCGTACAAGGTGCCTCCCGTACGCGGTAGGTGAACTGAGGAGTATGAACCATGTTCCAGCCCATGGCAGATCCACGTGGAAGGACTGCGCAAGTAGCGACTCCCGAAACGAAGCGTTCCCTCACGCCCGTTGTCGTCACCTCGGAGCAGGTGAGCATCGGAAACGTGCTCGCTACCGAATCTCGCTCTGATCGAACGCAATCGGCAAGTCAGATAATCAGTTCTCGCAACGGGACTCTGGAATGGCTCACTGTCGCCGAAGCGGCTCGATACCTGAAAGTGAAGAATCGCACATTGTTGTTCTGGGTGCGCCTTGGCAAGGTCAAAGGCTACCCGCTTTCCGGCACTCAGCGCCACACTTGGCGGTTTCTTAAGGTTGACCTTGACGATACAATCATCCGGAACAGCCAGTGCACTGCAAAGGAGAGATCCGATGCAGCGTAGTCAGTATCAACACGGGTCGGTCGTTCTCGACCCACGAACGAAGACTTGGTTCTTCAGGTATCGCTTGGAGGGCCATCAAAAGTCTGTACGTCTTGGAAAGTTCGCAACGAAGAACGCGGCGTTGCAGGCTGCGGAGCCAGTGCGGACACGAATCAACAACACTCGTGAGGAGGAAAAGCCTCCTGTCGCTGCTTTATGGGAGATGTACCAGCAAGAGAAAATGCCGCGTAAGCAGGCAACGTCCTTGGCGTACAGCTCCTGGATGCGGAATCACATTCTTCCGCGCTGGGGCAAAACCCCTATTACGGGACTTCAGCCTCGCGTAGTTGAGCTGTGGTTGAAAGGGCTGACTCTAGCGCCCAAGAGCAGAGTCCACATCCGCTGCTTATTGTCGCAGTTGTACGACTATGCACAATGGGCCGGAATCGTGCCACCTACCGAACGTAATCCGATTTCGCTGGTAAGAATCGAGCACGCCACGCGGCGACGCAAACCTCGCAGCCTGACGGTGGAAGAGTTCCGGAGAGTTCTCGATCATTTGAAGGAACCTCTTCGTTCGATGGCAATTCTGGCGGTGAGTCTGGGGCTTCGAGCAAGTGAAGTTTTGGGTCTGCAGTGGAAACACGTGGATTGGCTGAATCGCAGGCTGCTCGTTGAGCAGCGTATTTACAGGCAGCAGGTTGACAGCACAAAAACCGCCGGCTCCTCCGCAGAATTGCACTTGGATGTATCAATCCTTCGGTTACTGAGGGACTGGCATCAGATGAGCCAGTTTCGAGGAGAAGAGGATTGGATGTTTGCCAGCCCCGTTAAACTGGGCCGACTACCAATGAGCTATCCTTGGTTCTGGCGTAGCTTCAATGACGCGGCGATCAAGGCCGGAGTGGGTCCACTCGGAACGCACACGCTTCGGCACACATATCGCTCATGGATAGACTCAGTGGGAACTGCAGTGGCGGTACAGCAGAAGCTGATGCGGCATTCTGACATCAGAACCACGATGAACGTGTACGGGGATGTCGTCGATGACCGAACCAAAGAAGCCCATGGCAAAGTAGCAGCCCTGGTCTTCGGAGATCGGAACCCACGACAACAAGCTAGAAAAGAGCAGGATTCAAGGGCTGGCAAAGTTGGTTCTGAGGTGTATTCCGACTAGTGTTGTGTACATGTTGTCCGGCCCACGCTAAGCTGTTGAAAATATGGCGGAGAGAGTGGGATTCGAACCCACGATACGGTTTCCCGTATACACGCTTTCCAAGCGTGCGCCTTCAGCCACTCGGCCATCTCTCCCGCGACGGGTCCGTCCACTGAGCGATCCGTGGACGATTCAAATCGGCCACTTGATAGCCTGAAACCGTCTCTCTGCGATTCTATGGCCCGTCAGCAGGAAGCCGCAACCGCAGCTTGCTGCAAAAGCCGGTAGGCGATGGTAGAACCGAGATCGACCAGATATCGATTCCCTACTCCTTCTTCTCCTCCAGCTGCTGCGCCAAGTAGTTCTCAATCCCCATTTCGCTGATGGCGTGCAGCTGACCCTCCAGGTAATCGATATGTTCTTCCTCATCTGTTAGGATCCCCTCCAGCAAATCCCGGGACCCGTTGTCGCCCGCGTTTACGCAAGTTTCAATGCCGGCATTCAGACGCTTCACTGCATCGTATTCCACCTGAAGATCGTTCTGAAGTTGGGCTTTCACATTTTGCCCAATGCTAATCTTGAAATAGTCGCTCATGTTGGGCATGCCGTCGAGAAGCAAGATACGCTCCATCAGTTTCTCCGCATGCTCCATTTCTTCGATGGCTTCTCCGCGCGTATGCTTGGCCAGTTTTTGGTAACCCCAGTTCTCACACATTTCCGCGTGCAGAAAATACTGGTTGATCGCCGTCAATTCCGCCTTCAGTACCTGGTTAAGAACAGCCAAAACCTTCGCGTCACCTTTCACGATTCGCCTCGCACGACCGCAGCCAGGACTCCCTCGTTAATCATTTTGTCCGAGGTGATTCGTCACAGCTTCGAACCTGAACGAAAGCCTGCTGCTCGTCGCCCAAAACTATAACACTGAATCTAGGAAGTGGTCCTGGATCGACAGTGTCCGTAGTATCCGAATAGTCCCTAGACAGGTCCTCGGGGAGGGTTGGAGATGAATCTACGCGGGTCAATCTTGCTGAGACGCATCCTAAGGTTTGCCTTTTTCGGGGATTCGGTGCGCAGAAACCGGAGCAGGGCTGTGTTATGACACCTTTTCCGGAGTGTCGGTGCTGGCTAGCACAGCTTGTCCATCGGCCCCATTGGAAGGTGCCGGCTGTGGTGGTGGCGGCGGCTCTGGGGGCATCTTCGGTGATCCGTCCAGGACGCGGTTATTGAGGCAATAAAGGGCCAATTCCAAACGATCCGCAACACCGAGCTTGTCATAGACCTTCCGCAGATAGTTCTTCACCACCTGCTCGGTTGTGCCTACGCGATGGGCAATTTCCTTGTTCTTCATTCCCTGCGTGACACAGGATACGATCAGAGATTCTTTGGGGGTAAGCTGGACCTTGGTGCGAGTGGTCCCTGGACGCGTCGCCTGGTTGCGATAGGCCTCGAACACCCACTGAACTCCGCGGCTATCCAGCCAAGGCTGTCCTTTGGAGACTTTGCGCAAGCAATCGATGAGCAGTTCGGGTTCGACCTCCCGCGGCACAATAGCATAGGCCCCCAGGCGGAACAGCTCGAGAGTCAGCTCTTCTTGCGGCTCAGCGGTTACAACCACCAGGCGAAGCCCCGGATTCTGGCGCAGCAGGTCAGATACCGCATCCGCCGGATTCGGCGCCAGTGCGGCTTCGAATAACATAACGTCGGCGGAGAACTTCTTGGCAGCGGAGAACGCCTGTGCCAACGACTCGGCTTGCCCGACCACCCGAACATCATCTTCGAGTGCAAAGATTTTGCGCAATCCCGCGCGAAAGATGGCCTGCGTGTCCGCCACGATCAAACGGATGAACTGGCCGTTGCCTTCATCCAGCTGTGGCGGTCCAGGTGTCTGTTCGGCCCTGATAGGGCTGCTTGCCATCGTCTTCCTCGTGCGCTAGCGACGGTCGAAACGGTACTCGTCGATGACCACTCCGACTCCGTGGCGTCCGGCTTCCTCAAAATTGCGTACCACACGACCCTTGCAGTCGAGCCGGACATCAACCGCAGCTCCCAACACTTCCGCGGGCAGCGAAATCGTGAAATCTACCGGTGAACCTACTGGCATGTCCGCGTCCACTAGCTGAAACAGCACCCCATTTGCGGAAATGTTCTGGGTTTCCGTGCGGCTCTCGCCTGATTTCGACCGGACGGAAATTGGCAGCTTGATGGGAAAGCGTACTGCACTCTGCATCTCCGAATAGCGGCTTTTTCGCGGCGCATCGCATGTGACGCTTTCCTGCGCCGTCAGTGACGGGTTTTCCTTCCACGGAGAAGTCCCTTGCTTCGTCTTCTCCGGGGATGAGTCGGTATTCGACATTTCCCGCAGATTACACTGCCGCACCACACTCGCAAAGTTACCGAAGTCATGAAACAGATGGCGATAACTTCTTGAAGACCATGAACTTGCGGGGAAATTGCAGAAACGTCGGACGGTCGCGAAGAGTTGTAATACGAGTGCTTGCAGGCCGGCTCCGAGCAGTGGCTTCAAGTACCCTGATTCCGACCCAAGAGCTTAGGAATGGCAAGCGTCAGATCACACTGGATCCGGCGTAGGCTACTCCGCTGGCCGGCAAAACCCGCAAGGGCCCGTACAACTCCCCACGGCGCCGCCCTTATTGACGGCTGAAAACCCACGCTTGCCTCGCAACTTCTACCCTCGGTCCTTCCGCGGCTCAGCTCTCGCCGTCCCCATAGGCGAGCGGCGAACTTCAACCGTCTCTTCCGCGCATCCCTGCGTTTTTCTCTGCAGAATCCGAATGCCAGCAAATCCTCATGGCTTACCATCCAGCTGGGACCGAGAAGCAGGTAGGCTCGTACATCAATCGGAAGGAACGGATCTGAGGGGCTAAAGAGCAAAACTGAACGGGTTCAAGGGTGGCTCTAAAATTTCGTCACTTCGGTAAAATTGAAGTCCCGAACCTGCATCGCCGGAACCACCATGTCCATGGACTCTTCTCCACTGGCCCGCACTGGAGTCCCCATCGCCTCGACATTCGACAGCGTATGGATCAGGCTTTCGTTAAAGCGAAAGTTGCGCACCCCGTGACAAATCCTTCCGTTCTCTACATAGAAGGTCCCATCGCGTGTCATGCCAGTCACGATTTTTTCGTAAGGATCGACCTCGCGGATGTACCAAAGCCGCGTTACCAGGATGCCTCGCTCGGTCGAGGCTACCATCTCATCTACCGTCTTAGGGTTATCGGTCGCGCCGAACACGATGTTCATGGGAGCTTCGCCGACCTCATTCGGGAGTGGGAAACCGTGCCCAGTGGCTGCAATCGGTCCAACCTTATCTTTGCTTTCCGAGCGTTGCATCCTTGTGGCCGTTCCCCGGGCATAGACCAAGCGCCGCACCACTCCGTTTTCGACTAGCTGCACTTTTTGTCGCCCGATGCCCTCTCCGTCAAAAGGAGCTCCGGACTGGAGCGGGTGAGCAACGTCATCCCAGATGTTAATGTTCTCGCCGAACAGTGGGGTGCCTACACGGTCATTGAGAAAAGACCGCTGGTCGAGTACGGCAAGCCCGCCGAAGTCGTAAAACATGAAACCTACAAGGTCGAGCACCGCAGCGGGCTCCAGAATCACCGTGTACTTCCCCGGCGGGATTTCTCGGGGCTTCGCTGTCTCCACGGCCTTTCGAGCGGCAGACTCGGCCAAGCTGGCCGCGTCGAGATTGTCGACATTGGGGGAATTTGCCTTTTGCCAACCTGAGGAGTCCGTGCCTAACATGGTGATCGAAATTTCTGCCGCCGTTTGTGTATGCCAAGTCGACACCCCACGTCCGTTGAAGATCCCTTCGAAGGTTTCCGAGCTGGAGACGATGCCCGCCGCTGTGAGCCGGTGTTTCTCGGCGATGGCGACGATCCGTCGTACTATTTCGGCACGATCTTCCGGGGTCATGGCTGCGGTTTGCTCAAAGTGACGGCTGGGAATGCTCTGCGCACTCGAATGTCCTTCGCGCGCGTCAGCCATCGGCAGCAGATCGGGGTCAGAATGCTGAACCTTTGCGAGGTTCTGTGAAGCCTCCACCACTCGCTTCAGACCCTGATCGTCGATCTTGTTGGTGGTGGCACGAGCCGTGCGTCCGGCGAACACGGTTCGTACGGACACCGCGACATTCTCTTCCGCCAGGTTCTGATGAATCACATTGTTGGCAAACCGGGTGAGCGCATTGCGAGTGCTGTAGACGATGACTTCCACGTCATCGGCAACCGAATATTTTCGGATCCGTTCGACGAGATGAACAGCCTTGTCTTTTCCTGGCATTCGGTTTGGTCTCTCACGGCCTCAAATCGTTTACGGCTTACCCCGGTAGGCTGATCCAACTTTCACGTCCCGAAATCTCGCCGGTGCGGCACCATGGCCAGTTCCCATCACCTGCTGGGGCTGGCCCTTGCCACAGTGCGGAATACCCCACAGCACCCACTCCCCCCGCGAGCAGATTGCGTTCATCGAGTTCCAGAATTCTGTGGTGATTCCCGAGTACGATGGATTCTTTAGCATGCGCGTGCGCTTGCCATGCTTGACCTCCCATCCAATCTCGGTGCCGAACTGGAAGTTGTAACGCTTGTCGTCAATCGACCAGGAGCGGTTGGTCTCGAGGTAAACTCCGCGGTCCATCCCCGCGATCAACTGCTCGCGGGTCAGGGGAAGCTGTCCGGGCAAAATGCTGACGTTGGTCATGCGGATAATCGGCAGCCGGTTCCAGCCCTCGGCGCGAAGCGTGCCACCCGATCGCTCCGAACCGATCATGGGCGCCGTCTCCCGGGAGCTCAGGTATCCGGTAAACAAGCCGTTGGTAACGATGGGAGTGCATTGCGCCGGCACTCCTTCCTCATCGAAAGCAAAGGTTCCGAGGCCTGGACCATGCTCCTCCCGTGCATCGGCAACGATATTTACCAGCTCACTTCCATAGCGCAGGTGGCGCAGCTTGTCCAAAGTCAGGAACGACGTACCGGCGAAGTTGGCCTCCATACCCAACACGCGATCGAGTTCGATCGGATGTCCCACCGATTCGTGAATCTGTAATGCGAGCTGGGATCCATCCAGTATGACGTCGAAGACCCCTTCGGGACACTGATCCGCCTCGAGCAAGGCGACCGCCTCCTCACCCACGCGGCGGGCATTTTCGGCCAGCTTCAGCTCGCGAATCAATTCATAGCCTTTGTTTTGCCATTGTCCGCCGAAGGATGTCGGATAGGAGCGCTTCTGAATCTCGCTTCCAGCAAATGCGTAGGCGGCGTAGCCCACGCCGGAGGTATATTTGGTTTGGTGAATCCTCGAGCCTTGCGACGACGCGAACCACTGTTCTTCGCGCCGAAAATTCATGTTGGCCTCGGCAAGTGTGACTCCTTGTACCGAGCGCAATTCGGAATCGATCTCGAGCAACAGCGCAAGATTCTGTTCCACCGAAACCGTGAACGGATCGATAGCAAAGGGCGTCGTCCATTCGGCCGAGCAGGGCTTCTCCGGGGCCAGTCGAACATCGTGCTGCTTGACCCGCGCGGAGGCCTTGGCGATCTGAACGGCGCGTACCGCGGTGGCCTCGACGGCCGCGCGGCTGAGGTCCTCTGATGCCGCGAAACCCCATGCACCATCGGCAATAATCCTTACGCCGATGCCAAGCGACTCCGTGTCGGATGCGCTGCCAAGTTTGCCGTTCTTGGTCGAGAGCGCACGTTGACGATCGTCGCCGATACGCACGTCGGCATAGCTCGCGCCACGTATCGCTGCAATATTGAGAGCCCAGGAAGCGATATCGTACATAGGCTCCTTCAATCTACCATGGAGGACTGGACCGTCTCTCGGATGCCGCGATCGGGGTTGCCATCGTCACTCATCCCGGGGCTGATGCATGACCCCGGGCGGAGCAGCCCGCTCTTGGAACTTGGCGTTTCTTAGCCACGTCTGTGCGAAAGGCCGTTATACTGGCCATTCCGCATGGTCTCGACCGAGCGAACTGAAACCACCGATCATGCTGGTCTCCTGCGTGAGCTCGGCGTCGCTCAAGCCAGCGCTGTCGTCGTAGGCACGATTATTGGCAGCGGCATCTTCCTGGTTCCCTCCGAAATGATGCAAGCCGTGGGCTCGGCCAAACTGGTTTATCTGGCGTGGTTGGCAGGAGGTTTGCTATCACTCTTCGGTGCTCTCACGTACGCCGAACTTGGTGCCATGAAGCCGCAGGCCGGTGGCGAGTACGTCTATGTGCGTGATGCCTACGGACCGTTGGCGGGATTTCTTTACGCCTGGACCTGGTTCCTGCTTGCCAAACCGGCGTCCATCGCGACCATTACTACCGGCCTCGTTCGTATCTTGGGGACCTTTTCGCTGTTCGGTTTCTTCTCCCGTTCGCTTCTCGAGCATCCCTTCGTCGTTAGCTACGGCCAACTCGTAGCCATTGCCGCCACCGCCCTGATTTCCCTTCTGAATTACATCGGCATTCGCAAAGCGGCAGAATTCCAGCTCATCTTCACGATTTTGAAAATCGCGATCATCCTCACGATTGTATTGATCGGATTTGGTTACCCTCTGGGAACTTGGAGCCATTTCGCCGAGCACTACCCTGACGCGAAAGGAGGCATTGCCGGTTTCATGGCAGCCTTGGTGGCCGCCCTCTGGGCCTACGACGGATGGAACGATCTGAACATGGTCTCCGAGGAAATCCGCGAACCAGAGCGCACCATCCCCATTGCGTTGATCGCAGGCGTTGCCACGGTTGCAGCCCTCTATATGCTGGTGAATGCCGCTGTGCAATACGTCCTCCCTGCCCGGGTCATTGCGGCCTCCCCCCGCGCCGCATCGGATGCGATCGGTCTGGTGTGGGGTCACGCCGGGGCAGCCCTCGTTTCCGCAGGTATGGCAGTCTCAATGCTCGTCACTCTGAATGGCACGACGATGAGCGGGGCGCGAGTGCCGTTCGCGCTGGCTCGCGATCGCTATTTCTTCTCCGCTTTGGGGTACGTCCATCCGCGCCATCACACGCCTTCGACTGCGATTCTGGTTCAGGCAGGGCTGGCGATCATTCTGCTATTGCTCGGCGGCAGTTTTCGTCAGTTTTTTTCGCTCGCCATTTTTGCCGAGTGGCTTTTCTACATGATCTCTGCAAGCACGGTGTTCGTCTTTCGCCTACGCGAAGCCCATGCCGTACGCCCCTATCGTGTTTGGGGATACCCTGTCGTTCCCTTTCTCTTCGTGCTGGCGTCGGCCCTCTTGCTTTGTTACACCTTTGCCGACAATCTCCGGAATTCGGCTCTGGGTTGCCTGGTCATTCTCGCCGGCATACCGAGTTTTTACGCCTTTGCCCGGCGACGCGAGAACTAGGCTACCTCGGCGACTGTCGCATCGACCTGAGTTTTCTGCAGTTTGGAGTCCTTCCGCTAGAACTCACAAGCTGAGGATTTTCCGATCCTTGCCGATGCCTGAGAGGCTTGATCCGAATCTTCGGAGCGGGATGAATGGCGGGCTGTGGCCACCAGTTGGGGCTTCCAAGCCATCTGTGGAAACAGGAGGGAAAGCTGGGAACCGCTGCTCAGGCAACGCAGAGGGCAGGGAGAGATATAATAACTACCTTTGCGACCATGGAAAAAGCCACGCAACACAAACTTCGCCTCTCCGAACGCATGTCGCACCTGGGCACCGAAACCGCGTTTGAGGTTCTGAATCAAGCGCGCGCTCTCGAGCGCCAGGGCAAGGACATCGTGCACCTGGAAATTGGGGAGCCGGACTTCGACACCCCGAAAAATATCATCGACGCCGCGGTCAACGCCCTGCACAAAGGCTGGACGCATTACGGCCCGTCGGCTGGATTCCCTGATCTACGCCAAGCCATTGCGGAAGAGGTCAGCCGGTCACGTGAGGTTGCCGTTGACAGCGACGAAGTGGTGGTCGTTCCCGGCGGCAAACCCATCATTTTCTTCACACTGCTGGCCCTCATCGATTCGGGGGACGAGGTCATTTATCCTAATCCCGGCTTCCCGATCTACGAATCGATGATCCAGTATCTCGGCGGGAAGGCCATCCCGATTCGCCTGCGTGAGGAGAAAGATTTCGGCCTGGACGTCAACGAACTGGCGAGCCTTATTACGGATCGCACCAAGCTAATTATTCTGAATTCACCGCAGAACCCTACGGGTGGCGTGTTAGGCCAAAACGATATTCGCGACATTGCCGAGGTCATCGGCGACCGCAACATCCTGGTTCTGTCTGACGAGATCTACAGCCGCTTAATTTTCGAAGGCAAACACCATTCGATCATGTCCCTCGCGGGGCTCAAGGATCGCACCATTCTGCTCGATGGCTTTTCGAAGACCTACGCCATGACGGGCTGGCGAATGGGATATGGGGTGATGCGATCTGATCTGGCAACCCACATCACCCGGCTAATGACCAATTCCAATTCGTGCACGGCTAGTTTCACGCAGGTGGCAGGGATCGAGGCGCTGCACGGCGATCAGTCCTCGGTGGATCAGATGCGACGCGAATTTCAGCGGAGGAGGGACGTGTTTGTGGCGGGACTGAATCGAATCCAGGGATTCTCCTGCCGCCTGCCCAAGGGCGCATTCTACGTCTTCCCCAACATCATGAAAACTGGATGGAAGTCGAAGAAGCTGGCGGGTGCGCTGCTCGAGGAAGCGGGTGTGGCCTGTTTGTCGGGGACGGCATTTGGAGACTATGGAGAGGGATATTTGCGTTTCAGCGTGGCGAATTCACTGGAGAACTTGAATAAGGCCTTGGAGCGGATCGAGCGCTGGACGAAACGAAGTCTCTAACAAATCACAGACTTCGAAAATCGATCGAGCCTGTGGGTGCATCTCTCAGGGAAAGCATCACCATCGAACCACCGTCACGGCAAGACGCCTCACAGTTCCCGAAGCAGGAGTTAAGTTGGGGCGCACTAGGCGCGGTGAGACGCCTCGTGGAGCTGAGCCTGTGCTTCTAAAGAATTAAGCCAGGCCTGAAGAATAATGCCAGAGTCTTTATCGGTATACAAAAAGCGCAGTCCCATCGCAAAAGAGTCGCTCCAAACGACATCCGCCTTGGCCTTAAAGACCTCTGAGTTGATATTGGGAACGTTGAAGTCCAGCGTTACCAGCCCTTCAAGCCTGAGGGGGTCCACCAGCTTAATGGCCAGCCCGCCCTCGCTGATGTTCTTCATTCTTGCGGTGAACTTGTGCCCGTCATGAGTCCGCAGCCGGACAGGCAAATCAACTTCGTACCGAAAATATCGGCGATGTTCCCGTTCCATCTTGGGAATGGTGGCATCGAGAACGCTGTCCAGTCGAGTCTCATGTCCCGCCTTGGAGATCACGAAGTTTGCCCCTAAATCAAGGGCTTCGTCTGCTCGGGTCGTGCCGTTTATCACCGCGAAGATCAGGGTTTGCTGATTCGACTGGGTGCTGCGCATCGTGGCAATTGCTTCCGCGCCACCGGGCACATCATCGCAGTCGACGATAATTCCGTCCCAATGGCGGCGGGAGGCGAGTTCTATCGCGCTCGCAGAATCCTGGCGCAAGTCGAGCGAGGCCCCGCGTTGAGTCAAAGTTGTCCTGATGTGACTGAGCAGGTTGGGATCCCGGGTCACCATCAAACACTGCAATCCCATTCGAAGATACTAGCGAATCGGGTATCGCCAGCCAAAGTGACAGACGTCCATGGCACTTGTAGACGGCTCTTAGGAGGCGCCTCGGCTTCCGGGGGGAGGTCAATCCGAGTTGGCCTGTTTTGGCGTGTGCCAGGTAGATCGTCGCCGGCAAACCCTGCGGCTTTCGTGGTGGGCTCCTGAGGTGGGGTTTTTGCTGTGTATAAGATGTTAGGAGGACACCGGTTACGTTGGTCAGTGGGCTACGTCTGTTCTATGTTGCA
The DNA here is from genome assembly GCA_035623335.1 of Terriglobales bacterium. GTDB lineage: Bacteria > Acidobacteriota > Terriglobia > Terriglobales > Acidobacteriaceae > JAFAGX01. The sequence goes on from DASPTQ010000127.1 coordinate 31,859, forward strand.
GACGCTAAGTCAATCGCCCGACAATTCTTTACACCCGCTCGCGGAATTCTCTGCTAACTACCGGAGCCTTTGACGATGCGAAATCTAATCGTGGTCTTAATTTCATTGCTGGCCGTTGCGGCCACAGGTCAGCAGCAGCCAGCCGTCAACAATGACCCGGCCATTGGCCAACCGACGATGCCTAAGGCGGATCCGCCGGGTCACGACATGTCGAAGATGCAAGGCATGTCTGGGGATGACAAGGACCCTGACGCCAACTTGCATGCCATGCAGTCCATGGAAGGCCACATGGATATGGGCCCGCACATGAAGATGACTGCGCTCCGCCCAGTGCAACCCGGTGATGCCGAGAAAGCCCAACAGGTGGTCGAAGCAGCCCGCAAAGCGTGTGCCAAATACATGGACTACCACACTGCGCTGGCGGATGGCTTCAAGATCTTTCACCCCGAAATTCCGCAGAAGATGTACCACTTCACCAACTATGCCTATGCATTCGAAGCGGCTTTCAGCTTCAATCCTGAGCACCCTACGTCTCTGCTCTACGAAAAGCACGGCGACGACTACAAGCTGATCGGCGCGATGTACACCGCGCCCAGGCGGTTCGGTGAAGATCAACTCAACCAGCGCATCCCACTCAGCGTGGCGCAATGGCACGAACACGTGAATTTCTGTGCCCCGCCCGCCGACCGCAGGAATGAAGTGCTGACTGCGCACCCGCAGTTTGGCCTGAGGGGATCGATAACCACCGAGGAAGCCTGCGAGGCGGCAGGTGGAACCTTCCGTCCCGTCGTCTTCAGCTGGATGGTGCATGTGTACCCTTTTGAGAAGGATCAGGCGAGCATATGGTCGGTTGGTCGCCAGAACGGTCATATCGACTAGCGGGAGTGGCCCGTGTGGAAAATTGCGGGCCCAGAGAAAGCTCGAATGGATCAGGGTCGGAACACATCCGTGCTGAGGTAGCGCAAACCGGAGTCGACGACAATGGTCGCGACCGTCGCGTCGGAACCAAGGCGGTCGGCGACACGGATCGCAGCAACGATATTTGCGCCGGTTGAAGTTCCAGCAAAGATGGCTTCCTCCCTTGCCAGGCGGCGGGCCATGCTCTTGGCATCTTCTGTGGTCACGGCGAGTATCTCATCGACCTCTTGAGGCTTCCACAAGGGTGGAATAAAGCCGATACCGATCCCCTCAATCTTGTGGGAACCCGAAGGTCCGCCCGAGAGGACGGCAGATTCAGCGGGTTCCACGGCAAAAACGCGCAGTTGTGGATTGTGGCCTCGTAATGCGCGCGCCGTCCCGTGAATGGAATGCGCCGTGCTTACCGCATGTACAAAGGCGTCGACGCGATGGCCGGATTGCTGCCACATCTCCTCACCGAGGGGGTGATAGCCGGCCTCCCCATCCCGATTGTTCAACTGGTCGCACCACCAATGCCCTGGCCGTCGACTAATCTCCCCTGCGGTGCTGATCATCTGCTTGATAAGCTGCTGTGTGATCCTCTTGTTGTCGCTCGCCACATCCGTGATCTCGGCGCCGTAGGCGCGCATGGTATAGCGTTTCTCGTCACTGAACGCGTCGGAAAAGATGAAGTGTGCCTGGTATCCGAGCGCGGCACAGACAAAAGCAAGCGAGATGCCTGTCGTGCCGGCAGTGTATTCGACGACTGTGCCCCGAGGGGAAAGACGACCGTCTGCGGCGGCGCACTTAACGAGCGCCAGAGCCATTCGATCCTTCATGCTGCCGGTCGGATTCGCCGATTCCAGCTTGGCGATCACCCGGCCGGACCCGGCGGGTACGACGTGGTGAAGTTCGACCAGAGGACTGTTGCCAATGGCATCAAGAATCTTCAGACTCGACATCGGTCCTTCTAAGACGAACAAGGGATTCTACCCTTTCATGTCATGAAGGGCGATGGAAGAAGCAGGCCATGGCAGGCGGGAGTCAGGCGACCGGGCCGAACACCCTTGATTCAACGTCGGCAAAAGGATACCTATCTTCGCGCTGACCCGGCCAGCGGGGCAAAGAAAAAAGCCCTCAGTTTCACGCTGAAGGCTCCCGCACAAGGTACGATACCGGCTAGCCGGCCCCTATCTACCTGCTCACGGGTACGATCCCAAGTTAAGGCCAGGAACGACGGCTGTCAATTAACTTCAGTACTCCGAATGGGGTTACGCGAAGACAGCTGAAATGCTTCGACAGGGTTCGACTTGTCCTTGAGCCTCCGCTTCTCATCCTCTGCTGGTTGCCAAGCGGGTTGCAGTTGTGTGCACGGTAACAACACCCATCCCACCAACACCGATCTGCTCAAGCAGGCGATAGTGCCCGAGCACGCTTCACCTACCTGACGACGGGAACAACACTGGCACAAAATGTTAGGCCCCACGCGTCGCCGGTCAGCGAGATTGGGAGCGTTTATCGGGCGGCGAAATCAGCACACCGGAGACCCGGCGGCAATCCGCGCTGCACTAAGACCTTGCAAACAAATGGCGGAGTGTATGCGCGCGTCGAGGGTGCGGGCGATGTTTCCCCTGACCGCACGCAGCGGAAATGCCTAGCCAGTGAGTGAAAATAAAAGGAGCCGGATGCACAGGCCGCCGTCAGTCCCCGGGTCAATCCGGACCCAAAAAGAAGTGCACTGTACCCACCAACCATATTCCTGCTATCCCTCGTAGTGGTTCCCGTGTCCAAGATGCATGCACACAATCTGTCCGAAGATGAGGAATCTTATTTCGATGCGTCGATGGGAGTACGGCCCTTCATCCGCCAATTCTTATGGCTGTTGGAAGGCAGCTTTCCTGACACTCGCGGTCTGTGTTGTTGTTCCCGGTCAAAGCCTGCATGGACAGCAAGCGAATTCAGCCACCTCGTTATTCCCTCTGGATTCGAGCGCGGGTTTGGAAGTAGTCAACGGAAAGGCAGAAGTTGCAACCTACAGGGAACGCCATTGCGTACATCTGGTCGCCATACCGGGCCGATCCGACCCAGAGGATAACGAGGTCGTGATGGCGTTGGTCCCCGGGGTGGACTTCAAGAATGGATCGATCGAAGCCGATATTGCAGGTTCACCCTTCCCCGGATCGCGGGCCGATGCTAGAGGCTTCATCGGTATCAACTTTCGCAGTCAGGAGCATGGAGCTCGGACGGAAAGCATTTATCTGCGACCGACGAACGGCCGGGCCGACGATCAGCTCCGTCGCAACCATTCCGTGCAGTATGAATCGATTCCCGAATTTCCCTGGTTTCGTTTGCGGAAGGAGAATCCTGGAGTGTACGAGTCCTACACCGATCTCGACGCAGGTGCGTGGACCAAGATGAAGATTGTCGTTTCCGGGACGAAAGCTCAGCTGTATGTCAATGGCAGCGATCAGCCCTGCCTCATCGTGAACGATCTGAAGCTCGGCGAAACCCATGGCCAGATTGCCCTGTGGGCGCACTGGAGCACGGACGCATATTTCTCCAACCTGAGCATACGAGGGGAACGGTGACCCCTGGGATAAGCGTTCTGCGATTGCCAACAAGGTTCGCCCGCCGTCTGCCGTTAGCTCACGGGAAGGAAGGATAAGACGAATGCACCGAATCCTCAGAGTCGCTTTCTTGCTGTGCGCAACTGGAATGAGCGCATATGGCGCCGATCAGGATCAAACGAAGGTTGTCAAGATCAATGATTCCATCTATATGGTGCCTACAACAGGCAACGTCTATTTGGTGACTACGCCGGCCGGAAATGTAATCATCGACACCGCGATGTCCGATTTGGCCGCCGAAGCCAAAACGCTCCTGGCCGCGGAAAGCCAAGCGCCGGTGAAATACATGATCTTGACCCATGGTCATGCCGACCATATTGGCGGAATACCTCTCTGGAAGGGACCTGGGATCCAGATCATAGCTCAAAGGAACTACGTTGAATTCGTCAACTACGTCACTAGGCTGGAGGGCTTCTTTGCCCCGCGCAACGCTGCCGCGTTCAACCGTCCGCCCAGGGATGTGGGACCCTGGGCCGGCAACTATGGCGCTAAAATCGACCCAACCATTCTGTTTGACCAAGAGTACTCATTCACGTTGGGTGGGGTTGAATTCCATTTATTCAGCACGCCCGGTGAGACACCGGATCATCTGACGGTGTGGATTCCTGCGTTCAAGGTAGCCTTCATTGGCGACAACTATGCCGGGGTCGGAATCCCGGAACCTATGTCCTTCCCCAACATCTATGCGATAAGAGGCACGAAACCTCGGTGGGCTCTTGACTGGATCAATTCGCTTGACAAAGTACTCGCCCTCAAGCCTGAGGTCGTGCTGAATGGCCACGGTGAGCCGATCCTCGGGAATCAGGAAATTACTCGACGCCTCACCCGGTATCGCGACGCGATTCAATATGTCCACGATGCAGTCGTAAAGGGAATGAACTCCGGCAAGGATGTATTCACCCTGATGCAGGAAATAAGACTGCCGCCAAGTTTTAATCTCAGCGAATCTTTTGGAAAGGTCAGCTGGTCAGTACGCGGAATCTATGACGGATATGCAGGCTGGTTCGACATGAACCCATCGACAATGTATGAGTTGCCGCCTTCTTCGGTGTACCCGGATTTAGTTAAGGCAGCCGGGGGACCCGAACCCGTAGTGCGTCTGGCCCTGGAAAAGTTGGAAGCGGGTAAGCCGGTCGAGGCTTTGCACCTTACGGACGTCGTTCTGGCATACGATCAAAAGAACAACGCTGCATTGGGCGCCCGGCTTAAAGCGCTGAATTACCTGCGAGAGCGCTGCGAGAACTACGTCGAGGCCGGCTGGTTAGAATACGGGATCACAAAGACTAAAGAGAAACTCGCATCCCAATAGGCGTATTGCAGCGACCCAATAATCACTCAAAACGTTTCTAAGCGCGTTCTGGCACGGGATGAGGCTTACATCGGGCTTTGAGGTAAGATTGGCGGAAGCGTGTGCGAGTCGAACGCACCGGCGACGGGGATACCCGCCGCCCGCCGGTTTTGAAGACCGTGAGGATCACCGGATCCCATGCGCTTCCAGACCTGTGGGCAGCCTTTGCAAACCGCCCCGCGGATTCTACATACCCGGCTTTATCCTCGTCGGCGGATTCGAAATTACCACTTCTAAGCCACTGGGACCAAACTCTAAAGTCTTGAACTCTCCGCGAGCACCCTGACTCGGTAGCCTCTGACCGTTGAACTCAAAATCGAGGGCGCTAGCGTTCGCGGTCTTAACGATGACTTGCTTCGCCGCCATGACCGATTTTTCCGCGCCGCTGATGAGTGTTTCCTCGGTCAGCTTTCTCCCGTCGGCTCTAATCGAAACCCAGACATTCTTGCGCGCTTTGATGTGGACCATAAACCCAGCAGCACTACTTTGTGGACGCAGAGCGGAATTTCCGGACATTTCGGAAAGTGCAGTTTGCCCTTTGGGCGATGGCATCTGAGAATGTGAGGATGAAAAAGGGGCTGGAAGTGAAACCGAAGCACTGGGGTTAGAGTTAGGCGGAATCGGGTGGTTCACCTCTCTTGTGTAGAATCCCCAAACGGCAAAGCTCAACGCGACGACAAGCAGGAGAATGGCAAGGGTCTCCCACGGAAGCCTGGTGGCTCGGTCGCGTCCTCTCTGTGCCTGCGCGGACCTAGTTACCCACACTTGAATCTTTGCGCCGGCAGGAAGCTTCCTATTCGCAGGGTTGGGAATCTCCGCAACCTTTGGAATCTCGAATTCGCCTTGAGTCACCGGCCGCGCAGGGCTCGAGCCAGAGGGTGCGTTCGTGTGCGGAAGCGTGGTCGCCCGATCGCTTTCTCCCTGTGACGGCAAGGGTTCCGATACCCGCGCCTCAATCTCTTCGCTCGCCGGGAGCTTCCTATTCGCAGGGTTGGGAATCTCCGTAACCTTGTGAATCTCGACTTCGCCTTGAGTCACCGACCGCGCAGGACTCGAGCCAGAGGCTGCGTTCGTGTGCGGAAGCGTGGTCGCCCGATCGCCTTCTCTCTGTGACGGCAAGGGTTCCGATACCCGCGCCTCAATCTCTTCGCTCGCCGGGAGCTTCCTATTCGCAGGGTTGGGAATCTCCGTAACCTTGTGAATCTCGACTTCGCCTTGAGTCACCGGCCGCGCAGGACTCGGGCCAGGGTGTTCGTTCGTCTGCGGAAGCGTGGTCGCCCGATCGCTTTCTCCCTGTGACGGCAAGGGTTCCGATACCCGCGCCTCAATCGGCACGCCCTGCGGCAGCTTCTTACTAGCAGAACGGGGAATCTCTGCAACCTTGTGAATCTCGACTTCGTCTTGAGTCACCGGCCGCCCAAAGCTCGAGTCAGAAGGTGCCTTCGCCTGCGGAAGGCTGGTCGCCCGATCGCTTTCTAACTGTGCTGGCGCGGCTTCCGATACTCGCGCCTGACTCTGTGCGCCAGCCGGGAACTTCTTAATCGCAAAGCCGAGAATCTCCATAGCCTTGCGATTCTCGACTCCTTTTTTGGTGATCGGCCGCCCAGGGTTCGAGTCGGAGGGTGCGTTCCCGTGTAGGAAACTGGTGGCCCGATCGCTTCCTCCCTGCGCCGGAGCGGACTCCATGACCCGCGCCTGAATCTGTACGCCGGCCGGGGGCTTCTTATTCGAAGGTTTGGGAATCTCCGCAACCTTGCGGATCTCGACCTCGCCTTGAGTCACCAGCCGCGCAGGGCTCAAGTTAGGGGGTTCGTTCGTGTGCGGAAGCTTGGTAGCCCGATCGCTTCCTCCCTGCGCCGGCGCGGACTCCGTTACCCGCGCCAGAATCTGTACGCCAGCCGGGGGCTTCTTGTTCGAAGGGTTGGGAATCTCCGCAACCTTGCGAACGCCGACTTCCCTTTGCGTGATCGGCAGCCTAGGACTCGAGTCGGAGGGCGCCTTGGCGTACGGGATGCTGGTGGCCCGATCGCTTCCTCCCTGTGCCGGTGCAGACTCCGTTACCCGCGCCAGACTCTGTACGCCAGCCGGGGGCTTCTTGTTCGAAGGGTTGGGAATCTCCGCAACCTTGCGAACGTCGACTTCCCTTTGCGTGATCGGCAGCCTAGGACTCGAGTCGGAGGGTGGGTTCCGTGGCGGGGCTGATTCGGGAAGCGTAGGGTTCGGCTCCCCTGGACTCGTTGCGGCCAAGTAACCTGCGACAGCCTGCTCCTTATCCAGACCCAGAAGGCGAGAAAAGGCACGGGTGAATACGAGGTTCTTTTGTGTGGTGGACTTCTCTTCTGCTATGGGTACGTCCGGGGGAGTCTTTTCTGAGCGCATTGACGAGCGCTTTGACATGGTTCGAGCCTTCAGTGACGATGACTCTAGCGCACCTTGGACCCGGCGGCGCCGGTACTACTTGGTTTATATCACTTAAGGAGCTATCTGCGAAGGCATCGCAGTGCTATTTGGTCGCAGTACCCATCCCAACCCCGCCTGCAGACCGCCGGAGCACCGTCCGCCGACGCGCCTCGGTGCTCGCGCGGAAATACTGAGTATTCTTGCACTTCGCGGCAGGGCAGAGCCCTCCCTGTCGCGGTCAGGGCTGGGCTTCAGGCTCGGCCCTACAAGGCGACCTAGCAATGCTCGAACGAGTCCCTTGTCACACCGTGGCGCAACTCGTGAGGCGAGGACATTTCACCCAAGTATACGGAAGCCCGTTTCGCTACTTCGGCTGCGGTACGATCCGCAAATATGGCTTAGGCGACCTCCAACCTTCAGGAAATTTCTTTTTCGCTTCCTCATTCGAAACTGAACCGCTGATGATGACCTCGTCGCCCGGTTTCCAGTTTGCAGGAGTGGAGACTTGGTGTTTGGCGGTGAGCTGCAGCGAATCCAAGGCTCGGAGTATTTCGTCGAAGTTGCGCCCTGTGCTCATGGGATAGGCAAGCTGGAGCTTGATTCTTTTATCAGGACCGATCACGAAGACGGTGCGCACGGTAGCATTGTCAGCGGGAGTACGTCCCTCGCAGCTATCTCCGCTTTCGGCCGGCAGCATGCTGTAAAGCTTGGCGATCTTGAGCTGGGGATCGCCGATCATCGGATATTTCACCTTGTGTCCCTGTGTCTCCTCGATGTCCGCTGCCCACTGGGTATGACGAGTGACGGGATCTACGCTCAGGCCAATGATCTTGCAGTTTCGCTTGGCAAACTCCGGCTGGAGGCCAGCCATATAGCCGAGTTCCGTGGTGCACACGGGAGTAAAGTCCTTGGGATGAGAAAACAGAATCGCCCATCCGTCGCCGATCCATTCATGAAAGCGAATCGTGCCCTGAGTGGTTTCGGCTGTGAAGTCAGGGGCGATGTCATTGATGCGGAGATTTCTCGGAGTAATTTCCGTTGCAATTGCCGTGCTCATGGTTCCTCCTCAGCTCACAAGTCGGTGTCTTCCCAAAAAACCTCAAGGCCATTCGTGCCCGAGTGGGTTATAGAACCAATAAAAAAAACCACCCGTTACTGCGCCGGGTGGGTTCTGGGAAACCTTCGCGCTACCCACACACCGGCGCCTGCGTACAACAACCCGGCAGACGCGGTATGGAGCCCTTGCGCATCCTCTTAGGATACGCGGTGAGTAAAACTCCGTCAAACCTATGCAGCGCAGGAGTCAGACTCGATTCGATCAACGGCACTTTGCTTCTGATGCGGCGGGCCTGTTGGCTCGAGTACTTCACCCGGGCAGGAAAGGTCTGGTTCGGCTTGGGATAACTCCCTTCGGCAGAAAAGGTTACTGGTAATCCGAATACGACCGGCAGACCGCGGGAAGTCCGGAGCCTGGGTCGGTTATAGTTAAAGCGCAAACGTATGTTGATTCAAGAACATGTGTTGCTAGCGCCGTTCACCACAATCAAGGTCGGCGGCCCGGCACGCTACTTTATCGAGGGGACGACAGTCAGCGAGATATGCGAGGCCGTAACGTTCGCACGAACTCGAAACCTGCCCTTGTTTGTGCTAGGGGGCGGCAGCAATCTGGTTGTGTCCGATGCTGGCTGGCCGGGACTCGTCTTGAAAGTCGCAATCGCCGGTATCGAGGAGCACATCCAGGATGACAAGGCGCTGTTTGAGGTAGGAGCGGGTGAGGAATGGGACAAGCTGGTGGCGCGAGCTGTGGCTCAGAATTGCGCGGGAATTGAGTGTTTGAGTGGTATTCCAGGAAGCGTGGGCGGAACACCGGTGCAGAATGTAGGCGCTTATGGGCAAGAGGTTGCGGAAACCATTCAGGGCATACTGGCTTTTGATCTCCGGGACAATCAAATCCGTGAACTCTGCAACGAGGCATGCGGGTTCAGCTATCGCACCAGCCTTTTCAATACCAGTGAGCAGGGACGTTACATCATTCTTCGTGTGACGTATGCGCTGACCCCAGGCGGTGAGCCACGCATTAACTACACGGATCTCAAGAGATACTTTTCCGGCTGGCAGGGAGCTCCGACACTGGCCGAAACCCGGGATGCTGTGCGCAAGATTCGAGCTAGTAAGGGAATGCTGATCTCTCCCGGAGACGATGACAGTCGCAGTGCCGGATCCTTTTTCAAGAATCCGGTTCTTTCTGCGGAGCAGTATCAAGAATTAAGCGCTCGAACCGCCGCCAAAAAACTGCGGATACCCAGCTATCCCGCTCTGGAAGCGCTAAGAAAGGTTTCCGCCGCATGGCTGGTCGAGCATTCTGGTTTCACTAAGGGCTTCGGCTCTGGCCGGGTGGGAATCTCGCGCAAACATGCGCTGGCCATCGTCAACCGGGGAGACGCAACCGCGGCCGACATCATCGCATTTCAGGAACAAATTCAGCAGAGAGTAAAAGATCTCTGGGGGATCCATTTGAAGCCGGAGCCGGTTTTTGTAGGCTTTTGAGGTACGGGCGCCGAGTATTGCCCAACACCAGGCCACAATCGCAGAGGCCACATCTCCTCGAGACCTCTACCCTCCCCTGCCCAGGAGAGGGGTGACCCGGTTGGGTTGCTTTCTTACCTATCTACAATTCGTGCCGCTTCCCGGAAAATGCTTACGAACATTTGCCGGGTCAGCTTGCCGGTTTGGGTATTCTGGTTCGAAGGATGATAGGAGGCAAGTAGCGTCTGGCCTCCTGGCATAGGGTATTGTGCGCCGTGCCGAAAGATGTAGGGGCGCTTGTTGACAATCTGGCCGCGTCGCTTCAGATGGTTGAGATAACTCTCAAAGCCGATCTTTCCCAGTGCAACCACCACTTGCACCTTCGCGAGCCCTTGCATTTCCCGATCGAGATAAGCCGAGCAGTTCACCAGTTCGTCCGGGGATGGCTTGTTGCCAGGAGGAGCACAACGCAAAGCAGCCGTGATATAGAGATCCTTTAACTCCAACCCATCTGCTAAATCCGTTGCAATGGGCTGATTGGCAAAGCCGGTTTCGTACAACACCGGATACATAAATTTTCCCGATGCATCCCCCGTGAAAGGACGACCCGTACGGTTCGATCCATGAGCCCCGGGGGCAAGGCCCAGAATCAATACCCTAGCGTTGGGATCTCCGAAACCGGGCACTGGCTTGCCCCAGTATTGGCAATCCCGGTACGCGCGCCGCTTCTCGCGCGCGACCTTCTCCCTATACTTCACTAGTCGTGGGCACCGCGTACAGGAAATCACTTCGCGGTTGAGGAGCTTGAGCCAGAGAGGAAGGTCGTGCATCTTCGAGATCTACGCTGGACGCATATTAGATCATAGCCGGTTAGAAACCCAGGTACTACTGCCCGGGCAGTAAGCGCGCAACCTTACAAACAGAATAGGATGGGAATTGCGCCACGCACATTATGACCATCATCAGGACCACCGATCCTGGACGGGCGAAGACGTCGATTGAATACCGATGCGCCGAACTGGGCTGGGGACTCTGGCGCTCGAATTCGGCCGGGGTGTGCCGTGACTAAAGTACCGTGGCGCGATCAGAGTGGCGTGGCTAGCATTGCCCCAGACTGATGTACACGCCTGCGGAATTCTCTCCTTTTGTGCAAGTTAGGTCGGGCAGTGTGAAACCACCGATCTTCATCGTGCACGGCTTTAGCGGTACGGTGCAATGCAACGAACTAGCGAGAGAAATTCGAAGTGGACATCCAATCTACGGAGTTCAGGCAAAAGGCATCGATGGCCTCGAAAAGCCTTTCAACCGAGTTGAGGATATGGCGAGCTTCTACTTGGATGCGCTCGCCAAGTCTTACGTCGAAGGTCCTTACGTACTGATCGGATACTCCTTCGGTGGCCTGATCGCACTGGAGATGTCGCAGCGCCTATTAGAAAATGAACAAGGTATTGCGATGCTCGTGTTACTCCATACCTTTCCGCATCCACGCTTCTTGTCAGCTGGCCAACGGGCGCACTTGCTTGCGAAACGAATCGCGAGACAATTCAGTGAGATTCGCCGAGTGCCGTCCAAGAGTGTGTTTTCCCATCTTACGAACCGAGTTCAGCACCGCTGGCGTTCTGCCAGCATTGTTCATGAGGCCAATTATCGTGCCTATGCAGATTATCGGCCGAGATTTTACCCTGGCAGGGTGAAATTCGTGACTACGAGCGTGAAGACCACTTTCCCCGACGATCCAGTCGCCATATGGCGAGACCTTGTCAAGGGACTAGAAGTCGAAGTGGTCCCTGGCGATCACGTGAGCATCGTCACCACGCAGTTTAAGCCTTTAGCCGCAGTGCTTACTCGCTACGTGGAACAAGTTACTTCCCACACCGTCTAACGACCATCGAAATTGCCGCTGTCCCTTCGATTCTGTGGCGACGCTGGCCTAAAACACGGCGATGGCTTCTTCTCCTTCCGGGTCAAAAGCAACAGAACAGGTGACCGGAAACAACGGCGGCACCTCGAGCGCAGGATGCCAAACCTGGGAAGCCTGGGGGACCGCCTTCGAAGGCAGCTCGAATTTCCGGTTTTACCTTTTTAGTTAAACGGGCTCTCGTCCGCGCTGCGCCCGTAGATGATGGGTACTGGCACCTCCAGCAGCCGCAAATACACCGACAATTGTCCGCGATGGTGATACCAGTGGTTCAGCATGATCGTGCGGATGACGCTAATCCGCGGCTTGACAAAGACTTCTGCTCCTTTATTGAGCAGGCGCCAACTCTCGACGGCCCGGCGATCCGTAAGCCCCCGCAAGAAGGCCTCGGCGTCGCGGGAGCTTTGTTCGAACGCCTGAAGAATCTCCGCCTTGCCGCTCGGCTGCGGAGGCACGAAATTGCCCTGCGAGACGTCGAAGCTCGATTGCTGCGCGAGTCGAGAGACGCCTCCTGGTGTGGTGGCAACGTGCCAAGCCAGTTGGCCGAGTGACATCGATTTGGCATGCGGCTTCCACATTAGCTTTTCGGCCGGAATTCTCTCCAAGACGCGCTTGGTAGTCGCGACCTCTTCCCGGAATTCCTCTAAGATAGGCGTAACCAGAGTTTGCTCCACTAATGTTTCCACTGTTCCTCCTTGATGAAAATATCTGAGTCGTAGCGGCGCCAGCCGTCCGCGAACTCGAGGGGTCTGGCTGGCGGTCGGGGGGCTTCCCGCCCCCGCAACCGTCAGTGACTAGGCTCTCATCGTTTGCGAGACGAGCGTCTTCGCGTCCACTGCCTTGGGATCGCCGTAGCGATCGTGATGCCGGACCCAAGCCATCGGCCAAGGCAATCCTTCCTCATCGCGGCCTTTCGGCGTGAGGTCGAGAAAGTTGTACGTGAGAAGCAAAATGTCGAGCCCACGGGCGTAGGTCGAATAGGTATGGAAAATCTCGCCATCCTTGCGATAAAACACGCTCAGCCCCGGCCGCTCTTCCGACGGGAAGTTCGAGGGCCCGTAATTATACTCGGCTTTGCCGCTCTCGATCTCCGCTTTCGTGACCGAAACCTGGAAGTCATGATTGAAGTCGGTTCCATTTGATGACAGCCAATGGAAATTCCATCCCATGCGCTTCTGGAAGGTTTGGATCTCCGGCAGCGTGGCGCGCGAGATCACGGCAAAGGAGGTGTCGCGCTGCGCCAGGTGCAGCGCAGCCGCATCGAACGAATCCGCCAGGAACGAACAGCTCGGGCATCCTTCTTTCCAACCGGGACCGAGCATGAAGTGATAAATAATGAGTTGGCTGCGCGTGCCGAACAGATCGCTGAGACTTTCTTTTCCCTTCGGACCCTCGAACACATATTTCTTCTCAACCTTCTCCCACGGCATTTGCCGCCGCTCGCGGCTGAGCTCGTCGCGCAGACGCGTGAACTCTTTTTCCTTGGCCAACAGCTTCTTTCGCGCGGCCAGCCATTCGGCTGGCGATACTACCTTTGCACTTGTCTTCTCCATTGTCGTTATCGTCATACGATCACTCCTTTTCTTTCGAATCACTTTTCTCACGCTTCTTCTTACGAAGAACTGTTACGACCAGCGCGGTCAATCCGCCGGTTGAAACCGTGCTGCCCAGTACCACTCCTGCACTCGCCAGACATGCTGGACACATAGAACCTCCTACTTCGCATTCTTTTCGGCGCGCGCTTTGACGAGCTCGTGAATGTGCGTCCATCCGGGTACGACTCCCCGCCGGTGTTCATCCTGAATCACTCCAAACGCCTTGTGATGGAATTGGATCAGCGTCCCACCATCCTCTTCACGCAGCCGGTATTGCAGGTTCGACACGACGGCGTACGACATGAAGAGCGGACCAGTGATCTCGAGCAGCGTCGGCCGCTTGATGGCCTGCACGTGCCCCCATAAATGGCCGTTGCCCGCGCCCAGATCGCGGAACCATCGCCCGCCGGGCCAGGGCTCAAGTGTCATCGGCATCTTGTGCTCCGGCGCCTCATTCTCCGGCCCGATCTGCTCGAGCAGTGCTTCGAATGTGGTTTCCAGCGACGCGCGCACGTGAATTTCCTGAGTGACGTTCAGGGTCAAACTCTCAATTCCCGGTAGTGCCTCAGCGATACTCATGCTTCCTCCTCTTGAAACCGCAGAATTTATTCGCTCTCGACTTGACTGGCCTTTTCCTCGGCGCGTTCCTTCACGCGCCGCAGTTGGTGCGCCCACAGCCGCTCAAAGGTCTTCGTCCACTCATGTAATGGACGAATGCCTTCTGGATTCGCTTCATACAACATGTGCCTCCCACGCCGTCGCGCGCGTACCAGCCCGACCCTTCGCAGGACTCCCAAATGCTTCGAGACTGAAGGCTGCTCCAGCCCGAGCCTCACCACAAGGTCGCCAACCGATCGCTCCCTCGAAGCCAAAAGCTCAAGAATCTCGCGCCGCCGTGGCTCCGCCACCGCATTGAACGCATCGGAGGTGGTTGCAGCCCGTGCCATTGATCTCGAATATATATTCCTATATGGGAATATGTCAAGAACATTAGCGGGTGCGTGGCGACACAGCGGTAGACTGCGCTAGGCCCTTGCCATGTTGGCCGGCGACCAACTCTTCACGAATTCTCCCAGTCGACCCAGGGCGTCAGGGAATCTCTCGGTCACTGCGGCGAAACCAAGACGGAAATGCGAGGGCGCATCGAAGCAGTCCCCAGGAGCGAGCAGGATGCCCTGTTCTGCCGCCGCCTGGCAAAAGGCGCGGCTGTTCTCTCCCGATAGCAGCCAGGGAAATGCGGTCATTCCCCCGCGGGGAGGAATCCAGCCCAGCGTCTCGCGATGTTCAGCCATGAAGGCGTCAAGCTGCCGCAGATTTTGAGTTGCGGTTTGCTGCGTTCTCCGAAGGACGGTATCCCGGTGGCGCATCGCAATCTCCGCCAGCAGTTCTCCCGCAGTATTGTTCGAGATCGAGAAATAGGCGCGCGCATTCCAATAGCGCTCGCGGCGCTTGCGATCGTGCTCGACCATCCACCCGGTTCGGATTCCCGATAAAGGAAAAGCCTTCGAGAAATCGTGGATAACGGTGGCTTGGGGGAGACGAGCAGCCGATCTCGTCGTCTGCCCATGATAGATCGGGTGGTAAACCTCATCGCTGACAAGTTGAATTCCACGCGAGGAGGTGAACTCATGCAAGCTGTCCAGTTCCGCATCGCTAATGGTGGCGCCAGTGGGATTATGCGGGCTGTTCACCAAGATTAGCTTCGTGTTTCCATCTGCAATTTTCTTAATCTCTTCAATATCAATACAGAACCCGTTCTCCTTCCGCACAGCGTAGTAGCGCGTCTCAAGCCGCAGAGATTCAGGTAGCGCGGAAAAGGTCGTAAAACCTGGCTGAGGTAGTATGACGTTGGCTCCCGGCTCCGCGGCTAGCCACATCAGAACGAGCAGTGCCTCGGAGGCGCCAGTGACAACTTGCACGGTGTCGATATTCACTCCCTGCATTTCGGCAATCGCTGCGCGTAAGCCTTCGGCTCCTATAGGGCGACTGTACACGACTTTGTGATTCAGCAAGCGCTGGCGCTCCTCATCACCGGCGAGGCTCAGGATCTCGTTCAGGCTCCAGGACGGTCCGGTGCTAGCAGCCAAGTTGAACTCGATGTTGTGCTCATAGGTGTCGAGCCACATGTCCAGCAGGAAGGGTTTCAGTTGCATGTCTCACCTCAAAAAATTAGATCAACCGATCACCAGGTCAGCCTCACAAAAATTACATGCGTAGCCGCCGAGTTGGGACCCGTCTTGCTGCTGTTGGCCGAATACACCGGTATTCGACAGAATGCCAGCCGCAATCGAACCCGCCATCGTCTTGATCAGCGAACGTCGTGTGAAATCAGCCGGCATAGGGCTTTGGATTTCCTAGATCCCCGCTCCCGCTCTGCGACGGGAACCGGAAGAAGTGTACGCCGTGTCGCAAAAGTGCGGAGATTTTTCACCAACACGCTTCCATCCAAGTACTATAATCCGGCCAAAGACAGGGGTGGAGTGTAGCCATGAAACTGAACGGGATTCATGTGTCCCTGAGAATCCTCCTGCCGCTTGTTGTTGCCTTGCGGGCATCAAGACGGCACCGACTCGGGCGCCGCCGTCCGACCAGCCCCCGGCTAGTGTGGCCGGAAAGTGGACGATTTATTCAACGAGTGACGACGACAAAACGGCCACCAAGTATATTGAGCTGAAGCAGGATGGCGAGAAACTCTCCGGGCACTTCAAGGGTCCGAACCAGTCAGGCGGACTCGAAGGTACGGTCGAGGCAACCATATCGTCTTTCATACGAAGACGCGCAACGTTATGACATTTCGTGGCCACGTGGATGGTGACCGTATGCGCGGCACATTTGGGGTTTCTGTCCTACGCAAGGGGCATATGCACGGGGACTGGGAAGCCAGACGTTCAGGGTGAACCGTGCAGTCGCGGGCGCAGGATCAGTAATGGGCTGTTTTCTTAAGTCGCGATCTGAGTGATAGGGACGGAGGTCGAGGGTTCCTAGTCGGTGTCAACCCGCTTCCAGTTCTCCCCGCAGGGCACGAGCTCACGAGTTGTGCTTTCTAAGCAAACGGTGGAGTATTGATGCCGGTACATGGCATTCAAGGCATTGAGATTTTGTTTCTGTTGCTGCTCCTTTTTGTGGTGGTTTTCGGAGCGTTGGCGCGGAGACTGGCAATCCCGTACCCGATTGTCCTCGTGATCGGTGGATTGTTACTGAGCTTTATTCCGGGCATCCCGAAAGTCAGTCTTAATCCGGACCTGGTGTTCTTCGTTATCTTGCCGCCGCTCCTCTATAGTGCGGCGTGGCTCACCTCATGGCGCGAATTCTCCTATAACCTCGTCAGCATCTTTTCCTGGCATTTGGGTTGGTGCTCTTCACTATCATTGGTGTGAGTGAAGCAGGCCAATGGTTCCTTCCCGGCTTTGATTGGCGAGTGGGCTTGGTGCTGGGTGCGATCGTCGCTCCAACCGACGCGATTGCGGCCACATCAATCGCCAAGCGACTCGAATTGCCAAGACGAACGATAGATATCCTCGAGGGCGAAAGTCTGTTGAACGATGCCAGCGCCCTTCTGGCGCTTGAGTTCGGCATTGGCATCCTGGTCGCGGGCCACGTACCTACCTTTGGCGAGGGGGTGCTGCGGCTCTGCTACTTGACCGCGGGCGGCATCGCACTTGGTCTCGCTATTGGGGAAATCGTCCATCAGATCGAGGATCGGATTGACGATGGCCCTATCGAGATCGCGTTGAGCATTCTTACCCCTTATGTAACGTATCTCGTGGCCAATTCCGTACGGGCCTCGGGCGTTCTCGCCGTGGTTACCTGCGGACTCTATCTCAGCCGCAAGAGTTCCCACTTTTTTTCCCCCGCCGTCCGCCTGCAGGCATGGGCAGTCTGGGGCTCCCTGACGTTCATCCTCAACGGCCTGGCTTTTGTGCTCATTGGGCTGCAACTGCCCTATGTCATGGCAGCGATTCAAGATCACAGCCTGCACACTTTGATTCTTTATGGCCTGGCCTTCAGCGGTTTTCTCATAGTGCTGCGCCTGATTTGGATGTTTCCCGGAGCCTTTTTAGCCAACGTTGCACGAAGACGCTTGCTTCACCACATTGAGCCGTTGCCGCCGGCTCGGAATATTTTTATCGTTGGATGGACGGGGATGCGTGGCGTTGTATCCCTGGCCGCCGCCATCGCGCTGCCTCAGAGCTTGGCGAACGGGGCCCCATTCGCTCAGCGGAACGTGATCATCTTCCTGGCGTTCAGTGTCATCCTGGTCACGCTCGTGCTTCAGGGGCTCACACTGCCACCCTTGATCCGCGCTCTGGGATTAGCAGGTGCCACGTCCGGTCCCGTTTCAGAGGAAATAGAGGCGAGACGCGCTATCTTGCAGGCCGCGCTCGGGTACCTCGAAAAGTTGAGGACCGGAGCCATCGACGAAGGCGCTGATATCTACGAGGACTTGTCTCAACAGTACCGTCGTCGTCTCGCCAACTTGGCCCAGGCACGCGACGCTAGCCTAGACGACACCGATTCGTACAAACGCTTTAATGATCTGTCACGCGAATTGCTGGGTGTCGAAAGACGAACTGCAGTTAGTCTCCGTAATCAACGGCGTATCAGCGACGAACTTCTCCGACGTATCGAGCATGAACTCGATTTGGGTGAAGTGCGCCTGGCTCCCAAATCCTGATCAGAGTTTGACCTGGACGGCGTAAAGCACGGCCGCCAGGTACGTCCGAATGGCGTGCCCAAAGACCCAGTCGCGAGTTACCGCTCCCAGCTGAATGCCGAAACGTGATTGGCGGTTGCATAACGGGAATCGACACACTGTCAGACTTAGAGTCCGAGTTTCGTAGGTGACGACACCAGTCTATCGCCAACCGAGATGCTGGGGTACAGCTGCAGAAGATCGCCGCAAGAGTAGTTGCGCCAAGCCAGCGTTGACTGTCCCTAGCCTCCCGCCTAACATGGCCGTACCCCCAAGCATGCGGAATTGGAAGCGGAGTGATGTATGCGGAATAGCTTGAGCAGTTTCTTGGTCGGCGCAGTCGTTGTCTGTGCAACAGGTATGCCCGCGGTGGCACAATCCAACTCGTCGCCGTCGAAAGCAACGTCATCAACTGCAACGCCGGCACTGGCCCAGAGTGCATCGGGATACAACCAGCCGCCGAAATACATTTTGGACGTGATGCAGGCACAATCGCCGCCGACGCCCAGGGTGAGTCCGACGCAGGACAGGATCCTGCTGGTGTCGTGGCAGGATTATCCGTCGATTGCGCGCCTAGCGACTCCCTATTTGCGGCTGGCGGGCGTGCGGGTGGAACCGAAAAATCATAGCAAGCACGATACGCCGGGCGGGTACGGCATAACGCCGTGCGCAACGAAATTCGACTTGGTGCGGGTCCCCGACGCCAGGGAAATTCATGTTGTGCTTCCCGCGGGCGCGTGTCCGGGTGATCCGGTGTGGGCGGCGGATGGGAAGCGGTTCGCGTTTGCGAACCTTGCGCCTGAGGCGGTCGAACTGTGGATTGGCAATGCCGACACTGGCGAAATCCATCGCGTGCCCGGGGTGCGGCTCAACCCGATGTTTAACGACGAGTTCCAATGGATGCCGGACCAGAAGACGCTTCTGGTCAAGTTGGTGCCCAAGGGAATGGGCACGCCGCCGCAGGAGTCGGCGGGGCCGGTTGGTCCGAGCATTCAGGAAAGCGAAGGCCAGAAAGGGCAAAGCAGCACCTACGAAACCCGCGACACGCTGAACAATAAGCACGATGAGGATGTCTTCGACTACTACGCCGCCACGCAACTCGCCCTGGTCGACACGGCGATGTTAACCGCCACGCCCGTGGGAAAGCCGGAAAATTATGATGTGCTTGATCCCGCGCCGGATGGGAAGCATGTGCTGGTTACGTCGATTCACCAGCCGTACTCCTACGTTACAACCTATGAGCGCTTCCCGAAGGAAGTGGAAGTGTGGGATATAAGCGTCCCTTCGCACATTTCCAGGAAAGTCATCGCGACGCTGCCTCTGGCGGATCGCGTCCCGATCGACGGCGTACCGCAGGGACCGCGTGAATTTTCGTGGCGGGCTACCAGTCCCGCGACGCTGGTTTGGGCCGAGGCGCTAGATGGCGGTGACTGGGCGGTCAAGGTGCCGAACCGCGACCGGATCATGCTGCAGGAAGCCCCGTTCAACTCGCCTGCGGTTGAGATTGCGCGCACCGAGCAAAGGTATTTCGATTTTGCCTGGAGCGAACAGGCGAGTGCCGCTCTTTTAACGGAGTACGACGAAAATCGGCACTGGTTCAAGACCTTCGTCGTCAACTTGGACGACCCGCAAGCCAAGCGGCAGTTGCTGTTCGATCTCTCGACCGATGAGAGATACAAAAACCCTGGTACTCCCGTGAGGCGGCAGTTGGCGAATGGTCATTGGGTTGTAAGGAAGGAGGGCGATTCGATCTTTTTTGCAGGGATGGGGGCATCGCCGGACGGTGACCGGCCGTTTCTGGACCGGCTCAATCTCAGCACTTTGAAATCGGAACGCTTGTTTCGCAGTGAGAAGACCTGTTACGAGAGATTCTTATCATTCACCGGGCCAGATACGAAATCGTTTCTAACTTGGCATCAATCTCACGCTGACCCGCCGAATGCTTTCCTCAGAACGCTGGGGAGTCCCATCGATCCACCCGAGGGAGAAGCAGCTTATGATTCGACCAGCGTTGCGCTCACGCATATTTCCGACCCCACTCCGGAGGTGCGGGCCATTGAGGAACGCCTGGTTAAGTACAAGCGCGCTGATGGACTGGATCTGTCGTTCACGCTTTATACCCCTCCCGGTTACAAACAGGGCACGCGTGTGCCAACGATCTTATATGCGTATCCGCTCGACTATGCCGAAGCTTCGACCGCCAGCCAGGTGACGGGCTCTCAGGAGATCTTCACGCAACTGCGGCAGTATCGCCTACTGTTGCTCGGGGGTTACGCCATCCTTGACCACGCTTCGTTCCCGATTATCGGCGACCCCCAAAAAGCTTACGACACTTATTTAGAACAACTGATCGCCGATGCGCAGGCGGCCGTAGATGAGGCAGTGCGGCAGGGCGTGGCCGACCCTGACCGCATCGGAGTCACGGGACACAGCCATGGTGCTTTAATGACAGCCAATCTGGTCGCTCATTCTGACCTGTTCCGTGCCGGGGTGGCGACGAGCGGATCTTATAACAAGACGCTCACGCCTTTTGGCTTCCAGAACGAGCGGCGATCGGTTTGGGAGGCGACGGACCTTTATCTGAAAGTCTCGCCGTTTTTCTCCGCGGACAAATTGAAGACGCCACTTCTGATCATGCACGGGGCGGAAGATGCGAATCCGGGAACTACGCCGATCCAGGCGAACAAGCTGTATGAGGCGATTCGGGGCAACGGCGGAACAACCCGCCTAGTGATCCTGCCCCACGAGCCGCATTGGTACACCGCGATGGAGTCGAATGAACAGGAGGTTTACGAGATGCTGCGCTGGTTTGACAAGTATGTGAAAAACGCGCCGCCGAGGGCGAGTGGGCCGCACTGAGGCTGGGCTGGGGGGTCCGGTATGGCATCAAACTGCCAGCCGGGGAGAAGAGGGACGACTAATCGTTGTGCCGGACCGTTCAATGACCCCGACGAACAAGCACGCCGGGTTGCTTCCAGCAAAGTGGTCGTGAGTGTAATGTGCTTGCGTTACACCAATTGACGAGTAGGCACGCCGCCAGAACGCTACGACAGCAACACAATTCCCCCGGGAACTGATGGTTGCCGGGTGAAAAGCCCAGATCTAGAAATCACACGATGGCAGGAAACGACCATGGCTGATTCTTCTGACAGGCAGATCGAATACCGTGGTTACGTCCCCTCCGATGCGGATGCGATGGCGAAGCTGCTCGCGGAGGTGTTCAGTCGCCACGATCCACCTGCCGTGGCCGCTGGCCTGAGCGCTACCGAATTCGAGGTTTTCGTCCGTCTGCTCTGCCCACAGGTGGCCGCCGACGGGCTGACCATCGTGGCGCGGCTGGCTGGTTCCGGTGAGTTAGTCGGCGCATTGCTGACGGAGGACTCGGCATCGGCACCGCCTGACGGTATGGATCGGCTGAGTGCAAAGTTCAACCCGATTTTCGACCTCCTGGGTCAGTTGGAGGCGGAGTATCGCGGTAACCGGAAGGTGCATCCGGGCGAGTCGCTCCACCTGTTCCTGCTCGGGGTGTCCGATCGCGTCGCCGGACGGGGAGTGGCGCAGCAGCTGGTCGCGGCTTGCTTGGAGCACGGGAAGCGCAGGGGGTATCGCGTGGCCGTTACCGAAGCCACCAACAAGATCTCGCAGCACGTCTTTCGAAAACAGGGATTCGTCGAGCGGGTGAAACGGTCATACGCGGCTCATCGTTTTGACGGGCAGCACGTTTTTGCATCGATCACTGAGCAGGGGGGCCCGATATTGATGGATAAGTCACTTGCTTGGCCCCCGGTAGATGAGCGTAATCGAGATCTTCGCTAACTAAGTATCCGCCAGGTCCGAGAATTCGGCCCGCATGGTCATTGGGGTGGGGATTCACCGACTAGACGATATAATGTAGCGCACATGTCTCTTGCCTCTGGCACCAGACTCGGCCCTCACGAGATCATTGCGCCGCTTGGCGCGGGTGGAATGGGCGAAGTCTATCGCGCGCGCGACACGCGACTTGATCGCAGCGTCGCCATCAAAATTCTGCATTCCCACCTCTCTTCCAATCCTGATCTGAAGGTACGGCTCGACCGGGAAGCGCGGGCCATCTCTTCCCTGCAGCATCCTCACATCTGTGTGCTGCACGACATCGGCCACCAAGACGGAATCGACTACCTCGTCATGGAGTTTCTGGAAGGCGAGACCTTGGCCGATCGGCTGCGCAAAGGCCCACTCCCGGTAGAACAGGCCATCAAGATCGGGATTGAAATCGCCGATGCCCTCGACAAGGCCCATCGCCGCGGAATCGTTCATCGCGACCTCAAGCCGGGCAACATCATGCTAACTTCTGGCGGCGCCAAGCTGATGGATTTTGGCTTGGCCAAGCCTGTCGGGCTGACTCCGGCCGCCAGCACCGAAATAATAAACAGCCTCTTCTCGCCTTCCAGTCCCACCAGCCCGCTTGCGGTACCGACCGGTGGCACAACGCCCCTTACCGTTGCCGGCACGATTATCGGTACCTTCCAATACATGGCGCCGGAGCAGATCGATGGAAGAGAAGCCGACGCCCGTTCCGACATCTTCGCATTCGGCGCCGTGCTCTATGAAATGTTGACTGGCAAGCGTGCATTCGAAGGTAAGTCGCAAATCAGCGTGGCCTCCGCAATTCTGGAGAAAGATCCTGAGCCGATCTCAACCGTGCGCCAACAGATATCGCCCGCGCTCGAACACGTAATTTCACGTGCTCTCGTCAAGGATCCGGACAAGCGTTGGCAAAGCGCGGGTGACATCTGTGCCGAGCTGGAATGGGTAGCCAGTTCCAGGACCGCAGTCAGCGCGAGTGAAGGTTCTGTCACCGCCATTCCGCGTGGGGCAAGGAAGCGTTCCTTACTAGGAATTGTGACTGTCGTGGCAGCCTTAGCGCTGACAGCGCTGGCAATTGGGCTCTGGAGGAAGCCTCCCGCAAGTACACGTCTCGTCGCCTCGATCCCGCCGCCAGAGGACACTCCGTTCCAATTAATCGGCGATGTCGGTGCCCCGCCCGTCCTCTCCCCGGACGGCCTGAGTCTTGTCTTCGGGGCTGGGGACCACATCTGGATTCGCTCTCTCGAATCCGGCGAGGCGCACCCGCTGGAAGGGACGGAGAACGGCACCTTTCCTTTCTGGTCGCCTGACAGCCGCAGAATTGCATTCTTCTCCGCCGGAAAGCTAAGGGTGATGGACGTAGTTGGCGGTGCTCCCGTGCCTCTCTGCGATGCCTCGAACCCGCGGGGCGGATCCTGGAGCACCCGAGGTGTGCTGCTGTTCACGCCCAACATTCGCGACGGCCTGTACCAAATCCCTGCGTCCGGCGGTACCCCGGCCGCCGTCACCAAGGTGGACACTTCCCAGCACAGCACGCATCGCTGGCCCCAGTTTTTGCCGGATGCCGATCACTTCATTTATCTGGCCATGAATCACGCGGGGCAACGAGAGTACAGCGGAATATATCTCGGTTCTCTGAGCACCGCGGGATCGCCAGGCAGATTGTTGGTCCGCACCGATGCCAGCGCACTTTACGTATCGGGCTACATGTTGTTTTTGCGGAAGTCGGACTTGATGGCGCAGCGCTTCGACCTTGGTCGGATGGAATTGCAAGGCGATCCGGTGCGCCTGGCCGAAAAAGCACTGAATGACCAGGGGATTTGGCGAGGAGCGTTCAGCGTCTCGAGCAACGCACTGTTGATTTACGCGAGTGGCGCGAATTCCGCCGCTGAGGGCCAATTGACATGGTTTGATGTCAATGGAAAAGTCCTCGGGACCCTTGGAGAACGGGGTAACAACGATCCGCGCATCTCGCCGGACGGGCATAAAGTGGCACTCGTAAAATATGGCGGGCCGAACCCGGAGGTCTCGGTTTTCGATACCGCCAACGGCCTGCGCACCCGCCTGAGCACTGAGGCTGCCGGCACCACACCTGTGTGGTCACCAGACGGCAAAAACATTGCGTACATGGTGATCCCGGCGAACACCAGCAAGGCGACTCTCGCGGTGCGGGCGGCGGACGGAAGCGGAGAGGATCTCCTGCTCTACCATGAGGACCAGTGGCAGTCGCCCACCGATTGGTCTCCCGATGGCAAGTACATCCTTTACAATCGCGGCGAGCCCGGGGCCTCCCACATTTACGTCATGCCCGTTGCAAAGGGCGACAAGCCGTTTCCTTTCGTAGCGACAAACGACTGGGAACGTGACGCGGTGTTTTCTCCGGATGGTCATTGGGTCGCCTATACGTCCCGCCAGTCCGGCAGGGATGAAATCTATGTTGCTCCCTTCCCCGGAGCAGGCCAGCGAGCGCAGATCTCATCAAGCGGAGCGGGTACTCCGCGTTGGCGGCACGACGGTAAGGCTCTCTACGCGGTCAACGCGGTCAACGAAGAAGATATCCTGGAGTTCCCGATTAACACAGCGCACGGTACGATCCAGACCGGCGATCCCAAGGTCCTCTTCCGCACTGCCGTCGGACAAACGCTATTGTATAGCGCAGGGTACGACGTCGCACCCGACGGACGTTTGCTCATCAACACTTTGGGAGAGTCGCGGGCCGGAAGTCGTCCACTCACCCTGGTAGCAAATTGGCCCGCAGCAATAACCCACTAAACGAGGACTCTCCAGATCAGATCTCGAGATTGTAGGTGATGGTTGTAAACAAGGCGATAGCTCAAGCTTGCACCGTATGTTGCCGGAGTTCGGGGGATTTTAAGTGTTATCGGGATCTTGCAACAGCTATTCGAGCTGCCGCTCAGATCCAATCACCAACGATGGACATTCCAGAGCTAACCTATTTGAGCCCCGTCACCAAGTACGCCTGTGACGTGAGGTGCCCATAGCGATAGGCATACGCGCTGCCGTCAGCCGAGAACACCGGCGCATTTACGAAAGCATATCCGGCCGTGGGGTCCCCGAAACTCCTCCAGAACTCTATTTTTCCCGTCGCCACGTTGACTTTGTAGACTTTTGCCACCTTCTCTGGTCGACCCAGGAGGCCCGCGCTTGCCATCCCCGAGATTGTGTAGAGCGCCTTACCATCCGGGAACCATCCTGTAACCACATATTTGGATGTAAGCCCGGGTATCAGGCGAATGCCGCTGTTATCCAGCGGCCAAAAGCCCCAGTTGCCATTCGGCTCCAGCACCGCCGCATTCTTGCCGTCAGGAGAAAGGTTCACTCCGGCAACTCCTTCCGGAGTAATTGGCCTGGAATCACCGCTGCTCAAATCGATCAGATAGTCGCGCTCGCCATGACCAGCTTCAATCCCGGAAGCGAGCAAATGTTTCCCGTCTGGCAACCAGCTGACCGCGTCATAATTTCGCGAATCGTGAGTAAGCACTCTGGACTCGCCGGCTCCGGTTGGCACCAGATTCAGCGGGCCACCTTTCGGTGGTTTCGTAATTACCCACTTGGCATCCGGCGAGAGCGCGAGAGCCGTCCCTTCGCCCAGATTTGCAGGTGGAGAACCGTCCGTATCGCGAAGAAACACGCCGTAGTTTGGCCCGCCGGCGTCGCTGACGTCGTAGAACAGAGTCTTGTGCCCATCGCGGCTGATGTCGCTGAGCACCGAGAATCCGAACCATCCCAGCTCGCGCTCCTCCTTTGCCCCCGGCGCCAGCGCACGAATCCCAAGTCGAGCCACAAAGGTTTCTGCCAACACAGCGCCGTTGCGCTGATCTTCCAGCCACATTCCTCCCGGCACGTTCGTGATACCGCGTAACTTGCCGGAGAGAGTCACACCGTGCGGATTTGTGGCAGAACCGCTGGTGGTAGAGGTGAACCAGATCTCATCGCCCGAAGCGGACCAGAAAATTCCCTCGATCGCTTCCCAACCAGTCGAGAGCTTCTTCTCCTCACCTTTACCATCGGTTGCGATTACAGCGATCGAGCCTTCATCGTCACCGATATTATTTTCGTGATCCGCGAAGGCGATCCACTGGCCGTCCGGAGAGATTCTGGCAGTGCTGATCCAATTGATGCTGTCGAGCAGCACTTTGCCGATGGGATACTCTAGATGCCAATGCCCGTTCTCTGGCATAAAGCGGGTGATCGCCAGAGTTTCGCCGTTGGCCGACCAGTCTGCATCCATGACATTGTCGAGCATTTCACGCGGCGTTCCTCCGCTCAGCGGAACCCGCGCTAACGTCCCATATTGAATCCAGCCGCCGGGGCTTACGGAATTCAGTCGGATCGCTAACTCGCCGTTTCGAGAAATGGCGAGCAGTTCGGCGTCTTTCACGCCCAATTCCCGCGCGTTAGGCTCGTTCTCGCGGCTCATATAAAGTTGCTTCTCGCCCCCTTCCCATGATGCGCTGTAAATGACGGTTCCATCAGGGGCAAAGCGGGTATTAAAGACTGAACCCGTGCGGAAGGTGATCTGCTTGTATCGCGGCGAGGGTGTACGCGCTCTGGCGTCACCGAACCACCACCCAAGCCCTAGCGTCACTAGAGCCAATGCGAGAGCAGGCGCAATGCCAGCGAACTTTCTGCGAGGCGCCGCGGCAGCTTCCACAGGAGGCACTCGTGCGGAACTCGTCGAAATTCCGGAAAGATGCTCCAGATCAAACGCGATATCACTGACGGAGTGGAAGCGAGCCTCGGGATTTTTCTCCAGGCAGTGATGCACAATGCGCTCGAGCGCGGGAGAGATATTGCGATTCGTGGCGCTCAGATCCTCAGGCTCTTCCTTCAATATCGAGCTCATAGTGTCTGCTGGAGTGGCGCCGTGGAATGCCCGTTTGCCGGAGAGCATCTCGTAAAGGATCGCGCCAAAGCTGAAGATATCCGACCGCGCATCCAGTGACTGGCCGCGAACCTGCTCGGGCGACATGTAACCGGCTGTCCCGAGTACCACGCCGGCTTCGGTGCCATGGCTCACAGTTGCCAGTGAAGAATGTGCGCCGGGTTCGCTTTGCGTAAGTTTCGCCAGGCCGAAGTCGAGGATCTTCACCCGTCCATCTTTCGTGAGGAACAGGTTCTCCGGCTTGAGGTCGCGATGAAGGATGCCCTTTTCGTGGGCTGCCGCCAGGCCATGAGCAATCTGTAAGGCATAGTCCAAAGCCTTGCGTACTGGCACTGGACCGGCGCGAAGACGATCGCGCAGCGTTTCGCCTTCCAGAAGTTCCGATACCACGTAAGGCGAATCTTCACAACTGCCAATGTCGAAAACCGCAAGTATATTGGGATGGTTTAGCGCAGCCGTCGCGAGGGCTTCCTGCTCAAAACGGCGGAGACGGTCGGCATCGGCAGAAAGTGCCTTTGGCAGGACTTTCACAGCCACACCTCGCCTGAGTCGCGAATCATGGGCGCGGTATACCTCACCCATCCCGCCCGCTCCCAATGGCTCTCGAATTTCGTAGGGCCCAAGTTTTGCACCAGAGGTCAGCGCCATGTTGCGCGCAATTATAGCTAATCACAATACTTGGGGGCCTGCTATGTTTCGCGAACTCCGTCCGGTCGCGTCCACTGAGCCGTCTAGTCCTAAAATACCGATGCCCGACCAGGTTTCCGGTCAAGCGCTAGAGCCCGGCATGGAGAAGGTCGTCTTCCTAACAATGGGCTTCTCTCTCCGTGTGTTCATGCTATTTGCAGGATGGCGGTCCATCGCATTCTAAAGTCGGCTAGTGGGCTGTCGCAAAGTAACCATTACCGATTGTTATGCTTCTAAGTTGGTATGGCGACCGACAGCGAAGTCTCTCTCACCACTGATCAACGTTCGGAACTCAGCAGCATTGCGCAATCGCGTTCTTTGCCTGCGGGCT
>DASPTQ010000128.1:0-49307 GCA_035623335.1 Terriglobales bacterium
CAAGACCTGGAACAGAAGCAACTCGAGGAGGCCAGCCTGGCCACCGTGGGCGCTGCCCTGAAGGCCCGTAAGGTGAAGTCTTTACTCTCCCCGATCATTACCACTACGGTAGCGCTGTGCACGGCATTTGTGCTCTATCGCGGGGCTTGGCTCGTCCTCGCAGGCCTCATGACGGTGGGCGGACTGACGGTATTTCTCTCCTACCTGAACAAGTTCTTTAAGCCCGTACAGGACCTTGCCAAGATGACCAACGTCGTTGCCCAGGCCGCCGTCGGAGTAGAGCGCGTGAAGGGAATTCTCGACACCGACGATGCTATCCCGGAGCGTCCCAATGCACGCAATCCGGCTGCGGTCCGCGGCGAGATCGCCTTTGAGCATGTGGCGTTTGGGTATGAGAAAGACGCTCCGGTACTGCGAGATGTCGATTTTCGAATCCTCCCGGGAGAATTCGTCGGGGTGGTGGGAACTACCGGGGGTGGCAAGTCGACCGTGGTGAGCCTCATTCCACGCTTCTACGATCCGGCTGCGGGTGTAGTAAAGCTGGACGGTGTCGACATCCGAGAATACAAACTGCAGGGCTTACGGAATCAGATCGGCTTCGTACTTCAGGACACGGTGCTGTTTCGCGGAACAATAGGGGCCAACATCGCCTACGGACGGGCAGGAGCGACGCAAGAGGAAATCCAAAAGGCTGCCGAACTCGCCAACGCGCACGAGTTCATTAGGCGCATGCCTCACGGCTACGACACCATGGTAGGGGAGCGCGGGCTTACGCTCTCCGGGGGTCAAAGGCAGCGCATCGGCATCGCCCGAGCCATCATTGGCAACCACCCGATCCTCATTCTGGATGAACCGACCGCAGCTCTGGACACGGAATCCGAAAAGCTGGTGATCGAGGCTCTGGAAAGGCTGATGAAGGGACGGACGGTGATCACGATCGCACACCGGCTCAGCACGATCCGGGATGCCAACAAGATTTTGGTCTTGAAAGAGGGTGTGGTCGCCGAGCAGGGTACGCACGAGGAGCTGCTGGCCCTCGGCGGAGTTTATGCCGAGTTGCACCACATCCAGATGGATGGAGTATCAGAGAAAGTTGTGTCGCGACCCGCAACATCTCGGGCGGTCGTTTCTGCTTCCCCGAACGAGTCTCATGAGTCGCGGAAGATCGCCCGATAAATGGAGGACCTATGTCGCGTTCTCTAATTGTTCTGCCCGACGATACGGCTCAGCCGATTCTTGACCCGATTCAGGGCGCGACGAAGTCGCTGCGGATCAAGATGTTTCTCTTCTCCGATCCGACCTTGTTGCGTGCGGTCCTGGCGGCGCACCACCGCGGTGTGAAGGTGCGGATCATGCTGAACCCGGCACGTCGCAGCGGCGAAGCAGAAAATGAGGAGTCTCGCAGCTTGCTTGAGAAGGGAGGTGTGGAGGTTCGGGATAGCAATCCTGCCTTCGACGTCACCCATGAAAAGTCCATGGTGGTCGATGACCAGACTGCCTTCGTAAAGTCTCTGAATTGGGAGACCAAGAACTTGACCGAGACCCGTGACTATGCGGTGGTGACCGATCACGGACACGAGGTGCAAGAGATCATGGACTGCTTCGAAGCCGACTGGCACCGCAAGGATTTCGATGCCGGCGAACACGCCCACCTCATCTGGTGTTGCGGAAATGGACGCGATCGCATCGCCCAATTTATCGATCAGGCGAAGCACACGCTATTTCTTCAAAATGAGCGCTATCAGGACGCGATCATCGTCGAGCACCTGGTGCGAGCCAGGGGACGGGGAGTGAAGGTCCACGTCATGGCGCGTCCGCCCCACACACTCAAGAAGGAGAAGTTGATTGAAGGAGTCGGAGGTCTGCGCATCATGGACGATGTGGGCATCAAGATCCACAAACTCAAGGACCTGAAGCTGCACGCCAAGATGCTGTTCGCGGACGGGGTACGAGCCATTGTAGGCTCCATCAATCTTACCCCCGGCAGCTTCGACAGTCGGCGGGAACTCGCCATCGAAGTGAGAGACGAAGATGTGATTGATCGCTTGCACAAGGTTGTACATCACGACTGGGAGCATTCCCATGCGCTGGACCTAAGCGACGAAGGGCTCCTGGCGGACCTCGAAGATCGCGCCGAGGCGGCGGATCTGGCGCTCCATGCGAGTAAGAAGAAAGGTGTCGCCTAGTGAGCCCGAGGCAGTCCGGAATACCGACATTGACCGATAGACATTGCAAAAGGAGGGGAGAAACCATGCAGAGTACGACAAGCACGATTCCAAAGAACCTGCGGCTGCCCATCAGCGGCCTGCTGCTGATGGGAATGCTGACGCTCGGAAGCACCTTAAGCTTTTCCCGCGGTCCTAAGCCGGAGACGATTGAGGGTAGCGCCTTTGGCACCGGTACCCAGCTCGGCGAAGTGGTCGGCGTCACGCTGGAGATCTATGACTACTCGACTCCGGAGGACAGACAGGTCCTCATGGAGGCGTTCGCGAAAGGCCAAAACCAAGGGTTGGTCAACGCCCTGACCAAAATGAAGGCCGTAGGACACTGTTCGATCACGGGGACCCTGGGCTACGACGTCAGCTATATCCGAATGGTTACGACTCCGACCGGCCGGAAGATCACCTTTGTGACCAACCGCCAGATCAGGTTTGGTGAAGCTTTCTTCGACACTCAGTCCCAGTCCTTCAATCTGACCGCTGGAGAATTTGACCTGAATGACACGGACAAGAACAAGAGCGGAGGGGCCCTCTATCCCGCAGCCCAGCTGATCATCGATAAGCAAGGACAATTGCAGTTTGACTTGCGGCAGAATCCGTGGAAATTGGTGGACATTCTCGATTGGAAAGGAACGCCCGGGGTGAACTAGGCGTCAGGTGGCTTATGAAAGCTTCATGCGATTTTGTCGTTCGGTGCAGTTCGGTGATGTTGCTGATAGTCACGCTATCCGGCTATTCCGCCTCCGAAGAACGCAACAAATATATTTGCTCGGAGCCGAATCCGGAAAGCATGTGCACAGCCAAGAACACGTGCGGATCGGCTACCGCTCCCTGTACGATCGACGTAAAGAGGACGGCCGATTCTGCGGCTGTCACGCCAGATATCCCAGGTGCAAAATCCAATGCACCTTTCTGCGTGAAGAGCGGAACCACCATAACTTGGAAGAGTCTGTCGAAAAACACAGGATTTGTGGTGGATTTCGGCCCTTCGGCTCCCTTTGAGCCGGCGGGGGCAGCCATCATCGGAGGGTCCGACCGCTCTCCTTCGGTGGTAGCCAAGAAACCGGGGTGTTACAAGTTCTCGACGGGAGCTTGCGTTTCAGGGGCTGCTTACGGCATGTGCGCTTCGGTCGATACGGAGCTTGTCGTGACCGGCGGTAACTGAGACACCAAACTCCGAAGCTTGTCGGAGCTGTACCGATCGAGAGCAGTACAGCTCCGCAAGAACAATCTTTGAGGCCGAGCCCGGGGAGGGCGCTACCCCATCACTGTCGGCTATCGCTCCGGCAAATCTACTGAGCCGCTTTGCCAGCGTCCTTGCCGAGATCTTTTACGCCGACCGCTGTCTTCTCCCCAGCTTTTTCCGTGTACTTCACGGAAACCTGAGAACCTTCCTTGACCCCTTTACCTGTTTCCTTGCCACTTTCCCACGTGGTTTTGCCGGTCCACTTGACCGTGTGTTCGGTACCATCTGCGGTCTTAACGACCATGGTCTTGCTGTCCTTGTCTACATGCTTCACCACGCCTGAAATGACGTGGACCATGTCTTCGTCCGCGGACGCGATCTGGCACAGCGCCACGGCAAAGAAAGCAAAGAGACACGCAATTACAACCCGCTTTTGTAAAGAGAACGACATCAATCCTCCTCTAGCCCGTCCTCCGGTGTCCCTCAAGAAGAAGGCCGGAATCGTTTGTTGAGACCGCTACTATAACACTAACACTATTGTTCCTCGCACGGAGGTGGACGTTTACAGCTCCGGGAGTATTTTCTCGGCGGGCCTCGTTTGAGCTCATGACCGCATGCACTTCGAAGTCTACGATATCGCTCCAAGTTGCCATCCACTGATCTAGGAGCTGACGATCTTCGGTTTCCATCAGCTGATAACAACGATCCAGCGTGTCGGTTACCCAGCTCGACACATAGGTGAGTCCCGCTGGCGCCAACCGCCCCCGATCTCGAAATCGACGGTAGACGGGCCGAGCATCCCCGTTCCTGAAGTTTTCGATCACCATGTACAAGCTCATGGAGCCTCCCACCTGCAGCAGAATCATATCCGCAGCCCGGCTGCAAGTGGAACCATTGGCTTATGCCTGCGGGCTCTCGGGCAAAATCTGCCTTCAACAAGAGGAGAATCTTCTGACAATTTCGGACGCTCACACCGGGGCGTATAATCTGCGACCCCGGAGGACATGAGCCCATGACAACAACGAAGTTCTTGCTACGCACGCTCGCGGTGGCGATTGCGATGTTTGCCTTAGGTTTTGTCGGGCACCAACTGCTGTTGGGGCATGATTATGTGGCGATCGAGCCCATCATGCGAAGCAAACAGGACTTGCAGGCTCATATGCCGTTCGCGCTGATCAGCTGCTTTTGCTTTTCCGCAGCGCTGGTGTGGATGTATTCGCAGGGCAGAAACTCTAAACCGTGGCTCGGGCAGGGCATGAGATTCGGTGCGGCGGTCTGGGCGATAGCATCCCTACCCCTGTATCTAACCAACTACGTCATCGAACCGTGGCCGGGAGCTTTCGTTGCCAAGATACTCGCGTGGGAGTTTGTGGCCATGTTGGTCCTAGGAGTTCTCACTGCAAGAATGGCAAAGAGTGATTCTGTGGCCTGATCCGGCAAATACATTTGCTCATGCGCGGGAAATGGAGGGTCGCTGGCCAGCAGATCAACGAGCAAGAGGCACCACGAACTTGTCCCATGTATTCTGCGGGCGCGGAGGCGCTACTTACCGGACGCCTCCCTGTCGCTGAGCGTTGCCGCGTAGCGGGAGGGTGCTTCGCCCAATTGCCCTGGCAGCAAGTTCAGCCGAGGCCCGGTTTTTGGTATCCAACCTGCGATCAACCTGAAGCATTGACCACTTCAAGCCATAGCCAAATCGGGGATGGCGTGAAGGGATTTCACTCTGGTGGAAAAGGAGGCAAAGCCATGGCCCTTAATCCGACGATCGTGAACACCGACATAATTCCAGATGTGCGGCAGATAGTCTTAAAGACCTGCGAACCGAAGCCGGCTAGCTTACTCCAACGCATCGAAGTATTGTTGCGTAAGGCCTTTGGAGACAATGAAGTAACCATCGCCAACTCTCTCCGCGGGCTTTGAAAGGGATACCGTGCGGCCGAGCCGATTGCGCACCCACTGTCGCGCACCCATATGCGAAGTTCGAGCAAAAAGAGTTTCGGGTCCACTTGTGCAAATCGAGGCATGCTGATGCGACTCCACCTAGGAATTAACCGAAGGGATGGAGCGATTAACCATTCGGTTAGTGAGACTCTCGCTGCCGTGGGGTTTCATCGATCCCTCTCAGAACCATCCGATAAAATGTCTCGATTGATCCGTGACTTGCCGGGGTTCGGCAGCGAGTTTTAGGTTGGATTACGCTTTGGCGCGCCAGCTGCAATCACGAGAAGCGCTGACGGCATCAAGCCGTTGCCAGCTAGAAAGCGAGATGCAGCAATTCCGGCTGAGCGTCGGCAACACATGAGGAGGATCTATGAAGAAGCAACTGTTTGCGCTACTCGGCCTAGGCTTGCTGCTGGCCAACGCACCGGCTTATGCCCAGGACATCCATCTGAAAGCGAACATCCCTTTCGACTTTGTCGTTAACGGGAGCGCTCTACCCAGCGGCGAATACACGATTCGATCTTCGAATTCGTTGGGCCGGCTCCTATCCATGAGCGGTGGTGAGAGGTCCATTCTCGTGCTGGCGAATCCAAGTCGTTCACTCAAAGCGTCCGCCCAGTCGAAGCTGGTTTTCATTCATGATGGTGATCGCTATTTCCTTTCCGAGATGTGGATGGAGGGAAGTTCTGCGGGGGTTGAACTTCCGAAGAACCGGCGCCCAGTGCAGGTCGGGGAGAACACCCCTGTTGAGCAAGGGGTGATTTTGGCGGAGCTGCGTTAGGACATAGCTCGAACAGGGGAGCGGACAAGAAAAGGGCACACGTTGCGCGTGTGCCCTTTTCTATCGATGGCAAAAGCCGCTCCACCTCGTGGATGATCCGCTACCGATCAATTAGGTGTGGCGTTGCCCTTCGGCGCCTGATCCCTTCAGACCCAAATTGCGAATGAGGCGCAACAAAGAGTTAGGATGCAGGCCAAGCATCTTGGCAGCCTCGATATAGTTTCCATTGCACTGCTGCAGTGCTTTTTCGATGAGCTGCTTCTTCTGTTGCTTGATGACACCCTGGTATTTGAACGATGAAGCCGGTGCGGCGGGACTGGCTTCGAATATCTCTTCCGGGAAATCTTCAGGCAGAATGCAGTCAGCGGCTCCCAAAACCATCGCACGCTCAACGGCGTGCTCCAGTTCACGGACATTCCCGGGCCAATCGTAATTTAAGAGGCAGGCGCGAGCCTCTGCCGACAGGGGCTTTGGACGTACGCCACACTTACGGCTGGCTTTGGTAACGAAATGGTCGGCCAATAACGGTATATCTTCCACTCGCTCGCGCAGGGGAGGCAGGGTAACGGCAACCACCTTGAGGCGATAATAGAGATCGCGTCGAAACCCTCCCGCCTCCACGGCTTGCAGCAGGCTACGATTGGTGGCCGCAATCAAGCGGATATCCACCTTCTGCGAGCGCGTCGCGCCTACGCGCTCAAACTCGCGCTCCTGCAAGACACGTAACAGCTTGGCCTGGAGTGCCAAAGCAAACTCGCCGACTTCGTCCAGAAACAACGTACCCCCGTTGGCCAGCTCCAGCTTTCCCTTCTTTTGTGACGTGGCCCCGGTAAACGCTCCCTTCTCGTGCCCAAACAGCTCGCTTTCCAGCAACGTTTCTGTAATAGCGGCACAGTTAATCGCTACGAACGGCCCGCTCGCGCGCACGCTCGAGGCGTGGATGGCACGAGCCACTAATTCTTTCCCGGTTCCACTCTCGCCCTCGATCAGGACTGTCGAGTCGGTAGCAGCTACGCGGCGGATGAGTTCATAGAGCGCACGCATGCGAGGACTCTCACCGACCATCTCGTGGCTTAGGTTGACCTCTGTCTGCAGTTGGCGATTTTCTTCTCGCAACCTCTGCAGATGCTGAACGTTATCCAAAGCCAGGCTGGCGATGCTGGCGACTGCCGTTATCAGTTGAAGATGATCTGCGTCGAAATGATCCGTCGCGGCTCCGGTGTCGAGATAAATGACACCGGCTACTCTCTTCGAGGCGAGCACTGGTACACAGAGGACAGACTTGACAGCCGAGTCGTTCGGACTCACAACCGCCGGCTCCTGTTTAGAGACATCACTCACTAACAAGCCTGCTCGTTCTTGGACTACCCGGTTTAGCAAGGTGCGGTTCACTCGAACTGGGGTTCCAGGCCCACGCAAGCGGTCCCACCCGGCACTCCGGCTAAGCTCGCCTGCGCTATCAATGAGTAGGATGGCAGCACGCTCGGCAGGTACGACATCGAAGATCATGCCTAACAACTGCCACTGCAGCCCTTCTTCATCACGAATGCCTCCGATCCCCATCGCGATCTTCAGCAGAATATTCAGATCACGTGCCAATCGCTCAGTTGGTGGCAAAGCCGCGATTCTTCGGGGATGCAGATAGAGCGCATCTTCGGGACGGAGCCTCTCAATCGCACCCTCCTGTTCCGCGGCGTCGTCTAGCTGAACCGGGTTTCTCTCCGCCATGAAGACATCATCCTCCTGCAGGAGAACCAGCGTCGAGGTCTCCAAGACTCAAGTAATCCTACCGCTCCCAGTCCGGGGTTGGCGTCCTATTATGAGCTCCGAAGAAAAAAAGAGGATTGATGAACCTGCCAACGGGCCGTCTGAGGTCGGAGGTGTTGGTAATCGGGGTGGTACGGTCCCCCAGTAACACCAGCGAAACGGCCAATTCTGGCTTTAGTAACCCTTTTGGACCCACGCCAGAGGTTCCCAGACTGCAGGGGGCTTGAAAAGATAGTCCAGAGACACACCGTGTCAATCCTATCGTGGAGTTTAGCCCCAAAAACAACTTACCGAGAGAGGCGGTCGGGGCATCGGACAGCTTAATGCGAACCAAATCAATAACCTAATCAATCAACTGGCATTCAAAACCTGATCTTCTGGCTGAAGAGACCGACCCCGGACCGGATTTGGGCAGACTTTCAGCCTGTGAGAATTCGTTCGAAAAACTCCGGATAGGGCAAAAACCTTCTTGACGAGTGCTCTTGTTTCTGACACATAATGAACCGTTTAATGCCGTTTCTCCCGCTTTTCGCACGTCCTCGACTCCGGCCTGTCCGGAGAACTGGCTGATCAAAGGAGGTCGTCATGCGTAAGCGTTGGGCGTTGCTCTTCTGCTCGTTGATTCTGGTCAGCTTTGTGCTGTTATTGCCAGCCATTGTTCTGGGCCAGGGGTATTTCGGTACCGTAAGTGGCACTCTGACGGATTCGTCTGGGGCTGTTATCCAGGGGGCAAAAGTCACCCTTCTTGACGAGCAGAAGGGATACCGATTTACGACCACCTCCGAGAGCAGTGGTCGGTACCTGTTCGCCTCCATTCCGCCAGGAACCTACTCTGTCACAGCAGAAGCGCCAGGATTTGAAAAGACGCTAATCCAGCACATCAAATTGAATGTCAGTGAGAACCCGACAGCCAACCTAACGTTGAAGGTTGCTGCTGCCACCCAAAGCATTCGCGTAGAAGCCCAAACAGTAACCATTGCAACCGAAGATGCCGTCACTGGTCAAGTGATCGACCGCAGGTTGATCAATGACCTTCCAATCATTGACCGCAATGTGATGGACCTCACTTTTTTGGGGCCCGGCGTCAACTACATGGACGACCAGTGCCCGAATTGCACGGGGACTAACTTTGTTTCCAACGGCAGTCGCGGGTCCCAGGCCGACGTTCTGATGGATGGTGCTTCCCTCACCAACTACGAGCCCAACGGCGGGATCACCAACCTCACGTACACACCGTCGCCGGAAGCGGTGGAAGAGTTCAAAGTGCAGCAATCCAACTTCAGCGCGGAGTACGGATTTTCCGGAGCCTCAGTCGTCAATATGATCACTCGCTCTGGCACGAACAGCTTCCACGGCAGCGTTTACGACTTCATCCGGAACACGATCACCGATGCGAACGATTGGTTCAATGATCGCGCGGGTGTTCCCATTCCGCCAGTTCACCGTCACGACTTCGGCGCCACCATCGGCGGACCTATTGTTAAGAACAAGACCTTCTTCTTCTTCGATTACGAGGGTCTTCGCGCCAGCAGCATGTCCACTTACACGGCCGGCGTGCCGAGTGCAGCGGAGCGCGCGGGTGATTTCGGCGAGATATGCGGGGCAGCTGGCGGGCAGTTCGATTCCACGGGTAAGTGCACCGTCACCGACGGGCAGCTGTGGGACCCTTATTCGGGTGTCTACAACTCCGCCGACGGCGGGCCTGTGCGGAGCAAATTCATCCCCTACAACAACGTTGCCAACTACAGCAGCCCGGGCAGCGCCACCACCGGTTTCCCATCGAATCTACAACCGACTCCCGGTCTTAAAGGCAATCTCATTGATCCCGTCGCCCAAAAGATGCTGAATCTGTTCCCCTCCCCCAACAACCAGGCGGTAGGCGGCGCTTACAATAATTGGATCGCTTCGGGCGCCACGCCTAACGTGCAAAACCAGTTTGACGTTAAGATCGACCAACGATTCAGCGAAAAAAACCTGCTCAGCGGAAGGTACTCCCAGTATTGGCAGCACAATACTCCGTACAACTGCTTCAAGAACTTCATCGATCCATGTGGTAGCGGATCGAACCGCACCTGGGCTTACGTTTTCGCACTCACCGATACCCACACCTTCAGCCCCACGCTGCTGCTGACTACCACTTTGGGATTCGCGCGCGGCGGCGAAAAGATTTTTGCCTATAACACGAGCCTGAATCCCGACCCCCTCGCTACGCTGGGGTTCCCCTCGTACTTGGAATCGAATGGTTTCAACGGCGTTCCAGCCATTTTCATTAACGACTACTATTCGGCGGCCTATCCCAACGCCGGAAATGACCCCTACGGCAACTACAAGCAGGGCCAGAACACCGGTCAGCTGAGTGTCATGCTGAGCAAAGTCCACGCTGCTCACGAATTGAAATTTGGATTCGAGGGCCGCCTGCACCAGATGAATTACATCCAGACCAATGCCCCGTTGGGCTTCTTCAGCTTCGACAACACCGGCAGCTCGCTGTGCTCGCAGCAGGAGCCCTCCACGCCATGTGCAGATGCAGCTAACGCTAACCACACCAGCGGCGGCGACGCAATGGCCAGCTTCCTGATGGGCCAGTTTACCCAGAATTGTGCCGGCAACGGTTGCGGCTCCTTTTACGAAATTCAGTTCCAACCCGCGACCGAGAGCTTTCAGTATGCCTGGTTTGCCCAGGACAATTGGAAGGTGACGTCCAAACTCACCTTGAACCTTGGCTTGCGCTATGACGTCACACTGCCCCGCACCGAGCGGTACAACCGCCAGAACTGGTTCGATCCGAATGTCGTGAATCCGCTGAATGGCGGCAAGATTTCGTTTACCGATCCGCTGACCGGCGCGCCGGTTACACGCGCGCTGCTCGGCGGCGAAGTGTTTGCGAGCTCTCACGAGCGTACAAACTATGTCACGGATTGGAAAGACATCCAGCCGCGCTTTGGCCTCGCTTTCCAGTTCTCGCCGAAAATGGTGCTGCGCGGCGGCTACGGAATCTATTACGGGCAGTCCCGCTCGGGAGCCAGCGGAGTTGTGCCCTATGGCAGTGCAGGGTTCAACCAATATACCAACGTCATCACCACGTATCACAACGACGGCCAAACGCCTTACCTGCACTTGAGCAATCCGTTCCCCGCCGGTTTGATTCAGCCCCCCGGGAATTCTCTTGGGCTATTGAACGATGTAGGCTTTACGGCGAACGGAACGATCCGCACCGCCGCCGCGAACCGCACGCCGCAGGAACAAAGCTGGACTTTGGGAATCCAGCGCCAGTTGCCTTGGAACGTCGTTGTCACTGCGGATTACGTCGGAAAGAAGGGCACCTATCTTCCTTTCAGCGGCTCCAACCTGCCGGATATTCTTGGGCCATGGGTGGAGAAGTACGCCGGGAATACGCCGCAAATGAACGCCCTGAATAGCTACGTGCACAACCCGTTTTTCGGAATCATCACCAACCCGAACAGCAGCCTGTCCTCCCCGACAATCCCGGCCTATCAGTTGGAGGTTCCATATGCGCAGTTCGGCCTTACCCCCGGCGTGTATACCGACGTACAGATGATTGCGAACTCCATCTACAATGGACTGCAGCTCACCGCAGAAAAGCACTTCAGCAACGGCCTGGAGTTCCTGGTGAACTACACCTGGTCAAAGTCGATTGACGATTCCTCCCAGGCGGACGACAACGTCACCTGGCTGGGGAGCTTCAGCAGCCTGCAGGACCCGAATAAACCGTATCTGGAACGCAGCCTGTCAACCTTCGACACGCCCTCCGTTTTAAAATTTAGCTACAGCTACGATCTACCATTCGGGCGCGGCAAGGAATTCGGAGGCAACATGCCGCGGGTGCTCGACGCGATCGTCGGTAGCTGGACGACCAACGGTATATGGTCGATCTCTGACGGCCGGCCACTTACTTTTACAACCGGTATAACACCAATACCCACCTACAACGCGGTGCGGCCCAACATAACCGGCATGTTGAGACGAAATTACGGTCACGATTGGGTGGACAACTTCTTCGCCAATCCGGATGTCCTCCAACTTCCACCTCCGTACACTCTGGGCAATGTGCCGCGGGCTCTGGCGGACGTTCGTACGCCCCTGTTGTTTGCGGCTGACTTGTCGTTGATCAAGCAGTTTCTGCTGTCCCCCGTACACGAAGGAGTGAGGTTGGAGCTGCGGCTCGAGGCTCAGAATGCGTTCAATCATCCCACGTTTAGCGTAGGTGGCCCGGGGGCCAGCACAACCACAGTCGGGGATCCCAATTTCGGAGTCATAAGCAGCATGTCACCAATCGGCCCGCGGCAGGGTCAATTGGCTTTGAAAATACTCTTCTAGGTTGAGGTGCTCCCTGAGAACGGAAAGCGTTTTAAGCTGACCTCCGAAAATACCGGTATTGGGTACAGTTTTGGTACGGTCGCTCGGGGGGGCGCAGGCATGACACTGTCGGGGTGCGACCCTCTGCTCATCTCGGCACCGCCAATTTCCTGGGGCACTCGGGCGCGCGACAAACCGATCCATTCAATGTCGGCTTCAAGCCTTCGGGGTTTGATTTTTTTACCGATGCACCTAGCTTTTGCCATTCTGAGATCATGATCGTCTTCGAGGTTGACCCAGAATTGCGCGGGCAATCCGAAATATGTCCCCGCCAATCGCGGGTCGGCGCTAATCGCCCGATCTCCTCGCACGACTTCATAGATGCCAGGAACGCCACTGGCGTTAGGTCTGTGTTGACCACCATAGAAGCGCGATGAACAAAACCTGCATCGGAGCACGCAACCAGAGCGGCGGCGGCGGCTTTCCTCGCAGCGTGACTCCCTGCCATGCCGCATTGACGTTGGCGACAAACATCCCGACCAGGAGCGCAATTAGGCACATGCCCGCAAGCCTGCGAAATTGCGGAAGCACCAATCCTGCGGCTCCAAGAAGCTCCAAAATACCTGTAACGTAGACGAGCAGCAGCGGACGTGGGAAATATGCCGGAATCATTCGCGCTAGGTCATGTTTCATCTTGTTGAAGTGCGCCGTCGCGGTGAAGACGAACATCACGACCAAGGCATAACGTGCGGAATCCTGCCACGAGTCGAGGCTATGCACACCAGTCGCTCCCAAGGCTCGAAAGACCAGCCAAGACACCAGTAATACGATCAGAACGACCATACGAAATCCGATCCAACTCTGATTCGTATAGAAAGTCTACCAAGGTGGGTCTAGGCGGTCTGTGGAGCCCTTAATAAACCTTTTTGGTGCACCAATCCCAATGTGAGTCCTCGGTTGAGCTTTTGGTCTTATGCGAGGATGAGGTGTCGCTCAGGGGGCCTGGCCCCAGGGTTCGAAAAGGATGGGACAGCCGTAGCCGAACTACCAACTGCCCACCCCAAATCGTCAGTGGACAAGGAAGCTCGCTTCAGTCACAAAATTCTCGCCTTTGATGAAGAGGCTTTCCTTCAACAAGCCTATGAAGCGATGCGGTCCCTCGGATTCATATTCAGTCATGGGTTCCGGGCCAAGAGCCAACCGGGGCACCACATCGCGATTATCGAATTCGTGCAATCCCGCATCGACAAGATGCATCGTAAGGCGCCAAATTCCTTTTACGCCGAAGACGATCAAACATGGTTAGCAGGCTGGAATGGTGCAGCCCACCATGTAGTCGAACGAACTGTAACCCATGTGTCCGGGCCGGACCAACTGGACGATCGCCGTGACCTGCTCGGTCAGATTCCGCATGTCTCCATGCCCTTTTGTACTGATTACGATCTGCTGTTGATAGCTCACAATCGCGTCCTATTCTCTTCGTTGGCGTGGCATCTCCAGAACACCGACAAGTACTCTATCCGCTGCGCGACCGCCCATGCCTAACTGCCTTCGAACGCCCGTGCGATCTCATCACGAGCTGCTGGCGTGAGCGGCTCGATGTTCCCGTTCGTCATGATTGTGATGTTCTCGCTCGAGGGGCGCACCTCACCGATCACGGCAACCGGAATACGTATGGTCTGAATGACGGTCAGGACTGCATCCACCTTATCTGGCGCAACAGCAATCAACAACGCGCCCGAAGCAATCAGTTTCAATGGATTGAGTGACAGCGCACGGCAAATGCTGTCCGTTTCCGGGAACACCGGAATGCGCTCTCGAATGACCCGAAGCCCAAGACCAGCAGGCGCCACCAACTCGAAGAGTCCCGTTGCAAGCCCACCTTCGGTCGGATCGTGCATTCCATGTACGGCCCCGCCGACATCGGCAGCCGCGAGTGCCGAACTCACGATACTGATACCGGGGTCGACGAGAAAACGAGTGCCCCGCTCGAGAACATTAGCATCAACCCGTCCCCGCAGCTGCTCGGATTTCTCTCGTGCCAGGATTGCAGTGCCTTCGATGGCCATGCCTTGTGTCAGCAGGATCTGATCACCTATGGCAATACGGGTCTTCCGCACAACGCGAGTCGGGGCGACTTCACCGAGCATCTGCCCCACCAGAATCGGGCGGTCCAGGCCCTGGGTGATTTCGGTGTGTCCGCCTCCGAGCGCGACCCCCAATTCCTCGCATGTGCTCCGCACATCGGCCATGATCGTCTCGGCCAGTTCGGGGGTTGTGCGACTTTCCGGAAGGAGCATGACGATGAAGAACCACAAAGGCCGTGCGCCCATGACGGCAACGTCGTTCGCGTTGACGTGAACTGCGTAACGCCCGATTTGATCCGTGGCAAAGGTGACGGGATCGGTCGTGACAACGAGATATCGATCTCCGGCGTCGATCACGGCCGCATCCTCGCCGACCTGGGGTCCAATGAGCAGGCGCGGATCAAGCTTGGGCGAATGGCTCAGCAACGATCGCAAATGCTCAAGCGGAAGCTTGCCAACTGGCAGAACCTCCATCGGTTGGCCTTGTCTCATGTGTCCATGATCATCGACGAGGCTGCCGGGAGGGGTCAAGGAAGAAAGGAAGGGAGGGGAAACCGCCCTCCCTTCTTTTCTCCATCCGCTGAACTTTAGTACACACCCATCCTTCTCAAACCGGAAATGAATCGGAGTCGAGGCGAGCCAACCCCGCCGCGCAAAACGCGTCGAGGCCCTGTCGGAACTCACTCCCCGTGATGCAACGGTCGATCTCTGGATACTCACTTTCGCCGACACGGCACGCAGGATGGTACTGAGCCATCAGGTTGACGTAGGTGTCAGGGCCCAGTTCGCAGGCGATCCACTGCATGATCTCGGGTGTCCCTGCCACACCGCCAGGCATGACGAGGTGACGCAGAAGAACGCCACGCAGGGCTACACCATTTTCATCCATGACCAACGGGCCTACCTGGCGGTGCATCTCTTTGATGGCCCGGCGAGCAGTTTCGGGATAGTCGGGAGCTTTCGCGTAGCGCCGCGCCTGGCTGGAGTCCCAGAACTTAAAGTCGGGCATGTAGATGTCGACAATTCCATCCATGAGAGCGAGCGAATCCAGGGAGTCATAGGCACTGGTGTTGTAAACAAGAGGTAGGCGTAGCCCACGCTCAACCGCAGGCAAGAGCGCCTCCAGAATCTGCGGAACAACATGCTCAGGAGTCACGAAATTGATGTTGTGGCAACCTTTGTCTTGTAAATGCAACATCATTCGAGCGAGCTCATCTGGCTTGGTAGCACGGCCCTCACCGTCCCAGCTGATCTCGTAGTTTTGGCAGAAGACGCATCGCAAATTGCAGGAGCTAAAGAAAATGGTTCCCGAACCGCGCGAACCCCGCAGGCAACCTTCCTCGCCGAAGTGAGCAAAATAGCTGCTCACGATGGTGTAACGGCCGGTCTTACATACCTTGGTTTCGTCTTCGATGCGGTTGACGTGGCAGTTGCGCGGGCAGAGGGTGCAGTCCGCCAGTTTCTCGAGGCCAAGCGCTACACGGCGTGACAATTCCCCCGACTCCCAGAGCTTGA
This sequence comes from Terriglobales bacterium, assembly GCA_035623335.1. Lineage (GTDB taxonomy): Bacteria > Acidobacteriota > Terriglobia > Terriglobales > Acidobacteriaceae > JAFAGX01. The sequence continues at coordinate 15,814 of DASPTQ010000128.1, forward strand.
GATAGGCGGACTGGAAGCTCGCACGCTTGACCGTGAAAGAGCGAGAGACTGGCATGATGGCAAGCATTCCCTCTCGCAAGGCAGCAGGCGTTGGCGACGCGGAGGTGAGACAGAACGTAGAGACGATTCCACAATCACGTCTGTCAGACAGAGTGTGCGGCCCATGCCTCAGCACGTCACATGCAGGATCGCATTGGTATCGTCAGGATCCTGGCCCAGCCTTTCGAGAGCCTCGGCGGTTGGCAGGACCAGCAATTCGACGTGACGCCGCTGTGCTTCTCGCCGGACTTCCTTCATCACAGGTAGTCTTCCATACGCTCCTGTGCCGATAATCAGCTGCTTGCACTTCCACGGTATGTCCTCCTCAACGGACAGTGGCGTGTGCCCAAACTCATCTCGAAACCGCTTCGAAGCCTTCTTCTTACGTTTCAGGATCTCTCCACGGTCGATAATCACGTCATGTTCATATGTCGTGTCATCGATCTGTATGGAGCCGAAAGAGAAATGACCGAACTTCATCTCAACCTCGCCCGGACAGAAGCAGATCCACTTCATGCGCACTTCTGGGATGTGAAAAGCGAAAGGGCCGACCACACTTGCTCGACCTCAGGGCTGCCACAGTGTGGGCACGTGATCTCTCCTTCCGCCCAATCGACCAGAGCCAGCACTCTTGAAAAGGTTTTCTTGCAAGTGCGGCAGAAGAATTCGTAGTGAGGCATAGGCACCTCCCAACCCGGACAGAACCTGACTAAAATCTTAAGCCTCACCCGACGGGTTGTTCAAATTGTGGCCCAGCGGTCCTCCAGGATGATTGGGATTTCGCTGGGAATGTCACTCCACAAGCGGCCGCAGGGCAAAATAGGGCAAGGGTCCCTAGCGCGATGGCGATCGAGGCGATTCCACTCCCGGCGACAAATCTTGGAAACATGTATCCTCCCTCCTGCGACTGCGGGCACCATCTCGTGACATGTGAACTACGCTGCCCATGTATCGTCACCGTAGTTCTTCCCGAGATAATTGTCCTGACACGCCCTGGAGCAGAAGTACACGGCGTTCAGTTCGCTGGCACGCTCTTCGGTCCATTTCCCCAACAGGGTGATCGTGTACTTCATTCCCACACTCTTTTCTTTCGTACCTTCGAAACCCAGGAGCCAGTCCTTGGAATCGCCCCTCCGCTTGCCGCAAAAGCTCCAGAGGAATTCCACGCCGTATCAACTATCAAGTGAGGGGGGTCCGCAGACCGGCAGACATTAGCCGGAGATGACCACCGCGGGAGCCGAGGTTCGGCCAGCCAACAAGCGTGTATCCGTTTTTTTTGGTCGGATCCATGCATAGGTAGCACCGATGACGACGAGAGCACATACGCAATCGCGGGGCTATTAATTGTTGCCGACCAAGACCGACGGATGAGCTGTGTTTTGCTGGGCCCGAACTCACCGCCAGAACCGCCACCATGGCTTTGCGGCGGCCACCAGTCGCTTGTCCATGAGTTTCCTGGCGTGTTCGTTCAAGTACCTGCCGCGCATCAGGGCGGCGGTGACGTACCATTCGCGCGTGCCTCCACAGAAACCCGGGTCGGCCACCTCGCGCCGCCACTCTGCCTCACCTTGCTCAATCGATACGACAACTGCGGCTCGGTCCTCTTTGCCATTCTTTGAGAAGCACCGTTCCCGGCGCAGTCTTTCGTAAATATCTTCAGCAGTCTTGCAGTCCCACAGCAGCGAATTCAGCTTGTTGGGTATTTCTACCATAAACCACATGCCCGACCTGATGCGTCAGACTCACCGGCAGACCGGGCGAACCAATATAAATTCATGTGCTACTTGGCCAAGGTGCCACGGGCTTGGTTTCTCCCGGCCGCAGGCCGCCGACATGGCGCAAGACCTCTTTGTATCGTGGGTGCGCGGGCGGATAAACTAGTCGGCCATCGCCTACAATTCCGCCCTCACCGGTCGCCCGTAGTAGCAGTACGATCGTGCCGTTCGCTTCCATGGTTGCACTGCCGATGTCTTCCTCTTCCACGTTCCCACCTCCTCGCGAGCTAACCGCCCAAACCTACACGTACCCGTCGTTCCGGGAGTGCAGTTTACGGCACCTTGGAGGCGGGCATTAATTGGAATGAATCAAGGAATTTGGTGATTCCCTCCGCCTTTGCAGCCTTGGGGGCGAGTCCGATCAGCATGTAGTAACGGTGTCCATTGAAATAAATCCTCATCTGTCCGGCCGCCGGCCCAGTGAAAGGACCCGAGGGAAGATTGCATTCAAACGTAACTGATTTTCCACGGAAGGCACCCAGTGAGATTTCCTTTTCTCGAATCATTTTTCCGTTCAGGCCTTGGATGGTGACGTCCCGCTCGCTATTGACCGTCTGAGTCCAATCGGCCCCTTCATGGTCGTCAGTGTAGGAAATCGCGTACATCCCCGAGGCGGTACTGAGATTGAAAGTGGGTGGAGAATCCGCAAACTGCGCGGGCTTACCAGGAAGCGACACTTTGAATCGTCCCTTGGCATCGGAAAACGAACTCCATTGCGCCTGAACAAGAGTTGGAAAGCAAGACGCCAGCAATAGCATGAGCACGACCCTTGTATTCGTTATGACACGTTTCGTTGATTACTTTCCCGGGAAAGGAATGAGCCACGGCTTTAACGGTCCGGTGGTTCGCTGTAACTTGCCACCGAAAGCGCTGCCGCCGCGAAAGTACCAGTCCATGGTGTCAAACAGATCGACTGCGTTGTCTGCAGTTACCGCGGCAACGGTGTCCGGTGAAATCACACCCGTGAACATCCGTCCAGCGGCTGTAAGGTACTCATATTCAATCAAGTAATAAAGCCAATTGCGGCCACAATTGTTGCACGTCCAGATTGCCGCTTCGCCGTAGTGCTGGTCGGTACCAATGGCCTTTCGCTCGAAACCACAGAAATGTGTTTCTGGCTCCAGGCAAGAACACGCGTCTGCTCCTTCCGCTCTTTCCGCCGTTTGTCTCACCATCAACGCTTCTCCGGCTGGAGTTGCTGGAGCTTCGTCGCAGCGTCCTGATAGCCGTGTTCCGCCGATTTCTTGTACCACTCGATTGCGGTCTTCTGATCTTTGGGTACCCCGGTGCCGTTCTCGTACATCGTGCCGATGAAGTACTCGGAAGCGGGATCGTTCTGCGCCGCCGCTTTTCGGTACCAATCCAGCGCCGTGGCATCATTCTTCGGGACGCCGCGGCCATAGGCATACATCACACCTAATCCGAATTCGGCCTCGGCCTGGTTCTTCTCAGCCGCTTTGCGAAACCACTTCAGGGCCATGGCTTCATCTTTCGGCACACCGATTCCGTCGAAATACATCGACCCTAAATGAGCCTCAGCCTCAGACAGTCCCTGGTCGGCGGCTTTGCCATACCATTGGGCTGCGGTTTGATCATTCTTCGGAACCACGACGCCCTGCTCGTAAGATCGGCCAAGGCTCCACTGGCTCAAGACATCGCCCTGCTCTGCGGCTTTCTTGTACCAATCAAACGCAGCTTTCGGATCTTTGAATCCCTCCACGTACATGTAGATTTCGGCAAGGTCGCGCTCAGCCTCGGGAAGTCCTTGCTCGGCAGCCTTGCGGTACCACGAGATGGCTGTCCGCGCATCGCTTGGGACACCGTGGCCTTTGAAGTAAATGGTTCCCAAATCATCCTGCGCGGGAGCGTGGCCCGCTTCGGCTGCCTTGCGAAGCCAACCTATGCCGAGACCTACGTTTTCGGGAACACCGTAACCCCAGGCATACATTTCGCCGAGAATCGTTTGGGCAGTGTGATCATTGGCGTCCGCGGCCTGCGAGTAAAGCGAAAGCTCGTCGGCAACAACAACGGGGGCCTGTCTCCGCTCGCTGCCGCGTTGAAACTCAATGGTGGTGTGCGTACCCAGCTTGGTTCTTGCAATCTGCTCGGTTACAGCTCCGGTGCCACTGTTCTGCAACCGCAGCAACACATCACCAGCGCTTAAGCCGGCACGCTCTGCAGGACCGTCTTTGACGAGGCTTCGAATGCGACAACTGGTGCCATTAGGTTGGGACTCGCAGATTGCGCCAATCGCTCCGCGTCCGTTGGGCTTCGTGCTCTCCTGTGCGTGCACGTTAGTTTCGCCGTTGCCGTGAGGTAGCACGCCCGGATTACTCGCAGGTACGTGCAAGATCCATCCGAGAGTGGGCAATACCATCCAACCTACTCTCGTCAGTTTGTGCATAGGTCCCCTCATTGTGACTTTGGCGGTGGCGGTGCGCCCAACGGGCGGGCGAGGGGGAGCCCATGCGCGGCGAGACAGTCCTGCAGTGCCTTTAGCGCATCAGCAAGTTTTTGCTCGGCTTCCTCGTATTGCTGTTCGGCGTCGTTGTAATACTTCTCCCAGTTAGCGAGTTGCTCGCCCTTAAACTGGAGCTCCGCCCATGAGCGTTCTAATGCTTGCGCCGCCGTTCGTACGAAAAGCGGGTCGCAAGTGGTGGTGGCAGCACACGCTGCAAGGCCGTCCAGAAGTGGGGACAGCTGGGCATCCGACCAATGACACGGACTGCCCGGCGGCGGCGAAAGGTTGGGACAGCAATCTGGGATAATTAAGCCCAGCTCAAAGTTGGTAGATTCGTTGAATTGGTTCTGCGCTTGGCTCAGTGCATCAAGAGCCTGCTGCACTACCTTCGACGCGCTAGCCACGACCTGTGCGAGGCGGTCGCGCTCGCGAGCGGCGTCGTCGTAGGCCTTCTTCTTGTCGGCACAGGGCGTCTTCGCGCCAGCACCAATTCTGCCGAGTGGAGGAACGCTTCCGGCGACCGACCCGCCTGCCGTCCAGGGCTGGCAGCCATGGAAGCAACAGTGGCAGTCGTAGCAATCGGCGAAGGCTCGTCTACTGGCCAGGAGCACAATCGCAATCACGGATGCGACTTGTGCGGCAGCCGAATTCGGTAGCGGCAATCTGCCGCCGGAACTCAGCGGCACTTCCTGCTGATCTTCGGCAAACCAGCCGTCCGGCAACAAGGCGAGTGTCAGGGCGAACCCGATGAGGATGCCAGCGACCTCGGGACCGAATTCTCCGCCACGCTCGCTGCGGAACGCCGGGATCGCGGTAAGGAAAAAACTGACAACATATCCTGCAAACGTCGCAGCTGCGAGGCGGAGCAGCACCGGATACCGGTTCACTCTCGCAGTCCATCCGTTCCAAAGTTTCATGTGCGGCACGATATAAATCCAGGCCAAGAGCAACAGCGCGAGGCAAACGAAGATAATCTCCGCCTCGACGAAGTTCGTCATGATGCCTGGTACGGAGTTGCTAGGCGTATGCAGGAACCCAGTCATGAGGAGCGTGATCACCGCGGCACGTATCAGCGCTGAACCCCAGCCTGGAAAGCGCGACTGGATGCTTGTAGCCTGACCTGCGATTTCCGTCATGCGCTGTTCAACCGATTGGCTCCTTTCAGCCAATTTGGTCAACACTCCCCGCGCGATGGTAACTAAGAAGACAAATGGGAGCACCCATCGCATGATCATGCCGCTATAGAAGTCGACCTGAATCCGGGGAAGACCGCCGGGCCACAGCCAGACGGTTCGGAACACCATCGGCGCCATGTAACTCCATCCGAACACCAGCAGGGCTTGCACGATCGCAGTAAGCCCAATCGTTAGTGGTCTTGAGTGACGAATTTTCGGGTGCGCGGTAGCGACCAACTCTTGCGCCATAATGGTTGGCAACGCGGCGAGTGTGAAGAACAGGAGGTATGAGACGAATAATGGAACGTGTCGATAGACCCAGATTTGCGGACCCGAGAGACTGGCGACCGAATACATGGCCGGCAATTTTGCTCCGGCCACAAAGAAGTCGCCGAGCGCGTATCCGATCACGAGCACCAGCCCGAGGCTGGCGCTGAGAGCACCGAGCACGGCCGCGATGATGACCAGGTGCAGATTCTCGGCGAAAACCAGGCGAGTAGGCCCTCCCCAGTTGTCGCCAGTTGCCATCGGCGCGAGCACGTTACCGGCGAAGCCATTGGAGCCGACGATCGTGCGATAGCTCCAATGCGTCCCGCCTTCGATGAAGCCGAACAGAAAGACAACACAGACCAGAACAAGGGCCAGGCGCGGCAATGCGGTCAGGTAGATTCCATCCGACCACACGGCCCACAAAAGCGTCGAGAAGCGCCGCAATTTGGCGGGGACCTTGAGCCACCAAAAATCCACGAAGCGTGTCGTGAGGGCCTGATCTTTGCTAGCCGGAATTGCAGGCTTGGGCTCCAGCTCAGGGCCCGGAGTGCTCCCGCGCGAAGTACCCATGATCCTCCCCGTTCATTGCCTGAAGCTTGCCTCTGCCTGGGCAACGGGCTAAAATCGGCCCACGCGCGAACGTGGGGGGTCCCGGCTCACCGCCCAGGCAAGCACCCCTAGGTACCTGAGCCAGCGTCGAAAGTCTTGAGATAACGCTCAAGTTTTTTTCAAAGAATTTTTAAAAACGCCATGGAAGCGCCGGTTCAGAAGCGTTATTCCTTCGGGCCCTTCGTTTTGGACCCTGCGGAAAGGGTCCTGCTTCGCGAAGGCCGTCGTCTTCCCCTTTCCCCTAAGGCCCTGGAAACACTCCTCGCCCTCGTGGAGAACAGGGGCCATCTTATTGAGAAGTCTGAACTTCTCCACCGCGTCTGGCCAGATACGTTCGTCGGAGAAGCGACCCTGGCCCAGAACATCTTCACGCTGCGGAAGGCACTCAACCACTCCCCCGAAACCCATGAATACATTGAGACCGTGCCCAAACGCGGATACCGCTTCGTGGCCCCCGTGGAAGCAACGGGCGAGTCCAGGGCGGCAGGTGGCGGGGAACCAGTGGCCTTGCGAGCGCCCCTCAGCCGGCCAATCCTCTGGGAAGCCTTGGCATCTCTCATTGTGATCGTGATTCTTGGGATCACTGTTCGGGACCGTTTCCGCCACCTCGCGGCTGACCCAGGAGGGAAAGTCATGCTCGCCGTGCTTCCCTTTGAAAACCTTTCCGGGGACCCCGGACAAGAGTACTTCAGCGACGGCCTGACCGAGGAGATGATTGCGCAGTTGAGCCGGGCCAATCCCGAACGGCTCAGAGTCATTGCGCGCACCTCAGTCATGCAATACAAGGGCACGGCCAAGACGGTGGCGCAGATTGGCCGGGAGCTCGGCGTGAATTACATTCTGGAAAGCAGCATTCGGCGCGACGGGAGACGCGTACGCATTACCACACAACTGGTCCGTGTGAGCGACCAAACCCATCTCTGGTCTCAAAGTTACGAACGCGATATAGAGGGGGTCTTGACGCTGCAAGAGGAGATCGCAGGCGGCGTTGCCGAGCAGATCGCAATAAAGCTGGGCTCGCAAGCATCCCCCGGCGTCATTTCCAATCTCGACGCTTACGAAAACTATTTGAAAGGCCGCTACTTATGGAATAAGCGGTCAGAGCAGGGTTACTTGAAGGCCATTGAATATTTCCAGCAGGCTATCGCGGAGGATCCGGGATATGCGCAGGCATACTCGGGACTCGCCGATACCTACGCGTTACTCGGTTCCAACCCGACCACGGCTATCACGCGCCAGGAGGCGATGGCCAGGGCCCGCGCCGCCGCACTCAAGGCTCTCAGTCTTGGCGACACACTGGCTGACGCCCATACCTCGCTCGCTTTTGTGTACTGGCACTACGACTGGAATTGGTCTGCCGCCGAGAAGGAATTCCAGCGCGCCTTGCAACTGAATCCAAGCTATCCCACTGCCCATCACTGGTACGCGTTCTACCTGGTCTCGCAGGGTCAGATGGACAAGGCGCTTGAAGAAATCCGCCGTGCCCAGGAAATCGACCCGCTTTCATTGATCATTAGTACCGACGTCGCGCAAATACTCTGTCTTGCGCGGCAGTATGATCAAGCCATTGAGCAGGCCCAGCGCGTGCTCGAGATGGAACAGGGATTTGCATTGGCACGGGTAGTGCTGTCATGGTCTTACTTAGGCAAGCAGCAATATGAAATGGCTTTAGAGCAAATCAAGAAGGGAACGAGCATTCCCGGAGCCGGACTCTTCTTGGAAGCGGATCTGGGCGCCATCTATGGCGTCATGGGCCAAGAAGCCCAAGCGCGAGATGTCTTGCACACGCTGGAGGCGGAATCAGAACGAGAACTCACCGGGCAGCTTTATGTCGCCATTGCCCAGATCCACGCTGCGCTCGGCGAATCAGATCAGGCATTCGCCTGGCTGGAAAAGGATGTCCGGAATCGTGATGGCGGGCTCACTCTAATTCAGGTATTGCCGTATTTTGACTCCCTCCACGGGGACGCCCGTTTCAAGGACTTGGTCCGTCGCATTGGCCTGCCACCCCAAGGTTAGCAGTAAACCTCGGTGCGAGTGGCAGGAGAGTACCGTTTCTAGGGTGACAGGGACACGCCAGCGACACCAAGGATAGAAGACGGTGCCTCTTCGGGAGGAGGAAACGATTTGACCGACGTCGAGGAAGGCTACCAAAACCTGCTCGATCGTTTGCAACGGGTTGCCTTTCACTAGTTTCCCGACCGAGCAAGGCGACCAGAACAGTCACAAATTGGACAGGTTCGTGTTGCAAACGCATCTGATCCGGTTGGCCAGGGATAAGAGCGCGGACCGAGTGAAGCACGCCCGCCGCTACATGAAGGCGATCTTCGAGGAGGCGATCGAGCACGGGCTGCTTGACAAAAATCCCGCCCGCAAGCTGGCTCTTCCTGCAGAACTCAGACCCAAGGACAAACCTGTATTGACCTGGACCCAGCTGCAGGAGTACTAGCGACTATCCATTCGCGATCGGCTGCTCATGCGACTCGACATGAGCGATGCGCTTCGCCCAGGCGAATTATTCGCCCTGCGGTGGAAGTGCTTGCAAGGCGATCGGCTGGAACTCAGGGAGACGGTCTATCGAGGCAAGATACGTCCGTTTGGAAAGACCAAGAACTCCATGCGACCCGTGGCGTTTATCTTTCCGAACGCCCGCGGCGGGTTCATTGTTTTGAAGGTTGTGGCGGAGGAGTTGGGTTTGCCCAAACTCACCTTCCAGGTGATCCGGCGCTCGGTTTCTACCTGGAACCTGCAGGATCGGATGGGGACGCTCACGGATGTGCAGTGCATGCTGCGGCACACCCGGGCGGAAACCACCGCCGACGTTTACGCGCAGATCATTCCCGACGGGGTGCAGCGCACCGTCGAAGCGATCGATGCCAGGCTCACGGGCAATTCGGTTGTGGAGGGGTGAAAAGGAGGAGGCAGACGATGCTGCCTAGCTTTGGACGCCCGAAATTTCCTGCCATTTCCTGCCAAGCCCCGGCAGGCAGGGCTTGTAACTATAAGAAAAGATGGTGGGCGCTATAGGATTCGAATTTACAGTGAAACGTCAAACAAAGGACTTAACCGAGCACAGTTGGCAATCTTAGTCCTTCTAAGTACATGGTGAGCAAGGAACTGATTTCTGGAATCAGTTTCGAGCGAAGCAGCTTGCGCCCTTGGGCGCAGCTTCTGGATCGGGGGCTGGACCGTGAAAGTGCCTGCTGCCGCGAACTCCGCCAGCCGTGGCAGCACAGCCTTGGCGGCTGCATCGGAGACGCGCTGCATGGCTGTGTTCGCGACTGACTGCCCGGGCAACATCTAGCGAAGGCGCCAGGTGCCGCTCGACCGTCATGCCGAGGTCGCCCGCCAAAAGTGGTAGGCGGATCGTGGCCGCATAAGGACCCGTCCCGTCGTTCCGGGCGGACACGTGGACGAGGATTTAGTCCTGGGGGGCGCGATTTGAAATGAAGTTAGAAGGTTCCGCGCGGGATGGATGGTTTCCTTTCGGTGAGATGGGACCCAGCGCCTATTACGCCAGACAAAAATCGCACGAAAAGCTACACGCGGTGCGCAGCTCAGCTTGCGCCACGACGCGATGGATCGGCTAGTGAATTACTGGTTTGCTGAGCGGTTAGCCAAACAATTGCGCAACGCAATCCAATGCATATACAGTGACATGACTCAAAATGCCTAGTTACGAGCAAAGCGACACAGGTCGGAGGTCGCAGGGGTACAGGAGAGCTCCATTGCTGGAGATGTGGTGGACGTCACGGTTTGCGGCTGGCTAAAGCCATCCCTGCCAACCCATCCTTTCTCAAGCTGGCAAGCAGACCAGAATACCTCCGCTGCGGACGGTCATTGCGGACGGCGATGCCCAGCGCCTTCTTCTGCCCGACGAGCACCACGAGCCGCTTGCCACGCGTGATCCCGGTGTAGATCAGGTTGCGCTGGAGCAGCATGTAGTGCTGCGTTGCTAGCGGGATCACGACCGCCGGGAACTCCGAGCCTTGCGACTTGTGGATCGTGACCGCGTAAGCCAGAGAGACTTCGTCCAGTTCGCCGAAGTCGTACTTCACTATCCGGTCGTCAAAGCGGATGGCGACCTGCTGCTCGACGAGATCGACCCGCTCCACGATCCCCACGTCGCCGTTGAACACGTCCTTGTCGTAGTCGTTTTCGGTCTGGATGACCTTGTCCCGCATCTGGAACCGCCAGCCGAATCGTTCAATGCTGGGTTCGCCGGCACGAACTGGGTTCAAAACTTGCTGCAGTGCGGTGTTGAGTTCGCGCACACCCAGCGATCCCCTATTCATCGGGCACAGGACTTGCACGTCACGGATCGGGTCTAACCCAAATCGCTCTGGAATCCGCTCCTGCACCAGCTTGACCAGTGTCGCGACGATCTTTTCTGCCTCATCCCGCTCCACAAAATGGAAGTCGGAGTTCGGGTCTGCTCCGCCCATGTCCGGCATCTGTCCTCGGCGGATGCGATGTGCGTTGGTGATGATCTGGCTGTCCGCAGCCTGCCTAAACACTTCCGTGAGGCGCACGGTCGGCACGACGCCGCTCTCGATCAATTCATGAAGAACCGTGCCCGGTCCAACGGACGGAAGCTGGTCTACGTCGCCGACAAGAATCAGCCCGGAGGGATTCGGAACAGCCCGCACCAGCGAGTGCATCAGCGGCACGTCAACCATCGAGGTCTCATCGACGACCAGAAGCCCGCAGCCAAGCGGATTGGACTCGTTCCGGGTAAATCGACCAGTGCCGGGGTCGATCTCCAGCAGGCGGTGGATGGTCTTCGCCTCTAATCCCGTTGTCTCGGCGAGTCGCTTTGCTGCTCGTCCAGTGGGGGCACACAGCAGGCACTTCACCCCCTTGGCACGCAGGATCATCAGGATCGAGTTCACGAGCGTGGTCTTGCCTACGCCCGGTCCCCCGGTGATGACCACGACCCGCTTCCCGAGCACCGTCTTCAGCGCCTCGCGCTGGCTGTGTGCGAGCGTCCTGCCCGTCCGCCGCTCGCACCACGCGACCGCCTTGTCGAAGTCGATTGGCGGATAGAGGGTTGCCATTCCTGCCAGACATTTGATCCGTGCCGCTATGCCCTCCTCCGCTTTCCTGAGGTGAGGCAGGAAGATCAGCGGCTCGCCGTCGATTTGCTCCAGCAGCAGTGATCCGCTGGTGAGCATCTGTGACAATGCTTGTTCGACTATGGCTTCCGGCACCGCCAGCAGCTTGACCGCCGCGAGCTTGAGCTTTTCCAGCGGTAGGGCGCAGTGTCCGTCCGAGGTCGCCTCCAGCAGCACGTGGTCAATGCCCGCCCTCGCTCGGTTTATCGAGTCTCGCGGAATCCCGACCTTCTGCGCGATTTGATCGGCGGTGGCGAGGTTCGGATGACCTGCCCCGTGGGATGCGAGACCGATTGCACCTCATGATCAGTATCGAGGACAACAGTGATGATTTTCTTTTTTAGAAGCCGCAGATAGACCTGGAAATCGTTATCGTCACGGCTGATGAGTTTCGAATCAATTACCTCAGGTTTGTAGGTGGTCTTGTGGTTATCGTATTCCTGGATCACTGCAAATATTTCTTGGATATTCGAATCAGGAATGAAGGCGGCAGCGATCCAGTCGTGGATCAAACCCTTCGTCACTTTGACCGGCCCTTGGCCAGACCAAAATTGCGCCACCACCTGCCCGCGATCGACCTCCTGAGCTCGCTCTGGCGTCTGCTGCGACCAGAGGAATGGCCCACTTCTGTGCAAAGCCTGCTCCATTTCCGTTTCAGCGTAGCGAATGTAAGCATCAAATGCTTCCAGGGTCCGCGGGTTCAGTTTCACAGGCTTTATAGTTTGCGCCATAGCTGGGAACCTTTGTGAAATCGTGATCCGGGCACAACTGCTTGTCAACGTCCGATCCGAGGTTTACGTGCGGGGAAGCCCGGACAAAACCATCATTGTGGAACTTCGGGTTCTCACGTACAGTGGGACAACGCTTCAATGAGAAGAACCCACGTCGAACCCAGGGATTGCGGCTCCCCTATCCGTACTCAGGAGTATCGGGAAGCTAACGTTGCTATTGTGGGCGAGGTGCTGTTTGCGGCCGAGTTGGTTCTGTTGCATGCCGCGCCCTTATATTACGGTCTAGGGATACCGCACGGCGACGGTTCCGCAGTGATTCTCATCCCTGCTTTCCTCTGCCCGAATGTTTATTTGACACCGTTGCATCAATGGCTAGCGAGAATTGGATACAAACCGTTCTTTTCAGGCATAAGTTTCAACACCGAGTGCCCGAACCTCCTGATTAAACGGCAACTGAATGCGGCCATCGAGAAGGCGCTAGCCACATCCGGGCGCAAAGTCCATTTGATCGGCCATAGTCTGGGAGGGATCATCGCGCGTGCCATCGCGGCGCAGCGCCCAGCGGATGTCGCTTCCGTCATCACCTTGGGTGCGCCCTTTCGCGGTACGGTGGCCCATCCTAGCATTTTGCGCGTGGCGCGCATGGTTCGACGCCGCATCCTGGCGAAGCACGGCAAGGAAGTGCTTCCTGATTGCTACACCGGTCATTGCACTTGTGACTTTCTGGATTCTTTGCGGCACGCGATGCCCGCGTCGGTAGGAGAAACCGCTGTGTACAGCGAGGGCGACGGAGTAGTTGACTGGCGGTATTGCAAGACAGACCGCCCCGAATCGGACTTCTCAGTCTCAGGAACGCATATCGGACTTGTATTTAACCCTTCCGTCTACGCCATCGTTGCTGAGCGTCTGGCTAAGGCAGGCCGCAAGGGGGCCAAGCGAAGTTCCTAAGGGGAACTACCTCAACCCAGGTTCTCATATTCAAAGAGCGGCTGTGAGCGGCATTTCCGAGTTCGCCCACGACCGGTCTCATCTCTGAGGGTAAGCCATCCTCGAAGGTAGGTCGTGATCTGCTTGACCATCTGCGCCAAACTGATGCCTCTGGTTCTCCGCGTCTGCTCCCGTATCCGTTCCTTAAAGCGAGCGAAAGCCTTGGGGGGATTCACCGCCTCGGTTCGCAGTCAAGGCTCCCGCTCGTCCAAATCCCTTAACACTTAAAATCCCCCAATTCAGGCCGGGCTGGCGCCATGGGGCAAAACGGGGCAGGTGGAGGCTCGGAAGGGGACACTGCCTGTGTCCGAAAACTTGCCAACGTGTCCGCAAGGTCGAGTACAAGCTATTACAAATAGGTGCAGGCATACCCAGTGGTTCCAGAAAAGCGCAGCGGATAAGGAGGGTAGTCCAGTGCGTTCTTCTCCAAGCTGACTAACATTCCGACAGTCAGCAAGGTGCACGCCCATCAGCATCTCGGCTGCTGGCTCGACGCAGGGACCAGGCCGAGCGGGCGCAAACTTGCCCGTTGCATTTTCCTGTCTTTCCACTAGAGGGTTGTGCCAAAAATTTGCCTAGAACACGAAGCAGGAGGTGTTCGACAACTGGGGCAATGGCGACCACAGACAGGTTGTTGAGTCCACAACCCAAGGATCGCTTAGCAGGCAAGTTCGTTCATTGTGCAGCGGCACAATCATTAGGACACGCCGGTTAATGGCTTATGCCGTAACGTATTTTTCAGGGATGCTCTCTTCAGCGGGTTCCTCGTCGGGAATTCCGATTGCATCGCATGAACTGCCGTCGTCCTCGACAATGCCGTCCATGAACTCTTCAGTGTCCTGCTCTCGCTTTTCCAGTTCCGCCTTCCACCTTGCCTCTTCCTCTAAGCTCCAAGGCCACTCTGTTCTCCAGTCCATGTTAAGCCCCCTACCACAAACATGCTTCAGCATGGAGGCTGTGTAGGAAAGTCACAGTGATCTCTGTCACCTTGTTTGGGTCATCATGATCAGGATCGGCGCACAGGCTTTCTTGCAGGCGACCGCACCTCCACACCACCAGCGCACCAGGAAAGAGGGCGTGATGGATGAGGCCAACGCCAAGACTCACCATGTGCGCTCAATCACTGAATTTCCAGACCAGCGGTGCTAGAAAGAAAAGAGCTCCGGGTGTCGTCCGAAAGTCAGCACTTTCCGAATGAAACGGCACGTTCACCACCATGGGTTTCATCTCGGCGGACGTGGTTGAAGCTCACGGGGAAGAAATTTCAGAAGCGCGTAATCATGTCCCGTTTTTCCCTCCACGTCTGTTCAGGACTACACGATTCGAAAAATAGTCGGGGGTGTTCGTGCGTTTCCACTTGATGTTGCAACTCACGCTTGGCTTCTGGTTTAAGGGCACGGAGTGTCCTGCCAACAGCCAGTCCAGAGCCGCTCCTAGATCTGCGCCCGTGACCGGAAGACCATTACCGGGCCGACTGTCATCGAGCTGACCCCTGTAGAGGCTCCGATTTCGAATCGGTCTCGCATCCCACGGGGCAGGTCATCCGAACCTCAGGGGATCAACTGTGCTGCCTTTTCCTGAGAGCTGCTTCAGCTGAAGGCGCGCTCAGCCATGTGGGACGCACTTTCTGGTGCCTTCCAGCGCATTCGTCATGCCAAGCGCAACCTTGTGAGCGATGCGCGAGCGTTTCCGCCACCCTGATCCGGCAAAATCCTCAACTCAAGAACAGTCACGTCGCAAAGTTCCACAGTGTAATCCTCAGTCTCACGTACTGTCCCCGGCGGGCTAAAATTCCATTGCTGGCGAACAATTTCTCGGAAGGAACGCCCGCCATCCGCCGACCATCTGAGGACAAACTCTTGCGTGCGCTGGATTTCGGTTTCCTCGAAAACCAGCCAAATGCGACTCAGCTTTTGCGGCTGGTCGAACAACAACCGGATGACCTGAGGTCCAGGCTCAGCAGCGCGCCAGCCTTGTCGATCTCGAAGCTGCAGCGCAAATTCGATAGGATAGGCTTGATCCTCTGATGTGATCTCGACTGTCGCTAAGTTGGCCACATCTAGTGCGCCGTTATCGAAAGGGACGCGATCATGGGGAATCGGACTGATTAAGCGCTTACGCATGCGAGCGGTCGAACCCCAGTAGAACCGATTTTGAATTAGGTGATCACATAATTCAAGGATCTGGCTTCTGAAAGTACCCGCTCGCAACTTGCTCTCCCGACACCCCGCACACACGATGCTGCCCAGGATATTGGGCCTCCGCGCCTTGGCTCTTGATGACTGATCGTCGCGATCCCGCCCGGCATCAGCGGCTGTGTCAAGCGACGCAAGGCGATTATATAGCCTGTGATCCAGATCACCATTTTAGGTACCACAGCTCACGGACAGAGGTTTATCGCAGGCTCATTGTGAGTTGCACCGGGAGGTGCACGATGGCGTCGCTGCACCACTTCGGCTATCTTTTAGCTGCCTTTTGTACGGTGATCGGGGAGTTCATCCTCTGGAGAGTGTCCAAGCCAAGTTGCCGAATTTGCGTTCACCGGGGCTATTGCCCGAACCGGGTTGGCCGGTTTGTTGTGCCTGAGTGTGCTAAGGGGAAAGCGGCTCGGAACCGCGTCACCTTCATTCTTTAACTTCTAATTTCGGTCTCCATCGGCGACTGCAAAGAAGAGAGTTATGGCTGGGTGAACGCTGGCATGCACGTGCCAGGAGCATTCAAAGGAGAACAGGATGACTTCTCGGCTTGAGCTGCTAAATGAGTTTGAACCCTGCCTCCCGAGATTTCAAGGAGTTGGTAATGCGCCGTTACAACATGCTGCTTACTGGGTTACTCATGATCGGAGCGGGAGTGTATCTGTTTTTTGCGCGTCCACAGATCCTTCCACTCGGGTTTGTCTTGCTGGCGGGGCCCTTCCTGTGGTTCGCCGGAATTGCTGTCGCGTGCGCTGCACTTCCTTTACTTGTCCTAAGCACTCCAGTTCCGCCGACTGGCTTCTTCACTGACAGTGTTGCTAAACCGCCAGCTATGCCGTTGCGGCAGGTGCCTATCGAGGTCCTGCTGCTGCAAATTGAAAACCACGTTCGCCTAGAGCAAGCCGCTGCGGAATCGTTCCTGGCACTTCCTACCCACGACCAGTTGCACAGCAAGACACCTTCGCCCTTTGTGAACTAAGAGAGTGACTCATGACGCATGATTTTCTGAACGGTCTCTCAGCCGCTGAAGCCGAACAGGCTCTGTCGCTCGGCACCAGAGTGATTGTTCCGAGCGGAACCTCGCTGTTTAAACTGGGGGATACAGCTGATCGCCTGTTTCTGGTGGAGCGCGGACGAATCAAGCTCACGCTGCCGATGTGGGTCCGGGGCCGAGAAGAAAATATTTTTGTGGAGGAGAGGGGCCCCGGCCAGGCGGTGGGCTGGTCAGCGCTAATTCCGCCCTACCGGTTCACGCTCACCGCCACGGCGACGCTGTATGACGCAGAGGTAACAGCGTTACCGCGGGAGGCGTTGCTCAAGCACTTTGCCGCGAATCCGGTGGGAGGATACAAAATCGCGCTCAATCTGGCAGTCGTGATTGGACATCGCCTGCAACTGTTCCAGACGATGTGGCTGCGCGAGATGCAGCGTACCGTCGAATCGCGTTCGGCCTGATGAGAAAGACTCGAATCGATTTTGATCTCAGGAGTGGACGTTAATGCGAAAGGTAAGCATGGCAAGGAGTGACTTGGAGGTGGCCGGTTCATGGGGTCGGCCGTCCACGCCTGTACCTCGGCGACGGTTTGTCGAAGTGTTGCTGGGCAGTGGGTTCCTGGCAACGGCTGTTGATTTCGTCTATCCAGTCCTTCGGTATTTGGTTCCTCCTAAGACAGGAGATTTGGGCGGTGATTCTGTCGTAGCTGAAAGTCGGTGAGTTGAAGCCGAACGCGGATAATCGCGCGCCCTGCTGGGGCGTACCGCGAGTCATTTGTTTCCAATATGGGACAAAAACGGCGCACTGGTCGGTGAATTGTCGCCTACGAACCTGAGTACCTCTATGTGTTCTCCGGTGCGAGGCGGATGAACAAACATTCGTGATGTGGGTCACAGCCAAGTGGCAGAGCAAATAGCGAATCTATGCCGGTGACGAGTGAGGTGACAAATCCAGAGCAGTGGAGCGCGGAAGAGACAGAACT
Source organism: Terriglobales bacterium (assembly GCA_035623335.1). Lineage (GTDB taxonomy): Bacteria > Acidobacteriota > Terriglobia > Terriglobales > Acidobacteriaceae > JAFAGX01. The sequence continues at coordinate 33,146 of DASPTQ010000128.1, forward strand.
GCTCAATAGGGCTGTGGACAAAATTGTTCGCTATGGCGAAAGGGTAGGGGTACGCCCGGAAGAAATGATCTCCCTTCTCGATTCAGGAATGACTATTCGCGACCTGCTGTTTTTGGCGTTCAAGGATTCTCGATCTGCGTCATGAATAAGTTCTTCTTCAATTCTGAAATGGTCGTGCGATGCCCATATTGCACAGCTGGGATTGTTGAGTTTAGGCGCATGGTCGGTCACGTCGATGGGCGCTTCATTTGTCGCACGTGCGCTCATACCATACGACCTGCTGACCCGGAGTACAGATGTTCTTGTGGCATGTGCCGCACCTACCGAAAAATGGATTCCTTCCCAGCAATTCGTCGATAATCTTTCCGCACTGGGCGAAGACACGAGAGACACCGGAGAAGAGAAAAAGCGGCGGGAGGCTCAATGTCCCAAATGCGCAAAGACGTGTTTACTGGCCGCTGGGTGATCATGGCTGAGACCACGACAGTGCAGCCCTCGGATTTTCATTTCAAGAGATTCGCGAGGGAAACGAAGTTTTGTCCGTTCTGCGAAAGCAACGAAGCTTCCACACCGCCGGAAGTGTTCGCCATTCGCAACCCTGGCTCCTCCCCCAACGGGCCCGGTTGGTCCGTGCGAGTGGTACCTAACTCTGCTCCGCGATTGCGGATAGAAGGTGAACTGAGAGCGCGGGCCGAAGGATTCCACGATCTGATGAACGGTGTGGGCGCACACGAGATAATTGCCGAGACGCCGCGCCACGATCGTAGTCTCCACGAACTGGAAATTCGTGAAATCTGTGACGTAATTCGCGCTTACATAGCGCGTAGGATCGATCTGGAGGGTGACCAGCGGATGCGTTACGTGCTGATTTTTAAGAACCACGGCCAGGAAGCGGGCTCCCACACCATTAGCCATTCAATTTCGCACCTGATGGCCCTCCCGATAACACCGCGCACAGTTAAGACCAAGCTCATAACCGCTCGTGAGTATTTCGCCGTCAAGGAAAGATGCATCTACTGCGACGTGATTCAGCAGGAGCAAAGGGACGGAAAGCGATTGACAGGTGAGAATGAGGATTTTGTAGCGTTTGCTCCTTTTGCCTCACGCTTTCCGTTCGAGATGGCAATCTTTCCCAAATCTCATAATAGTGCCTTCAGCCGCATGAGCCCAGAACAGGCTGAGAATCTGGCCAAGATCCTGCGCGAAATCTTGCAGAAGTTGGATCACACTTTGGGTGGCCCGCCCTACAACTTGTTGCTCCAGGACAGACCGTTCCTGCGACATCGAGGGGGGTACTGGAACACTATCGAGGACGATTTTCACTGGCACGTGGAAATTCTCCCTCAGATTGCCCGGATCACTGGATTTGAGTGGGCGTCTGGCTTTTTCTACAACCCAGTACCGCCGGAATTAGCCGCGCAGTGCCTTTCGTCACCATAGTAAGGCTTAGTTTCTCAAGTTGCTAGAGACTGGCGGAGTCCATAATACACAGCACGATCACTACTCCCGGGGGGACCGCCACTAGCTCACGGACGTTTACGGTCCCGCCGTAATACTCTTTCACTCTTGGGGAAATAGTGATACCGCGAAGCCGCCTCTTAGCTCGAGGCTGTTGCAGCCCCGCCTGCCGCATGCCCTAGCTAGGGTTGGTGGTTGGCAGGCTCGGATGCGGACACGGTGGTCGCTTCGTGTCCATCTTCATACGCTGCGACGGCGCTTTGAGGCGCACTCTCCGTCAGGGTTGAAGACGCTGCGGTGGGTTGAGCACGCTCCTCGAACAGCAGCCGTCGCCATGCACGAAGATCATTAAGAAGTCGGCGGCTTCGGGTTAAATGTAGCTCCAGCTTCTCAAGGTTATACAGCGCCACTCGCAGCGCGTCCAAGCGTCGTGAGATATTCACCTTGGCTTCTCGTTCTATGTCCGCCTCAAGCTCCCGCTTGGCCTCCGTGACTTTCGCAATGAGCAGGTTCACAAAATCGTGAGCACTCTCTATGCTCTGAAACGGATTTTCTGCTTCAGCGTTCATCGCAACATCTCCGTCAATTCACGCGATTCTTATCCGCTCCAGCAATAGCCTTTAATCCCGACTTATTGCGGATCACGAGCGTGGCACCTGTGACCTTAACTATGCACCGTTTCTTTAGCTCAGCAAGCACATGAGTCACGGTCTCGCGACTGGTTCCAATCAGTTGTCCAATCTCTTCCTGAGTCAGCGTTAGCTCGAAACAGGGTTCCGCCTTGTCCGCTGTGCCGTTCTTGTAACTCCATTCCAGTAGTAGCTTCGCCAATCTCTGATCCGCAGTACGCGACAATCCCAGCGAGCGTACCTTCTCGCAGGCAACCATGTACTTTTCGCTTAGCTGCTCGGCTACTTTGAAGCAAGCCTCGGGGTGCTCTTTGAGAAAGCGCAGGAAATCAGATCGCTCCACAAAGTTCACCTGAGAGGTTTCCACGGTTTGGGCGCTCAACCCGTAAGGCTGGCCGGAAACTGTTGCGCTCAAGCCGAGCACCTCACCCGGTTCGGCGATTCTAACGACCAGTACTTTTCCATTACCCGCACTCACAGACATTTTGACTCCGCCCTTGCACAGTACAAAAATGCCCCGTGGAGCCTGCCCTTCCACGAACAACACCGCGCCTTTGCGGTATGCGGTCGCGTACTTGATAGTCTCAAATGCTTGCAGCGCCTCTGTAGAGAGATCGCAAAACAGCCGCTCGGGGCGCATCTGGCACGTTTGGTATTTTTTGATGATGTCCAGCCTGTGTGGTGAGAGCACAAATCACCTCCCGGCTTGCGGGCGTTTGGCTGTGCTGGTGATTAGGCTTACCTTCTGCCCTTCAAAGAACTTTAGCTGTGACGAGGAACACACATCAAGATGGTGATCCATCACAAATCAGGGTTGCGCATCTTGGCACTTTGACCGCGATTCGGCTCGCGATTCGTCGCAGGCGATGACCCGCAGAAGGTGACCGAGATTACTGTGACTTTGCTCTGCAGCTTTCATGCTGGGGGCACACTCTCTCTGGCACTGCGTCGTTTTTTTTTTGCTGCTGGCAGGAAGCCACCAATGAAGGAGTTGACATGGCACACCTCCGGTCTCGGCAGGATATGTTTATTTCCATGCTCCTCAGCGGACGAGTGTATACAGGGAAAAGTATTCATGACGCCCATGCCCGATCTAGAGATCACGGTCTGAGCGATGCGCACTTCGATCTGTTCCTCAAGCACTTTCGCGCAGCCCTGGAAGAAGTGGGAGTCAAACCGGAGAATGCCGAGACAATCAGGAAACGTCTGGAACGTCAGAGAGGCACTGTACTGGGCACATGAGATTGTTCTTGATCAAAAAGGATAAATGCTTTGTCCGGGGCAAGCCCATTCGATCCGTATCGTCGTGAACGGGCGTAACAGTGCGCCGTGAAAGGCGCTGGTCAACAGTGGGGGAAAATCCCACCCAGGAACTGAATCACTCCACCTGGTAACAATCGGGCGGCGGCTGGTCGTCGGGCTTTTGGCTGGCTTTGGGGGTGCGAAAGGGGCAATTAGACCGGCCCATCTGTTGGTTCCTCAGACAACAAGCCCCAGAACGAGGCTGCTCCGGGGCTTCATGTAGATGCTCGCTTCAATATCAAGCAGCAAGCGCGTTGACAAAGTGCTCGCAAAGCGTGGTCTCAACCGTATAGAACCTGACCACGACGGGTGTGGCCAGATAGGGCTTCACAATCCCGTTAATTTTCGGATAAAACTCCTTCTCATATTTCTCAGCATCTTCTTTGGTCGCCCAGAGACTGATCGCGACTGTCTTTTCCTCTTTCATCTTCTCCGGGAAGAAAGGCAGAAATTCCAGAAAACCAGTCTGCTTGCGAAGAATGGGGAGGATGTCGTTCTTCAGAACCTTGACAAACTCTTCCTTCTTTTCCCATTTGACTTGAAAATCAAGAACACGGGCAAACATAGACATACTCCTTTCTCTGAGATCAGGCAGGGGTGCCCGCCGAAGGCGAAACGCTCGCCGAGGAGGACACTCGCCACATGGCAGCGTTTATAGAAGCCTGCCGGAACGAATGCAGTGACTGCTATTACCACTTAGTGTGAGGTTCGACCCCCAACAAGGAGCGATTGACAGCGTAATTGAGTGCGCACAATAAACAACGGTTTTGTTACTGTTCAGATACGCATGTCGCGTACTTAGTAATTTAAAAAAGGACTAGGACGCAAAGGACAGCGTTCGTCGGAAGCATGACTTATACGGCGCACAATGTCGGAATTCCGACAAATGGAAGTGAACTTCAGCCCCCGCTTAGGCACCGGCCATCTGAAATGAAGCCACTTCATTTTTATGCCTCACCGGAAACTTGTGTTCAGGCAGCGGGGACCAGTTGCAGGCCGTGCTTCCGCGCTTTGCGCTGCAGGGCGGCAAGTTCGCGATCCTGACTACGGCGATTAAATTCTTGGGTACCCCGGTGTACCCAGATCTGTCCTCGGGTGAGCAGTCGATAGTAGAGACAAGCCAAGTAGCGTGCCATCGCTTTGACTGCTTTCAGTCCTCCCAACTTGGCCCGGAAATATCGGTAGCGGGCTCCTAAGTAGCTTTCACTGCGCACGAGTGATTGAGCGGCCATACGAAAGGCATTACCAACCCGGTTGGTGTGGTGTTGGCGAACGTGGCGGATGAGCCTGCCTCCGCTGACGTCCCGTTTGGGAGCCAGATTTAGCCAGGAAGTCCAGTGCTGCTCTGTTTTCCAGGCGCTCAAATCGGGGCCAATTTCGGCGAGTATGGTTTGGATGGTGATGACGTCGATGCCGTCAATGGTAGTGGCGTCCACCCCGAGAGTGCGCTGCAGTTCGATAGCCAGATCGAATGCCGGTTGGTGTGGTTTCGGCTTGCGGGGCTTGCGTGTACGGTCTTTGTTCTCGTTCTTTGTGCTCGGCAGGGTTGAGGTGGGGGCGGGTACGGTGGTGCGCGTAGGCAGTGCGGCCATATAGCGCTGCAATTGCTGGTCGCAGTTCTCCATTTGCCGTTGATAAAAATCGTAGGCGTCCACCGCTTGCTGCAGTTCGAACAAAACATCTTCCTTCCAGTTCCCCTGCAAACTCTGCACGATCTCCTCTTCGCTGGCCTGACAGCGGGGATCCCGCAACCTGGCCAGGACTTTCGCATCCCGCTCTCCCTTCAGCAAGGCGCGGATGATCGTCTGCCCACTCACCCCGCTAATGTCGCTCAAGGCATTGTGCAGTTGCACATTCATTTGGATCATCGCCTTTTGCATTTGCTGGATGCTCCGTCCGGCATCGCAAACGTGCTGGTGGTGCAACCGCCAAAGCGTGCGCACTGCGTGGATTTCTGGTGGAGGCAAAAAACAGGGACGTAATAGTCCATAGGTGTGCAACTTCCGCAACCATTGACACTCCTGCACGTCACTTTTTCGTCCGGGCACGTTCTTGCTGCCCAGCGCGTCCACCAGGTTCACGTCCAGACCATGTCGTTGCAACACATCATGGAGGGCGATCCAATAAACTCCGGTGGATTGCATCACCACCGTGCGGATCCGACATTGGGTGAGCCACCGCGCCATCTCTTCTAGCGCGGCAGTCCACGAACCAAACTCGCGTATCGGCTGCGAGTCGCGGTCGGGAGGTACGGATACGAAATGGCTCTCGTTGCCCACGTCGATGCCAGCTGCGTCCCGATGGATAATGTCCAAGCCAGGATCGTCCAAGCTCAAACGTTGCTGGACTTCCCGGCGCTCTTTGCGATTCAACCTCTCACCGCGCTGTAACCGCTGAAAGGTGGATAGCTTGCGTCGTGCCATGGCATACTCTCCATAGTGTTGAATTAGCCAGGCTCGGCTCGGTTGGCGATCACGACAACAGGCTCACCGGCGGGGTCGAGTCCGGGCTTTTTTCAAAGTCAGCTCGCCACCACGCGACAACCGAAGTCAGACTTAGAAACGGGCACAAAGGCACCAAGTAGATTGGGACCATAGCTGTCGAGCTTGGCTACAGAGATTCTGCCGAAGATCTCAGGGCAATCAAACAAGTTTCCGGGGACCATGGACCCGCAGGGTGCGGGCTAGCAACTTAGAAGCAACTTGCAGATTGCAGCGAGTAGCGTACCGATACCAGTCCCAAAACTGTAGTTCCCAAGAAACTGCCCACAGCTTAGCGATGGGGCGGGTACCCTAGGACGCATTGTGGATCGGCTGGGACTTGTGGCGTCAGTGTTTGGTAGCCGGTCGTCGGTGGGTCGCGCCGGACGTGGGCGTGGGGCGAAAAACGGGACAGCTGGATGTGGGCGCCTGACCAATACGAGATCCACGTCGCTGGCCAGGGTGGTGCGGGCCTTCACGTGTGACCAGCGTCACTGCCTCGCTTGTAAGACCCTGGTAAATTTCGACCTCGACAAGATGAATGTTCGTCGAGTCCGCGCCAAAGACCCGACAAAGGAGATTGACGACAATGGCAGAGAAATCGACAGCAGCTGCACAGCGCACAACGGCGCGCAAGTCAGTCACAGCCAAAGACATCATGCAGAAGCCGGTCATGGCGGCGACTCCAGTTGCTTCCCTACGAGACGTCGCAACCCAGCTGGTTGCCAACGAGTTCAGTGGAATGCCTGTTGCTGAGCCCGATGGCAGGGTGGTAGGGGTAGTCACAGAGTTTGACGTTGTTCACACATTGATCGCAGGCAAACGATTAGAGAATCTAACTGCTGGAGAGGTAATGACTGGCGCGCCGATCACCGTGGATGTGGAGACTCCAATTAAGGACGTGATGAAGAAGCTAGAAGAAAATCGTATCGTCCGGGTGCCGGTAACGAATCAGGACAAACTGGTTGGGATCATTTCTCGGAGAGATGTTATTCGAGCGATTCTGGAGCCCGAGTTTCTCGCGTTTGGTGATTCTTAGCGTCACTATCTGACGTATTTATCTTTGCAAGGAAGCATTCGGCAAGATCATCTACGTATTTCAACATGTGCGGCAGATAATCCTCACAGCACACCGGGCCGTGCCGAATTTGTCTCGAATCGCATTGACACCCTTCATCATGTCGTTATGCTTCCAGCCCATGTATAGCTGGACAGCGGGCAATGCCCAGCGGCGCAAATCAGCCTCACGCCGGAGCAACGTGGCGGGGTCATCGAAATCTGCTTGGCTCACAGAGCGGGGACAATCCTGAACGTCCTTTTTGTCAGTGCAACTGCCCACCACGAGAAGTTCCATGAAATCGCAAGATATACTTGTGCGTCCGCACGTGCAACGCATGGCAATAGTGAAGAAGCTACAATACGACCGGATCACGACAACAATCGAGCGCGATCCCTTGGCTGAGATCATCGCGGCAAGAAGAAGATCGAGTACCGCCGAATCAATCCATATTGGACCAAACGCTTGCGCAGGTCTCGCCTTTGAATTGAGCCTGCTCGAAGGCATGAATCCACCAGTCCCGGAAGTGACAGTGCTGATAGGCAGACAAGAACACCGACGCGCAGGTGGCTTTATGGGGCTTGCCGGGAAAAAATCCTCCGAGCGCAAATTTCCGAATTTATATATTTTTGCAGCAAGCCCTTCGATGAAAAATCGATGTGCCTGGTTGGCGATGGGGACGGCGCGTTTTGAAATGAAGTTAAACAGCTCCGCGAGATGGGTGGTTTTTGCTTCGGGTCGATGGGACCCAGGCGCCTATTAGCTGGCGGAGGACCCCGATGAAGCGACTGGTTTGACTAGACTGTATCAACTCCCCGCCATCAGCTCTGCCACCTAATCCCCTACTGCAACTTCCCGTACTCGGCCTTGGCTTGCTTGAGGACGGGGATGTCGGGGTCGGCGTCTTTCCAGAGGGTGAGGAAGTTCTTGTAAGCTGCGAGCGCACGGACGCGGGCAGCGTCGGCATCCGCACCTTGCGAAGTTCGCGCTTGCAGCGCGTTCGCACGTGCCACGGCAAGATGCGCCAACGCTCCCGTCCAGCAGTTCCACACGATGCCGCTGTGGTCGAGAATTTTCTGGAACTCGGCGGCGGCAGCCTTCCCCTGCCCGGCCGCCAGGAATGCTTCTCCGCGCACATACGTCGGATAGAGGCAGGAAAGATTAAGGACGAAGGAAATACTACCCAACTCGAGGGGGGGACCAACTTGCAGGCTATTCAGGGCGGAAGCCGGGTTCTTCCTGTCCAGCGCCAATTGCCCCCGAATTGCAGGCAGCCAAAGCGTCTGCATTTGCGTATCTAACGGGAAGCGCTTCCCCAACTCTTGGGCCAAGGATTCAGCTCGGACCATGTCGCCCGCCATCGCAAGCGCAAGGGTCGCTTCGACCGAAACGCCCTGACTACCGGGGGTGAGCTTTAAGGCCCCGGCTGCTGACACCCGGGCTTCCGCAGGATAGCCGTAGGCGGCTTCCCGCTGAGCGGCGATCGCCTGCGAGATGGCTCCACTCTCTTTGCTGTCGACCCGGATGGCCGAGTTCACAGCCTGCCTGGTTAGTTCCCTCGCTTTACCGAGATGACCCTCATAGGCCTCGGTGTCAGCTTCGAGCGCCAGTCCAAAATTCTCGTAATCCGACTTGCCGGCAAACCACTCTTGCTGTTCCGCCATCGCTGACGAGTCTGCCCCAAGAAAAGCAAGCACGTAGAGAGCCTCGTGGAGCAGGAAATCGTCCACTTTTCGGGTCAACGCCTCGTTGATGATCTGCCGCGCTTCATCAAAACGCTGCAAGCCCAGAGTATCGTTGACAAGATTGCTGTAATCGGCCACCTCATCGGGATTCCCCGGTCACATTGCGATAGTAGTTGGAAGCGATTGACATCTTTTCCCGCTCGCTGGCGTGTTCCCGCAACTCGAATGCCTTGGTGTAGTACTCGGCCGCTCGCCCAGGCTGGGTGAGAGCGCCGTAGAGGTTGCCCAATGCCTCGTAGCCTGTGGCAAAATTCGGATCGAGCTCAATGGCGCGTTGAAAGTAGGGTAGTGCTGTGGCTGCACCCTTCTCGTCATAGGCTTTCTTGCCAAGGGTAAGCGCCTTCAGAGCTTCGAGGGACAGCGTGGTTGCCTGGACTAGCGGAACATCGAACTTTTCGACCGTCGCCAGCGATTCGCCCAACTCAGGGCGCAGTTTCGATACCGCTCGGCCGAGCGCTTCCAGCACCTTTTCCTTGGACGCCGCCTCGACCTGCTCTTCGGCCAGAGTGTCTCCGCTCTGGCAGTTCACCGCCTTCAATTCGAGCACATATTTCGTGCCCAAACTGCCAATCGCCCCGGCAATGTAGACTTTGCTGCCAGCCCGCTGACAGAGGTCGCGGGCAACCTCAGGCGTAAGTTTTTCGTCCGCTGGACGTCTCATCAATTTCAAGGTCTTCGCGACTTGACTGTTGGAGAGCACATTCAGGAAGGGTGATTGCCGAAGAGACACGTTGACCGCCGTCTTTAGCGTGTCGTCGAAGATTGCATCGCCCGTGCTGTTGGAAAAATCGGCAAGAACGATGGTGTCTTTCTCGGTCAGGAACTTGCTTTGCTGATACGGACGATAATAACGATAATAAAGTCCGGCTGCGATCAGACCGACTACGACCAAGAGCCCTGTGGCCAGCACAAAAGGGCCTGCAATCTTCCTGCGCGGCTGCTGTGGCATGGTAGGCGCAGGCGCAAAAACCTTGGCTACCGCAACCGGGCCCGAAGTGGACGCTGGAATGCGTCCGCTTTCGGTATCGCGCTTCAGCCGTTGCAAATCGGCCCGCATTTCTGAGGCGTGCTGGTAACGGAGAGCGCAATCCTTCTCCAGGGCCTTAGTAATGATCGCCTCGAGTTAGGGAGGGAGCTGAGGATTCCACCGACTGAGCGGCTCCGTCGGTTCGTAAAGGATCGCCCCATACGTCGCTCCATCGGTGTCTCGATCGAACGGCAGGCGGCCGCTCGCCATCTCATAGAGGGTCACACCGAAAGAAAACAGGTCGGTGCGTTCGTCCAGAGCTTTGCCGGCAACCTGTTCCGGGGACATGTAGCTCACCGTGCCTAACGCCGTGTTCCTGGCGGTGAGTTCTTTGCCGGCAAACGTGGATTCTCCGATTGTGGGATCGTCCGATCCCGACCCTGATTCGCGCTTGCTCCCCAAATCGGTCCTCTTTGCCAGCCCGAAATCGAGAACCTTGGCGTGCCCGCGCTTGGTGATGAAGATGTTGGCGGGTTTGATATCCCGATGAATGATGCTCGCCGCAGCTACGTGGATTCGACGGGGCGTAAAGTCACTCGCTTCGGGTTTCACAACATTCGGAAGGCGGTCTCCGACTATCTCACCGAAGGAAAGAAAGCTGACGTGCGAACGATTCAGGACACGCTGCGGCACGAGAACCCGGAAATGACACTCTCGAAGTACACCGAGTCCAGTCTGGAATCGCGTCTTGCCGCACAGGATGTGATGGCGAGCGCGGTGCTGGGTGACTCCACGCGGGTGCAGTAAACAACTTGGGTGAAAACTTGGGTTGGACAATTTCGGAGTGCAATGGCAATCTATAGAAAGCACAAGAGTTGGGCGCTTAACTCAGCGGTAGAGTGCCATCTTCACACGGTGGAAGTCATAGGTTCGAATCCTATAGCGCCCACCATCTTTTCAATGGGTTGCGGCTTCGGGAATCACTCTGGAATCAAAGCCCGCCGTGCGATTTTGGAATTAGCCGCCCTCATCTCGTCCGAAGCCGTCTCTCCGTAGCTGAGTGTGGTTCGGACATCAGTATGCCGCATGAGAGCCTTTTGCACCGCCAAGTCCGTCTTCTCGGCTCCGAGCCAAGATCGGTACGTATGACGCAAGTCATGGGTTCCGATTCGGCTGATTCCGGTAGCTACGGCAGCGGCTTGCAATGCGGTCTTGTAAGCCGTGTAGCTAATCGGCAACCGGCCAAGTTGGACGGGCGATGCGAAAATCCAATCCTCCGGCCCGTCAAATTCCGTCAGTTGCTTCCAGGCTTGCAGCACCCGGAGCAGCTCTGCGTCTATTTCAATAATCTTCGAAGAGCCCTCCGTCTTTACGGAATCGAGATGTTGCATCACCATCCCGCGCTCAACATTCACTGTGGCGCCCATCCAGTCCACGTCTTTCCACCGCAGCGCCAGCAGTTCCGATACACGCAACCCGAGACACAATTGGATTTGCATCATCGTTCGGGACGGCTCGTCTAAGTGCGACAGCATCTTGTGAAACTCTTCCACGCTTAGATTGTGGCGCTTCCGCGTGCGCTTGGAGGCTCCCTTTACTCTGACCAAGGCAATCGGATTGTTTCCAACCGGAATCATTCCGGCCCACATGGCGTAGTTCACCAGACAACCAAGCAGACCCTTAATGTGGCCGCGAGTCTTGGATGCGAGCGGCAACGACTCAAGCCATAACTGTATTGCCCTTGGCTGGAGATCAACGACCGGCGTTTCTCCCCAGTGCGGCAACACATAGGTTCTCAGCCACGACGCAAGAGCTTTCTGCGTACTGTGTCGTAGTGTAGGGAGCTTCTCTTTCCGGTACTGTTCCACGATGTCCCTCACTTTTGGCGAGGTGCGTTCGGCCATGAGACGAAGCGACCGACACATTTCTCCCGCCTTCGCGTCTGCCTGCTCTTGTGTCAGTTCCTTAAGCAAGCCGAGTTTTCGCGTGGTGCGTTTCCCATCTACCACCGGAAAACAAACCCACGTACCTCGGGCTTCGTTACGAACAGCTTTCAGTTTCTGTGCTCTCTTCAAATTGCCCTCCCCTCTCGGAGCACAGTTGGCGCTGGGCATGGTAGCACAGGCCGAGAAAGCAAGGCAGAGTCCAAATCCTCCCGCCGAAATCTCCAACACCCGGCGCTTGGTGCCGGATAGCGAAAAGGCTTTCACCTTGCCTTGACGCACCCAAAGCAGGAGTGTTCGCGGTTTGATCCTGAGGTAGGCGGTAGCTCTTAATCAGCTTATTACGCTCGCACTCGCCGAAAAGGTTTCCGCGCTGCGCACGTCGGAATACTTCGAGGAACGTGCGCAACGAGCCAATCCCGCAAAGGTCAAGCAGATTCTCGCTCGCCTTGGCAAAGGGATGCCTCCGATTGAAGGCGATGAATTGCCAAAGGGTTTCCGAGCGAGGCAACGTAGAAAGATGAAGGAGTAGTGTTCCCCATGCAGCAACCTGGTCATGTACCCTCAACAGATGGTTCGGTTGTCCCTACAACGGGAAGGGTCTGCGTGACCACGCAGAAGGGAGTTCGCATCAGCAACGCAGATGTTGCCCAGTGGAGTCGATTGCCAAGTGGCCGGTGGCGGCGATCCCGTTCGTGCTTGTCGAAGCCACAAGTAGACTTTACCTGCGGGCTGGAAGTTCATTGATGATTCGCACCGGTCGCGCGGGCGCGCCAAATCGCCGAGACACTCGTCGAGGATCTCGCGCATCACTGCCGGCTTTCCGCCGCTCAACTCTTTCTTCTGCATGACCCGCAACCACAGCCTCGAATTGTGCCCTGATGTCGGGCGGCGCTGGTGACAAGCGTATTGCTTGTTTTCTTCCGACCACGGCCGAATCAGCAGAGCCTACCTTCCGCAATCGGCCTGTCACATTTGACAGTACATCCGAGCAAACATCAAGTGTCATAGTCCAAGGGCTGTTTGGAATTCACTTGGTTGCTTTCATGGCAACTGGCGGCGGAAGTTCATGTCTAAAAGACGCGCACACGGTAGCATACGATTCACCGTTTTCTTCTTCTTAGCGTCCGCCGTCTTTCCGTCATTAAGCCGAGCACAGGTTCCTGTTTTCAAGATTACGACCGAAGACAGCTCGATTAAATTCGCCGTGAAGGCATCGGTGGCCGTAAACGGTACCTTCAACAAGTGGGATGCCGCTCTAACCTTTACGTCTACTGATGTATCAACCGGCGTTTTGGACATCAAGATTCAAGCAGACAGCGTCAATACCGGAAGCGGCATGAAGGACGACAAGTTGAAGAGCAAAGACTTCTTCAACGCCGATCACGATCCGTTGATCACCTTTCTGTCAAAGAAGATCGTACAGACCGGCCCCACCACCTTCGATTTGCTGGGCGATTTCACGATACGAGGAGCGACTAAACCCCAGACGCTGACGCTAACCGTTTCCGGCGCGGGGACAGGCTCAGGGGAGATTCATGGGACCATGGTGTTCGACCGTAAGGACTATGGGATGAATAAAGGCATTCCCTTCGTGAGGATCGGCGACAGCGTCGACGTGACTGTCGACCTCAAGGGGAAGCGAATCAGTGGTCCTCCGCTTGTCCTTAAGCAATAAGCGGCCTGCAACTCTCTTCGGCTGCCGCGCTGCGACGCGAATTATGGAGTATGGTGAACAAGGAATCCGTGAACGCCGATCTCGTGGCAGGGGACGCTCCAACAATACGTGGGTCGCCTGCACAGACTCCATGACAATAATCGGGTAGTCCAAGTTTACGATTATGTGGACGACTTGGTTCCGATGTTGGCAAGAATGTACGAGCGGCGGCTAAAGGGCTACAGCGCAATCGGCTATACGATCAGCCATGAGGCCTCGGGATCTTTGACGGCTCCACAGTTTTCATGAAGCGGGTGCCCGAGTCGATTACTTACCTCGAACGGTTGGCTCGCATCATAGGACAGAGGCGTCAAGCGCTGTTTACAGATTCAACTGCCACGTTACGAGATTGTGGTTGTCCAGCTGCAATATCTCAACACTGAATGGAGAACGACTCCGGACGGATTGCTTCCGTTCGCCTACAAAACAGAAGCCGTATGCGGGCGGCAAGATTCGGACTGATCCGAAAGTGCGTGATTGCAGTATCGTCACGGGAGGGGCCGCACACCGCCATTGTCGTGCCCGCGACTCCCCGAGCGACCGTACCAAAACTGTACCAAAATACCGGTATTTTCGGTTTCTAGCCCTGTCTAGCCTCTTTGATTAGGTGCATAGTACAGAAAGACGAAAAACTTTATGAGACGAAGCAATTTTGCTCTTCGCGTACCCCCGTCCTTGCTGGCAGAAGCGCGCATGGCGGCTGATTCCGAGGGGGTAGCTCTTAATCAGCTTATTACGCTCGCACTCGCCGAAAAAGTTTCCGCGCTGTGCACGTCGGAATACTTCGATGAACGTGCGCAACGAGCCAATCCCGCAAAGGTCAAGCAGACTCTCGCTCGCTTTGGCAAACGGATACCTCCGATTCAAGGCGATGAATTGCCCGAGGGTTTCCGAGCGAGGCAACGCAGAAAAGCTTCGCGATCATGTCCGATTTGAGCTCGGTGGTACGGAGAACTCGCTTGCGCGCGGAGCTCAGGCATGGCGGAGACGACACTTGGTCCGACCTTTGGGCGTCTCAGGGTACTAATAATTCGCCGCTCAAGTATTGTTGAGACAGAGTGCAGGAAATCGCCACGGCAGACGTCTGGTAAGCTTAGCTTCTCAGACGCCCAAATGCGGCGCACAGGAGGATAACTGAACCACCATGTCGAAAAAACGCGCCGCATTCCCTCAAGTTCCTCCCGACTTGTGTTTCGTTGAAGAACTTGCCGGCGACACCCCGCCGTCCTTCGTTGCCATGCAGCGGCTCTATGGATTGGCCTCCGATTTGTTTGCCCTGCTTCCCTGGCAGGTCCTTGACGAGAGCCAGTTAATCGTGGTCCGCGACAGCGGAAGCAACGAACTCTGCTACTGCTCGGTTATGGGAGCGCTCGGCGAAGTGTACTCCATGCACGCTTACATCGGAGCAGAAGGGCTTCGCACCTTTCGTAAGCTCGAAGGTGAGGCCATGGCCGACCCTGGAGAGTTCTTCGCGACGACGCGCAGCGTGTACGTGGAGTTCGTGTCCAGAGCGGAGCTGGAACCGCCGGATCGCAAACTCCTGGCTGCGCTCCGGCACCCCAAGAGCCATGGGCATGCGTCGCCTATCTTCCGCGCAATACGCCCCGGCTTTCATCCTTGGTTTGTGAGTGCGGACGAGGCGCGCATGCTGGCCGAGTGCATTGCCGCGGTCGCCGTGGTTTGCACAGTCGTCGTCAGCCGCAAGAACCTTAACCTTTGGAGAGAAGCCGAGACCTACCCGATGGTCACGTGGGTGGAAGACACTGAGCCACCGTTCCAGATCAATCTTGTTAAGTCGACCGTTCCTCCCGAACCGACCATCCCACCGCTTTATCTGGATGAAGAGAGCCTGCACCGGTTGCTCGACAAGGACTATCCCGTTCGCGGAAAAATGGAGCTCGACTATATCTTCGGTGGCGTTCCCATTGGCAAGAAGAACGAGCGCAAGAGGTGCGCATCGGTCGCGTTAGCCGTGGATGCTGATACTGGGATGGTTTACGCGCCGGAGGTGATCGATGTGAGCGTTCCATGCGGAGATGCACTGTCAAGAGTATTTCTCAAAGCGATTCGATCCAGCCGCGCACTGCCAACCGAGGTCCGCGTTCGCAGCCCGAAGCTTAAAGAGAGTCTTGATCAGATCATGAGGTCTTTTGGTGTGAAGCTGCACGTTGCCAGGCGGCTGCCAGCTGCGGACCAAGCCCGAGCACATTTGCTCGGATTCCTTAGTGGCGACTCGTGACGGAAGCCCTATCTAACGTCTTTATTGTCAACAACCGGTGGGGTGGTGCGACCTTTTGAAGTCTGGATTTTGATCGATTCTTTCGGAAATGTCTTGCTCAGATTCGAGCAGGGTTGACTCGCTCAGGCCGAAGGTGGAAACCAAGTTGTTTCCCAGCTCGGCGAATGCGGTCGTCGAGACTCAGAAGTTCTACGCCCGGGACAGTCGAGCGCACCGCCAATGCCGATGCCAAGTGAATCGCGTCAAGCGTCCGGACTGGTTCGGCGGGAAACGGATACCGTGCCCGTTCCACAATGTCCGAACTGACCCGCCACAAGTGCCAGTGGCTAGCTGCGGCATTCAAGTGCGCCCGGCGATCCGCGGCCGCGGCTTCATCGATTTCTCCCATCGTGACCGCGCGGATCAGCACACGATCACACTCAACCAGCGTAAGATCGGAGGCCATCACTAGTTCGGCGTGCTGAAGCACCTCACGCACGGCGTCACCAGTTTCTTCTCCCAGCAACCACGCTAGCACGGCGCTGGACTCCGCATAAACATTCACCGTGAGCTGCGCTCCTGATCGAGGAGCTCAGCAACGTGACTTCGCTTCAGGGAGCGCGGGAGCTTTGGGTACACCGCCGCG
>DASPTQ010000129.1:0-48249 GCA_035623335.1 Terriglobales bacterium
AACTGACAACGGTGGTATAGTGTTTTCAACCTTTTCCACGCCCGCCGGGATGGCGGAACTGGCAGACGCAGCGGACTCAAAATCCGCCGGTACTTAGTACCTTGGGGGTTCAACTCCCCCTCCCGGCACCATCACTAATCCACTTATATTCAAGCAGTTAGGAGTGGTTCGTCTGAATCTTCTTGCGGCGAAATGACACCGGCGATTTCTGGGTTGTGCCCACCCAGCTTTGCCGTGAAAACATCGTTGATCGCATCTCGCTGCGGATGAATATAGCGTTGGGTAACAGTTATCGAGCTGTGTCCGGCAATGCGGGCCAAGACGAACACATTACCTCCGGCGCCTCCCCAGATTGGTCAGGCCCGTATGTCTGAGGGTGTAGGGTACGAACTCAAACGGCTCCACGCCCGAAGCGAGGAGCACCCTCTTCTGCTGATCCTTCACAGAATCGCCATTGATGTGCCCCGCATAGATCCGCGGCGTCATTGGGAGGATGCGGCGTGCGGCTTTTGATTTGCAGACCACAATTTGAATCAGGCCAGTGCCGTCCTCGTTGAAGAGGATGTGAGGCCAGCGCACTGCGAATACCTCGCTCGGCCTGAATCCCTCAATGAACAACAGGTGACGAATCCTTTTGGGGGAATTCTTCCCGAAAACGACTTGACAGAAATCTCATGCGAATAACGGCCACAAGGATGTGTCAGAGTTGCTATGCCAACACGGCGGACATACATAGGTGTATTGAAACCAAGCGATAGTTCTCTTCGCATCTGGCGCTTTTCGTCGCAATTATCTCGATCGAGTATGCGAAAGCAAGCGGGGAAATAGCCCAACGATAGCAGGCCGAGCTTGCTAGTGAAAGCGATGGCCTTGGTGTGAGGAAACTCGCGGCAATGCTTGGCGAGAGCCCTGCTCAAAGATCGAAGGACCTTCAAATTGGCCAGTGCTATAAGGGCTATTCTGCAGATACGATCAACGGATACGAAGGAGAGCGCGTTCCGTCAGATAACAGTGCTCGCGGCTATGGCTGGCGAACAAATGATTTTTGCGACCCAGCGTGACCGCGCACAAAGCACGACGGCGGCGTTGTTGTCGATCTCCTGGATGCCTTGGAACTACCGTGAAACTTTGGCGCGGACCGCCCGTTTGCTCTCTGATACCGGAGAGTGCGGGCGAGAGACGTCTCCGGCTGGTGAGGCCGAAAATGCTGAAGACTCTATCAAACGCGGTGTTCCGCATCGTCCGCAGAAGCTCTCACCCTCGCTAAAAAGAAACCCGCATTGCCCACAAGCGGAACTCAGTTGGGCCAAGGTCGCCGACTCGGATCCGTTCGATCCAGCGGCGGTTGCTGGCTGAACCCCGGTCACCTCGGGCGCGCTTGTCGCCGGCACCTTGAGTTCATCTTTTTGCTCCAAGGCCCCGGGCGAATTCTTAGTTGCGTTCGCCGAGCCAGCTTCAGCCGTGAGCAGCTCCAACAAGTTGGAAATGTCCGACAGGCCTTCTGAAAAGAGTTCCGCAGCAGACTTATGTCTCACTTCCAGTACAGACGCCAGGTTCGGTTCTAGGTGTATCCCCGCCACTTCCGCGTTCGGGGCCGCAGCATCCGTGGTGAGGCGCTGGAGCTGCGGTTTCAACCGCTCGAGAGCCTCGATCAGGACGGCATGCTCTTTAGCCAGAGTCTGCTTCGATTGCGCTTCGGCCGCACGCACCACCGCTTCTCCCATCAAATTCGCCATGACGTGGCAGCTTTGCATCTGGTGAGCGGCCACCAATTCTGTTTCCCGAAAACTCAGTTGCAAAAAACCGGGGATGGTCGTCGGATCGTAAAACGGAAACAGAATGGGATTGGGAGTATCCCCTTGCAGATGCTCCCGGCGGAGCGGGTGGTGTAGACTTACTAGCGTTTTCAAGTAATGTCAATGCGAATCATCAAAATCTCGCACGATGAATGCAGAGAACTTTTGAACCGCGTACCAGTTGGGCGGCTGGCCTGTTCCCTCGAAAACCAACCCTACGTCATTCCCATCTGCTTCGCCTATGAACCTGGGTACCTCTATGTGTTCTCCACACTAGGGCAAAAGATTAAATGGATGCGCCAAAACCCCAAGGTCTGTTTGCTAGTGGATGAAATAGCAAACCGTTGTAATTGGACCAGTGTGATCATAATTGGTAGGTATTGCGAACTGGACGAACCGCAGTACACAGCCGAAAAGAAACACGCGCGAGACCGACTCGAACAATATTCAGACTGGTGGTACACGCCGGTAACAGAGCGGCTTGAACATACTCTGTCGATAGAGCCTGTCTTCTTTCGTATCGACATCACATCGATGAGTGGTTTGCGCGGCATCCCAGACCCAGAAGCTGGATAAGAGCATAGGAATCTTGCGATGGGAGCGAAGCCAGCCACTAAAGCTGCATCGTCTGGCTAGAATTCAACTTGGTTTCGACCGGCTGATCTCAACGTTTTGTGGTGTGGCGACTTCCCTCAAAGTGGCACCGACAAACCACTTGCCCTCAAGAACCGCCTTCACAGGCAATAGTTCGCTTGCCACTTCCAGGGAACGGGGTGGCGCTGAATCGGACCCGGAGCAGAAATCAATTGTTGGCGAACAGCAGCCTGTGATCAAAGGCAAGGGGAAAAGTTCAGCAAGCAGAATTCTCCCTATACACGTGGAGCAGCAGCTGAGGAGTTTGCCAAACAGCTGCGGTAGATGGCCCGACTCAGACTGGCACTGGAGGGATGGCGGCCTCTGGAGGAGTGTGGGGGATTTTGGCATCGACGCGGTGCGAGGACAGGAGGGCCGCTTCGTAGTCAAAGAGTCGGTAAAAGCAAGAGCCAAATGAACGGGTAGGCAATCACTGCCAAAAGGGCCAGAGGCCAGCAGAGCAGGAATAAGAGGCACCAGAGAAGAAAAGCGAGCATGGCGGTCTCCTAAACCCTGGTACGAGCAGCTGGGGCCCGAAAGTTCCCTCCAGCGCCATAACTCCGGTTGCGCCAACAAAAAGAGACCGTTGCTGCCTTGAGAGTTTCGCCTCCTGGCTGGCAACCCGTTCTTGGCCGTCAGGAAAAACCAAGATGCGGATGTTAAGGAAATGCGAGCGAGAGGCACACAAGGCAAAGGATAAGCGTGGCCAATCCGCGATGGGGCGCTTCTCGCATCCAAAGAATGTCGGCCTTCTGTGTCGAGGGAAGTGATGGAGCTGATCCGCATTGGAGAACTGTTGAAGCTGGGGTTCGAGCTAACGGAAGCCACAGTTGCGAAGTACGTGGTGCGCCCTCGGAAACCAGCGGCATGAATAGGGTCCTGGTGCCCGGAAAAGTCAGCTCGACGCTGCCCTTCGTAGCCCCAGGACCTTTCTCGGAGATCGGCGATTCTTGCTAGGTTTTGTTGCCAATCTGCGTTCCGATAACCTCTCCTGACACAATGATTTCGACCCTACGGTTCTTCTGACGACCCGCGGGCGTGCTATTGTCGGCCACTGGATGGTACTTCCCGAGTCCTTGCGCGGACAACTTACTGGCTTCCACTCCCTCGCTGACCAGGTAATCACGCACCGCATCGGCGCGCTTCTCCGAAAGGGCCTGGTTATACTCGGTGCTGCCGACGCTGTCCGTGTGGCCCTCGATGGTGAGTTGGAGCGTGGGATAGTTGAGTACGATACCGGAGAGTTTGGCTAGCGCCTCCCGCGCTGGCGCCCGGAGATCGGACTTGCCCGTGGCGAACAGAACGTCGGCCATATTGACCACGAGACCGGCCGGCGTGTCGGTAGTGGGCAGGACACGGTTGAACTGCTCGAGCAGGCGCTGACGCAGAAGCTGTTTCTCGCGCTCGGACTGTTCGAGAGCAGCCTGTTGTTGGGCATTAGCAGCCTGTTGAGCAGCTAGCTCTGCGTCCGCTTGGCGCTTGGCGTCAGCAGCCGCTTCATCCGCTTGGCGCTTGGCGTCAGCAGCTGCTTCATCCGCTTGGCGCTTGGCGTCAGCAGCTGCTTCATCCGCTTGGCGCTTAGCGTCGGCAGCTGCCTCGTCGGCTCGGCGCTTAGCGTCGGCTGCCTCTGCGTCGGCTTGGCGCTTAGCCTCGGCAGCGTCTACGGCCGCTTTGGCTTCGGCCTGCGCCTTGGCTTCGGCGGCGGCGGCATCTCGTTCCTGGGCGATGCGCTCTTCTTCCTGGCGCTGCGCGCTGTAAGCTCGTGCGTCCTCGGAAAATTGCGCCGTTTCCCGGGCCGCCGAGATGATGTCGTTCTTGTTAGCGTTGCTCGAAAGAGCATTCTCCGCGATCTCGAGGCTGGCTTGCGCTTTCGCTAAGATCTCGGGTGCGTATTTGTCAGCTCCGCGCGATTTCGCAATGTCCACCGCGTTTCGCGCTTCATACATCTCAAGCGGAACTTTCGGATCGAGGGTGAGCGCCAAGGGATTCCCCATTTTTGCGTACTGATCGCGCTTCATGAGCTTGTATTCAGTCACCGGGAAAATTGTTCCCTTCGTGTCCTTCCGGGGCTCGCTTTGTAGAACCACCATTTCACTGGGCACCCGGACAGCGAAATACGGCTCGGCTGTCACAATTAAAGAGAAGGTTTGGGCGGGAGTGGTGGCGCTCAGGGTACCGTCACCGTTCTTATTGATCAGAACCTCGCCAATATTGCCGGTATGTCCCTCCGGTGTAACTACCCAAAGCACGTAGGTGAGGAATTCCGAGCCAAACGAGGAGGGCGGCTTCAGACCCTTCACCCCGGCATGAACGTTCGTCTTTCCTGCTTTGGACTTGATCTCGACCTTCGCCTGACCACTCGCTGCCGGCATCAGGTCTGTACCGTTCAGATCGACTTTCGTGCTGCCCCCACCAACCAGGTAGCCGACGGCAGCGACGGACTTAGTAATCACTTCGGATGCGGGCAGCGCCTGATTGGCTTGACCAGGCTGTTCTTGGTCGGTTTGGTCTTGAGCTGCTGCGCTCACGGCCAGGAATGAGATGCACAACCAACATAAAAACAACGTACCCACGGCCACACGTTTTCCGTTTTGGCGCGCGTTATCTCGCGGCTTCTCCTCCCTCGTTTTGGGGTATGCAATTGCAAGCTTCGGCATCAATTTCATGAGGCCCCTCCATTTGTGTGCTTCTGCATAAAAAATTTTACCTGCTGATCTTCTCCTCGCGATGACACTAAAGTTTCCTGAGGAAGCGCGATTGAACTTGACACGCATGCACAGCACAGAATTAAGGCTATCCGCAAGGAAGCACGCCTCTGAAAAGGACTCTTTACGGAACCAATGAGAATGTTGTCGTTCGCCAAAAGTCTTTCGCAAAAACTTCTGCCCCGTCTGGAGTGCAAGTCGTTACAGGGTTGGCTGTTCGCGCACTAGTGAGAGTGAACACCATGTCCGTCACTGGAAAGATTCATTCTCGACAAATTGTTTGTAGACCTGAGTGTCATCCTTAAGCAGCGTCAACATCACTTTCTCTAAGCTAATTACTTATGAAGGGGACTGGCTAGGCCCAGCAGAGTTTGTGTCGTAGTTCGCTAAGGAATTGTTCGTCGATCGGAATCTTGCTGGCGGCCAAAATCAAGAAGGGTTTCGCCGCGCCGTCCAGGTCCAGTGGGACGCCGGACGTGCCGGAATCGGCCGCTCCGAGAAAAGGCTGTCAGATAGGCTCTCACGGAACGGCGAAAAGGCTCAAGGACCGCAAAGACTGCATCTTGCTGGTGCCATTAGGGGCCGGAAATGGATTCAAGAAAATCCCCCTCCCGGCACAACACTTCCCCTGCCCTCGTAAACAGAGGCTCCTCGCGCTGGTGACCGACGTACCCTACCGCTCCTCCTAGTGTTTGAACTATGGTAGCCCCAGTTTTCAGGGTTGCCCGTAACTTGCGACGGTTTGTCGCCCGGGAAGGCTGCCGGTCAGCGAAGGATCAATCAATCAGAGGCTAGTCCCAGGCGCTTTCGAGCCTACAAAGTGCCGTTCTGCGAATGGGTGCCCTCCCGAGTCGAAGGGAGTAGCGACATTCCTGGGTCATGAGGTGATGCGATGAGAGTGGGGAGAATTAGACCCAAGAGTCTCTGCGGGATGTTGACCTTGGCCTTGATGACATGTTGTTACACCTTTGGCCAAAGCAGATCAGCTCCTGTAGACCCAGGCGTACGCGGTGGCGCGGCGGGTGCCGGTGGTCCGCTGCAGGGTCTTACCGCGGACGAGACTGCGTTCTTCCTGGATGGGCAGGCGAGGTTCGCTGAAATCGAGGTTGTGAACAAGGGCGCGAACAACGGCCTTGGTCCGCGCTTTAACTCAAATCAGTGTTTCTCCTGCCACTCGCAGCCCACCATGGGCGGAACGAGCCCGGCGAAAAATCCCTTGCCTGAAGTTGCCGCCTTGGGTGGGGCGAAGAACGTGGTGCCATGGTTCATCGTGCCAAACGGTCCCATCCGCGAAGCACGGTTTAAGCACAGCAATAGCAACGCAGATGGTGAAGTGCATGACCTGTTCGTGATCACGGGGCGAGCTGACGCCTCCAGCTGTAATATCGCCCAATTCGATTTTCTGCCCGCGGGAAATCCGCTCACGGGCCAAGGCGGGAATCGAAACATTGTTTTCAGAATCCCGACTCCTGTCTTTGGCGCAGGACTGATTGAAGGGATTTCTGACTCGGCCATTCTTGCCAACATTCAGGCCAACGCATCGGCGAAGTCAGAGCTGGGCATTCATGGACACGCGAACGCGCACCTCGGCGGGAACGTGAATCTCAGTGCCAACGATGGGACTATCACCCGTTTCGGGTGGAAGGCGCAGAACAAGTCGCTTCTCATGTTCGCGGGCGAGGCTTACAACGTCGAGATGGGAATCTCGAACCAGCTATTCCCCCAAGAACGCGACGAAACGTCCGGCTGTATCTTCAACCCCACTCCTAACGACACTCTTAACTTCGCAACCACTCCCTCAACCACTGGCAATTCGAGTGACATTTCGAACCCTGCGGTCATCTCGGACATCGAAGCGTTTGCTAACTTCATGCGGATGCTCGCTCCACCCACTCCTGCTCCACCCACAGTGTCGAGCGAAAAGGGACGTGATCTGTTTGGGAGGATTGGGTGTGCGCACTGCCACACACCGTCGTTTACCACGGGAGCAAAGATTGCGAGCGGCTCCCCAACCAGTCCGAGTGCTGCGCTTTCCAATCAAACTGCGAATCTTTTCTCCGACTTGCTCGTGCACCACATGGGCAAAGGCCTGGCTGACGGGATTACACAAGGCGGTGCCGGTCCCGACGAGTTCCGAACGGCTCCTCTTTGGGGCGTCGGACAACGCGTCTTCTTTCTCCATGATGGCCGTACATCCGATCTGGTTGACGCCATCAGGGCTCACAAGAGCCACGGCAGCGAGGCTAATAAGGTCATCGAACACTTCAACAAGCTGACCGTTCAGGAACAACAGGAAATCATCGATTTCCTGCGCTCACTGTAGCCAGATGCTGTCGATCGACATCGAGTGCTTTCGCACTATGCCCAGTCTATGCCCATTCCCTCTTTTTCTGACTCCTGATTCGCGTGGTCTAAGTTGCTGAGAATTCCTTGGAGAACATTCGTTAGAGGGACTCAAAATCCGCCGGGACTTAGTACCATGGGGGTTCAACTCCCC
Source organism: Terriglobales bacterium (assembly GCA_035623335.1). Taxonomy (GTDB): domain Bacteria; phylum Acidobacteriota; class Terriglobia; order Terriglobales; family Acidobacteriaceae; genus JAFAGX01. The sequence continues at coordinate 7,632 of DASPTQ010000129.1, forward strand.
CTCCCAGCACCAGCAACTTTGCTTTCAACTGGTTTCCCGATCCTACAAAAGGTTGAGTCCTCCGCCGACTTTCGTCGATCGAACGCAACGACGAGTAAAACGAATCTTGCTTTACGTCGCAAGTTGATAATCGTCGAAATTTGTTTCATTTGTCGGCTATTAAGCATAGGCTTTATGCTCAATTGCAGAACGGTCTAAGACTCGCGATCTGATATGAGACTTCTGCTCGCGATTGACGATTCGAAGTTCGCCGAGGCGGCGATCCACGCTGTGCTCTCTCAGGTTCGCCAGGATCATACGCAGGTGCTCGTGCTGCATGCACTGGACTGGAGCGGCTTCATGCCGACTCCGTTTCCCGCAGTCGGAGTGCAACCGATGTTCAGCGTACGTCAGCTTGAATCCATCATTGCGAGTGAGACTCAGAGAGCTCAGGACTTAGTGAAAACTGCCGCTGAGCGCCTGCGCTCGGCCGGCTTTGATGCGAGCACATCCGTCCGAGAGGGAGATCCCAAAATGGCGATCCTCGATTGCGCGACCGAATGGAGAGCTGACCTGATCGTGGTGGGCTCACATGGACGTAAGGGCGTAACCCGATTTGTATTGGGGAGCGTGTCTGAGGCAGTCGCTCGCCACGCCCACTGCTCGGTTGAAATCGCACGCCTCCCCACCAACAGCTAACCCATTCACGACAGGTTAGTCTCCGACAGACGTGCACGCGAAAGAATGTCCACCATGGATGTGGAGCGTAACGGGAATGTTTCGCCTCAAGGTCTGAGCCGCGAGGACGCCGAGACCCGCTTGCGCCAATACGGCCCCAACGCTGTGCGGGAAGCGAAGCCTCATCTGTTCCTCGCAATCGCCCAAAAGTTTTGGGCACCCGTACCCTGGATGCTTGAGGCCACAATCATATTAGAACTGATCCTGGGCAAGCGGCCCGAAGCTATCATCATCGGCTTTCTACTGGTTTTTAACGCTGGTCTTGGTTTTGTGCAGGAGAACCGGGCTCAGAATGCACTCGCTCTGCTGCGCAAACGGCTACCGGTAAACGCTCGGGTGCTGCGCGATGGCCAATGGCAAATGCTCCCGGCAGAAGATTTGGTGCCCGGCGATTTCATTCACGTCCGTCAGGGAGACGTCATGCCAGCCGATGTGCGGCTCGCCGACGGGCATATCCAAGTCGACCAATCCACACTTACGGGTGAATCTCTGCCTCTCGAAGCAGGATCCGGTCGAACTGCATTTGCTGGATCAGTGGTGATCCGCGGAGAAGCAAGTGGCGAAGTCATCGCTACCGGCTCCCGCACCTACTTTGGCAAGACGGCCGAGCTAGTACGCACGGCCACGACCGTGAGTCATCTCCAAGCGATCATTTTCACGATCGTCAAACACTTGGTCATGCTGGATGGTGCTCTCGTGCTCATCCTTCTCCTCTATTCCCGGCTCGCGCACTTGCCTATGAAGGAAATGCTGCCCTTCGCGCTTATGTTGCTGGTGGCCTCAGTTCCTGTCGCGTTGCCGGCGACTTTCACTTTGGCGACCGCGCTTGGCTCTTTGGAACTGGCTCGCAGCGGGGTACTCGTGACCAGGCTGTCAGCTATTGAGGAAGCTGCTGCCATGGAAGTGCTGTGCAGCGACAAAACCGGCACCATTACCCAAAACCGTCTCGCTGTGACTAGTCTGCAGCCATACGCGCCCTACGGAGAAAACGATCTTCTGCGCTTTGCCATGCTAGCAAGCGACGCCGCTAGTCAGGATCCAATCGACCTGGCCACCCTTTCCGCAGCCGGCAGTCACCATATTGACCCCGCAGGGTGGAAAAGACTCGAACTGATTCCATTTGAACCCGCAACCAAGCTTTCCGAGGCAATCATCAGCCAGGTGGCCGAGCGGTGGCGTGCCATCAAGGGTGCACCGGACGCAGTAGCCAGCCGAGTGAAAACCGCACTCGACTTCTCGGCGGATGTGGAACGGTTAGCCGCGCAGGGATACCGCGTTCTCGGGATCGCCGCCGGACCAGACGATAATTTGCGGTTCGTCGGATTACTGGCGCTGGCAGATCCACCGAGAAGCGACTCGAAGCAACTCATCGGCAGTCTGCGCGATCTGGGAGTGCGCGTGATCATGATTACTGGAGACGCTTTGCCCACGGCGCGCGCGGTCGCCAGTCAGGTTGGCATCGGGGGCCGTGCTGTCCAACCAAAAGCCTTGGAAAAAGAGGCCGCAGGCGAGGTGCTCCAGAGCGACGTTTTCGCTGGCGTGTATCCGGAGGACAAGTTTCACATAGTCCAGGCTCTGCAGCGAGCCGGCATGGTCACGGGAATGACCGGAGACGGTGTGAACGACGCCCCCGCCTTGAAGCAAGCGGAAGTTGGAATCGCCGTAGCAAACGCCACAGACGTGGCGAAAGCCGCGGCCAGTCTCGTGCTTACCAATCCCGGTCTCACGGACATCCTCGCTGCAGTGAAGACCAGCCGCCGCATCTATCAGCGCATGCTGACCTACATCCTCAACAAGATCATCAAGACCGTTGAAATCGCCCTCTTGTTGAGTGTGGGGGTAATGTTGACTGGAAGCTTCGTCATTACCCCTTTGCTTATAGTCCTCCTGTTGTTCACCAATGACTTTGTAACCATGTCGATTGCCACCGACACCGTGTCTTACTCGCCGCAGCCCGATCGCTGGCACATCCGTTGGCTCGTTCTGGTTGGCCTGGCGCTAGGCAGTCTGATTCTGGTGTTCTCGTTCGGCATCTTTCTGGCTGGACGCTATTGGCTACAATTGCCCTTGCCCCAGTTGCAAACACTGGTCTTCATCACCTTGGTCTTTACTGGACAGGGCAATGTTTATCTCGTCCGAGAGCGCCAGCATTTTTGGAAGTCAAGGCCTGGCAAGTGGCTGGTTTTGAGCTCGGCCGCCGACATTGTGGTCGTGAGCATTCTTGCTTCGCGCGGCATCCTGATGGAGGTCATCCCTCCACCGGTAGTGTTCGGTGTGCTGATCGCTTGCGGCTGCTATCTCGCGGCTGCCGACTTTGTGAAAACCGTCCTTCTAAAAAAGCTGCCTCAATGATCACGAGGCTGACTTCGTTCGAGAACGATTTCCCGACCGGCCAGTTAGCCTTGACTCTACTGTGTTCGAGACTAGGACTTCAGTAACGACGGCAGCGCTTCTTCCGCAAGAAGAAGCGGTCCCAGATCCACCGGTCTGCTCTAGGGCGCTCGGCACAATCCGGGAAACGACAGAGTCTGGCGCCTTTGGTCACGAGTGCCTGTGACCAGCGTCACAGGTTCGCGAGAGGAAAGCGGACATAATCAAATCGAGAGCCCGGGCTTGTGCTATCGAGTCTCCACAAAGGAGGTCAGTATGAGAAGCCACTGGGTAGTAATCCTGGTTCTTGGTTTGACGTTTGCAATTCCGAGCGCGCTTGCTACACAGAGTGCCCAGAGTACCAAGCCTGGGGCGACAGTTCCTAAGTACAATGCGGCTACCGAATCGGTTTTTAAGGGGACGGTGCAAGAAGTCCGCAACCGGGAATGCCCAGTGAGTGGTGGGCTGGGATCACACGTCATCTTAAAGCTAGACGACGGGTCCACGATCGAAGTGCATCTGGCTTCGACCAAGTTCGTGAAGACCTATGACCTTACAGTCAAGGTGGGAGACCGGATCGAGGTAACCGGCTCCAAGGTGCAGTTCGAGGGTGTGGACACGATCTTTGCCCGCGAGGTAAAGCGCGGAGACGATGTGTTTGTATACCGCGACAAAGATGGGAAGCCAGTCTGGTAGGGACACGAGCGAGGACACTTGCGCTGAAATTGTGTGGCAGCGAATTCCCTACCCTAACAGCGCAGAAGTAAGAAACGCGCCGTTAGCATGAGCCACATTCAAGATTGTCTCAGTGCTCCTCCCAGGAAACCCGCAGGGCGCATGACCTTTCATAAGAAATGAGGGGACTGACTGATTTTGCCCTGCCGTCTCCGTCCGCTCACCCCGACTTCTGTGCAGCGGCATCACAAGACAACGCGGTCTGAATCGCAAGACGGCTGGCAGCCCTGATTACAGCCGTTTGTAAGAGGGCGTGAGCCGGACTGAGCGGCTATTCGTACCGTAGCGCCACCATCGGGTCGACTTTCGTGGCCCGTCTCGCCGGGATGTAGCAAGCGGCCAGTGCCACCAGGGAAATCAGGATCGAAACTCCCGCGAAGGTGAAAGGGTCGGTTGCGCCAACTCCGTAAAGCAGATTGGCCATGAGCCTGGTCATTCCTAATGCTATCGTCAGACCAACGGCTACCCCGGCGCCGGCAAACATCGCGCCACGTCCAAGAATCAGATGTAGGATATGCAATTCTTGGGCGCCCAGAGCCATGCGGATGCCGATTTCGTGCGTGCGCTGCCCAACCAAATAAGAGATGACACCGTAGATGCCAAGACTCGCGAGCAGCAGAGCGAGTGCAGCAAAGCTGCCCAGAAGAATCATCGAAAACCGCTGTTTCGTGAGTGACTTCGAGATCACTTCATCAAACGTACGCACATCGTACATGAACCGTTCTCGGTTCAAGCTGGCTATCGCATTTCGAAGTGACTCCAGAGTCGCCGGATGGCTTGCTTCCGATCGCAACACGACGTCTACTCCGGTGGCCAACTGTTGCATCTCTTTATCGGTCATCTGCATGACAGGGCGGTAGAGCTGCGCATGCAGGGATTCTTTATCATCAGTGTCGATTCCCCACTGTTTCACATGCCCAGCTATGCCCACAATTTGCAACCGCCTCTCGGTTCCCTTCAGGTTGATGTACTTGCCAACGGGATCCCGTCCGGGAAAGTACTTGCGGGCAAACGCCTCATCCACGACCGCAACCAGCGAAGACTGCTCATTGTCGTCAGGACGCAGCCAACGACCATGCTTCAGGGGAATGGCCATTGTCTGAAAGTAGCTGGGTTCAATAGTGTAGTCGAGCGTCCAGTTCATATCCTTGTCCATAGCCGGTTTAGGCTCGCCTTCAATCCAGAACAACTCTTCATCATCGTCCATCATAGGAATCGAGCCGGCAGACAGGGAAACCGACTGCACACCGGCTACGGAAGCAAGGTGGTCGTGCAGCTGTCGAAGGGTTGATCGAACTGCGTCGGTACTGACCGCTCGTTTTTCGACGGGAAGTGACAGGCTGAAGGTCAGCACATTGTGCGGATCAAATCCTAGGTTGGCGCTCCACAAGCACATCAAGCTTCGGATCATTAAGCCGGCGCCGATGAGCAGAACGAGTGCCATCGCCATTTCAACCACCACAAAAGCGCCTTGCACGCGCTGATGGCTGCTCATGCCCCGGCCGCCTTCTTTAAGAGTTTCTTGCACATTTGAGTGCGCCATTCTGAGTGCGGGGACAAGACCAAAAAGCAGGCCGGCAAGAATTGAAGCAAGCACGGCGAAAATGAGGACATGGGTGTCAAGTCTGATTTCCTCTGCGCGAGGCAAGCTAACAGGTAACAGCCCCATTGCAGCCCTGGTTCCCCACCAAGCGAGCAGCACGCCCAGAGCGCCACCACCAACAGCGAGCAGAACGCTTTCTGTGAGAAGTTGGCGGACGACCCGTCCTTTGCTCGCACCGAGTGCGGCACGGACGGCAAATTCCCGCCTACGTCCTGTAGAACGCGCCAACAGGAGATTGGCAACGTTCACACAGGCAATGAGAAGCACAAAGCAAACCGCGGCAAGCAGCATCAGAAGAAACGGCTCGATGTCCCCAACCATCTTCCGCTTCAATGACACCAGCGTGGCGCCTTCACCTGCGTCGGCCTGAGGAAATGCCACGGCCAAGTTCTGCGTCACCCTGCCCATATCGGCGCGGGCTTGGTCTAGGGTAACGCCAGGTTTGAGCCGGCCTATGGCCTTCATACCCAAAGCACGCCACCGATCTCGGAAGTTGGGGTAACTCCACTGGCCAATGGGGAGATATACCTCGCCGTCATCGCTGAAGCTTGGCAGAGTCAAATGGAAACTGGAGGGTACAATGCCCACAATCGTATACCCTTCGCCATCCAGCACTAGCGTGTTTCCGAGCACATGAGCAGCAGAACCTAATTTTCGCTTCCAGAAATTAGCGCTCACGAGCACGACGTGCTCTGTTCCCAGCTGGTCTTCCTGTGGAGTAAACAGCCGACCGATCAAGGGCTTCACCCCGAGAATGGAGAAGAAGTCCGCGGACACCATCTTTCCCCGAATTCGCTCAGGTTCGTCCGTTCCGGTAAGACTGAAGCTGTCGCTACGATAAGCCGCAATCGAGGTAAATGAGTGATTGTCACGCTTCCAATCTAGAAAATTGGGATAGGAAATAGAGCCTTCGGTGAAATTCGGCTTACTTTCGAAGAGCACGACTAGCTTGTCGGGGTCGGGGAACGGCAGAGGATTGAGGAGTACGCCATTGACGATCGAGAAAACCGCAGTGTTGGCAGCGATTCCCAGGGCCAGGGTCAGCAGTGCCACAGCTGTGAAAGCTGGATTTTTCCGTAGCATGCGCAAGGCATAACGAATGTCTTCGAGTAGTGTTTGCATGTGCCCTTCTCCGACAAGGATTCAGATGCCCTTCGGAAAGTTAAGTCGAGCAAGTTCCCTTCCCTAACTCGGCCGCCTAAGTATTTGATTTCCTGCCATAGATTTTACGAGGTGAAGTTGGAGTGTCCGCTCACGCGAAGGCGTGTTCAAAATCGAACAATGGGACAGACTTAGCCGAACGCCGAATGTTGGAGGCCGAGTTCAGAGCACTGCCTAGCATATTCGCTGTTTGCCGGTCGCTCCCGGGAAGTCGAGTCTCTGAAACCTGTACCCCTCCGCATGCACCAAAGCCTGCCCGAGAGTCATGGCAGTGGATAGACACTTTGTCATCGTGATTTTCATAACGTCTCCTTTGTTGAATTGCACCTCAAAGCACGATCGAGCGGCCAGTCGCTCCGATGGCCTCGGAGGCCGAAGGGGCAACTTCTGCGGTATGAGACTCAATGCACCGAGCGTCATTCTCATCTCGAAACTCCTCCCTCAATGAAATGAATGGCTTAACGGATCTTCCGCAATCCTCCGTGAGCTAGAAAAGGTACCCCGGAAGCACAGATCGCGTTCCCTCGCTGGCCCCCACTAAACCTGTTGGGGTCTCCTGCTCTTCCCCAGAACTCTCCCCGATACTCAAAATCCACCGGTACCTAGTACCATGGCGGTTCAACTCCACCTCGCAGCGCCAATAACGAGGGTGAGTTTAGATCCAGGACGCGAACGGAGGAGAACGTGAGGAACGGAATCGCTGTCGCGGCGGTGGTCATCGGTGGGCTCCTGGGTGGGTTTGCGAATGCAGCTTGGGGGCAGAAGCCCCCGCTGTTGCCGGAGCAGGATGTGGCGGCGTTGGCGAATGAGTTGAGCGGGGAGACCGCGAAGCGGAATTTGGAGGTGATTGCGACGTTTCACCGGCAGCGAGGGTCGAAAGGATTTCACGCGGCGGCGGAGCTGGTGGCGTCGCGGTTGCGCGAGTATGGGTTGAGCAATGTGCAGATTCTGGAGTTTCCGGCGGATGGGAAGAGATTTTATGGGACGCAGAGGTCACGGCCAGCGTGGGATGCAGAGGTGGGGGAACTAGTTGCGGTATCGGAGAGACGCTCGCGATTTTGTCAGGAGGGATTGCAAGATGAGGTGGAAAAAGCTCATAAGGAAGGAAAAGTAGGAGGGTTGATCGTTTGCCAGAATGAGGATGCGCTCGCGAGCTATGCAGCGGAGCCTGTGGTATTGGCGGAAGATAGCGACTCCGCAGATGTTACGGCGGAGTTGGTGGATATTGGCGAGGGGATGAAAGACAGCGATTATGTGGGAAAAGACCTAAAAGGGAAGATTGTGTTGACCAGCGCACAGCCGGGGGCGGTACAGGATTTGGCTATTAGAAAATTTGGCGCTGCCGGCATTGTGAGTTATGCGCAGAATCAGAAGACGGCCTGGTGGGGTGAAGATGAGAATCTGATTCGCTGGGGACACTTGGAGACGTTCTCGGCAAACAAGACGTTTGCGTTCATGGTGTCGCTGAAGACGGCGCAAGGATTTCGCGAGCGACTGGTGCATGGGGAGAAGATTACGCTGCACGCGGTGGTGAAGGCGGAGCAGCATCCCGGCAATTACGAGGTGGTGACGGCGACGATTCCGGGTGCGGATGCGAAGTTGAAGGAGGAGGAGATTGCGTTTAGCTGCCATCTGGATCATCAGCGGCCGGGAGCGAATGACAATGCGAGCGGGTGCGTGACGATTCTGGAGGTAGCGCGAACGCTGAATAAGTTGATCAGCGAGGAGAAGCTGGCGCCGCCGGCTCGAACAATACGGTTTATTTTTCCGCCAGAGATTGAGGGCACGGTTACACTGCTAAACGCAAAGCCGGAGTTGGCACAGCGCATCAAAGCGGCTGTGCACATGGACATGGTGGGAGGGGGACCGGCGACAAAGGCAGTGTTCCACGTGACCCGCGGACCGATGAGTTTGCCGAGTTTTGTGCATGATGTGGCGTGGGCCTTTGCGGAGTTTGTGAATCAGGAGTCGTATCAATTTGCGGCCACCGGGAGGGCGGATTACCCGATGGTGGCGCCGGAGGGTGGGAAGGAGCCGCTGCGGGCGGAGTATTCTGCGTACACGATGGGGAGCGACCACGATGTGTATCAGGATTCATCGTTCGGTATACCGGCGATTTATATGAATGACTGGCCGGACCGGTACATACATACTAATTTTGATACAGCGGCGAATATTGATCCCACCAAGCTAAAGCGGGCGGCGTTTATTGGCGCGGCGAGCGGATATTTTCTTACGAAGAATTTTCCGGATATGCGATCCACGACGAAGGCGATGATTTGGCAGGGGCGTGCTACGCGAGAGGCTCAGGACCGGGCGAGGGTGGCGGAACTCGTTGATGTTCGGGAAAGGTGCGAGTACTTGCGCCAGCATCTCGCGTTCGAACAGGCGATCGAAACCAGCGCTAATGTCCTTCCGTCCACGGGCGAAACGTTGATGCCAGCAAAATACGAAGACCGGTATCAAGAGTTCTTCTGCAACGCGGCTGCGAATCTTGCCGCTCAGGAGCGTGTGAAGAGCCCCGGTAATTCGCCGAAGTTTCGGCGGAATGAAAATCCGAAGGGACCGCTGACTGTGTTTGGCTATGACTATTTCGCGGATCATGCGAAGGGCCTCGGCATCGGTGAGCCGAAGCTGCTGAGTTATGAGGGATTGTGGGGAAGCGGCGAGGAGTACGCCTACGAGGTGTTGAATTTCGCGGATTGGAAGCGTAACGCGCAAGAGATTCGCGATGCGGTGTCGGCGGAGTACGGGCCGGTACCGCTCGAGATGGTGGTCGAGTGGCTGAGGGCGCTTGAGAAGATTGGGGTGATGGGGGAGGTGAAGTGAGGAATACGTTCGGACAGCTATCGCACGTGCGCGATTAGGCAGCCGAGATCGCTCGCTCAGCATAGCCCGGCGGAAAGGAAAAAAGCAGATTTCTCGTTTCGCTCGAAATGACGGTCCTGTTCACCGCCCCGACTGCTTCGCCTTCAGCAATCTCCTCCAGTCGCTCTTCGTCCGCCTTGTCGAAAGCCACTCGTTCGGATCCACAAAAAGATCTTGATCCATGACGGACAAGCGGCACGAAGGCTGTGTTATCGGCATAGCCTAAATCTCCCAAAAGCTAGAAGATCAATTTTCCGCCAAACAGCAGGTGCCGCTGGGCGATTCCGTCATAGGTCGTGTTACCGGCAAAAGTTCCTCCACCGTTGTTGTTGAAATCAGTGCTTCCAAAACCCGGAATATTGGTATCCGCGATCGGTACGCCACGGAATTGTACGTTCATCACGTTGAAAGCCTGTGCCTGAAATTGGAACGTGAGCCTTTCCGTTAACTTGACGTTCTTAAAGAAGGCGAGATTGGCCGTGCTGATCGGCTGTCCACGGTACAGGCTTCGTGCAGCGCCATCGAAAGGTGAGCCTAGGATTTTCGCGGCAGTGGGGTTGTTGAGGATCCAATGCGCGCCGCTGATAGGAGTCACCGCACAGGGCGTGCCACCTGACACCGCGCTGCCAAAGCACGGATCGCTGATGCCCACGAGCGTTCCAAGTGAAAGTGGTGTAGTTCTGTTCGCTGCTAAGCAGGTTGCGGTCGTCCCGTCGCAGTATTGCCCCACCGAAGTGAAGGGCAGGGCCGCGTTGCTCAAGATTGGCCGGCACTCATCGATCCCGCCACCTGAGAAATTGGTCGGGTCGCACAGAGAGTTAGGCTGTTGGTTTTCAACCACGGTATACGGTTGGCCACTGGTGTAGCGGTAGGTTGTGCTTACTTGCCAACCACCGAGCGCATGCCCAAGTATTCCTTTCTGGTTTTTGTAGAACGGCAAGTCATAAATGAACACGACACCTACCACATTGGGAAAATCGTATCCGCTCAATCCTTTTTCCGCGCGGGAGAGGTCGAAGGGGTTTTGCGCATACTGGTTCGTATTCCCGCCGTAGCCTCCAAGACTTTGAGTGGATGAGAATACTTCGCTGGTATTATCGATTGTTTTACTGAACGTGTAGGCGGCACTCACTGTGAGTCCGTGCCAGCTTTGCATACGCAGTTGGCTCTGCACCCCGTTATAAAACGAATATCCAGTCGTCGTGTATTGGACATCGTTTGTCAAATTGCAGTTGGCAAAGCCGATGCCGCCGGCAAAACCCGGGGCAGACCGATTGTTGCATGGTGTCAGCCCAGCGGGTATTACGTTAGAGAACCCTGCGGCCACCAGTGGACCCAACGCAGGATTGCCATCCGTGGCTTGGTAATTGTGCAGGGTGTGATTTCCGACATAGCGCACTTCAGCAGCAATCCTGGGAGTGATCTGGCGCTGCATTCCGAGGTTCCATTGTTGCGAATAGGGAGTTGCGAAATTGGATGCAAACGTGGTTTGCGACCTCTCCCCGGGATTGCCTCCGTTGGGAGCCAACGGGATCAAGAACGCCTGGATGGCGGCCGTGTTGAAGTTGTCTCCTGTGGGAAGTCCAGGCACGGCACCTGTAAGAAAATTCACTAAATTGACGAATGGCGCGCTGCCCGCGACGTTGGAGCCCAAGTTGTAGTACGCGAAGTCATAAGCGATGCGGAAACCACCCCGGAAGACGGTCTGGTCGCGACCGAAAACGCTCTCGAAGATTCGAGGCGTCCATGCAAATCCCACCACCGGCCCAAAATTCTTGTAGTGATTTGGCAACGCCGCGACCGTCGTCTGACTCAGCGGCAACGACGGGTTCCAGAACGGATGTGGACCCGTCTGTTGCGCGACCGACTGGTCATGCAGGAAATTCACTGCCTGTTGGTAGAATTCCCACCGCACGCCCAGATTTATGGTCAGGTTATCCTTAATTCTCCAGTCGTCCTGGAAATAAAAGGCGAGATCATTCTCCTTCAAGGGAACGTCAAAGAGCCCGTTTGCGACCAGCGTATTCTGCGGCTGATTGGCCACCAGAGCCGCAAAGCTGGGAAATGTATAGGCTCCACTGATGTTGAACAGCCCGATCTGCGGCGACCTCTGCCCGTCATACTGTCCGCCGAATTTGAGCAGGTGCCTGCTCTTTACCCACGAGGCGTTATTCTGGAGTTCGTAAATGTTTATGATCCGCCCTTGCGGGAAGTTTGGCGCGATGCCGAACGAAGCGTCGGTGCTATCGCTACCTGCGAAGGCGATCGAAGGGAAACAACCTGTAAGGCTGCTGGTCAGGCAATTCGGATATGCGCCGCCATCGAAGGAAAGTCGGGACCGCGAATAACCGAAACGTGTCTGATCGAGAAGTGTGTTGGAAAACGTGTGGGTGTAGTCCAGACCCACATCCTGGGAACGGGCAGGAACATCGACGAATCCGCCTGCGGCAAAGGATGGAAATCCCACGAATTGGTTGGTGTTGATGGTCTGCTGAAACAAGTAACGTCCAAACAAACGATCTTTGTCGGTAAGCTGGAAGTCGACGCGCCCGGTAGCTTCATAGTCGTTAAAAATCGCAGGTGCGAATCGCGTCAAGGCTCCTTCTTCGACGTTCGCCGTAACACCATTCACCGTCACCGGGACAGTCTGCAGGTTGGTAAACGTAGGATTGCCGATTTTGATTGTGGTCGGACCGAAGGCGGCCAGGGCAGCCACCCCGGGGCTGTCGGGGAAAGCCTTTTCGAGAGCCTGAATTCCCTTCGCATCTGGCGTCAGTTGCGGCGCGGTGGACTGGGGTGAGGCGCCAATACGCTCCCGCTGAAAGTTGGTCGAGCCAAAGAACCAGACCTTGTTCTTCTTGATGGGTCCGCCGATTGTGCCGCCGAAGCGATTGTTCACGAATAGTGGCACAACCGGAACAAGGCACCCCGTCGATGGACTTTGCCCAGGAGTGCAGAAGCCCAACAGCGGGTTCTTTTGCTGATTCTGCAACGAGTCAAACGTATCGCCATCCCAGAACTCATACGCTGTGCCGTGGAACTGATTCGTGCCACTCTTGAGGATGTAGTTCACTACGGATCCCATGTTGCGCCCGTATTCGGCGCTGTAATTGGTAATCACCTGCACTTCCGCGATCGCATCCTGGTTCCCAAACAGGTAGGACGATCCGCCGACGGTGTTGTCATTGTTGTTCTGCCCGTCGATCTGAAAATTGTTCGAGCGGGCACGCTCTCCATTCACCGAGAATTCTGCTCCGTTATTGTTGCTGAAGCCCGAATCGCCGACCGTGGCAACTCCCGGCACAAACAACGATAAGGAGTCGAAGGTATTGCCGATTGGCAACTGCGCGATCTTTTTCGTGTCGAAGCTCTCGGAAATCTGGTTCGTGGTGGATTCCACGAGCGGAGATGCACCTTCCACGCTCACAACTTCGGATACATGACCAACCTTCAGCTTCAATGTTCCGAGTGCTGTGTCTTTACCGACCACAACCGAGACGCTGTTGGCGTCATATCGATCGAAACCCGCGGCGGTGATGGTCACATCGTAGATCCCAGGAGGCAGCGACTGCAGTGAAACCACACCCGCCGCAGTGCTGGTGGTCCGGAATTTTTGTTGGGTGTCCATATTAACGGCGCGAACCTCGGCGCCGCTGATCACCGCGGCTTGCGAGTCTTGCACGACGGCTGCGATTGAGCCCGTCACGATGCCTTGCGCCCAAGCAAATAGATTCACGAACATCAACACAGCCAACAAATTGGCCCCGGCCACGCGGTGAGAAATGCAGCTCATGGCTCCTCCCTGTTAGTACTAACAACCTGCAAAATTCGAAACATCCGTCTGCTGTCACTGTGAGTCACGACTACAGACGCGACTTCTAAAAAGGGCAATCGCAGCGCCAAACCAAGCGAGCGTTAGGATGACAGGAGTTCTGCAGCTTTCCCAAAAGACTTCAGCGTGTGAATCTTCTGATTTTGGGAGACCAGACAGCGATCTCCTATGAGATTTTGTGGGAGGCTTCACCTCGATCGCGTAGACATTCTGCGGCGGACACAACACCACAACAACTGCATGACGGTTTGTGCTGTTTGTGTCGCTAACACGCGCTTGCGGCCCTCATCCTCGGAAGACATGTTCTACGAAAATACACTTATTGATTGCCCATTCCGACAAAGTGACGACACGCCTCGAATTGGCTGAGAGACGTCGCGACTTCGCTGAGTCGCCGCAGGAGCCAAAGGCCAACCACGATGAGACCATGGGAAGTCACGCAGGTCTTGTCCGTACAGAGCCGAACGATGGACACCGTGCTGTGGTAGGTGTTGCTCTCAATTACCTCGCCCGTGGTGTCGAGGGCAAGAACCTTTCGCGAGCTCTTCGGCTGGAGTTGACAGTTGGCGGGTTAAGCTCTAACGCTCTGCTCAGAAAGCTGCATTCTGCTGTTCTCAAGTAACCTGACTGACGGCGGCTCCTCTTGGGAATAGATTTTGGTTTCAGCACCATTGATGCTGATTGCTTTCAGAGATCCGCTGCTACTCCGATAGGCTGTGCTGGCGGTAAACTTTCACAAAATGAAACCAACTTTTTCTTTTCTGTTCGAAGACCTACCTCCCTTGTATAATCCCCACGCAACTTGAACATCGAACGACACTGCTGAGCTCACTGGTTGGCCCGAAGTTGTCAAAGAGAGAGTGCGTCTACAAGCCGGGGATCATGTTTAGACCGATGAACTCGAATCCTTTAGTTTTTCTTGTCTTATTTGTCGGCGTGTCCGGAGCCTTTGGCCAAACCAACTCCTCCTTCTACGTATCAACGAAGGGTGATGATTCGAACCCGGGAACTCAAACAGCACCGTGGCGGACGGTTCAACATGCAGCAGACGTTGCTCGTGCCGGCAGTACCGTCAGCGTGCGGGGCGGGGTCTACCAAGAACTCGTGAGCATCAAGGCATCGGGCAATGCGGATGATGGATACATTACCTTTAGAAGCTATCCAGGCGAGACGGCTGTTCTGGACGCATCGCATTTCGCGCCTGATGGTAGAAGCAGCGTACTGACTATTCACGACAAGAGTTATGTGAGAATCGAGGGCTTTGAGATTCGAAACTACCGCACCGCCGAGCACCGGGCCACTCCGCTAGGCATCAGCATAATGGGGGCTGGCTCCCATATAGAACTGGTGAAGAACAACGTCCACCATATTGAGCAGAATTTTCAGGGCCGTGACGCCCCGGGGAGAGGCGGCAACGGGTTTGGTATCGCTGTGTACGGTACCGACGCGAAGACTCCAATCAGTGAACTGATAATTGACGGAAATGAGGTGCATCACCTCAAGACCGGTTCGAGCGAGTCGCTGGTGGTGAACGGGAACGTCACGAATTTCCGCATCACGCAGAATGTTGTTCACGACAACAACAACATCGGAATCGACGTTATTGGTTTCGAGCACACGGCACCCGACCCTGCTGTCGACCAAGCTCGTGACGGAGTGGTGAGTGGCAATTTGGTGTACAACATTACTTCGCGCGGCAATCCTGCATACGGCGATGATCAGTCTTCCGATGGTATTTACGTAGACGGCGGCACCAGAATCCTGATCGAACGAAACGTCATTCACGACGTGGACTTTGGCATCGAACTGGCCAGCGAGCACCGCAACCGCGCCACCAGCCATGTCACGGCACGGAATAACCTTATTTATCACTGCAATACCGCAGGTGTTTCCATCGGGGGTTATGCGCCTGAACGGGGACACACCGATCACTGCACAATCATCAACAACACGCTCTACGAGAACGATACGGCGGAAACAGGTTCTGGCGAGTTCCAAATGCAGTGGAACATGGCGGACAATAGCTTTGAGAACAACATCGTGTATGCAGGGCCGCGCTGCCTTATGACCCTGAATAAGTCTCAGATTGACAGAAGCCAACCACCGGTCACTATCGATCACAACCTTTACTATTGCGTCTTAGGAGCAAAGGCAAGTACCTGGAAAGACGTCTCCACCAACATCACAGGGTTTGACAAATATGTCGAGTCAACCGGCAACGACCGTCATTCGCGTTTCCTGGATCCTCATTTCGTGGACACTGCCGCTAAGGATTTTCATCTGCGATCAGATTCTCCCGCAATTGCTGCAGGCGTAAATGAAGGAGTGCCCGTGGGAGAACTGGATCTTGAAGGCTCACCACGAGTCAAATCAGGACACGTTGATATCGGCTGCTACCAAAAGCAATAAACCCAATCGTGTCGGGACTAGTTGTGATCTCGGCGAATTCCCAAAGGTCAAAGGCGCAACGCGCACTGCCTTAGCGATGGCGGTTCTTCAACAACCCGGTCGCTTCTCTCTCCTCGCCCAAGAATATGGCCAATCTCATGCCCATTGCTCACTCTGAGTCTCGAATCGTTGGTCTAAGTCGCCGATCATTTCTTGGCGAAAGCCGGTTCCAAGGATTCACTAGCCACTGAGTGGTCATCTACTGTCCGCCAGCCGCCTGCAATTCCACGGCGACCAGTCGCAATTCGCTGGTGAAAGTACCAGTCGAGCGTGAGTAGGTTACGTAGATCATTTGGCCACCGTTGACATCGTATTCCGAGTGCGAGTGAGCATCGTAAACGTTGCCCGAGACCGGCTGCATGGCGACGAAGGCACGAATCTCCGCAGACCACGGGCCTTCAGGCGCGTGCGAAGTTCGCAGCATTATGTTTTGCGAAAACGGCCGGCTGTACACGGCAACGTAGCTCTGCAGGTAGCGATTCCACGAAACACTCATGATGCTTCCACCGGTGAACAGCGGAACTGAGTCAGAGACTTGCGGCGACCAATCTCCGTTTCCCGCATAGAATGTCCACGCATTCCGGTTTTGCACCTGGGCGGGATCCACGTTCGCGAGACGGCACCCTTTATCACTGCCGTTGCTGGGCGTCCCGCATCCGTACACGTAGAGGGTACCGTCGCTTATGAGCGCCGCCGTGCCGAAGGTGGGTTCGTCTTCAGTGAACATGAGGTCCGAATGGTTTGGTACGACCGATGGCGTGAATGTCGGCCGCTGTGGTCGTTGCTGAAAGTTTTGCCACAATGCGACAGACTCGCCCATCCCCTGAAAGTTGAAACTGCCGGGTTGGGCGTACACGACCATATAGAAGACCAAGGCGCGATTCGAGGCTGGGTCGGTGACGATTGACGATGGCCACAATGCCCAGCGGGCACCGCAAGGTTGCTGCTGACATGGATTGCCATTGTGCGCCTGATTGAACGTCTGCTCCGCCGGAGTTTCGGTAAGAATCATGGCAGGCGCACCCGCAGAGTCGAGACGTTCGTGGAAGCCCATGATTCCATCCCGCGCGTTGAGGTCTATTGTGTACGACCACGAGTCGCTGATCACCGTGCGATTTTGCGCGTTGGGTTTCGCCAGGAATGTGTCGCCGTAGAGCCAGACTGAGTAGCCTTGAAAGAGTGCGCTGTATGCGCCATCTCGCCCGAGGATGTCTGGATTGGTCGGAATGGTCCCTAGATCCGTTGCCTTCACGACCGTCCCGCTCGGCGGAGGCCCAGAATTGGAACTGCAGCCAGGCGTTCCTGCGATCGATGCAAGCAGCAGGACGAGCCGCAATCCGCGGAGCCGCCTCTTCGCAGGCACAGGATAGAAAACCCATCGTCAGCTACTTTGTTGCGCTTGTCCTATGGCCTTGTGGCGCTGTTAGCCGGCTCGCCAGACTTCCGAAATAGGGTTGGATCGCCCTAGAGGTGAGACCGTACCGGAAACATCCAGTTCGCGCCGCCCGGTCGTCTGTGCACCGCTGGAAAAGCGGATGCCAACCCGCGGGGCAACCATCGAAGGATCTGACTCTCAATCCGGTCCTGGGCAGCGCTACTAGTGATGGTTGAGAATGTCGAAGACCATTCCCGTGTTCGTAACACTGAGGGTAAGCACGTAACTGTCGCCGAGCGGCTGTCGGGAAGCATCCAGCGACCGAATCTGGTAGTTCAGATTCTTCGTGCCACCGAGTCCAGCGAGATCGAAGCTGGCTGTAAGAACAGATGCGTCGAGAGAATCAAACCTTGCATGGGCCGGGACAGCTGCCCAGCTCCAATCGGTTCCCGAGCCTGTATAGCGAGATAACCGAGCATGGCCAGCGTCACACTGCAACAAATATTCGCCCCCCACCGCCAGACCGCCACCATGATAGCCGGTGTTGGCATTCTGATCGGTGTCGAGAAATACCTGCCACTCGGATCCGGCTGGCGAACTCCACTTTATTGACACCCGCCCAAGCACCAGCGAGCCATCTTCACTCTGCGAGTTGGCCCAGGCCGTCGCAAACGGAGCCTGCACTAATTGCTGCGCGATTGCCGCGGCCTCCTCAGGCCAGTACCGCGGCGAACTCGCGTACGGGTTGTCGCCGGCCTCGTTCGTAAAGTAGACCCAACCAGCATTCCGCTGTTTGGCCAACGCGAGCGCTGCAGTGAGTTCCTCAGCCTTCATTCCATACACGATATGCCAGAAGCGATCGGGCGGATATTTGTGTACCCAGGCATAATCGACGTAGTAGGCCTGATAGCTCTCGAGACCGTGATCCTCCCAGTTCATCAGAATGTTGGTGATGCCCATCCAACAGTCCTCCGCGCTGAACGTGCCCGGATTGAGCACCGTGATCCGTGCTCCGGTTTTCTCCCGCACATAGTTGGTCAGCTGCTGATAATAAAGAAACTGAGTGGGCAGGTACTGATTACGGGCAGCACAATTCGTCGGTACCTCATCGAAGAAAATCCCGTCGACAAGATAGTTCTTATATACAGCGTCGACCTTGTGCCGAACGATTTTGGGGTCCCGTTGGCCATAGCCCGTGTAGGTGTAACCGAGCACGGAAATCCCTCGTTTGCGTGTCTCCCGGATGGATTGATCGACGCTGGGGTAATACGATTCGTCGTCTCCGTTGTCGAGATTGACGATCATAATCCCAATGGCTTTCGAGCCCGGTTTTGCCCAGCTCGTCCAGGCCGGTGTCCCTGGATCCTGATACGAAGGCACTCCCAAACGCGCCTGCCCGGGTAGCGGGGCGACGTGAACAAGGGAGAACAGCAAAGCTATCCCCAAACTGCGAATCCAATCAGCTGACAATCTGACACCTCCCTGGCTTTTCTCCATCAGGAGTCCCTTCAGGCGAACGTTCCCTCTTTCGGGAACAGCAAATAATCGTACTTCCCCGGTTACAGTGAAGCAAGGTCTGCGGCGGATGCCACGAATGCAGGAGAGAGCAGCGAAGCCAAAACTGACGCTCTTCGACCTTCGCAGCTTGCCGCATCAGTTGGCTGAGGAGTTTCGGCGTGAATATGGAGTGTCGATTCGTGGATCTAAGCACAGCTAGGACCATGAGCATACGACAGGCGCCCACCAAGCGCATACTCTGTCTTCGAGGGATTCGCGGTGCGACTCTTTGACACGTTGGACGCGACGACTACCAGGCGGTTGGATAAGAAGCAGGCCCCCAACCCGACCAAATCTAGGCTCGCCAGGCCGGGGGCTCTGAACAAAAGCGTGCAGGCGCTTCAGCTTAGTACGTGTAGATCAAGTCGAACTGCACGCGGTTCAGGTAAGGTTCCTGCTGTCCCGCTTTGCTGATGGTGGCGATGCTGCTGTAGTTGTTGTACAGAGCAGCGTTGTTCTGCAAATAGGTGTTCAGGGTGCGCCCTCGCCACCAGGTAGCACCGACCAGGGTGTTGGCACGCACCTTCCATAACCCATAGAAGCGATTTTGCAAGATGTTCGTGGGCGCTCGCTGATCGCTCTCGACGAACGAGGCAATGGCAGCGTCCTGTTCCTCTCGGTACCAGGAATATCCGAATTGCACGTCGTTGCGGTTCCTCACCTGTCCCAAACTGAAATCGAAGCCGTATTCCTTATTTTGGCTGCCCAGGTTTGATAACACCCTTCCCTTGTAATCGAGCGGGTGGCTCTCGGCATCGAGGTTGTCCAAAAATTCAGCCAGGAGGTTGACTGGTAAGCGAGGCAGACCATCCTGGAACTGATTGTTCACGATAAAATCCGCGTAGTTGTAGCCGGAATAGAAATGCGGCACACCCTTGCTGTCAACATACGTAGCGTTGGTCATGCCGTTCGGCGCAAACACACAAGGTGGGAAGCTGGGGAATCCCAAACCCTTGGCGCAACCCTGGCCCTCGCCGGGAATCGGGATGCCGGTGACCGGAGTCGTGCTACCGCTTGGCAGGAAACCGGTGGTGGTGGCCGCGGTCGCGAACGCGCTCTGCTGCAGAATAGCGTCGGGGCGGTTCCACTTCAAACTCAGGAACGACGGAGTTGCGCTCCATACCCCGTAATTGATCCTGGCTGACGCTTGTACCCCCAGGGCATAAGAGTCCTGAGAAGGAATTCCAGGCTTCCCGTTGGCCTCGTTGTACAGCAGTTCCAGGCCTTGCACGGTGATGTTCTGTATCGGCCCGGAGCGATCAAAGGAAAATTTCTCGTTGAAACCCTCGGGATTCAAGTCGGGATCAAAGGTCTGTGAGGTCCGCTGCCAGGTGTATGCGAACTTCCCACCGGTCAGCGAAAGCCAAGGATGTGCGACCGGATTGTAAGTGACGAACGCTCGATCCAAGGCGATGGTTTTACGATCGAAAACGTTCGTGAGGGTTTCGTTGGTCGACGTTGGATCCCCCATCGACCCCGTAGCCAAGGCAAAGCCGCCAAGGAAGTCTTGATTCAACTGCCCGTCCAATCCGAAACGCAGGCGGATGCGGGCCCGGTTACGGTCGGGCGGACCGCCGTCCTGTTGGTACGACTCACCCCGTATTCGAAGATCCGCCGAGAACCGGAAACGACCGGCCAGAGAGGCCAGGGCAGTCAACTGCCGCGCCTGATCGTCGGATTTGGTGCTCACGGCAGAAAGTGAGGTCTGGACCGCTGCGGCGCTCGACGACGCCTGTTCCGCAACCCTTTGCGCACTTTCCGCAGATTGCTTAGCGTCGCTGGCTGCACTCTGGGCTTGCTCAGCCTTCTGAGCCGCGGCATTGGCGTCCTGCGTGGACTGAAGCAGCTGCTGCACTTGAGAGCGCAATTGGTTGACCTGTTGGCTCTGCTGTGCGATTTGCTGCTGCTGCGTTTGAACCAGTGCCGTCAGCTGCTGAATTTGCTGGCTGAGAGCGCTGGTAGCTGTGGATTTGTTCTTCGCCGTCGACTTGGAGGAGGACGGCGTAGATTGAGCGGAGAGACTGGCAGTCACGGCTAAGCTCAGGACCGTGGCCATGAACCATCGTGAACCTGGTTGCATAAATCGTGCTCCTAGTGTGGGTGGATTTCTAAGCAACTACGTTTATTAAGTCGATCTACTAACTAGTGTTACAAAGCCGTGAATCAAAGCATGGAACAGCCTCGCGTACCGTCCTGCAGTTCGGAGAAGCTCTAACTCGCTGGCGACAACCCCCAGCGACGCTGCAATCGATGTTCGATGGTCTTGAACACCAGACCATCGACGATGTACCCCAGAGCAATGATGAGAATCATGACGGCGATGACCTGACTCATGTCGCTGAGCTCACGCCCCATAATCAGTTGCTGACCCAACCCCAAGGTTACGAAAATCATTTCCGCCTGAATCAGGGAGCGCCAGGCAAAGGCCCAACCCTGCTTCAGGCCGTTCAGCAGGAAGGGTAAACTAGCTGGCAGCAGAACATGCCAGAACAACCGAAGCCCGTGTGCGCCGAGGTTGCGGCCTGCCATGCCATAGATCTTGGGCAGCTGCTTGCGTCCGTCTTCCATGGCGATGGTTACCGAAAGCAGCGCCCCCATGACCACCACGAAGAGAATCGCTTTTTCGGTCAGTCCGAACCAAAGCACCGCCAGCGGCTGCCAGCATATGCTGGGCAAGCTCTGCAAACCTACCAGCAGGCCGCCCATGGTTTCTTCTAAGAACTTGTTACTGGCCACCCCCAAGCCAAGGATCATTCCCAAGACCACCGCCAGGCCGTAACCCATCAACATGCGCCTCATCGTGGTTGCGATGGCGATCCAGTAACTGTGGTCTTCAAATCCAGCGTAGAGTGCCTCGGCCACACTACGTGGTGCTGGGAAAACATACGGTGGCCAGATCTTCAGCCGGGCCAATATCGCCCAAATCGCCAGCAGCACGGCGTAGAAAACGGCATGTTGAGCGAACCGTTTCATGGCAACCCTGGACTTCGATTTCCTCGCGACGAGCTAGGTTAGTATCCCCCCAGGTACGGCAGCGTGGACGAGACAATACAAGTCCGCTTCATTGCTGGTCGGCAGCCTTGCACTTTGTCGAGATGGTACGTACGTCCGATTGGACGTCTGCGACCTGGAACGGTACCCCATCGGCACCGTGTACGGTATCGCTGGGATTGCTGCCTGCCTTCTGTGACCGTATGCCCGTCTTGACCGTTCCAGGCAGCACTCGCCCCTTCACTTCGATTTCGTGGTGGAGTCGGTCGTTGAGTGTAGTACCAACTCCCTTGAGCACGTACACCAGGCTCGTCTGGTCCTCGATCAACAGGTAATTTCCCCGCAACCGACTGAGGCAACCACGAACGGACGTAACGCCCTGCGAGGGCGTAGGGCCTCCCGATTGAGGGGGTGATTGCTGGGCAACAGCTCCTAGTGGCGCGAGCAAAAGTACGACCACGGCAACCGCATAATTAAAGTGATTCATAAAAGCCTCCTCCTGGAACCTTCATTCGACGCAGCCAACGGCTTGCGCCATACCTCCTCAGTGTACTCGGCTTTCAGGGACTTATTGGTCTCCTCCCGCAGGTCGTCAAGGATTTCCCGCGCCCCAACAGCTACGCTAACGTCTTCCAAGTGACGCGGCCGGGACAATTCCACGGGAAATTCTTTCTTGATGCGTCCTGGACGAAACGTGAAAAGGACCACCCTATCTCCCAACCGTACCGCCTCCCGCACATTGTGAGTGACGAAGATGATGGTGCACCCCGTCTCTGCCCAAATGCGTTCCAATTCGTCGTGCAGCAGATCCCGAGTTTGTGCATCCAGCGCGGCAAAGGGTTCGTCCATCAGCAAGACATCCGGTTCGGAGGCCAGCGCCCGGGCCAAGGCTACGCGCTGCCGCATGCCCCCGGAAAGCTGATGGCTATAGCTGTGTTCGAATCGCGCCAGGTGCACCAGACGCAGATAGTGACCAACCTTCTCCCGCCTCTCTGCCTTGGGGATGCTCTTCATCTTCATGCCAAATTCGACGTTCTGCCCCACCGTTAGCCAGGGAAAAAGACCGAGCTCTTGAAAAATCAGAATCCGGTCCGTTCCCGGGCCCTCGACCGGCTGACCGTCGACCTCGACTCTGCCGGTTGAGGGCAAATGCAGCCCCGCGATGAGATGCAACAGTGTGGACTTTCCGCATCCCGACGGGCCTACCACACAGAGGAATTCTCCGGGGCTCACCTTCAAGTCGATGTTATCGAGCGCCACGAGCTCGGTGCCGTCATTGGTCCGATAGCTCAAAGAAATCCCTTGCAAGGTGACCTTGGGATATCCGTTCCGGTGGCGGGGCCGGAGCAGATGAGGAGCGAGCTCGGTCCCGGGTTTCGACTGGTTGCGGCTGACGCGGGCCGGATCTCTACGATCACCCGCATATGCTGGAACCGCTGACTTCGGTGTCACTGGATCACCTGCTTTCCTTTTTCCGCTAAAACCTGGTTCAGAATCGAAAGGTCGTAAAGGCTGGACAGATCCGGCATCCGTTTCCCCAGAAATCCAGCTTCAAAAGCCGAACGGGCCGCACTCACGAGCGAGCTGCGGATGGGATCGTAGGTGACTTGCAGCCGTCCGAACGCCTCGTCCAGCACAATCTGCGGCAGAGCCTTGCCGGTTTCCTTCTGCAGTTGTTGGTTCAAGATCTTCTTAGCTTCGGGCAGATGGCCGTTGATCCAGTCCGTCAACTCGACGTGCGCCACGATCCACTGCCTCACTAGGTCGGGATGGTCACGCAAGAATTTAGTGCTGACGATGAGATGGGTGATCACGAACTCTCCGTGCGGCCAGAGGTCGCGTTCGTCCAAGAACAAAGAAGCATTCCCTTCATGGATCAGGCGACTCGCCCAAGGTTCCGGAGCCCAGGACGCATCCAGTTGCTTCCCGAGGAAAAGGGCAAGCTGATCGGGGTTGGCCAACGGTATCACTTGTACATCGCCGCCTTTATCCGTTGGTTTCATACCGTGGGACTTAAGCCACGCACGCAGAGCAACATCCTGCGTGTTGCCCAGCTGGGGCGAGGCTATCTTCTTGCCGTGAAAGTCTTCCGGCTTCCGGATCCCCGCATCCTTGCGCACGACTAAGGCCACACCTCCGCTGGCTGCCCCGGCCACCACCCGCAGTGCTTCCCCGTTCGAATGCACATAGCCGCTTACCGTGGGATTGGGACCGATGTAGGTCATGTCTAGCGCTCCCGACAACAATGCCTCCATGGCCGAAGGCCCCGCATTGAAGCTCGTCCACTGTACCCGTGCACTGGAAGCCAAAGCCTTTTCAAACGATCCATTCGCTTTACCAACCATGGCCTGCGCATGGGTTATATTCGGGAACGCCCCCACCCGGATCGCTATCTGACCCCGCAACGGAACCGAGAACAGCAGTGCAATTAAGCCCAACTCCAGTTTGCCCCGTTTCATCATCCCTACCCTGATCTGGGTCTCCACGTACAACCGTGGGGAAAGCCCAGTCTCCTCGCTCCACTTTGATCGAATGCAATTTCCACGGATGGCAATTGTCGCATAAAGTTGAGTATTTTAATAGACTTTATTGACATAAGATGAGCAATCCCTCTGCCAGTCATGCCGGTTTCAGCAAAGTCTTGCTTTCAGCAAACTAGACGAGGTGCTTGGCCGACGCTGCGGAACGAATGTGCAAATGGTTGCGGATCTTGAAGCACACCTGCCCCAGCCGAAGCTCTTATCGCTATTCCCTGCACAGCTGAACGCAAGGTCCGGTGGAAGCGAAACTACTCCAGCAAAAGCAAGGGCTTCACCGTCCCTAACAGTTGACAAGGAGGGTGGGGGAGCAGGATGATGGCTGGCTGCGTGGCGGACAGCAAGCAGTTCTGACCTTCGATTTCGTGAATAAGAACCGCTATGCCATTTCTCCCTGAACTCAACCGTGCAGATCGAAAGGTGGGATCTATGTTGATGACACGCTTTTTACGCCGACTGACAGCGTGGGCAGCCGGAATTTGTTTGTTGTATACCTTGTCCGCGGCTGTTACCCTCGCCCAGTCCCAAGATACCCAGTCCGGAACGTCTGCGGATCAGGGCACATCGACCACTAAGAGCAAGAAAAAGAAGAAGTCGACTTCCGACGACACCATGGGCAGCACCAGTGCCAGCGGTGACTCTACCTCGTCGAAGAGCAGTACGAAATCGAAGAAGTCGGATTCGGCTACCTCGGACAGCTCTGCCAGTTCAGAAACCAGCAAGAGCACCTCGAAGAGTAGCAGCAAGAAGAGCAAGAAATCGGATGCGAGCGCGACCTCCGCCGAGACTTCAAGCGAGCCGGCCAGCACCAGTACAGCCGGAACCAAGAGCAGCAAGAAGAAGAGCGCTGAGACGCCGAGCACGGCGGATTCCGCCGGGACTTCGAGCGAGCCGGCCAGCGCGAGCACTACCGGAGCCAAGAGCAGCCGGAAGAAGAGCAGTGACAAGTCGAGCGCGGCAGATTCAGGAACTGCTACGGCCGACAGCTCAAAGACTACGGCAAGCAGTTCCAGCAAATCGTCGGGAGGGAACTCCAAAGCTGCGGCTGCGACGCCAGCTGCCACGGCGCCCGCAGCTCCGGCTACTTCCAGTTCGCCGTCAGCCGGCGGTTCGACGAAAAAGGCATCTGCTAGTACACCGGCAGGAGAGGTTTCTGATTCGCAAATTGCTGCTGCAAAATCAAGCGGCATGGTCTGGGTGAACACCGACAGCGGCGTGTATCACAAGAGCGGTCGCTGGTACGGGAAAACCAAAAGTGGCAAATTCATGAGCGAGGCCGACGCCAAAGCCGCGGGTTACAGACCGGCACAAAATGAGTGAACCAAATTCTGCAGTGAGGAGAATATCCATGGCTAAGAGGCTGATAATCCACGCTTTAGCGCTGTTCTGTATTCTTTGTCTGGCAAGTGGAGTGACGGCTGCGCAGAGCTCATCCCAGTCCAGCAAGACCAGCGCAAGCACCTCCGCAGCAAACCTGGTTGACATCAACACCGCGACCAAGGAGCAACTCGACGCCCTTCCCGGCATTGGTGCCGCATACTCCCAGAAAATCATCGACGGCCGGCCCTACGCCAAGAAGACCGACCTCGTGAACAAGAAAATTATTCCTCAAGCGACCTACAACAAGATTAAGAACATGATTATCGCTAAGCAGAAATAAGGAGCAAATCGGGACGCCCTGACTGGATCAATAAGCTGCTTTGTCGCCGGGCCTGGCTGGGCCAAGTCCATCGATCAAGGCTCGGCCGAAGACTCGAAGGAGGAAGCATGACCCTGATGGACGATGTGATGAACAAGGCAATGGCTACGATTGCGGGTGGTGGCTCGGACCCGATGGTCGCCGGAGTTCTGGAAATGATTCAGAACCACCCTGGCGGACTCAGCGGGCTGGTGCAAACTTTTCACGACAAAGGCCTGGGAGAGTTGATCAGTTCCTGGACGGGCACGGGATCGAACCTGCCCATCTCAGCCGATCAGATCCATCAGGTGCTGGGCTCGCAGACGGTACAGGCGCTGGCGGCAAAGGCCGGGATTCCAGCTGATGCGGCTGGTTCCAGCCTTGCGCAAATTTTGCCGAGCCTGATTGACAAACTGACACCGAACGGCGAAGTCCCGGCACACTCGAACGTACTTCAGATGGGGTTGAACCTGTTGAAGTCGCTGGGGAAGACTGGTACTGACGCATGACGTTTCATTGCTAGCGACTCGAACGAGCATCGCCAGCCCTAACTGTCCCCGGAATACAATCACCGGTCATGCGCCTCTGCACCGGGCTTTCCATTATTTTGTGGCACAACCTGTGCAGGCGGAAGGTTGACATGGGTCGCAGCAGCCCTTAGCATGCCCTCTCATGCGCACCCGCGAGCGACACCGCGAGACGCTTAGCGAGGATTAACCTATGAGCCTTCGCGACTTCTTATCCAAGCAATTCATTGATGTCATCGAGTGGGTCGAACCCGGGGAAGGCATCCTTGCCTATCGATACCCGATGCAAGATCGGGAAATCCAGAACGGCGGGAAGTTGACGGTTCGAGACTCGCAAATGGCGGTCTTCGTCAATGAAGGCAAAGTGGCGGACGTCTTCCGACCTGGCCTTTTCACACTCAATACCCAAACCTTGCCGATTCTCACCTACCTGCGGAATTGGGACAAAGCCTTCAAATCTCCGTTCAAATCCGATGTTTACTTCTTCTCGACTCGGCTACAAACCAACCAGCACTGGGGAACGCCGAACCCCATCACCTTACGGGACAAGGAGTTTGGCGTCATCCGCCTTCGGGCCTTCGGGATTTACACCTACCATATTAGCGATCCCAAGGTTTTCTATTCGAAGATCAGCGGTACGCGCGATGTTTATGCTGTTCCAGACCTGGAGGGGCAGCTCCGGAACACTATCGTTGGGCGGATCACAGACACGTTTGCCAATAGCCAGCTGTCATTTCTGGACATGGCTGCCAACCAAGTCACGTTGGCGGACAAGATCGCCGCGCAACTAAAGCCCGGTTTCACGGAACTTGGACTCTCTCTGGACGGCTTTGTTGTCGAAAACCTCTCCCTCCCCGATGAACTGCAGAAGGTTCTCGACCAACGTATCGGCATGGGCATGGTAGGAGATATGGGCCGATACACGCAGTACCAGGTTGCCCAATCCCTTCCTACGGCCGCGGCTAACGAGGGAGGAGGGGCTGGAGTGGGTGCCGGGCTCGGAGCCGGTGTTGCGATGGGCCAAGCCATGATGGATGCGGTGAAGAAGGCGGGCTCTGCCAGCGGCGAGCCCGGGGGGGCAGCTTCAACCGGCACTTCGGCGTCTGGCGAAACCAAGTTCTGCCTAAATTGCGGCAAGCCGATTCCAAGGGTGAGCAAGTTCTGCCCAGAATGCGGCCATGTGCAGCAGTAAAATTCCTTCCCACTATGAATGGCGTCGAGTGGATCGTTGATGCGCAGGGGTGTGATGCAGAGTCGTTGCGCAATCTCCACCTTCTTCGCACTCTTTTCGACAAAGTAATCTCCGAACTCAGACTCCGGCCACGAGCCGAAACCTTGTGGCATCAATTCCCCGGAAGCGGGGGCATCACGGGACTCTGTCTTCTGTCAGAATCTCACCTTGCTTGTCACACATTTCCCGAGTTTGGTTCGCTCTGCCTGAATCTCTTCTGCTGCGTACCGCGTCCGCTCTGGAATTTCGAGAAGAACCTTGTCTCCATGTTCTCTGCAGACTCCGTCCAGGTTCGTACGCTGACGAGAGCCTATACGCCGGTCGGATCAACAACTTTAGCGGGGAGCTAGGGCCAATGACGCAACCCAGCGCGAATTGTCCGAATTGCGGTGCGAAGGTCACTTTCCGTTGGTCCGCCAGTGTCCAGACAGTCTGCGAGTATTGCAAATCGATCTTGATTCGCACCGACCTTAACCTCGAAAAAGTCGGCCAAGTAGCCGATCTACCGCCGAACAGTTCACCCATTCAAGTTGGAACCGAAGGCGTGTATGGTTCGCACGCGTTCGTCGCCATCGGTCGAATTATCTACGAGTACGACCAAGGCAACTGGAACGAGTGGCACCTGATGATGAACAACGGGACCAGCGGCTGGCTGTCTGATGCCCAAGACGAGTATGTTGTTACGTTTGCGGCCCCGGGTCGCAAGTTGCCAAAAGAGTGCAGAGTCGGCCAGCAGTATGCATGGGACAAAGAAACGTATGTGGTCGCGACGATCACGAAGGCCCATTATCGCGGTGTCGAGGGAGAGTTGCCCTTTCAGTATTGGAACAAAGTTGATGTTGTCTTCGTTGATCTGATGACACAGGCGGGCAAGTTTGCCACGATCGATTACAGCGACGAGGATCCAGCGCTCTATTTAGGGGAGTCGGTTCAGTTCGATAGTCTCAAGCTCAAGAACCTGCGCACCTTCGAGGGGTGGTCGTGAGCGACCAAGGTCCGGTTCCGGCGGGCACACCGCAGCTGAAATCGCTCAACTGCCCCAACTGCGGTGCAACGTTGACCCTAAGGACTTTCGGGCAAGCCGTGACTGTGGTGTGTGCGGGGTGCCACTCCATTCTTGACGCCCAGGACCCACGCCTCAAGATCTTGCAGACCTTCCAAGTTGCCACCGGCGAGGATCGACCGCTCATTCCCCTGGGGACGCGGGGAACCATCCGTGGAACCAAATATGAGGCAATCGGATTTCAGCGTCGCTCGATCCGAGTCGACGGCATCCCTTACAGCTGGCATGAATACGTTCTGTTCAATCCCTACCAAGGGTTCCGATACCTAACCGAGTACAACGGACATTGGAACGACACCAGCCCCCTGCGATCCCTCCCGAGTCTCGGTCGGGTTGGGAACACACTGACTTATTTGGGTGAAACCTACCAACATTTCCAGACCGCAAACGCGACTACCAGCTTTGTTCTGGGGGAGTTTCCCTGGCAGGTGCGGGTGGGAGAATCCGTGGAAGTGTCCGACTATGTCTCACCGCCTCGCGTGATATCGAGCGAGAAAACGGGAAACGAAGTCACATGGTCGATGGGAGAGTATATCGCCGGGCGTGATCTCTGGAAGGCTTTCCAGCTGGCAGGCGATGCTCCTGCGCCGATCGGGGTTTTCGAGAATCAGCCGTCTCCGTTAAGCGCCAATGTACGCACGACCTGGACGATGGTCACGGTATTCTTGACGTTGCTGGTCGCGCTTGCGGTAGCTGTCTACTCGACCGCCCGTGACGAACCCGTCTTCGAGGACTCTTACAGCTACAACACGAACGTCCGAGGCGAAGCCTCTTTCGTGACGGATATGTTCGAGTTGAAGGGGCATACCTCCGACGTTGTGCTGACCACCAGCGCCGATGTCGACAATAACTGGATTTATTTGAATTACGCGCTGATTAACGAGGATACCGGACATGCCTACGATTTTGGGCGCGAGGTCAGCTACTACCACGGGCATGATGCAGACGGCTCGTGGTCGGAGGGTGGCCAGAAAGACAGCGTCACGGTTCCCTCGGTGGCACCTGGACACTACTACTTAAGAATCGAGCCAGAAAGCGATCCTCACCACGGCAACATTAGCTACAGGGTCGCGCTCCGGCGGGACGTGCCCCAGATCGGCTTCTTCTGGCTGGGCGGTCTTCTCCTGTTGATTCCCGCGCTCCTGATTTCTTGGAGATCCATGAATTTCGAGCATTTGCGCTGGGCCGAAAGCGATTACGGCGGCGCACCCAGCGCCTCGTTTCTGGGCGCCGTAGAAAGTGCGGTGAGTTCTGTTAAAGATTCCATGGACGGAGGGGACGAATGATCCGAAGCTTTTTCCTGATCTATGGGATCGCGGTTCTTGCCGGGGTTTCCTTCGCTGAGTATCGCGGCTGGAGCCTCAACCGTGTCGACGAAGTGCCGAACGTTCCGAAATCTGTGCGCGACAATCCCGGTTCGTACCGATCCGTCTACGGCTATTATCACCACTACACAGGAGGCAAGTAATGGGCAACCAGCTGGGCAACGTGATAAACGCAGTTGTCTACGCAGCGATTGGCATTGCGATCTTTGCCGGCGCCTTCCTCATCATTGATAAAGTCACGCCTTATAACCTCTGGAAAGAAATTGTCCAGGAACACAACACTGCGCTCGCTATTCTGCTGGGGGCGATGTCGCTGGGCATTTGTGTCATCATTGCGTCCGCGGTTCACTGAAATTGGGCATCCTGCTTTTCATCACGGTGCTGCTGATCGCCGCCTGTGGGCTCATTTATGAGCTCATTGCTGGCACCCTGGCCAGCTATCTTCTCGGCGACAGTGTCTTGCAATTCTCCACGATTATTGGCTGTTACCTGTTTGCTATGGGTATCGGCAGCGCGCTGTCGCGCTTCATTGCCCGAGGCCTGGCCTATCGCTTTGTGTGGATCGAATTGCTGCTCGGGGTCGTCGGGGGCTTTTCTTCCGCCTTGCTGTTCTTGGCTTTTGCCTACGCGCAAGGATTTCAGTTGCTGATGTACGCCTTGGTCATCATCATCGGCCTCTTGGTCGGGCTCGAAATACCGTTATTGATGCGCATCGTTCGGGGGCGCTATCACTTCCGAGATGTCGTTGCGCACGTCCTTACCTTCGATTATTTGGGAGCGCTCGGCGCATCTCTGCTTTTCCCTATTCTCCTCGTTCCCTATCTGGGGCTTGTCCGTTCCGCCATGTTGTTTGGAATCATCAATGTCGCGGTTGCCTTGTGGAGCACCTTCCTGTTTGCGAACCAAATCGCGAAGGCGTGGGCATTGCGAGTCGTCTGCCTGGTCGTGCTGGTGGGGCTGAGTTTTGGGCTCGCCGAGGCAAAGCACATTACGATGGCAGCAGAGGACAATATTTACGCCGACGAAATCATTTTTGCTCGAGACACGCGGTATCAACATATCGTGCTCACCCGATTTAAAGATGACATTCGTCTTTTTCTCAACAGTCACTTGCAGTTCAGCTCGCGCGATGAGTACCGCTACCATGAGGCGCTGGTTCATCCCGGTCTTTCGGCGATCCCGGCGCCACGTCGCGTCCTGGTACTGGGCGGGGGAGACGGGCTTGCGGTCCGTGAAATCTTGAAATATCCCCAAGTCGAAACCGTGACCCTGGTCGACCTCGATCCCGAGATGACGCGACTGTTTTCGAGCCATCCCCTGCTCACCGCACTGAACCAAAAGTCGCTTTCCTCCCCCAAGGTTCACGTTGTCAATGCAGATGCATTTCCCTGGGTCGACTCAAACCGCGAGAGCTTTGATTTCATGGTCATCGATTTTCCCGATCCCACCAACTATTCGCTTGGCAAGCTTTATACCACCACCTTTTATAAAGCAGCAGCCCGTCATTTGAGTGCGCAGGGGCTCATGGTCGTGCAAAGCACATCACCGATGTTCGCGCGCGATTCGTACTGGTGCATAGCCGAAACCATCAAGCAAGCCGGGCTTCGAATCTTTCCTTATCATGTTTACGTGCCCTCGTTCGGCGAATGGGGATTCGTGATCGCCGGTTTTCGTGACTACCAACAGCCAACGTCCTTGCCTTCTGGCCTTCGATTTATGAACGTCCAAGGGTTGCCGGTTCTGTTTCAGTTTCCGCCTGATATGGCCCCGCTTCCCATGCCTCCCAATCGTCTGAACGATCAACTGCTGGTGCGGTTGTATGACCAAGACTGGAAGGACATTAGCCATTGACCGTCTCTCGACGAGAGTTCATGCGCTCGGGCTGTGCCGCCCTGGTCGGACTCTCGATTAAAGGCGATCGGCCAATCCTAGGTTCATTTGTGAACGAGTCTTTTCAACAAGGTCACAGCCTTAGAGATCGAGCCAGCTTCCCTGCACCAAAACAGATTGTAAGAATACCGGTGGTCATCATCGGTGGTGGAATCGCCGGTCTCAGCGCCGCGTGGCGTTTCGAAGGCAAGGGATTCAGCGACTTCCTTCTTCTCGAAATGAATGATCAGGTGGGCGGCAACTCCCGATGGGGAGAAAATGAAATCACCTCCTATCCATGGGCAGCTCATTATGTTCCTGTACCTGGCCCCAAAGCCGTTTTGGTTCGCGAGTTGTTCGAGGACCTTGGCGTTCTGAAGAACGGCGAATGGGAAGAGCGCTATCTTTGTTTTGCGCCGCAAGAACGATTGTTTCTCTACGGTCGATGGCAGGAAGGCATAGAGCCTGCGATAGGACTGAAGGAAAAGGATCGAGATCAATTCCGCCGTCTGGAAGAACAGATTCACCGATTCCGCGCAAGCGGCAACTTCACAGTGCCCATGGAAACTGGACTTTCAGAGCGGAATGCTGACCTCGACCGAATTTCCTTCTCCGACTGGCTGCGCGGTCAGGGTATGGACTCCCGAATTCTTAACTGGTACATGAACTACTGTTGCCGCGATGACTACGGCTCCACCACGGACGAAACTTCAGCCTGGGCCGGTATCCAATATTTCGCGTCGCGCGAGCCGGAAGAAAAGGGTCCGCTCACCTGGCCGGAGGGAAACGGATGGATCGTACGACGGTTGCTGGAGCGCGTAGGAGGATTTTGTCGTACCGGCCAGATGGTACACAGAATTTCGCAAGAAAAGAGGGCGATCCGTGTGTTCGCAGGCGAAACGGAATACCAAGCGGAATTTGCGATTTTTGCCGCACCTACCTTTGTGGCGCCCTACCTTATCGAAGGCCTGAGTGCGTTACAAGATTTCGAATACTCGCCTTGGCTAACCGCGAACCTTACACTGGAACGCCTGCCGGCAGCTTATGGCGGCGATCCGACCTGGGACAGCGTATTCATGGAATCCCCGACTCTTGGCTACGTGGATGCGACCCACCAAACCTTGCGCACGCACATCGACCGCACGGTGTGGACCTTTTATTGGGCGCTAGCCGACGGACCAGCTTCCGGGAACCGTCAACGCCTGCTGAATAACGATTGGAACTACTGGAAGGAGGCTATCCTGCGGGATCTCGAACGCGTGCATCCCGACATTCGTAAGTGCGTCTCTCGAATCGACATAATGCGCATGGGGCATGCCATGGCTCGTCCCAAGGTTGGGGCTGTTTTTTCCCTGGAACGCCGCCAGCTCAAAAAGACGAACGGGCGCGTTCTGTTCGCAAATTCGGATCTCAGCGGCTTCTCCATATTCGAAGAAGCGCAATATCGAGGTGTTACAGCTGCCGAAACTGTTTTAAAGGATCTCGCTGGAGATTCGCGAAAGGCACCCCATCGGTGATCTTGGG
This sequence comes from Terriglobales bacterium, assembly GCA_035623335.1. Taxonomy (GTDB): domain Bacteria; phylum Acidobacteriota; class Terriglobia; order Terriglobales; family Acidobacteriaceae; genus JAFAGX01. The sequence goes on from DASPTQ010000129.1 coordinate 41,043, forward strand.
AATGTGACCGGCACGAGTACCCTTTGCATTAGGTTATAGTAAGGGACATTTTGTAAACGGAGACCACTGCTATGGTAGACCGCCGCACCTTTCTATGGACCGTCACCGCGACCACGCTTCTCGCCCACCGCCTTAGCTGGGCTGCAGCCGAGCACCAAATCGAGAGGATCGGCATTCAGCTCTATACCGTGCGTGACGCTATGCAACGGGATTTCGACGGCACACTCGCCCAAGTCGCCGCGATCGGCTACAAGGAGGTTGAGTTCGCCGGCTACTTCGGCCGTTCGCCCAAAGACATCCGTTCCCTGCTTGATCGCCTTGGTCTCACGTCGCCCTCGACGCATGTCGATTACGAGGTGCTTGGCGACCGGTGGCCAAAAGAGATCGAAACCTCGAAGGTCATCGGTCAAAGCTACATCATCTGCCCCTGGATCCCCGAGGAGGTCCGCAACCAGCCCGATGGATGGAAGCACGCCGCAGAAACCTTCAACCGTGCCGGAGAAGCCAGCAAGAAGGCTGGCATTCAGTTCGGCTATCACAACCATTGGTTTGAGTTCTATCCCGTGAATGGCAAGCGCCCTTACGACTTGCTGCTCGAAGAGTGTGACCCCAACCTGGTCAAGATGGAAATGGATCTGTGCTGGATCGAGGTAGGCGGCGGCGATCCACTCGATTACTTCCGGCGTTATCCCGGCCGTTTCCCCCTGGTGCACGTAAAGGATGTGAAGAAGATCCCCAGGGGAAAGGAATCCGGCGGCCAGGATTTCGGCTCCTCCCTACCCGGAATGACCGAAGTAGGCAGTGGAGTTATCGACTGGAAAACGATCTTCGCGCAAGCGGACGAAGCCGGCATCAAGCACTACTTCGTCGAGCACGACAACCCCAAGGTCCCATTCGACAGCATTCGTACGAGCTTCAATTACCTGAACCAATTGCGGTTCTAGCCATGCAGGCCTACACCACATCCCCCCAACGGGCCTGCCGAGGTCGGTCTCGGTGGTGACGGCAGCGCGGATGACACGCCCAGCAACTCCGGCTCGAAGCTTGCGCCTACTTGAGGTACGCGCGTACCAAGCCAATCAGATCCTCGGCCAGTTCTGCGGAGGGTATCGTGTTCCTTTCGTCTCCCATCATGTGTAGGCGGATGTGGTCTTCGAGCACCTCGGCCATGAGACTGTTGACTCCCCCGCGCACGGCAGCGAGGAGCATCAGCAAGTCGGCACAGTCATCCCCGGTGGTGAGCGAACGCTCGATTGAATCAACCTGGCCGCGAATGCGCTTTATGCGAGCTACGAGCTTTTGCTTTTCTCTGTCAAGATGTGACATTTTTCCCTTGCCTATACCATAGGGGGATATGATATAACACACCAATCTAGTTTTCTACCAGGAAACTCGACAGGGACCATGCACTTCGAAATTGCACCGCAGCCTCCGGGTAGTTCGAAGGTTTCCCCGCGCCGTGAAGAGCGCCTTCCAGGACCTAGCAATGTTGTTGTGGCTCGGCTTCTGTTCGCGCGGCACGGTGCTTGATCGATCACCATGAGCGAGCCAATTTGTGGCGAAAAGTTGAACGGCCCGATTCCCAAGCGATCTCGCCTGAGACTGCCTTCTGTGGCGCCCCAAGCCTTACGGCCGCGATAACAGGATACGTGTCTTGACCGGGAGGGAGAGGTGACCAACACTGATTAGAGTTGCGGTGCGTGCTCCGGTATCGTATTTGGGGTCCATCAGTGGTCCGCTTTGGCTTCAGTTAAGCCCGGGGTTATGCAATCCGAAGCTACGGCCTAGCGCCAGATCAATCCATTAAGCCTGCCGCGCTTCCAGCTTGCGGTTGGAGCTTTAACATTCTATTCACATGAGTCCTTGAGGGAGACGGTAGAGTATTTTGCGTTCGCCAGGGCATAGGTGCCTCGTGGTCAGTGCCGACCGCTTTGTTGGTCGTCGGTCATCGCTAATTCAGTAGTGCAAAGATTTTCAGTCCTGCCCCGAGCGTGAGGCTGGAGGTATTCGGTTGAGCGCGGTTGGACTGAGGCTAGGAGGGTCCATGGAGCGGATCGTCAGACGGTTGTGCCTTGGGCTGCTGGTGGTCGTCGTCTCTCGGAGCAGCGGTTTCGCCCAAAAGGCGCTGACGTGGCAGGAGGTTCGTGACAAGTTTGAGACGGCGAATCCCACCCTGCGGGCGGGACAAATCGGCATCGATGAATCTCGGGCACAGGAGATCACCGCGAATTTGAGGCCGAATCCTACCCTGACCATTCTCGCGGACCAGATCGATCCTTTCAGCGGCGGACCGCCTCATGGACCTTTTGCATACTTCCTGTCTGCCGCCACCGTGAACTACCTGTGGGAGCGCCAGCACAAGCGCGGCCTACGCCTGGAGAGCGCCCAAGAAGGAACCGCTGTCGTAACCTCGGGGCAAGCCGATCTCGAGCGAAATCTGTTGTTTACCCTGCGGGGAGCGTTTGTGGAAACGCTGCAGGAAAAAGCCATCCTGAATCTTGCGAGAGAAAACCTGGCCTATTACGACCATGTACTGGAGGTGAATCGCGAGCGTTACAAGGCCGGTGCAATTGCCCAAGTGGATCTGAAACGACTGGAGCTCCAGCGGGTTCAATACCTGTCCGACTTACAGACCGCCGAAGTGAATCTGCGTATCGCCAAGATTCAGTTGCTCATGCTCTTCAATGATCAGACCACGCCGGTCGAGCAGTTCGATGTGACCGGGCCGTTCGATTTCGCCGAGAAAATGCCTCCCCTCGACGCCATCCGTCAAGCGGCTCTCGATACGCGCCCGGATCTTAGGGCGGCGTTGCAGTCTGTCGGCAAGGCGAAGACTGATTATCGACTCGCTCGCGCCAATGGATCGACCGATCCAATCCTAGGCTTCGACGTAGGCCGCAATCCGCCTATCGACCAGTACTTTGGTTTCAGTGTGAGCATTCCACTGCGGATTTTTGATCGTAATCAAGGGGAAAAGCGCCGCACACAGCTGGACATTGACCGCAACGACCGACTGGCGGCGGCCGCCCGGGCCCAGGTGTTCAACGACGTTGATTCCGCCTACGCCACGGTCAATAGTGCGGTGATCCTTCTCCAACCTTATCGGGACCAATACCTGGCGGAGGCGTCCAGTGTGCGGGACACCATTTCATTCTCCTATCAGCACGGCGCCGCCTCCCTTTTGGATTTTCTCAATGCTCAGGCTGACTACCGCGCGGTCCAGGTCAATTATTTGAACCTGGTTGCCTCCTATCTGAATGCCGCCAGCCAACTAAATCTTGCTGTAGGACGCGAGGTGATCCAATGAAGCGCAAGGATGTCGTGACCTTGTCCTTACCTCTGCTATTCGGCTTGTGGTCAACAGGCTGCGGGGAGAAAAGTGATCCCCAAGCCGAAGCACCTCCGCCGCTCAAGGTGGAGCGGGTCGAGGATCGCAATGTGTTTCAAGTCGACAATCCCGGGCGCTTTCAATTGGTGCAAGTAACACAACACCTGGCTACGCCGCAATTGAAAGTCACGGGCACCGTGACTCCTGATATTTCGCGAGCCGTTCCGGTCATTTCGATCGCCACTGGCCGGGTCGTAGAGATCGATGCCCGCTTGGGTGACACCGTTACCAAGGGTCAGGTATTGCTTAAGGTGCAGAGCGCGGACATCTCCGGTGCCTTTTCCGACTACCGAAAGGCGGTGGCCGACGAACAATTGGCACATACGCAGTTGGAGCGCGCAAAGCTGCTTTATGACAAGGGAGCCATCGCGCTCAACGACCTGCAGGTTGCACAAGACACCGAAGACAAAGCCAAGGTAGACGTCGAGACCTCGGCCGAAAAGCTTCGGGTGCTGGGCAATCCAACCCTCGATCGGCCGACGGGTATCGTGGAAATTCGCGCTCCGATCTCCGGCGTAATTACGGATCAACAAGTCACCAATGCCGCCGGAGTGCCTGGGCTGGGTTCCCCGAATCCATTTACGATCTCTGACCTCAGCTACGTCTGGGTGCTTTGCGACGTGTATGAAAACGATCTGGTCGATGTGCGCCTCGGCGACAAAGCCGATATTCGCTTGAATGCTTATCCTGACCAATCCCTTTCCGGAACCATTGGTAACATTGGTCCAATTCTCGACCCGAACATTCGCACAGCGAAGGTGCGCATCGAAGTGCGCAACCCAGGCCTCATGCGTCCTGGGATGTTTGTGACAGCTACCTTCTATAGCCGACAGAAGGAGAACCGAGCGGTCGTTCCGGCCGCTGCCATCTTGCACCTGCACGATCGCGACTGGGTCTATGTTCCGCTGAAGAATGGTCAGTTTCGACGGACCGCCGTTGTAGGCGGCGACATGCTGCCCAACAACATGCAGGAAGTCGTTTCCGGAATTTCGCCGGGTGAACAGGTTCTAGCCAACGCCCTGGAATTCCAGAACTCGGTGGAGCAGCAATGATTCGCGCACTCGTCGATTTCGCTCTTAACAACCGTTTTGTTGTGCTTAGCGCGGCAATACTCCTCTTTATTTGGGGAATGATCGCCTTTCACAACTTGCCGGTCGAGGCCTATCCCGATGTGGCGAATACTTGGGTTCAGATCATTACGCAATGGCCTGGGCGCGCCGCGGAAGAGGTCGAGCAGCAGGTGACGATTCCCATCGAGATCCAGGTGAACGGCATTCCACACCTCCAGCACGTGCGGTCTGCCTCGCTGGCCGGATTGTCGGTCGTGAACTTAATTTTCGATGACGATTCCGATAACGATTGGGATCGCCAGAAGACGCTCGAGCGTCTGTCGCAGGTCACGCTCCCGCCGGGCGTCAGCGGGGGGATCGGTCCCGATTTCAGTCCGATTGGCTCCGTCTATTGGTACACCCTCGAAAGCACCAATCCTTCTATTGACTTAATGGAGCTGAAGTCTCTGCAGGATTGGGTGGTGGCTAAATACATTCGATCCGTACCCGATGTGGTCGACGATTCATCGTTCGGCGGCATCACCCGGGAATATCAGATACGCCTGGACCCAGACAAACTAGTGTCGTATGGGCTAAGTTTGGCACAAGTTGAGCTGCAGCTCACGAATTCCAACTTCAATGCCGGCGGCAGTTTCATCGAACAGGGTTCACAGCAGATCAATGTGCGCGAGGTCGGCTTAGTCACCGATGTCCGTGACATCCAAAAGACGGTACTGAGAGCGCAAAATGGCACTCCTCTGCGGGTGGAGGACGTCGCCGTCGTCAGGCAGGGGCCCAAGATCCGCCTAGGACGGATCGGGAAGGCCATCCACCGCGCGGACGGCGTCGTCGAGGATGACAACGATGTGGTCGAAGGGATCGTGTTTCTCCGCAAAGGCGCGGACACGGCAACCATGTTGAAAGCGCTCCATGCGATGGTCGATCGGCTCAACAACCAGATTCTGCCACCTGGCGTCAAGATTGTCCCTTACCTCGATCGGGACGATCTGGTAAGCTACACGACCCACACCGTGCTGCACAATCTCGCCGAAGGAATGATCCTGGTCGTGATCATCCTCTTCCTTTTCCTGGGGAATGTTCGCGGTGCGATTATTGTCTCTTTGACGATCCCGTTCGCCTTGCTTTTTGCCTCCATCTGCCTGAGCCTCCGGAACATTTCTGCGAACCTGCTCAGTCTGGGCGCGTTGGACTTCGGCATGGTTGTGGACGGAGCGGTGGTGATGATCGAAAACATCGTCCGCCATCTTCACCGCCCCGAGGAAACTCCCCTCACGCTCGTGGAGCGCATCCGCATCGCTGCCCACGAAGTTCAGCGGCCAGTCTTCTATGCGATTGCGATCATCATCACTGCCTATCTTCCCATCTTTACTCTTCAGCGGGTCGAGGGGAAATTGTTTAAGCCCATGGCGTGGACCGTGGCCTTCGCCTTGCTCGGGGCTTTGCTGTTTTCCATGCTGGTGGCACCCGTATTGGCCAGCCTCTTGTTTCAAAAAGGTGTCACGCAGTGGGAAAACCCGGTAATGCGGTACCTGACAATCCGCTATCGCGAGGACGTTCGTTGGGCTATCCGCCATCGCCCAATCACGATTGGTGGCGCGGTTTCCTTATTCGTGTTGGCGATTTACCTGGCTTTCGGCGGAGTTATCGGATCAGAATTCCTGCCGCACTTGGACGAAGGTGCGATCTGGGTCCGGGGAACAATGGCTCCCAGCACTGGGCCGACGGAGAGCGCGAGGGTCGCCGAGCGCGCGCGGCAAATCCTGTGTTCGTTCCCTGAGGTTCCGCAGGTGGTCAACCAAATCGGGCGTCCGGACGATGGGACCGACACAACAGGATTTTTCAACGCAGAGTTCTTTGTCGACCTGCTACCGAAAGAGAAGTGGCGGCCTGTCTTTCATCAAGACAAGGAGCGTCTCATCGCAGCGATGGACCGCGAACTGGAGAAGATTCCAGGAGTCTTTTGGGGCTTCTCGCAACCGATCTCGGACAACCTGGAAGAGGCGGTCAGCGGGGTAAAGGGCGCTCTGGCCGTCAAAATCTATGGCGACGATCTGAAGACACTGGAGGAAAAAGCCGACGAGATCGCCGCCGTTATGCGTCCCATTCGGGGCATCGAGGACCTGGGTGTCTTTCGCGTTCGCGGCCAGCCCAATCTCAACTTCACGGTTGATCGCGATCAGGCCGCCCGTTACGGCATCAACGTGTCCGATGTTCAAGACGCCATTCAGACGGCGATCGGAGGTAACGCCCTTACTCAGGTCCTCATCGGTGAGCAGCGATACGATCTTGTCCTTCGTTACCAGCGAGAATATCGAGATACGAAGGAAGCGATTGCGAGAGTACGACTGTTGGCGCCTTCCGGGGAACGAGTGTCACTCGAACAACTGACCACAATCACCGAACTGGACGGAGGTTCCGAAATCTACCGCGAAGCCAACTCCCGGTACGTCGCTGTTAAATTCAGTGTGCGCGGCCGAGATCTCGGCGGTACGGTGGAGGAAGCTATCAAGAAGGTCGGGGAGAGTGTGAAGCTGCCGGTCGGATATACCATTGACTGGGCTGGTGAATACGAAAGCCAGAAGCGCTCGGAGCGGCGACTCTTGCTGGTGCTACCGCTTACCATCCTGCTCATTTACATTATTCTGTACTTCATGTTCAAATCCGTGAAGTGGGCGCTTCTGATCCTCACCAACGTAGCCATGGCGCGCATCGGCGGACTGCTCGCACTTCTCCTGACGCACACGAACTT
>DASPTQ010000130.1:0-16136 GCA_035623335.1 Terriglobales bacterium
GCGTGCCAGGCGGCGCAACTCCCGGTAGACGCGAGGCAGCAGAGTGTCGAGTGCCTTGCGGTCTCCGTCCCGCCAATCCTGCAAGAGCTGTGTGATGTCGCTCGGAGGCTCGCACTCCATGGAAACTCCCCACTGGGCAAGGTTGGCGGGTAGCGTATCTACTCTACCAAGTACCTGTCAATCCTCGGCCCCCAAGAATATTTTCAGCCACTTCGGCGCGCTTTTGCGCTGTTAGAGACAAAAGAGAAGAACTGCGCAAGGCTTGGACGTTCCTCCGTCAGCTTTGGGCCTGTACTTCGGAAGCAGACAAAGGCCGCTGGCAGGGAATACAATGACGCGAACGGATGGCTCTCAGCCCTGGCACAAAACTTGGTCCCTATGAGATCCAGTCCCTCCTCGGTGAGGGGGGGATGGGCGAGGTGTATCGAGCCCGGGACACGCGGCTGGGCCGCGATGTGGCTTTGAAAATTCTACCTGCATCGCTCACCCAAAATCCCGATCGTCTCCATCGCTTCGAGCAGGAAGCACGGGCTGTGGCTGCGCTGAACCACCCCAATATTCTGGCGCTGTTTGACATCGGCCGGCACGACGGCTCGCCGTTCCTGGTCTCGGAGCTCCTGGAGGGCGAGAGCTTGCGCGATGTGCTCGATGCAGGCGCCTTGCCGCAGCGCAAGACCATCGAGTACGGGGTGCAGATAGCGCACGGGCTGGCGGCGGCACACGAAAAGGGGATCGTCCACAGGGATTTGAAGCCGGAGAATATTTTCGTCACCAAGGACGGGCGGATCAAGATTCTCGATTTCGGCCTGGCCAAGCTGGCGCAAAGCACGGGCACAGATTCGCAGGAAGTCACCCTTACCAATGCCCACACCGCGGTCGGCATGGTGATGGGCACGGCCAGCTATATGGCGCCGGAGCAGGTGCGCGGCGAGGCCGTCGATGCGCGCGCGGACATCTTCGCGTTTGGTGCCGTGCTCTATGAGATGCTGGCGGGCGGGCGCGCGTTTCGCCGGGACACAACGCCGGAGACGATGACCGCGGTGTTGAAGGATGACCCGCCGGAATTTGTTGATCTCGGGCGTACGGTCTCGTCCACGCTGGAGCGCATTGTGCGACGCTGCCTGGAGAAGAGCCCGGAGCAGCGCTTCCAGTCGGCGCGCGATCTCTCCTTCGCCTTGGGAGCGCTTTCGGGCACCGAGACGAGTGGCGCAGCGCGGGCCGCTCCGGTCGCTCGCCGACGATTCCCGTTTCTGCGCCTGCTAGGCACGGCGCTCGCGATGATCGCGGCGGTGGCCGTGACGTGGTTTGTGGCTCGGCGCCCGTTGCCGACGACTCGCATGCAGTTTGCGGTCGCGGTTCCGGAGGAGATCAGCATCAGTCACATGGCACTGTCGCGCGATGGCAGGATGCTGGTGTTCGTGTCTCCGGAAGAAAACTCTGCCATGCCCATGCTGTTTGTGCAGCGCGTGGGCTCGCCCGAGGTTACACCTCTGAAAGGGACCGAGGGTGCAAGCTATCCTTTCTGGTCGCCCGACGGGACTAGTGTGGGATTTTTCGCCAATGGAAAATTGCAGAAGATCGCGATCGCCGGCGGGGAGCCGCAGGTTCTGGCCACGGCTTTGGCTGGACGCGGCGGCAGTTGGGGAACGAAGGGCGTCATCATCTACTCGGCGGACGCCCAAAGTTCCATCCAACGCATTGCTGCCGATGGGACGGGAATGGCGACGGTCACCCATAGCATCAGGACTGCCGAGGATCAATCGCACCGCTGGCCCGTCTTTCTCCCCGACGGCGACCATTTCTTATTCTGGAGCGGGAATTTTGCCAACCTCAAGGATGACCGTGCCAGCGGAATCTACATGAGTTCTCTCGAAGGCAAGGAGAGAAAACTGGTTCTGCTCAGCCATTCGAGTGTTGGCTACGGTGCGCACAGTTTGTTTTATGCGGATGGCCAAAGACAATTGGTCAGCGTTGCCTTTGACCCATCCACCGGCAACGTCTCTGGGAGCCCGACCGTGGTCGCGAATTCGGTGGGATTCCAACCCTCCACCTATTGGTCGGCGTTCACGGTCTCCGAAAACGGGACATTGATCTACAACACCGGCGTCGGGGCGGCACAGTCTGAGCTTACCTGGATGGACCGATCGGGCAAAGAACTGGGGCACATCGGGGACCCCGCCATCATGGCCAACCCTTCCCTATCGCCCGACGACAGCCGCGTCGCGCTCGATGTCACCGACCAGAAAGCCAATAACGTGGACGTCTGGATCGAAAGCACCGCCGGAGCGGCCAACTCGCGTTTCACCTTTGACCCGTCGGAGGAAGTGGCGCCGGTATGGTCGCGTGATGGAAAAACCGTGGCTTACCGCCGGGCTGACGTCGACGGCACGAGTCTGTACTTGAAGCCGGCAACCGGCTTGGAACGGGAAAGAAAGAGGTACACGCTCCCCAAAAATACGATGGATGACATGGTGCCTAATTCCTGGTCGTTGGACGACCGCCAAATCCTGTGCTCCCGTCAAACTGCGGCAGGTGTCTATCTGGTTCTAGTGCCGGCTGGAGAAGGAGAGGCAACCCGCTTTCTGACCAGTAAGGGCAGCGAGACCAACGGACAAATATCTCCCGATGGAGCCTGGGTAGCTTATGCTTCCGATGAGTCCGGGGCCTGGGAGGTTTACGTTACTTCCTTCCCGGGCGCGGCGGGAAAATGGCAAGTATCGCGCGGCGGCGGCTCGGAGCCGCGCTGGCGGGGAGACGGCAAAGAACTCTTCTACCTGGCACCGGGCGGCATGCTCATGGCCGTACCCGTCAACGCTGCAAGCGACTTCGCCACCGGCCCGCCTACAACGCTATTCCAGATTCACGGCCGTGCCCCGATTTCGAGCACGGACACCTTTACCTACGACGCGGCGAAGGATGGCAAGCGCTTCCTGGTGAACCGCTACGTGAAACCGGAGCACGTAGCTCCCTTGACCATCGTGCTCAATGCCGCAAGCCGCTCCTCGATGTGAAGCATCGAGATGACCTGTCCCTCCGAGCGGGAGCCCGGATCACAACCCCGGGCACGAGAGAATGCCGTCAAAAAACGAGTTTGGCGGCCAGCTGAATCACCCGCGGTCCACCACCACCCAAGCCCGGATTGGTCTGCGCCTGGTCGGGAGTCTGGGAGATCAATCCTGTGGGTCCCTGGCCTGGGGTCACGAACCAATTGGGCAGGGCAAAGTTAGGATGATTCAGGATATTGAAGAGCTCTGCTCTGAGCTGCAGGGAAAGGCGTTCGGTTAGCAACGTATTCTTCAAGACCGCAAAATCCCAGTCCCAATAATGAGGACCCGCGATCGCATTGCGCCCGAGGTCGCCGAAAGTACCGTTCGGCGGCTGGGCAAACGCATTGGCGTTCAAGTAACCAAGGGTGTCGGGGGCCGACTCCCAATTAGGAACGATGGGGTTGACTCCGGGGACGACGTTGGGCCGCTGGTGATAATTGGACTGAGTGTTGTAATTCGCATTGGGAAGCGCGCTGGTATCGTTGACGCTGACGATCGGCACCGGCCGACCGCTCTGGGCAGTGAAAATTGTATTGAGCTGCCAGCCTTGCGCCAAACGCTTGGGACCGAAAATGGCAGGCACCTGATAGGTCAGCGCAGTGGTAAACCGGTTGCGAGCGTCGAAGTTGGACGGGCCGTACTCTGCCCGGAGGTTATTAGAGTTCTGCGGCAAGGCCACCGTCGAGAAATTGTAGTCGATGCCGTCGGAGGCGTCGTCGAGCGACTTCGAATACGTGTAGCCCGCAAAACCTGAGAATCCATGGGATCCCTGCACCCGGAAGGTCGCTTGCAGAGCGTTGTAATTGGATGCGCTGATGGTAGCGAACTCGTCCATGAAGGTGTAATTCGGATTGGGACGATCGCCCACCACGTTCGGCTGGTTGGCGTCGCGCAAACGCACCAGTTTGGTGCCCTTGCTTCCGACGTAACCGACTTCGAGGGCCAGGTGTTGCGCCAGCTCCTGCTGAACATTCAAGTTCCAGCTCTGGCTGTAAGGGGTAACCAGATTTTGCGGCGTGAAGAAGATGGGAAACGGTGCTGTGGCAGCCGTAAGCACGGGGCCTGTGAAGCTACCGTTCCACTGCCCTGCGTTGAAGTTCAGCGGCAGGACCGGTCGAGGACCCAGGGGAGGAGTCACTAACCCGGCATCGTCGGTAAAGTTGGCGATCAACAAGTCCTGGGGGATGTAGTCGTAATAGACTCCGTAACCACCACGCACGACCGTCTTCGCGAGCGGGTTCCAGGCGAAGGCCACCCGGGGGCCGAAGTTATTCAGGTCGCGTTTGTAGGCAGCGGTCAAGCCCTCGGTGCCGACCATAGCCAGGGTTCCGTTGGGGGCGAGATTGGCCAGAAGGTTGTTCTGCTCGCTGATCGGACCAAAATACTCCCAGCGCAGGCCCAGATTGAGGGTGAGATGCGAACTCACCCGAAAATCGTCCTGAGCGAAGAAAGAAAAGCCGTTGTTGATGGTCGTACGTTGAGTGTTCCCCGAATTGGCGCTGACGTAGGAAACGTCACCCAGATAGAACGCCGCCAAAATGTCTGCCCCCACATTGGCCGGGCCCGGGATCAAGTTGTTACCCGTGGCAAAAACAAAGTCGCCGCGCTCCAGGTTGTCGTTGAACGCATTCACGTTGGCGCGACGGTATTCTCCACCAAATTTCACCGTGTGGCGGCCGACGGTCCATGTGAAGTTATCCAGGAACTGGAAACTCTGGCTGACACGTCCGCGGGGGATGCTGTACGCCGTGGCTCCCAGATTTTCAAAGATTCCGGCGAAATCGATCTCCGGCATTCCCGGCTTGCCTGTGCCTAAGTCGATTCCTAAAGTCGAGGGATTAAAGTCGGCGTCCAACGAGGTAAACGAAGTGCGATAGCGACTATAGCCAAAGCGGACCTCATTGATTTTTTGAGCGCTGAGCGTCGAGAGGAGGCTGACGGAAACGACCTGCACGCGGGTGGGAGATTGTTGCGCAAAGTCGGGCAAACGGGAACCGGCGCCCGAGCCAAGACCGCCCAAGGGAAACACCTGTTGACTGCTGGCGTAGGCGTAACGGCCGGACAGCTGTTCACGAAGACCGAGGCTCTGATCGAGCTTCACAATGAAGCTGTCGACATCGTTCTTATCCTTGACTGAGCCGGCCAGCGTTCCGGAGGTCCCATTGTAGCCCGTAGGCTGGGGAAAGAAGGCTAGCATCTTGGTAAGGGCTGGGTTGGGAGTCATTCCTTGGGAGAGAACATAACGTTGGGCTTGGGCGATCTGTCCTGGCGTTGGCACGAAGAACGTAAAATCGGATCCCACACGCTCCCGCTGCCCTTCGTAGGCGCCAAAGAAGAATGTCTTATCTTTGATCACCGGGCCTCCCAGGGAGCCGCCAAACTGGTTGTTGATAAACGGGCTCTTGGGTGCTGGAATCCGATCAAAGTAATTTCTCGCGTCGAAGACGTCATTGCGCAGGAATTCGAAGGCGGTGCCGTGGAACTGGTTGCTTCCCGATCGGGTGATGATGTTGATGACGCCGCCGCTATTCCGCCCGTATTCCGCAGGAACCTGCGATTCCAGATTGAATTCCTGAATGGCATCAATCGGCAGCAGCGACGCGGGCGCTCCGCCGATGCCGGTCTGGTTGAGCGCGGAATTGTTGAAGAAAGGATCGTTGTTGTCCGTCCCGTCGAGCGTGTAGTTATTCGACCGGTCGCGGTTGCCGTTGATGCTGAACTGGCCGAATCCGTCCTGGACGGCCGCCACTCCTGCAGGCTCCACGGTCGCGCCCGGTACCAAAGCCACCAGCTTGCCGAAATCACGCCCATTCAGAGGCAGGTCGGTGACCAGTCTCTGGTCCACGACTTCACCCAGCACATCGCGCGTGCTGTCTACGACCGGGGTGGTGGCAGTGACCGTCAATTGTTGCGTTTGCTTTTCCAGCTGGAGGTCAAAGTTGACAGTGGTGTCGAGGCCGACGCTGACGATCACATTTTGGACCTGGGAGGTCAATCCTGTCGCTTTGGCCGCGACCGCGTACTCGCCGGCGGGTAGTTCTGCAAGAACATAAGCACCGTCTTCGCCGGTCACACCTTCGCGCACTTGGCCGGTCGCGACATTCCTGGCAGTGACCTGCGCCGCGGCGATGACGCTCCCGCTGGGGTCGACGACCTTGCCACGGATAGAGCCGCGAAAGCTTTGAGCGAAAAGGGGACCCGGCAGGAGCAACAGGATCGCCAATAGACGGGTCCACCGGTGATTGTCGTGGAATTCGACTCGTTGCTGCCTGCCCATGCGAATGTCTCCTCTCAAATCATGACGTTGGTGCGACGCAAGGATGATATTCCTGCCCATGAGTTCTCGCCAAGACTTGCACGCGCGGATAGGAATAGCTCATGATCCTGTCGGGGTTGCGCTCGAAACATCCTTCTTGCCCGGCGCTTGCCGATGTTTCGGTCACAACCTTTTGTCTTGTTTTGTCTTGTTATCGAAGCTGCAGGGTCGTTCCCGGTGTCTTCCCTACAAGATCACTCGCGAGGAGCCTAAGAGATGGTCGAAGCCAGCGCAGAGGTTTACGCTTCGCTCCGCCGGTGTTTTCAAGGTGATTTGCTTCGACCTGGCGAACGCGGCTATGAAGAGGCGCGTTCTATCTGGAATAGTCTGGCAGCGCGTACGCCTGGACTCATTGCCCGGTGCGCAGACGTACGTGATGTACAAAACGCAGTCCGAACCGCACAGGAGATCGGAATTCTGACGGCTATTCGCTGCGGGGGGCATAGCCTGGCCGGCTTTAGCACCTGTGATCGCGGTCTGGTCATTGACCTCTCGAGAATGCGCCAGGTCACGGTTGATGGGGAGGCCCGCCGGGCGAGGGTCGCAGGCGGTTGCCTGTTGGGATCCGTGGATGCCGCGACCCAAAAGGCAGGACTGGTTTTTCCCTCCGGCGTGGTTTCTCACACCGGGGCTTCCGGCCTGATTCTGGGTGGGGGAACCGGGTGGCTCACCCGGCGATTCGGATTGTCCTGCGATAACGTCGAGGGATTCACGCTGGTCACGGCCGATGGTTCCCTGGTACGTGCCAGCTCGCAGGAAAACCTAGATTTGTTTTGGGCGCTGCGCGGGGGCGGCGGCAATTTTGGAGTGGTGACGGAATTCGCAGTGAAACTACATCCCCTTACCGCTGTGGTGCTGGCGGAAGGACTGTCCCCAGAGGCTGACATTCGATCGCTCCTCGAATTCTGGCGAGACTTCATGGCTGCGGCACCGCTCGACCTGAAGTGGAATATTAATTTGCGCCTTGCTCCCCACCGGGAGACCGTGCCCTGGGAACTCCGCGGCCGGCCAGTGGCCAGTAACTCCTTGGTGTGGACTGGCGATCCCGCGGCTGGCCGTCGCTATCTGGAGTCGGCGCTTTCCCGGTGCCACCCGGATTCCGTGAGCAACCGGATTGTCTCGTTTACGGACCTGCAAACCATGGCCGATTCCGAATTTCCGCATGGCCGGCGTTATTACACGAAATCGGGATATTTCGGCTATCTTGACGATGGCAGTATCACCCACATGGTGGAGACCGTAGCCACGGCTCCGTCATCGGAAACCCAAGTTGAACTTGCCTATCTTGGGGGTGCGGCGGCGCAGGTCGAGGCGGCCGAGACCGCATTCGGAGATCGCAGCGCTCCTGTCATCATGAACTTGCTGGCCAGTTGGGCAGACGCTTCCGCCGACGCCGACAACATCTCCTGGATTCGCGGGCTGTTCGCTAAACTTCGGCCGGCGATGAAGCCGGGTGCTTACGTGAATTTCATGAGTGCCGACGAGCCGGACCGCGTGACTGAGGTCTATCAGGAACGATGGGATCGCATGGTTGCGGTGAAGTCGCACTATGATCCCAGTAACTTCTTCCGATTGAATCAGAATGTTCCACCACGAAAGTCTCTGGCCAAGCTTTCCTAGCTCGCCCGACAGCCCAGGGCGGGTGCAGTTAGGGAAGACGTTTGAATCGCCAGGAGGCTGGCCGCCGACACCTAGGTCTTCCAAACTTTGCGGTCGCCATCGTTAGAGCGAACGAGCAGTCCGATGTCTCGGACGGTTGTAGTTCTCCTGGCGAGGCTTCTTGAGGCCTTGGCGCACTGCCTCTCGAACAATTTTCTCCCGCATTCCTCGAGCGCCCTGCAGCCGCAATTACCGTGCTGCTGAACCAAGCTCCGCATAGTCCGGATGTGCTCCAACATCGCATCGAGTTCAACGATCTTTTGCCTCTTCAGCTTCTGCCAACGGGCGGAAGGCGGCGTGCCGGCGCGAAAGCCATAGAAGAGCTGCTTGATCTCGGGCAAGCTAAAGCCGGTGCGCCGCGCTTTCTGGATGACGATCAAGCGATACAGTGCGGTCATATCGTAACGCCGCTGTCGGTTGATTCGCTGCGCCGGAGGAAGAATCCCGATTTGTTCGTAATAGCGGATGGCCGAGGGACGAAGTCCGATCTGGCTCGCGACCTCGGAAATCGTTAACAAGGGCATGGCTGAATCATAGATGAAGTGCCCGAGCTGTCGCCAAGGCCCATGCGAAGCGTGACAAAGAATTTACAAAAATCGCTCTTGCCTTAAAGTCGACTTGAAGTCGTAGTTTGCTCCTAGAGGAAGCCGACCTTAGAAGGCGAGACCATAGCAAAACGGATGGGTCAAATTCGCCGGCAAATCTGCTGGAGGTGGTTTCCGAGGAGAGAAATTATGAGCAAGGTCTCAATCGTCGTGGCCGTAGCTTCGATGTTGCTAGGCTTGTTTGGCCTGGCCGTCAGTTTGCCGGGATGGGCCCGGAATGACCCGCCAAGAGCTCAGGAGTCAGCCTTCGCCTGCAACCGCTTGGCGCTGACTCCCGCGCAGAGGAAGCGTCACTTTGAGGAACTCGGGCCCAAACTGCTTTCCCTAAAGAAAGGGGTTCGAGAACTCTCCAATGGCTATGAATTCCAGTTTCCTGCCGATCCCGACACCGTGCAGCTGGTTGCGGAATGGGCCGCCTATGAACGCGCCTGCTGCCCGTTTTTCGACATCGACCTACACCTGGAGCGAGAAGGAGGGCCGCTTTGGCTAAGTCTAACGGGAAGAGAAGGTGTTAAGCAGTTCATCCGCGCCGACGCCGCTGCCTGGATCGGGAAGTGAGCATGGATCGATACGATCGCGAGAACGAGCATTCAGCTCGACTCGGGATGGACGACTGCAATTTGCCTGGTGGTTTGATAAGAACGTCACGTCGAGATCTTCTCGGAATGCTTCAGCTCGCCTTGTCTCTAGGTCTCTAGGCATTTGTGAAATGGGTTCTAAAATAGTGTAAGCACATGCTTCCGAATCGAAATGGGGCAGACACTCACTTCATGAAAGGCTCTCGAATCGGATCAGGCCGATCCTTCGTCAGGTTGTGTCCATGCGGATCCTGGTAATTGGTGGCAACGGCTTCATTGGGACGCCTTTAGTGGGTCAATTGCTCGCGGCCGGACATGACGTCGGCGTTTTTCATCGCACTGCGCATCGATCGCATCGAGCGGTTGCGCAAATTGAAGGCGATCGTGATCGACTGCCTGAATATGGGGCGGAGCTTCGCCGATTCGCTCCCCAGGTCATCATCGACATGATCTTGAGTTCGGGCGAGCAGGCCGCCCAGTTGGTGGATCTTGCCGGCGAACTGAATGCCCGCGTGATTGCGATCAGCAGCATGGATGTGTACCGCGCTTGGGGGGTGATGCAGGGGACCGAACCGGGAGGGCCGGAGCCGATGCCCATCACCGAGGACTCCCCTCTGCGTACCGCCCGTCGAACCTACCCGCCGGAAGTGGTCCAGACCATGCGAAGCATATTTACTTGGGTGAACGCCGATTACGACAAAATCGCCGTAGAACAAGCGGTCATGCGCGGCAGCACGGAAGGCACGGTGGTCCGGTTGCCGATGGTGTATGGCCCCGGAGATCCGCTGCACCGCCTGCACGGCGTCCTGAAGCGGATCAGCGATGGCCGGCCCGCCATGATCCTGGCCGAGGACCACGCCGCCTGGCGAGGACCCCGCGGGTATGTCGAGAACGTGGCGCATGCGATCGCTCTGGCATCGGTATCGGAGGATGCGTTCGGACGGATCTACCACGTATGTGACGAGCCGAGCCTTCCCGAACTCGAATGGCAGAGGAAGATCGCAGCGCAGACAGGCTGGCGCGGGAGATGGGTTGTCTTACCCAGCCGGCAAACGCCCAAGCACTTACTCATGCCGGGCAATGCGTCGCAGCACCTGGTTGCAAGTTCCGCGCGAATTCGCAAGGAGCTGGGTTATCGAGAAACCTTTACGATGGAGGAGGCCCTCCGTCGAACCATATCTTGGGAACAGGCGAATCCGCCGACTGGGCCAAGTTTTCATCAGTTCGACTACCCCGCGGAAGATGCGGCGCTGGCCCAGGCATGATCGTTACGGAAGTTGGACCCCACCTCTGGACACAGGTTGTCGGACGTTACCCTTCGTGGTGAGCTGGCATTAGAATTCTGTATCCCGGGTGAGCGAAACATGCGTCGAACAACGTTACGAGAAGTGAGCGGGCGAATCCTGATTGGCCTGTCCAGTCTTATCTTGCTGGCTGCAACCTCCCCGGATGAGCGCCAGATTACCGACCCCGGGTCCATCGTATCCCTCGCCAATCCGGCGGCTAGTCCGGTTCCGATTCCCCAGCTCTATTACACCCGCAGCACGTTTGGACCAGCCTGGTCTCCGGACGGCCGCGAGGTCGTCTTCACCACGAATTTGACCGGACGATTCAATCTTTGGAAAGTGCCGGCTGCCGGAGGATGGCCCATTCAACTGCTCGAGTCCGAGGATCGCCAATCGGGGGCTGTCTGGTCGCCCGACGGACGGTGGATTGTGTTTGAGCAGGATTTCGGCGGAGACGAACTCTACGACCTTTTCGCAATTCCGAGCGATGGCGGCGAAGTGCTCAACCTTACGAATACTCCGGAGGTATCGGAAAGCAATGCGCATTGGTCTCCCGACGGCAGCCTGCTGGCCATCTCCTACCGGCCCAAGGCTTCCTCGACCACCGACGTAGCGCTGCTTGACTGGACGACCAGAAAGGTTCGCAAACTCACCAATGAGCAAACCAAAAACCGCGAGTGGTATACCTCGATCTGGAGTGCAGATGGAAAGACACTTTATGCCGATCGCGTCAATGCCGGCGATACCGACTCGGATGTCTACCGCATCGATGTAGCCAGCGGCAGGCAGGAAAATCTTACTCCGCATCAGGGCGACATCCGGTACAGCGTCTCCTCGGTCTCGCTCGACGGCCAGACATTGCTGATTACTTCGAACGAACCTGGCGGATATGACAACGTCGCTTTGCTCGATGTCGCCACCAAGAAGCGAACCTGGGTGACGGACACGAAATGGGAAGCGACGGCGGGAGAGTTTTCCCCCGATTCCAAGAATTTCACCTACACCTTGAATGCTGATGGCCGCACGGACATCTATTGGGTGGACCGCAAGTCGGGCAATCGAGCCAAGCTGGCATTCCCGGAAGGAATCAATTCTCTGGCGGGCAATCCCATAGCGTTTTCGCCCTCCGGCGATCGCATGCTGGTCTCCCACCAAAGTTCGACCGAGCCTGCTGATCTGTGGGTATATGACATCGCCACCCGCCGTTCGCGGCAATTGACCTTTTCCGCGGTTGCCAGCCTGAACCCGTCCCGCCTGCCGTCCTCTCAGTTGGTGCACTACAAGACCTTTGACCAAAAAACCATCAGCGCCTTTCTCTGGGTGCCGTTCAACCTGAAGCGAGATGGAAGCAATCCGGGAATCGTGCTCCCGCACGGCGGCCCCACGGGACAGACGGTGGATAGTTTTAACAAAACCGCCGTGGCTCTCGCTTCCCGCGGGTACGTCTGTATTGCCCCGAATGTTCGCGGGTCCACCGGCTACGGGATGGAGTTTCAGAGGGCAAACTACAAAGACCTGGGCGGGGGCGACTTGCAGGACGAAGTCTACGCGGCGCGCTTTCTTGCCAGCACTGGATATGTCGATCCCAAGAAGATCGGCATTACCGGCGGCTCTTATGGCGGATACATGGCAATGATCGCCATTGGCAGGACACCCGATGCCTGGGCCGCGAGCGTCGAGCTCTTCGGGATTACCGACTGGCTGACCGAGCAGGAACACGAGGAACCCACGCTCCAACAATACGATCAATCGATCCTGGGGGATCCGGTAAAGGACCGACAGTCCTATGAGGACGCATCGCCCATCAAATACTTCAAGAATGCCAAGGCGCCTCTGCTGATCTTGCAGGGAGCGAATGACATTCGCGATCCGAAGGAGGAAGCGGAACAGGCGGAGACGATCCTGAAACAGGAAGGCAAGGTCGTGGCAGCCCACTACTACCCTGACGAAGGCCACGGTTTTGCCAAACGCGAGAACCAAATCGACGCTATGCAACGAACCGTCGACTGGTTTGATCGCTATTTGAAGAACAAGCCATGATCGATTCCTGCGGGTGATGCCGACACCACGGAAGCCCTTGGGGCAAGGCGACGTTCTCGTTGAGGAGTGCTTCAGGAATGCGTGTTCTCCTTGTGGAGCGTCGGACGAGGAATCAGAGCCCCGGTCGTGCGCCGATACTCCTCGTAGCCCGCGCCGAAGCGCGTGCTCATGAATTGTTCTTCTCTTCGAATCTTGAGGGAAAAACCGGCATGGATCAGCGCCAAGCCGACAAAACCCCGCACTTGGCGCCGCTCCATGGCCGTGCCGAGAACCGCCAGAAGCAAGCCGGAATAAATGGGGTGTCGCACCCACCGGTAAGGGCCGGAGCGGACCAATTCGTGCCCGACCTTCATGGTTACGGTGCCGCTCCAGTTGCCGCCAAGGTGGAGGCGCGCCCAGATGGCAAACAGCAGTCCGGCAGCCGTGATTCCGACTCCCAACCCCGTGACCCAAGGAGACGGCGGCAGGACCGGCCGGCGAAGCCACGAGCGCCAAACCGGGTGGGCAAAGAGCAGGTAGAAACCTGCAATCACGAGCAGGGTATAGGAGAGGCGCGATCCGAGGCTTTCCCGCCGCTCGGTGGGCTTGGTCCGAATCGCCCACAACACCCAGACAATAAAGAATCCGGTCCAAAGATATCCGCTAATCAAGTTTGTCTCTCTCAGGGTGTCAAACTCCCACTCTTGGAACCCGGCACAAGTAGCTGTTCGATTGGATTCCTCCGACTAAGGTCGCATGGAATTTCTACAACATAGTCCTGGTGCCTTTGTAAGCCCGGGTGACTCGAGCTCGCCAGGATGAATGATGTCAGGCATTTTCAACCTCTTGCCGTATCTGCCGTGACCCCAGGTTGGCCGACTCTGCTATCGTTCTCGAACGGGCGGAACGCGTCAGGACAGGCGCCGAGACCTGGCAGAGGCAAGCGAGTCCGGAAGAGAGAAATCAATGAGCCGATTCGAGTGGCAGAAGGTTGAGACCGCGTACAGCGAGCTGCGTGCTTCGGACCATGCCGAAGAGCTGCGCTGGATTGTCAATCGGGAGACGATTTTTGATACAACCACCGGTATCACCATAACCCGCGGTACGATTCGTCACCCCGGAATTTGTGTAATCGTTCCATTCCTGGACGCGGACCATATTCTGCTCATGCATCAGTATCGCTATGCCGCGGGCCAAACATTATGGGAAGTGCCGGCGGGAACGATGAGCGGACGACTGGAGAACGGACGTGTATTGCCCGTCGAAACACCCGAATTCTGCGCCCGGCGCGAGCTGCTCGAAGAGACCGGCTATGAAGCTGGGAAACTGGAGAAAGTTTGTGAGTGCTACGCCATGCCCGGAACCAGTGACGAGCTCATGCATGTCTTCTTTGCTCACCAGCTGATGAAGCGTCAACAGTCGCTCGAGGTTGGCGAACTGATTGAGGAAGTACGATTGTTTTCCCTGGCAGAAATCGCTGGAATGATCGAACGTGGTGGAATTCACGATGCCAAGACCTTAGTCGGACTGTTCCACGCCCTACGACGCTCCGGAAAATGAAGAGTGGTCCACGAATTCATCGCTTTCCTGCGGCAAAAGCGGGGTGCTCTCAGGGATCCTTTGGTTGATTCTCGGCCGCTCGTTCGTCCACTTTCTTACCCCCCACAAAGGTTTGCAGCACTTTTACCTCCTTGAGTTCGTCCACGGGTACGGAGAGAACATCGCGGTCCACGCCAATGAAATCGGCGAGTTTCCCCGGTTCGAGCGAACCCTTGCTGTGTTTCTCAAATCCTGCGTAGGCTCCGTTGCGCGTATAGAGAGTGAGCGCCGGTTCTACGGAGATGCGCTCCTCGGGCGAGAGAATCTGGCCGCTCTCCAGCTCTTTCCGCGCCACCGCGGCCCAGATGCCCCACCACGGGCTGAGCGGCGTGACCGGGACATCGGAGCCGGCAGCCTCGACGATTCCGCTACAGCGAACAGCACTAACGCATGCGAATTACTGGGGTGCGAAAGGATACCATGTGAAGCGTTTTGGACAACTTACCTTGCTGCCGTGTTCTCGTCGGGCGCATACTATTGCGCAAAGGGGGGGCTCACATGTACAAAACAGCATTGCTGGTTGTAATCGGCTTGCTCTCGGTCAGCGCCGGTCATTCTGCTTCTCCGGATTGGGCGATTAATGCGACCGCGATCGAGGCCTGCAGTTGTCCACACTTCTGCATGTGCTACTTCAATTCGCATCCGGCGGCTCACCACGAGAACGGAAAAACCGAACACTACTGCAAATTCAACAATGCCTACAAGGTCAACAAAGGTCATTACGGCAGCACCGATCTTGCCGGTGCTAAGTTCTGGCTGAGCGGTGATCTGGGCGGAGATTTTTCCCAAGGCCAAATGGATTGGGTGATCGCTACTTTCGACAAGGGTACGACTGCTGAACAACGCCAGGCTCTGGGAGAAATCTTGGGTCATGTTTTTCCGGTGAAATGGAAGTCATTCCAGACTGCCGAAGGGGATATCGATACCTGGACTTTCGACAAGGACCATGCGCACGCCACGCTCAACGGCGGCAAGACCGCTGAAGTCAAGCTGACGCGCTTTCAGGGTATAAGCGACGAACCCGCCGTGCTCAAGAATGTTCCCTACTGGGGAACAGCGCATAACGACGGCTTCGTCATGATGCCCAACGAGCTGGAAACCTACCGAGAAGGCCCCAAAGCTTACGAGTTCAAGGGGACAAACGGGTTCATGCTGACCTTCGACATGACCTCGAAGGACGTCAAGCAACAAAAAGGGTCGACGAGTTACTGAGAGACCGTAGCACTGCCTATACCATGCGCCGGGAAGTTCCGGCGCATGATCTGTCTTACGAACCACCCTGTCAATCGAAGCTCCGAAGTCCTGAAAAAAGCTGCGCTGCGGCAAGCCGCGGAACAGGCCGCCTTGTTCCCGTTTGGAGAGTGCGTGTTGGCGTGGATGCGGGTTCGGTGGTAGTCTGTCTGGCCGTTCAACGACAAAGATTGAAGCCTTCCTATACTTGCGGCCTAATCCTAGGCATAAGGAGCAACCAAGATGAAACTTCGTGCTGGGTGGTTATTCGCGGTCATGGTGCCGCTGTTACTTGTAACTCCAAACCTAGTTGCGCAGAATCCCAATTACAACAATGGTCCGGTTTGGCGCGTCATTTACCTTGACGTAAAGACAGGCATGGGCGATGCCTTTTGGACGGATATTCGGCAGAACTTCAGACCAATCTACGACGACTTTAAGAAGCAGGGGTGGGTTGTGGACTACAAGTTCTTTACCAACCCGGTCGCAGAGCATCCGAACGACTGGAGTGTTGCCATCACCATCGAATACAAAGACTGGGGAACTCTCGATGAAATGAGCGAAAAGGCCACTGCGATTGCAGAAAAGCACTATGGCAGCCGACAGGCCATGATGGATGCCGCGAAGAAGCGCAACGAAATAGCGCCCACTCTTAGCTCCACCCTTGCCCGCGAAGTAATCTTGAAATAACAGAATCCAAAGGGGCAGACAGCCGCCCCTGGGGGCGGCTTTTTGTTGTCTTCTTAACACTTCCTCGGCGCGGGCTTAGCTGCGCGGTCCAACTAGTTGTTATCGAA
>DASPTQ010000131.1:0-42241 GCA_035623335.1 Terriglobales bacterium
CTTGTCGGACGGTATCTCAGGCGGCAGCAAGATGCGGACGTCCGCAACCTGTTGTTGAACCTGCGTGCTCGCGGAAGCGGCGAGCGAGAGACAAATGAGCAAGATTGTGCCGGAGTGCGTCACCGAGCGGATTATATACCACAGGAAGTCCGGAGTGAATTGCAGTGCCGCAATCGTATCGAGCAGCGGCGAAAACAGGTTCAGGGCCTTAAGGTCAACTAGCGAAAGTTCCTGATATCGCTCATCTCTGCTGTGGGTCAAAATAGCTTTACTTGGCTGTCCGACATCGCGGTGGCTGGCCGCTTCGCTCTTCAAGCGACTTGCTGGCGGTGACTCTTGCGTTGCTCTCTGGCGGCTTCCAACTTGCGGTCGCGTTCCCCGTGGATCTCCTGCTGACGCCCCGCCAGCACGTCCTTCGGCGTGATGTAGCCGGTGGCACTATTCAGGCGGACGTTGTTGTAATGCTCCACGTAGCCCTCAACTAGACGCCGCGCATCTTCCAGCGACAGCGGTGTTCCGGGCCGAATGCACTCGCTTTTCAGCGATTTGTGCCAGCGCTCAATCTTGCCGTTCGACTGTGGATAATAGGGCGAGGTTCGGACGTGCGTCATGCCCGAGATGCGAATGAACTCCTTGAAGTCGCGGGCGATGAACTGTGGGCCATTGTCGGAGATGATTCGCGGCTTCGCTTCCGGATACTTCTCCTTGGCTCGCTGCAGGATCACTTCGACATCAGCTTCTCGCATGGACTCACGCAGATCCCAATGCACGAGGAAACGACTGAACCCATCCAGAACGCTGCACAAGTAATAGAACGTGCCGCACAGGTTGATGT
The DNA here is from genome assembly GCA_035623335.1 of Terriglobales bacterium. Lineage (GTDB taxonomy): Bacteria > Acidobacteriota > Terriglobia > Terriglobales > Acidobacteriaceae > JAFAGX01. The sequence goes on from DASPTQ010000131.1 coordinate 836, forward strand.
AGGAAACATCGATATGCCAGTGCTGATGCGGTTGCAGCGGCTGCTCGAAACCGGTTCCTTTGCGCGAAAGTTTGCTCTTCCACCGGGATAATAATCCAGCTTGCTTCAACACTCGCCAGACACTCGCCGGACTAACCGCCACAACGTCTGCGTCGAGCATCATGAACGTCAGCCGGCGATACCCTTCCAGTGGATTCTTCAGGTGGAACTCGATGATCGCTTCTTTCTCCCACGGCTCCAACCAGAAGTCACGGGGAACCCAACCGTTGTGCTCGTTGACACACCCGTACCGCTGCCGCCAGTCATAGAACTTGCTGGCGCTCACGCCCAGCCACGGGATGAACCGTCCGACGCCGATCTCGGCCTTCTCCGACCAACGCCGGACGAAATCCACGACTAGATCCCGCACATCATGCGGCACCCAAACGCCAGTTAGAGTTCCCCAAGACTTTTTTTTAGCGCGATGTGCTCCGCCATCAGCTCAGCCAGAACCTCGTCCTTGGTCTGCACCTTCTTCTCCAAGAACTCGATCCGTTTCTGCTTTTCATCCACTTGGCGCTGGGGACGCTCTTGGGAATGAAAAGCGGCGGCTCCGTTCTCGAATAGTTCCTTCTGCCAGCGGTAGAACACTGTTGGCCGCAGACCTAGTTCTTCACACAGCGCCGAGACAGGTACTTTGTCCAAAAGATGCCGCCTCAGGATGGCTACTTTTTCTTCTGGGGTGAAATGCTTCCGTTCCTTCCTCATACGTTCGCTCCGTTATCTTAACGGACGAACGCTTTCTCCATTTCCAACTGAGGCAGGACACTCCAGCCGCCTAAGCTGTCGCGTTGAGCGAAGCTCCGCGGCTGTGTTCTTTTGCAGCGCGGCCGCAAAGCGTATCATGCTTCTCGCCGTTTCTTTCAAACCCAACTTACGGAGATCACTATGAAAAAGCTCATTGGGACGTTGGTCTTTGTGATGTTGCTCGCGCCGGCGCTGTTCGCTCAGGAACACTACACGGAAGGCCCGGTCTGGCGTGTGTCACTGGTTCGCGTAAAGCCCACCCACATGGATGAATACTTGGCCAGTCTGCGCCAGTCCACCAAGCCGTTTCTCGACGAAGAGAAGCGCCAAGGCTTGATTGTGGATTACAAGTTGTTCTTCAAAGAAACCCAGCATAACCCTGACGACTGGAATATATGCCTGGCGGTCGAGTACAAAAATCATGCTGCCATGGATGGTTTAAGCGCCAAGGTGGAGGCCATTCGAGACAAGGTGCTTGGCGGCAAGCAGCCGGCACAACAGCTCGCGGAGAAACGTCAGGAGTATCGCGAAACCATCAGCTCGGAAGTGTTGGATGAGTTCTTCCTTAAATAGAAGCTCGTCGTCTTATGTGTGAATCGGGTGCTTGCCTGGCGCCAGGGGCTTCTGCGCCAGGCATATGCGTCAAAAGTGGGCGAGCGGAGAACCCGGACATGGTATGCGGCTTCGCGCCCGCCCAACCTCATCAAGTCTCCCTCGAGCTAGTGACAATCGGCGGCGTGGTGCTTATACGACAGGCTTAAGATATGCTGCCCTTGGGACAGAATCTCCGCTCAGCCCCGAGATTCTGGCCGGTTGTGCCTATCTCGATTCGGCCACGTTCGATCCGTCATTCGGGCCGCCACTCTGCCGAAAGAGAGATCAGCTACCGCGAGCGGAATCGAAGAACTTCTTGATCTGCGGCCAAAATCGTCTGATGACATAATCCGTGCTGATGTGCCCGCCACGCTTCAGTGATTTGAGCGTGACCCCGGTATATTCTGCGAATCGCCGGCTATCCTCGTAGGGCACGTTGCGATCATCTTGGGCGTGGATCATCAGTATCTTCGACGGCATGACCCTGTCTCTGAAGTGCCAGGGATTGTAGAAGCTGCCGTTGCGGAGCTTCTGCCAGTTCGCATGGGAGATTCGGTAGCCATTTCCAAACGCTTCACGAATGTAGTCCACGTAGTTTTCCTGGGAGGTCTCTCTTGGCTCAGAACGATCCAGAATCGCCCAATCCACGACCGGGCAGTTTGCAACCGCTCGCTTCACACGCGGGTCAAGCGATGTCAGGATTGCCGCTGCACCACCAAAGCTTCCACCAATGACAAAAACCTGATCCGGTGAAAGTCGGAAGCGCCGGCGAAACGCAATTTCCTCAAGCTCTTTCGGCAACTCATCGAGGATATCGAGAATGTCCTCATGGGGAGACTTCTCAAGAAACTGGCCACTACTCTCCCAAGCGCCCCGATAGCGCGGATAAAGGACCCAAAAACCCTTGCCAGCGAGAAATTCCATCAGCGGCTGCTTGTGAGGGATCGAGGGCATTCCGTCGCATAGGATGATTACCTTCTGGGCCTTCTGGGGCCGGGAAGGAGGCAGGAACTCCGCCACGATTTGTTGCTTGAATCTTGTTCTGAACATACCTCCCCCGGTTGATCGCTTACGCAACGTTGAAGGTCAGTATCGCTTTACACCCAAGGTCTTCCAGATACGCGGAAGGTTACCAGCAGCCTCGTACAGGGCGGAGTTTTGACCTTCACGTTTGCCATGAACGCTCCGGGTCGTTTGGAGTGGCTACAGGCTGATCATGCTGGACAGGAGGTTCACGCCAAGATGACGAAAAAACCTGAAGCATCTGCCACCCTCCAGAACTCCCTCGCAACGAGTGACGAGCGGCAGCAGACGCTCCAGACAACCACCTGGCCATTCTCATCCTTGCCCCCGTCTACTGGTAGGCAAGCCATTTGAACCACATCGAGTCACTGTCCTGCTCGTAAGCTTCCGACAGATGATCGCTGCCATTCGCCATGGTAATGTTCTCATTCGCCTCACTCAAATAGGTGATGCGTTGGCTCGAACCTGCGCGGTAGGCCCATGCGTCATCCATGTATGCATAGGCGTAATACGGCAGGGGGTTGTTGAAGGATCCGTTCACTTCCGTACGCTCGACAATCCACTCCGCCGATTGGCCACTAAACGTGTCGCCCGCCGGCATGGCTATCGACGCCGAGACGCTAAAGTTCGTGTTGTAGTTCGCCATGAAGTAGAAGCCGGTAATCACACCATTCTGGACGCCTACCCACGAGGTAGCGTAGATGTTGTCGCCTGGAGATACGGGGAAATTCTTGATCACAACTTCGGACTCCGGAATAAACTCGATCCAAGCGGAATATTTGGCTACGCCATTGACCCACTCCTGCTCCGTCCCATCTTGAATCAGGTCATTGCAACTGCAGTTGCCATCGATTCCCACCCACATCGAGCTGTAGCCCGTGAACTTTTCGAACTCGGAGCCGATGTTAGGAACCACCCAGAAACCCACGACTTGGTCAAACACCGGGCTGCCACCCACCAGAGAATAACCGCTCCAGTTGCCGGATAGGGATTTCGTGGTGTTCTTTACCGTCGGGCGGGTCGCCAGCCGCTGATTTGGCCGGTGGAACCGTCCCGGATTCGGCGCCAGTTCGCCGGTGATGCGAGTGGCCCCCACCGCTCTCTGCCACATCGTGTAGGCCTTTTTGTCGTTGGCGTCGGGACGGCGAGGATAACCATACGCCTGCAAGTCTTCATCGGCAGCGGTTGCTGGATCAAACCCGGCCGGAGCCCCGGCATACACCGTGACCGCGGAACCCCCGGGAAGGTGGCTTGATATTGCGTAGTTTGAATCCGCTTGCACCGATGACGAACGAAGTGGTTGAGCGCTAACGCTGCCGACCGACAGAAGCAGCGCCGAAGAGGTCAGCAAGACGAACTTTCCGGTTCTTTTCATGGCTTTTCTCCGATTCAGATATTGGGAATTTGTATTCCCTACTGGATTACGCGGGAAAAGAAGGCAAAGAGGCTCAAAGCCTGATCTGAGATCCCCCTCGCCCTGGCGAGCCGATGGCTTCCTCGAAAATTGAAGCCACGAATGTGAAAGCGTTCGGCGCTTTGCTGTGGTTTCTCCTAGCCGCCCTTGTTCGCTCGATGATGCCGTAGAATCAGTCCGTTACACGAAAGTCGCGCGCGGTCTTTGCGGATATTGAAGGGAGGCGGAGGGAGGGAAGTTCCACTGGGGCGAAAGCAGGAAAATCACCGTAGGGTGGGATGGGTGGGCCGTCCGGTGGTTCTTAAAGAATGGGCCTTCGCCGGGCGGCTAACCGTCGAATGGGTCGCAACAACCGAGCATCACCCTATAGCAAAATCAATACCAATGTGACGCAGATGATGCAGGAGGTGATCTACGTAGTCGTTGAGCAGGGAGCCAAGCGTGACGGGATTGCCTCCTCCCACCGTGAGCGTGCGTTCTAGAGCTAGCGGCGAAATGAGGCTGGCCGCCCGGATCAGCTGTTGGTTCATCACTCGCCAACACTCGATGATTTGGCTCCACTCCATGGTTTGATAATTGTGTAGCGCCACCCATCGGTTCCCGTCGTAATCGGGGAGCGAGGGTTGTTCTTCAACCTGTGCCCGGACGACACGTTGGTGATTGTTGCAGGCAGAATCCACCAAATGCCCGAGTTCCTGCTTCTTCGACCATTTTCCCGGTGCGGGGTGCGCGGACGCCTCCTGCGATGAGATTGCCATTAGCAATGAAGGTGCTTGGGCGACGATCTGTTTCAGCTTCCCGATTGCTTCCATGCTACGCACCATCCCGGCCTGGGAAATCGTGGACCTAAGGTACCGGCCCGGCCGCGATTGACACCAGTGCCGACGGTTCCAATCGCTCGTGACCGGCGGACGGATCTAGGGCAGCGACGATTTCGCCATTCTCGAATGGCCGGTCGAACCCGAGGAGCGGAGCTCTGTCTTCAGGAATTCGAGCGACCGATCCCGCGCCTGCTTCGCGGCCAGGGCGTTATAGTTCGACCGATCCCCGCAGTTGAACCCGTGATCCGCTTCATACCAGAAAATCTGCACCTCAGGATGGGCGGCCTGTACTCGCTCTATGTCTTCCTTGGGAATGTGTTTGTCCAAGGTGCCGAAGTGCAGCATCACCGGGCAACCGGGATTCTCCTGAGCAAAACGGGCGATGGATCCCCCGTAGTAACCCACAGCTCGATCGGGGTCCAAGCGCGTGGCCGCGAGCCAGGCCATGGTTCCGCCAAAGCAGTAGCCGATGACTCCGCATTGCTCCACCTTTTGTTTCCGCAAGTATCCGAGAGCTGCCGCCACATCTTTCATGACATCTTGGGGATCGCACTGCCTCGCCAAAGCGATCCCTTTTTGCAGATCAGCCGCTTCATAACCGAGTTCCACTCCCCGCTCGATTCGATCAAACAGGGCGGGGGCAACGGCGAGAAAGCCGTCCTTGGCGTAGCCGTCGGCCACGGAACGAATGTGACGATTCACTCCAAACGCCTCCTGCAGAACGACCAGGCCAGCAATGGGCGCGCCGCCTGGCCGCGACACGTATGCGTCCAGCTCATGACTGTCGCTCGTCTTTAGCTTAACCGTCTCGCTCATGGGTCATCTCCTCAGAATGTTGTACAAACCTTCCTCCAGGAACTGCAAGCCTTTCAGGGCAAAATCCCGAAATTGCTGAATCTTACCTCCGTCCGTTAGAATCAAAACAGTCCAACACAAGGTAGAAGCTTATGAAAGCAGCGATTCATCCCGTATATCACGAGGTCCGCGTGCTTTGCGCGTGTGGCAACAGTTTCAATACGCGTTCTACGCACAAGGGTGACATACACGTGGAAATCTGTTCCAACTGTCATCCTTTCTTCACCGGGAAGCAGAAACTGGTGGATACTGCCGGTCGTGTGGAGCGCTTCCGCCGCAAGTACGCCAAATCCGAAAGACCAAAGAATTGAACAATTAGAGAACTGCCATCCCACAGGCTGTTTGGACTTGCCGCTTTTCCCGAGCCAGCCTGGCCCAGGCCTCTGCCCTGCCATGGTGCCAATCTGAACCATTGCTAGAACAAAACAAATCTCTGCCTGAACGCGAGCGCAGGGAGGTAGAATTCTCTCTCATCGGCCCATGCGCATGCTTGGGGACATCTTCGGGGAAATCCTGCGTACCCTGTTACTGCACAAGCTGCGCTCCCTGCTCACCATGTTCGGAATCGCCTGGGGCGTAGGCTCGCTGCTGTTGCTAGTCGGCCTAGGCGAGGGATTCCGTTCCGGCAACAAGCGGAACATGTCCGAGTTTGGCGAGAACATCATCTGGCTCTATCCCGGACGAGTACCGGCTATGGCAGGGAGCCTGTACGCCGGACGTCACTACCGCTTTAGTTACCAGGACTATCAGGACGCGCGAGCTCAGGCAGCCCATGTCCGGGCGATCAGCCCCGTACTTGCCCGCGGCGACGTGCGCGCGGTCAGCGATTTTGCCAGCGCCAATGGGGAAATTGTCGGGGTGGAGCCGCAGTTCAACGGCATTCGCTACCTGCCGCTCAAGCAGGGACGCTGGCTGAATGAGCTCGACGAGAGCCAGAGACGCAGTGTGATTGTCCTAGGCGACGAAATGGCGCGCAATCTTTTCCCCGGCCATCCGGTCGTAGGTTCGAGCCTTCGACTCAATGGAATGAGCTTCGAGGTGATCGGCACGATCGTCCGGGTCGGTCGCGGAGATAACAACTCCACCAACATGCGGGGTTACATTCCCTATCAGGTGATGAGTGCCTTCTTCCCGCTCACCGGCGAGAGTGAACGCCATGCGCTTTCCTTTTTGAATTTCCAACCGCGCACCGCCGCCGCCCACTCGATCGCCGTAGAGGAGGTCGAGAAGATCATCGCCCAGAATCACGGCTTCGACTTTCGTGACCGAGATGCTTTCGACGTCGACGACTCCGTCCAACAGGCGGAGGCGGTGGGCACCATCTTCGACGTGATGGACATGTTTCTCGGCACCGTAGGAGCCGTAACCCTGGCACTGGGAGCGATCGGGGTCATCAACATCATGCTGGTGTCGGTGACCGAGCGGACGCGGGAAATCGGGCTGCGCAAGGCCCTGGGCGCGACCAACCAGAATATTCTGTGGCAATTCTTTCTCGAGGGCATCGTGCTGACTCTGCTGAGCGGAGTTTTCGGCATGGTACTGGCCGGAGGGGTGATGGTGGCTCTCGGTTCCGTCCAGGGTCCGCAAGGATTTGATCCACCCAAGTTGGTTCCCATGACGGCAACGCTGGCGATAAGCTGCCTGGCCATCGCGGGTGTCGCCGCGGGACTCTATCCGGCGCGCAAGGCAGCCATGCTGCAACCGGTCGAGGCGCTGCGACAGGAATAAGAGCATGATGAAGGATTTGTGGCAAGAAGCCTACGCTGCCATGAGGCACAACCGTCGTCGCACCCTGCTCACCATGCTGGGGATGGCCTGGGGCATCGCGACGGTGGTGATGCTCCTCTCCTACGGCAACGGCGTCGGGCAAGCGGTCGAGAACATCTTCGCCAGCTTCGGCACGCGCGTAATGATCCTGGTGCCGGGGCGGACATCGATGCAGGCAGGCGGGCAGAAAGCGGGTGTTCCCCTCCGCTTCACGCTGGAGGACGTTGCTTTGCTCAAGCAATCCTTGCCCGAGATCATGCAAATCGAACCCTTGGTGGGCAAGACTTGTCATGTTCAGTATGAAATGCGCACCTATGACTTCATGATCTCGGGTGGACGCCCGAATGAGATGCAGGTTCGCAGCCTAAGCGTCGACCGGGGCAGGTTTCATAACATGGAAGATCAGGTGCAGCGCGCCCATGTTGCGGTCCTCGGCTGGGAGGCCAAGGAGAAACTTTTTTCGGGGCGTAATGCCTTAGAGGAGCGCATCCGCATTAACGGGATTAGTTTTGAAGTGATCGGCGTGTTGACTCCCAAAATCGAGGGTGGGGATAACAACACCAATCGCACCATCTACATTCCGTTCACCACCATGGCCGATCTTGCGGACACTCGCTACCTGGACGCCATCTGGTTCAGCTACGAGAGCCATGACTACTTGAAGCTGGAACAGTCGGTGCGCTATGTGATGGGTAGCGAACACAGGTTCAATCCGACCGACCGTCGCGCCCTGATGGTGTTCAATGTGATGGAACAAGTGCATAAGTTTGAAACCATCGCCCTCGGCCTCAAGATCCTGCTGGCCTTCATCGGGGCGCTTACGCTCGGAATCGGCGGGGTGGGCCTGATGAACATCATGCTGGTCTCGGTCAGCCAGCGTACGCGGGAGATCGGAGTTGAAAAATCGCTGGGTGCACGCCAGCGGGATATTTTCTTGCAGTTCCTGGCCGAGGCGTTGACCATAACGTTCCTCGGTGGTGCGCTGGGGATCGCATTGGCATTCGCCGTTTCGCTCGCGGTGGGAAGGCTGACGCTGTACAGCGCCATCGCCAAGCACGCCGAAGCCGGGGATATCCGCCTGGTGATCGATCCCGGCACACTGATCATCGCCACCGTCATCCTTGGTCTGATCGGATTCGTCAGCGGGATGCTGCCCGCAATTCGAGCCTCGCGACTGAATCCGACTGAGGCGCTTCGCTACGAATGAACACGCGTCCGAATAGCGGGTTGCAAAGCGAAGTGGCGCGTTCTTCCGCCACTTGTAGCCGATGAGGGATCTCCGCTCCATCGACTTTTCTCCTAGATTGTCGATTGTGCTCACCGTGCGCGGCTATCTATCCGGAGCCCCGGCGAGCCTGGTAGTGATAGGAGCTGGATGCGTGGCTTCGAATCGCGATCACGGGCGTGCCGGCAGTGGGTAATACCACGGTTTCGCGTACACCTTGACGCAGGGCCGGACATCGGAGGTTTGGCAATCCGGACGGCTGACCCTGACTTCGATCTCGCGACGAGTGTAGATCGGGGTTGCCCGGGCGACATATCCCAGGGTGTACTGGTTGCGCGCATCGCCGATCAGGCGTTGATAGACGCCTTCAATGTCCTTCCTGGAGTTTTCGGCGAGCATCTCTCCGGCGGTCGCGTTCACATATTTGGGCATGATGTCGCTGTATCCCTGGCCGGGAATGTGCAGCTTCTCGAGGCTGCGGTAGCCGGGAATGGCCGAAGAACCTACGTCGACACCGTAAACGATGATGTTGTTAGAAAGCAGAACTTGCAGCACCGAGCTGTACTTGGCGTCACTGCGATATTCTCGGCCATCCGTGATCATAAAGATGATCTTGCGACGGGCCTTGTCCTGTTTGGCCAGATCGAGCGCCGCCTTCAACAGCGCATCGTTCAGCACATGTGCACGTTTCGATGGCGTTACCACGGGAGTTGCGGGTTGACCCATCGGAACGCCGTTGATAGCTGGGCCATTCGGCCCCATCGGACCACTGGTTACGGGTACCCCGTTATTCTCACCACGCGCGGTCGCCTTCAATTCATTCAGCCGGGCCTCCAGTTGCCTGCCTACGGCGGCGAAATCCGTCATCCGGGTCACGCTTTCTCCATAGACATACAGTGCAACTTCGTCAAACTGGCTGAAGGCGGCCACCAGCGCAGGAAATGTCTGATTGACCTTCTGCAACTCGGCATCGGGCATGCCAAGATCGAGGACCACCGCCGTCGATAGCGCGAATGGATCGCTGGTGAAGAAATTCAAGGTCTGCTTCTTGCCGTCCTCATAGACCGAGAAGTCCTTATACAATAATCCGCTGACCATCAGTCCCGATTCATCGGTGACGCGAACCGGAACGATCACTTGATTCACATTAGTGACAATCTTATAGAGCGGCTCCTGGCTGCCTGACTGATCCTTCGGTACCGAGCCGGCGGGGACGGTCGAGATTTTGGCTGGGGGCGGGGGTTCGGTTTGATCCTCCCCCGGCGCCTGGGGGACGGTGGACGAGGATGGTGGAGGACTGTTCGGAGGTATCGCTGGAGGGGATGTCGGTTCTTCCCTAGAACCGTTGCTCGGAGGCGGCGCCTGCGGTTCCGGGGCAGAGGGAAGCTGGCTGGGTGGCTTCACCGCCGAGGGGGCATCCGGAATCTGTTGATTTGACTGCTGTTGGGCAAATGCGCCGCATAAGCCGAAAAGCCAAAGTACGATCACGTTGAGTGCCAAGATTCGCGGGAGGCTGGTCATGGTCCCGTACCCCTTGAGCCGAAGGGCTTCCTTAGAAGGATGCAAAAGCGGTTAGTTGTTGCATCTAACCGTCTAAGGGATAGACTAACAAAAAACCGAGAGAGAAACCTCATGCTGAAAGCCTACGTCCTTCCCGTTCTGAGCACGGTCGTTCTAGGGATCTTTCTTGGGCATATGCGCGGCACCGAGGCCCGGGCACAGGTCTCCCCCCCAGCCGGTCAAGATCAGGATCAGTCGGCCACGACCGTGAAAGTCAATGTGAACGTGGTCCAGCTCTTCTTCAACGTGAAGGACAAGAAGGGGGGTCTCATTCCGAATCTGACCAAGGATGATTTTGAGGTTCTTGAGGATGGCAAGCCACAGACCATCAAGTACTTCGCCGCTGACTCGAATCTTCCTCTTACCCTTGGCATACTGATCGACTCAAGCGGTAGTCAAACCCGGGTTCTCGATATGGAGAAGGAGGTGGGCGGCGACTTTCTCACCCAAATCCTGCGCGACAAAGACTTGGCATTCGTGATCAGTTTTGACGTCGATGTCGATCTGTTGCAGGACTTCACCAGCTCGATCCACGCCCTGAAGGTCGCGCTCAATAGCGCCCGCATCAACACGGCCGGCGGTGGCGGCACCGGCATTCCGGGCCTGGGCGGAGGCACGGTGCCGACCGTGGGTGCCCCGCGGGGGACACTGCTTTATGATGCCGTTTATCTGGCAGCGCATGATGAATTGGCACAACAGGTGGGCCGCAAGGCGATGATTCTGCTCACCGACGGTGAGGATCAAGGCAGCCAGCTCAAAATCAAGGATGCCATCGAAGCCGCCCAAAAATCCGACAGCATTGCTTACGTGTTGCTGTGCGCGGATCGCTCCTTCTACGGCTTCGGCGGCTACAGCGGTGACCGCGAGATGAAAAAGCTCACCGAGGAGACCGGGGGCCGGGTCATCGAAGTGGGCAATAAGATGGAAAAGCTCAAGGCAGGATTCGACCAGATCGCCAATGAGTTGCGCAGCCAATACAACATCGGCTACACCCCTAGCAACGCCAAATTAGATGGAACGTTTCGGAAAGTCGAAATCCACGTCAAGAGTAAGGACTATAAGGTTCAGTCGCGGACGGGCTACTACGCCGTTTCGAGGCCGGATTAGGGCGTCCAGTTGAACTCGCACCGAGGCAGCCTTAGTTCCACCCGGCTAAGACCGCCGTGCCGCTCGGTCCTTCAACGGAATCACGAACTTGAGACCTGACCAGGCCTGGTTCACGGCACAGACCTTGACATCCACCAAACCGGCGGCCAGGCCGATTCCTCGTACTTGATCTTCCCTGAGATCCGTAGGCACCCCGGAAGCCTTTTTCGGCCAGCTCACCCAAAGCATGCCCGCCGGCGCGAGCCGCGCCGACAGCCTGGAGAGGTTTCTCGCGAGATCCGCCCTGGTCTTGGCAAAGATCATGGCAAAGTCGAGCGGTTCTCGGCCATTCTTCGCAACTCGACAACTCGCCAAAGCGTCCTTCAGCTCGGCTTCGACATCCGAGGGCATGCCGACCAGGCGCACTCGGAACTGTTGTCGTAGCCCGAGCTTTTTGGGCAACGGAGTGCCGGAGTACCCCGCCATAGGACCTACTGGGAGGGTGCGAACCAACCGCGGCGGCTGCGCACGTGCAAGCCCTTCTCTAGGGCGATGATTTGGATCGTACGATAGCGACCGTCAGGATGGAAATCTGCGGGCTTGTAGGAGATCGAATACTGGCTGCGCAGCTCTTCCTGGATGTTCGCGAAGTCATTGGCGACTTCCGTAAGTTGGAAGGGAATATAGGCACGGCCGCCGGTAGCGTCGGCAATGCGCTCCAGCACTTTGTCTCCGTGGCTTCCGGTACCGGAAAGGTTGGTGCTGATCGTGTACACCACCACTTCGGCGCGCTGCGCCATTTCAATCGCTTCTTCTCGGGTCACATGGCTCTGATTGTCGTCGCCATCGCTGAGCAAGATGATGGACTTGCGCACCGGGCCATTGCGGCGGGCCCGCGACAGCTTCTCGCGACACGCATAGTAGAGCGCATCGTAGAGAGCGGTTCCGCCTCCGGGGCGGAGCATGCGCACTCCGTTGGACAGGGCTTCGGTATTGTCCGTGAATTCCTGCGTCACTTCGGGAGTAACGTCAAAACCGATGACAAACGCACTGTCGTAGCCGACCCGAATCGTTTGATTGAGAAACTCGACCGCAGCCTCCTGCTCGAACTTGAAGCGGTCCCGCACGGAATTGCTGGCATCGATCAGCAGTCCGAGTTCGAGCGGCAAGTCGGTCTCGGCCCGAAAACTACGGATCTCCTCAGCCGGCTTGGCGTCGTCAATGATTTTGAAATCTTCTTTCTTGAGGTCCTTAACATAACGCCCATGCTTGTCGGTTACGGTAAAAACCACGTTGACTTCATTGACCGTACGATGAATGGTGACGGATTCGTCCCCGGCCGTCGAACTCGGAGCCACGGCGCGAGTCGCAGGCGGCGCCTCTGGCGTCGGGGTCGAGTCCGCGGGCGGCGCCGGCGGCAAGCTCGCATCAGTCTTGGCGCTGTCGGCCGGCTGAGCTGCCGCTTTCGAGGTTTCAGGAGGAGAAGCCGGCGGCGGCTCCGGTGCCCGGGGAGAGGGCTGGCTCGGTTGTTTCGTCGCCGAAGGCGCAGACGGCAGCTCCTGCGGTGACTGGTTTTGCCCTTGGACGACTGTCACCAGGAGGAAGAACGCAAACATTAACCAACTGAGACAAGACTTCATGGATATCTCAATTATAGCCCGTTGCCCAAACCACCCGGCATCGCTTGGTCGCGCGAAAAACAGGGCTGATCCGACTCTAGCGAAGCTGGTTCGGCTTCGACAAAGTCACTTCGGTAACAAGCCCGTCCGGTCTCTCGGTCCTTACCCTCCGCTTCCATGGCCGGGCTCAGGTGTCTGCTGCGCTACCCTCCACAACTGCCTCAATCCGAGGGCCAAGCCTAGCAAGGCCGTTGCCCAAACCGCGAAGACGAGGTTGACCACCCAGGATGGCGCTTCGCCCACCCGCCGCAGTACGAAGGGAAGAAAGTTCCAGGTCGTGATGTGGACATAGTCCCAGGGGTCCCAATGCATCGCGTAATTCGTCAGCCCCCATTGATCCATGCGGCCTAGGGCAAAGGCCACGATGTTTTTGAAGCGCAGAGCAAGGACCAACGTCGGGTGGCCCAGAGTCTCCATTTGATAGATCTCGAGAGGCAACCAGAAGGCGAGCGAGGCGGCTTGGACGATGGCGCTCACGGCAATCAGGGCCATACCAGCTCGCCAAACCCAGCTTCCCAGTTGCGCGCGATAGCGCAGCCATAGCGGCACCGAGAAAAAGGCAGCCAACTCGACCGCCGTCGAAATGTAGCGATCGCCCCAGGCAAAATCGCCACTCCACACCGTATATCGGGCGTAAAAGCTGATGTAAGCCAGCACCAACAGGGAGGAAGCGACCAGGTAAGCCTTGATCTCCGCTCTATAACTTTTCCAGCCGAGAATGCCAACCACCATGGTGAGCACGATGAGGGGATCGAACAGAAAGATCGATTTCTCCGGGGTGATGAGCGGGCCGAGAAACCCCACATGGAAGGGCGTCTCCCACGGATAGTTGGGCGGGAGCCGGGGATTGAGTTTGTGATACTCCTGGGCCACCACCCAAACATAAGTGTGGATAGGCGACCCGAAGCGGTAGTACTGGTACAGGCGATCGATGAGAAGAAAGCCGCCATAGATGGGAGTGACGGTTTTGACATAGCTCAGCAGATTTTGTCGAAGCTTCCGAGCGGGAACGCCTTCGTACCACCAGACTAGGAGGACAAAGGCCGCTCCGGCGATCAGGTCCATACCCGTGGTCAATCGGGTGAGCAGATTCAGGCCAAAGGCCCCGGCGCTCAGGCGGAGCGCGCGTTTGTTCCCGGTTCGCAGCCAGACGTATTCGAAGGAAAAACCGGTCAGCGTCAGCAGCAGGATGTAGTTGTTCTCCATCATGTTCTGGGTGTAGTGCAGGTGAGTCGTACAGAACAGCAGAGCCAAGACACCCGCCATCGCCTGTGTCGGGGTGAACAGGAGTTGTCGTAGAAACCGGAAGGAAACCAGCGCCGTTAGGCCGCTGATTAGAATGTTGATGCTGTAGCTGACCACAATGTTGCGAACGCTTGGGTCATTGCCGTTGTAATCCTCAAAGATCGAAAGACGCTCCAACCCGGTGCCTAAGATATCCACCGGCCACATGAGCAGGGACTGGCCTAGGCCAAACCATCCATACAGTCGGCCGCCTCGGCCATGAACGCCAAATTCGGGGTATTCGTCGGGAAAGACCGCGGGCTCAGAGGTCCAGAATGAGTGCGTTGCCTGCAGGCGATGCATGGTGTCGCTCGAGCCGAGCTCACCCGACTGAACGACGAAGGCGCCAAGGCATGCGACCAGGCACAACAGCCGTTGAGGATCCCAGAGCCAGCTCCGGAAAGGCATTTTTACTATAGTAATCGAACCTGGCAGGGGCCACAGGGACGAGGAAACGAGCGCGCGCGCACAACACCGATGGCTACTTGGCCAGATGTTCCAGAAACTCTGACAAATCTCGCGGCAGAGGCAGGGAGAATGCGAGCCACTCCCCGGTTCTTGGATGCTCAAGCTGCAATTGAGCGGCGTGGAGAAAATTTCGCGCCAGAGAGATCGCCCGACCATGCTTCTTCGGGATCTCGCGGGGAGCGCCGTAAAGCGTGTCCCCGACCACCGGATGCCCCAGGGAGGCCAGATGAACCCTGATCTGATGGGTGCGACCGGTATCGATCTCAAGTCGCAACAAAGTGAACTTGCCGTAGTCGGAGTGGATGCGTTGCTCGACAGAATAGCGGGTGACGGCCTCGCGTCCACCCGACCGGCGCGTGGTCATGCGAGTTCTATGCACACGGTCACGGCGGATGCTCTTCGCGACCGTGCCCCGGTCCGGCTCGACCCAGCCATGCACCAGCGCCAGATAGGCTTTCTTGACCTGGCGAGCCGCAAATTGAGCGGCCAGCTTGCGATGCGATCGATCATTTTTGGCGGCTACGATCAGCCCGCTGGTCGCTTTGTCCAAGCGGTGTACGATTCCCGGGCGCAACTCGCCTCCGATGGCGGAAAGCTGGCCAAAGCGGTGGAGCAAGGCGTTCACCAGCGTGCCGCGATTACGATCGTCTTCGGTCGCGCCGGCACCGGCATGGACCATCATCCCGGCCGGTTTGTTCACCACAATCAGGTCCTCGTCTTGATAGACGATGTCGAGCGGGATCTCCTCGGGAATCGCGCGCAGAGCTGGGGATTCGACGGCGCCGAGAATGGTGATCTGTTCCGCGCCGCGCAATCGCAACGAGGGCTTGGCGGGCGCTCCGTCGACGAGAACCTTCTTGGCGGCAACCAGGCGTTGAATCTGCGCTCGGCTGGTTTCACCGAGACGACCGGCCAAATACTGGTCCAGCCGTTTGCCCGCATCTTCGACGGTCCCGAGGAAGACTTTAGGAAACTCCGCCATGAAGAGTGCTCCGAGGCCCACCCCAGAGCATACCGCAAGCTCGAGCAAGCCTGGCTTGACGAAGAAGGATGGAGAATCGCACGGTTCGAGGTCGGTGCAGGTGCCGGTTTCTGAGGCTGTTCAACGAACCGCTTGTGTTCCGAGCGGCTTGGCCCTGGGCCGCAGCCACCAGATCAGGCCACCGGTAAGGACGAGGCCAATGGAGATCAGCTGGGTTCCGGTCATGCGGCCGTCAAACACCGAGCCGCGGCCCGGATCATCGCGCAGGAATTCCAGAAAATAGCGGGCGAGGCCGTAGAGGAAAAGGTAGGCGCCGAACACCTGGCCGTCAAATTTCTTGCGCCGCAACAGCCACATCAAAATGAAAAAGTTCGCGAGTTCTACTGCCGATTCAAAGAGTTGGGTAGGTTCGAGCGGAACTCCCAAGGGGGTTCCTACCCAGGCTTGCGCCAGCGGATTCGTGAACGTGACTCCCCAAAAATGGCTCGTCGGTTTGCCATAGCAGCAGCCGGCGGCAAAACATCCGATTCGGCCAATGGAATGTCCGAGGGCAAGTCCGGGAGCAAAAGCATCACAGGTCCGCAGCGCCGGCATATGGTGCTTGCTCATATACCAGGCCGCGGCGGCGAAGGCCCCGATCAGCCCGCCGGAAAACACTCCTCCCGCCTGCAAGCTGGCGAAACTAAAGATCTCGCCGGGATGGCTGGCATAGTATGTCCAATCGTTCACGATGTAGAGAATTTTGGCGCCGATAATGCCACAGAGCACCACCAGAATGCCCAGATTCCAGGCGTGTTCGGGATCAATGCCTTGTTTTTCGGAGTTGCGAACGCTGACCCACAGCCCGAGCAGCACCCCGGTAGAAACCAGCAGACCGTAGCTAGGAAGGTTGAAGCTGCCAATATGAAAAAGTCGCGGGAACACTGGTTAAATTAGATGCTCGACGGGCAGCGAGTGCGAGGAAAAGTTTAGCAGAAAGCACGCCGCAATGGGCACGCACGGCGCTGGGCAGGCATTACATAGGCCGACCCGCTGGGCCGTGTGGCGGGCCGAGAATGAACCGTCGTTAGACGTGTGGGAACCCTCCGAGACCCTTTAGGCGTCTCCGCGTGGCGGAGCATGGCTCACCGGATCGAAATCGAGTCGGGCCCCCGTTCATTCAGGTGTTGGTTCAAAAATCGGTTACCACCATCACCAACTTTGCAGGCCGGCTTTCACTTTCGGATGCTAGGGAAATCAGCTAAAATTCGCAAGAGGGGACGAGCAAATAGTTGGCACTCAGTTTGCCAGCAGCTTTGGTTATCTATCGGAGCCCTCGAGGAATGCGCAAGTTCGCCTCCGGGCGCGAGCAGCGTGGAACCATAGGCCCGAAGGTCTGCGTCCACCCCAGCCGAAGAAGTTTAACCTGCCGGGCTCTGGTCTTGGAGCACTTCATCGAGCATGTTCGCAAGATGGTGGGCACGTTTGAGATATTCCACCTTGCCGCGGTCCTGACTACGTTTCAGTAAATCGCATTCGTCGGCAATGTTCAAAGCCGCGAGAACCGCCACGCGAACCGTATCCACGGTGCGCGCTTGCTCGGCTACAGCCCGCATCTTGGCGTCTACGTATTCCGCCAACTTGAGGATGTGCTCCGCATCCGACCCGCGAAGGTTGTAGGCCTGATCAAAAATCTCGACTCGCACGCTGCGTTGGCCGGAATCGTGGACCGGGGCCTGCTTGCTAGCCGTCGCCATAATCCTTTGCTCCTAACCCGGCAAGAGGGAGAGTCCTACTGGTTCAACTTGCGGCCTGCTCCTCGTTCAGCACTTCGATCTGTTGCAACATCTTCTCGACGCGACTTCGGACTTCCTCGCGTTCCCGTCGGAGTTGGATCGTCTCCCTCCGCAGGGTCTCAAGTTGCTCCTCGCGCTCTTCCAGTTGCTCTCGCAGGCGAGTTACGTCGCGTTCTGCGATCGACCGAGCCTCGCGGGCTGCCTTGTACAGCTCAATGGTGCGATAAACCTTGTCTTCCAGAGCCTGGAAATCATCGGCGGGAACCTGGACAGATACCTCTTCAGATTTCAGCGACATGATGAACTTCCCTGAGAACCGGAACTTTAGCGCAGTATACAGCAGATTGCCTGTGGACAGTTGTGGAGCCTCCATTTCCGACTATGCCGAGACAATTGCCCAGGTAACGGTTATAGTGAGCTCATCGCAGCTTCGGGTTGAGAGCTATTGGGCTAGGCTAAAGGGGAGCGGCGCAAATACCGATTGATCCTTCGGATCATAGCCAGAAAACACTGAATCGCCCCTTTCGCCCCCGAATCGAATGGCTTATGCAGCCCACATGCCGAACGGCGTACGCGTCCCACTTGGGGTAGCTTGCCGTTCCCTGCTAACCCGCCGTCGCCTGCCCGGCATGGGCTGGGCGCCTCCTGAGCTCCCGAGGCATTTATGTGGATTGTTCGATTAGCGCTCCGGCGTCCTTATACTTTTGTGGTCCTTGCCCTGCTTCTGCTGATTCTGGGCCCCATCGTCATTCTGCGTACCCCCACCGACATCTTTCCGAACATCGACATACCCGTGGTCAGTGTTCTTTGGAACTACCAAGGCTTCAATCCCGAGCAAATGTCGGACCGCATTGTTAGCTTGACCGAGCGGGCCATGACTACGACGGTCGATAACATCCAGCACACGGAGTCCCAGTCGCTGCCCGGGATTGCGGTGGTCAAGGTTTTCTTTCAGCCCAATGCCAGCGTCGAACGGGCGATTGCGCAGGTGACCGCGATTTCCCAGACGCAACTCCGGCAGTTGCCGCCGGGGACGACGCCGCCTCTGGTGATCAGCTACAACGCATCGAGCGTGCCCATTCTGCAGCTGGCGCTGTCGGCAAAAACTCTTTCCGAACAGCAGCTGTTCGACTACGGAGTGAATTTCATTCGCACCCGCTTGATTACCGTGCGAGGGGTGGGCATCCCCTATCCGTACGGCGGAAAGATGCGGCAAGTGCAGGTCGACCTGAATACGGCGGCACTGCAAAGCAAAGGGTTATCGCCGCTCGATGTGGTCAATGCCATCAGCGCGCAGAACCTGATTCTGCCTTCGGGCACTTCGAAGATCGGTCTGCTCGAATACAACGTCGACATCAACGGCAGCCCGGAGACGATTCAGGAATTGAACCAAATTCCCGTCAAGACCGTGGGCAATACCACCATTTACCTCCGCGATGTAGCCTGGGTTCGGGATGGCTTCCCGCCGCAAACCAATATCGCACGGGTCAATGGCCAGCGGGCTTCCCTTCTCACCGTCCTCAAGACAGGCAATGCCTCGACGCTCGACATCGTCGCCGGTATCAAGTCCCTGTTACCGGTCATCAAAGCGGGGCTGCCCGCCTCCCTCGAGATCAAGCCTCTGGCCGATCAATCGCTGTTCGTTCGCGCTTCCATCAATGGGGTGCTCAAGGAAGCCACCATTGCCGCTTGCCTGACCGCCTTGATGATCCTGCTCTTCTTAGGAAACTGGCGCAGCACGGTAATCATTGCAGTCTCCATCCCTCTCTCCATCCTGACCTCGATTATTGTCCTTAGCGCCTTGGGCGAGACCATCAACATCATGACCCTCGGAGGTCTGGCGCTAGCGGTCGGAATCCTGGTGGACGACGCCACGGTCGAAATCGAGAACATCAACCGCAACCTGGCCCAAGGGAAAGAAGTCGAACACGCAATTTTGGATGGTGCGCAACAGATTGCGGTCCCGGCCTTTGTTTCGACGCTCTCCATTTGCATCGTGTTTGTGCCGATGTTTTTTCTGACCGGAGTGGCCCGTTATCTTTTCGTTCCCCTGGGCGAAGCTGTGGTGTTTGCCATGTTGGCTTCCTATCTGCTTTCTCGAACCCTGGTTCCGACCATGGCGAAGTATCTATTGCGCAGCCTGGACGAGCATCCCTCGCCGGATCGGAACTTCCTGGTTCGTCTGCAGCTTCGTTTTGAACACGCTTTCGAAGCTCTGCGCGATCGCTATCGTGAACTGCTCGGACGATGCTTCGAGCGGCGACGCCCGTTCCTGCTGGTCTTTCTGGCCATCTGTGCGGCTTCCCTGGGAATCCTGATTCCCTGGCTCGGCCAGGACTTCTTCCCCGCCGTCGATAGCGGTCAATTCAAGCTGCACATGCGGGCGCGAACCGGCACCCGCATCGAAGAAACTGCCCGCCTCTGTGATTTGGTGGAGCAATCCATACGCAGGCAGGTTCCTGCCGACCAACTGGACACGATTATCGACAACATCGGACTGCCCTACAGCAGCATCAACCTTTCCTACAGCACGTCCGCCCCGGTCGGCCCTGCCGATGCCGATATTCTGGTGAGCTTGAAAGAAGGGCACGCTGCGACCGCCAGTTATGTTCACGATCTCCGGCGCACGCTGGCGCAACAATTCCCCGGCACCACCTTCTCGTTCCTGCCCGCTGATATTGTCAGTCAAATCTTGAATTTCGGACTGCCGAGTCCGATTGACATCCAAGTGGTCGGCTACAATCTCGCGGCCAACCGCGACTTTGCCAGTCAACTGCTGCGGCGAGTCCGGCAAATCCCGGGCACGGTCGATTTGCGCGTCCAGCAACCCTTCGATCAGCCGTATTTGCACGTCAATGTGGATCGGACCAAGGCGCAGGAAGTCGGCTTCTCGGAGCGGGACGTGGCCAACAATCTGCTCATCTCTCTGAGCGGCAGCTTCCAGACCACGCCGGCATTTTGGCTGGACCCGGTGAACCGAGTGGAGTACAGCATTGCCGCCCAGACACCGCAGTATCGAATTCAATCCCTGCAGGATCTGGAAAATGTCCCGGTAACCGGGCTGACCAATGCTCGCCCCCAGATTCTGACCAGCATCGCCGCGATCGAGCGGGGTGTGGGAATGGCCACGGTTTCTCACTACAACATCACTCCCGTGATCGATATTTACGGCTCGGTACAGGGACGGGACCTGGGGGCAGTGGCGCGTGCGATCGACCGGACGGTCCAAGAGGCCAAGGCGCAGGCTCCGCGCGGCACCGAAGTCACCGTGCGGGGACAGATCGCGACTATGCACTCCTCCTATGTCGGCCTGTTGAGCGGCTTGTTCTTCTCCATTCTGCTCGTTTACCTGCTGATCGTGATCAATTTTCAGTCCTGGCTGGATCCCTTCATCATCATTTCCGCCCTGCCCGCGGCCTTGGCTGGGATCGTCTGGATCTTGTTTCTCACCCACACTACGGTCAGCGTTCCCGCCTTGACCGGATCGATTATGTGTGTAGGCGTGGCGACTGCCAATAGTATTCTGGTAGTGAGTTTCGCGAAAGAACAGATGGCGGAGTTGCACGACGCGCGACTCGCGGCCTTGAGCGCCGGATTCACCCGCTTCCGGCCGGTGATCATGACCGCCCTGGCAATGATTATCGGAATGGTGCCGATGGCCCTGGGCTTGGGCGAAGGGGGCGAGCAAAACGCTCCGTTGGGCAGAGCGGTAGTCGGAGGTCTGATTTTCGCCACCGTGGCAACGTTGTTCTTTGTTCCAGTTTTCTTCAGCCTGTTGCACCGAAGCGGGGCGACGGAGGGACAATCGTCGAAGCATTAGGGAGGGGCTGATGGGCTTACGACCGCCTCGCATGAGGCTGGGGACAATTCGCGGAGCGACGCATGAGAGTTGAGCAGTCGAACGAACTGGAGCGTCGAGAGGCAGAGGTTCGCCGCCGGGAATCTCGCACGCCAGGCGCAGGCAGCGGCCAGGGACATCCCGCACCCCGCTGGTGGATCGCCGTTTTAGCACTGCTGGCCGTGGTCGCCATCCTGATCTCCGGGATCGTGCCGCGCAAGCGGGCGGAAGCGAGGTTGGCGAAAGAAACGGAGCAGATGGCGATTCCCAGCGTTTTGGTGGTGCACCCCAAGCGTTCCGCTCCCATCAATGAACTGGTACTGCCCGCCAACGTGCAGGCGTATATTGATTCGCCCATTTACGCCCGCAGCAACGGATACTTGAAGAAATGGTATGTGGATATCGGCGCGCGGGTGAAGCAAGGCCAACTGCTCGCGGAAATCGAAACTCCGGAAGTGGATGAGCAGCTGCGGCAAGCTCGCGCGGTACTGGAGACGGCCCAAGCCAATCTCAGTCTTGCCGAGATCACGAATAACCGTTACGCCGGGCTGCTCAAGACCGATTCCGTGTCCAAGCAGGAAGCCGACAACGCCGCCGGCAATTATGCTGCCCAGAAAGCTACCGTGCAGGCGGCCGAAGCTAACGTGCGGCGCCTCGAAGAGCTCCAATCCTTTGAAAAGATCTATGCCCCCTTTGCCGGCGTAATCACGGCTCGGAACACCGATATTGGAGCGCTCATTGATTCGGGAAGCAGCGGGGGCTCGCGCACCGAGCTGTTTCATATCGCGCAACCGGACAAGCTCCGGGTGTACGTGAACGTGCCCGAGGCTTACGCGCCGAGCACGAAGCCGGGTCTCCAGGCGGATCTGGTCGTGCCGGAGTTTCCCGGCCGGCGCTTTCCCGGGACGCTGGTCCGAACCGCGAATGCCATCGACCAAGCCACGCGGACGCTGCTGATCGAAATTCGCGTGGACAACCCGACCGGAGTTCTGTTCAGCGGCGCCTACGCCGAAGCTCACTTCAAATTGCCCAATGCCGGTTCCACTTTCATTCTGCCGGTGAATACGCTGTTGTTCCGCTCCGAAGGTCTGCGCGTCGCGGTCGTCGGCGACGACAGCCACGCGGAACTCAGGCCGATTATCATCGGCCATGACTACGGCACGGAAGTTGAAGTGGTTTCCGGATTGACAGGCCAGGAGGCGATTATCATCAACCCGCCGGATTCGATCGTGTCGGGAGAAGAGGTCCGGGTCGTCAGCCAGCCCTCCAGCGAGCCGGGGCAGCACGGCCCTCCGACTCAAGGCGTCGCGGAACACTGATGGCAGGCCTCTCCCCATGGAGTTCCTGGCCTTGCGTAGGCGTCGCGCTCCTGGCCCTGGGCGGCTGTGTGGTGGGTCCGCGCTATTCGCGGCCTCCGGCCCCGGTTCCCAGCGAGTTCAAGGAAACCCCACCGAACTGGAAGCAGGCTCAGCCGTCCGACCAAGTGCCACGCGGCAACTGGTGGGAAGTTTATCAAGATCCGGAGCTCAATCGCCTCGAGGAGAGGATCGATATTTCGAATCAGGACCTAAAGGCAGCGCAGGCGCAGTTCGATGAGGCGCGTGCCTTGGTCCGTCTCAACCGCGCCGACCTGTATCCGACCATCCGCACCGGAGTCTCGGCCGTTCGCGAACGTTTTTCCGCCAATCGCCCGCAAGCGACTTCGGTGACCACCACCAATGATTTCATTTTGCCGGTCGACATGTCTTATGAACCCGACGTTTGGGGCCGAGTGCGAAGCAACGTTGCCGTCTCGCGCGCCAATGCACAGACCAGCTTCGCCGATCTGCAGTCGGTCAGCCTCAGTTTGCACGCCGAGCTGGCTACGGACTACTTTCAGGCGCGCGAACTGGATGCCGAGGCGCAGTTGCTCGATTCCACCGTCGAGAGCTACCAGCGAGCCTACGAACTGACCGAGAGTCGCTACCAGGGTGGAGTATCCTCGCTGGTGGACGTCGCCCAAGCGCAGACCCAACTGGAAACGACGCGGGCGCAGGACATCGATGTCAAGGCTACTCGCACCCAGTTTGAGCACGCGATTGCGGTACTCATCGGAGTGCCCGCATCCGACTTTAGCTTGCGCTTCGCCGCCTTAACCACCACCCCTCCGGCAACGCCACCCGGGCTCCCCTCGCAATTGCTCGAGCGCCGGCCCGACGTCGCAGCCTCGGAACGTCAAATGGCGGCGGCCAACGCGAACATCGGAGTAACACGTGCCGCCTATTTCCCGCTCTTTAGCATCCCAGCGACGGCCGGATTTGAAAGCACCAGCATCACCAATTGGTTGACCGGCCCCAGCGGATTTGCCGCCGTAGGCGTGGCCGCGACGGTCACGGCGCTCGACTTTGGACGACGGCGCGCCGCCAATGATCAGGCATGGTCGGCTTATCACCTGGCGGAAGCCAATTACCAGCAAACCGTGCTCACTGCCTATCGGGAAGTCGAAGATCAGCTGGCGGCCTTACGCCTGCTAAGCGAAGAGGCCCAGACACAGGCCGCCGCGGTGGCTGCCGCCGAACGTTCGCTGGCTTTGTCCCAGAATCGATACAAAGGAGGAGTCACCAGCTACCTCGAAGTAACCACGGCTCAAGAGACGGCCCTGAGCAACGAGCGCACAGCCGTCCAACTCGCAGGCCGGCGCATGATTGACAGCGTGCTGTTGATCAAGGCCTTGGGCGGCGGCTTTGATGCCGCCAGTCTCTCGAACCTGAACGTTAGTGCGCCGACTCCGCACTCGCCCGCACCAGCCACTTCTTTGAACGCCCGCTAGAGGGAAACTCTCGACCAGGAGGGAAGCCCGACGGCTTCGTGTACCTACTTTACAAGAATCCGATGCTTGCGAAAGCCGTGCAGAATGATGGCACTGCTGACGGCGAACGCACCCACGGCGCCGAGAGCCGCCATGTGGCCGACGGGACGGGCCAGACCAAACAGGTCGGAGAAGAGCGCAATGATCGCGAACAAGATTCCCAAGACGTTCAGCCACAGGGGCGCATGCACCGGGTGTAACTGCTGACGGTTGTAAAAGCGCAACTGAAGCAACACCGCAGCCAGGCCGATCGCGGCCACTACCATCACGGCAAGCGGGCTGCGAAAGGCTTCGGCTTTGGTAAACATCACCACGAGAGCCAGGAGAACCGCGAGCAGACCGGAGGCAATCACCGTCCAACGGCGAGATTTCGGGGTGGCAGCGGAAGTTTCGGGCACCACTGTCGATTGTAGCCAGGGAGCGCTCAAGTTGCGAGTGCTTTGCGCCCTCCGGGCGCCTGTTTGTGGGTACTCTGGTTTGTCGCGGGTAGTGGCGGCGGGGCTCCTCTTTCCTGGCGTGCCTACGTTACCGGGCCCATCCGGCACTTCCCTGGGGAACCTCTGCGATCGACGCCGAGTGAGGGGTGCTCATGCAACAATGGGCTCATGAGAGTCACCATCTTTGGCGCCACCGGTCTGCTGGGCAAGGCGCTCCTCCCGGAATGGGAGAAGGATGAGGTCGTCGGACTGGGCTCGAGCGATGCGGATATTCGCGATGCCGCCCAGGTCGGCGCGGCCGTCAAGCGCACCCGGCCGGAATGGATCGTCAACGCCGCCGCGTACACCGATGTCGACGGCTGCGAGGGTAATCGGGAACTGGCCTTTGCCGTGAATTGTCAGGGCGCGGTCAACATAGCGCTGTCTGCCAAGGCCGGGGGAGCCCAGCTGATTTCTCTGAGCACGGATTATGTCTTCGACGGCCAGAGTACCGAGCCCTACGAGACCACGGCTCCACGAGCGCCGCGCAGCGTTTACGGAAAATCGAAGGCAGAGGCCGAGGAACGGATCACCGAGATCCTGCCGACTGCCTGTATTGTGCGCACCTCCTGGTTGTTTGGTGTGGGCGGCAAATGTTTTCCGGACACCATCCTCAAACTGGCCGAGAAACGGCCTGCCTTGGAGGTGGTCGATGACCAGCGTGGCTCCCCTACCCACGCTCCCGATCTGGCGCGCGCCATCGTCGCGCTCTGCCGGCGGCGTGCCACGGGCATCGTGCACGTCACCAACGCGGGTGACTGCTCCTGGTTCGAGTTTGCCCGGGAGATCGTTGCCGCGGCCCGAGTGAATGTGCTGATTCGGCCGACCACCAGTGACAAGTTCGTGCGACCGGCCGAACGGCCGAAGTACTCGGTGCTGTCGTCAAGAAGCCGCGAGCAGTACGGCATCGGCATGCCACACTGGAAAGATGCCTTGCGCAACTACCTGGCTGCGAGAGGGGACGCCTAACGCGGGGCAACTTGAGATTGCCGAGCAAGCATCCTATCCGTTTACTTTCCTTCCTAAAGTGAGATCCAAGGGCAAGACGACATCGCGGACGCCCCACCCCCGCGTGCGACGGAAACAATGCGAGCCCAGCGATGGACAAAGAAGGAAAGGTGTAAGGAATGGGCAACGCCAGATGCCGTGATCCACTCCTCGCGTCGTGCGCTCGATCGAAGATGCCGTCGGTGTTTACGCCTCGCCTCGATCTTTATCGATTAGAATGACCTCAGGAATTGTTTCGCCATGGAGTATCCCTCGAATCCAGTGAATGCCTTCTTCCCTTCTCTGTCTCGGAGTTCAGTGATTGAAGTTCCGCTGCGTCGGCGCATCCCTCGCATCCTTGTGGTCGACGATAATCCCGACACGATGTTGCTGATGAGCAGGCTGCTCGAGACCAGGGGGTATGAGGTGGTTACGGTGCCCAATGCGGCCCTGGCGGAAGTCGAAGTTCACCGTCAACCTCCGGATCTGATTCTCTCCGACGTAATCATGCCCGGCAAATCAGGCTACGAATTGTGTCGCGCCCTGAAAGAAGACGTTACCACCCGCCTCATCCCTTTCGTGCTGGTCACCGGCCTGAGCGATCGGGAAGACAAGTTGCGCGGCATCGAGGCGGGAGCCGACGACTTCCTCAACAAACCGGTTTCCTCCGAGGAGTTGTTTGCCAGGGTGAAGTCGCTGCTCAAGCTGAAGGAGTTCACCGACGAATTGGAGACCGCGGATTCGGTCCTTTGCACGCTTGGTCTCAGCGTCGAAAGTCGCGATCCCTATACCGAAGGTCACTGTGAACGTCTGGCCCTGCATGCCAGCCGGCTGGGACATCACCTCGGTCTCGATGAGGACTCCATCGTGGCATTGCGGAGGGGAGGCTACCTGCACGACCTAGGCAAGATTAAGGTGCCCGACGAGATTCTCAACAAGGGAACCAACCTAAGTCCAGCAGAATGGGTCATCATGAAGCAGCACCCCGTCTGGGGTGAAAATATCTGCCGCCCCCTCAAGTCGCTGTGGCTGGTGCTTCCGATCATCCGCAGCCATCACGAGCACTCCGACGGCAGCGGCTATCCTGATGGTTTGGTGGGGAGGGAAATTCCGCTGCTTTCTCGGATTCTGCAAGTGGTCGATGTCTACGATGCGTTATCGACCGCACGACCCTATAAGCCTGCCCTCAGTCATGAGCAGGCTGCTCTGACTATGCGGCAGGAGGCGCGCTCGGGATTGTGGGACGAGGAATTGGTGAGGGAGTTCTTCTCCATGCTGGAACGGCGACGCGTGGCATAACTTGCATCCGGTTCGTCTGGGCCGGTCCCTCCCCGGAAGGGGAGCGGAAGGACTCTAGGCAAACTTCCGTAGATTCATTAGACTTCCGATGTCATGTGCCATGCCGAGTCCTCGCCGGCATTTACCGGATGAACTGCATCCTGGGGGGCCGCGCACGGACCATCCCTGACCACGGAAACTGATTTTGCCTCCCCCTACCTACAGCATCGTGCTGCCGGCCTACAACGAAGGTGAGCGTATCCCTTCGACCCTTGAGCAAATTCTGGCTCACGCAGAACAGTCGGATTGGCGGTTGGAAGTCATTGTTGTCAATGATGGCTCGACCGACGACACGGCGCGGATTGTCGAAGCTTACGCTCGCAAACACCCCATGGTGCGGTTGCTGGAAAATCCGGGAAATCGCGGCAAAGGTTACAGCGTGCGCCGTGGAATGCTGCAGGCCCGCGGCGATGTCCTGCTTTTCAGCGATGCCGATCTTTCCTCGCCCATCGCCGAGGCCGACAAACTGTTGGCCGCCATTCACCAGGGCACCGATATCGCGATTGGGTCGCGATGGTTGAACGCGGGCACGCAGATCAAGAGGCAACCGCTGCATCGCCAGTTCTTCGGACGGGTGTTCAATCTGATGTTGCGCCTCGGTTTGGGCTTGAATTTCAAGGACACGCAGTGTGGGTTTAAGGCGTTCACCAGGGACGCCGCGCAGAAGATCTTTCCGCGGCAGAAGATTGAGCGCTGGGGATTCGATCCGGAATTGCTGTATCTGGCAAGGACCTGCGGTTTGAAGGTGGCCGAGGTGGCGGTGGCATGGTCCCACCGCGAGGGGACTCACCTGCGGCCCTTTCGCGACGGGCTTCGCATGTTCGGCGAAGTCCTTGCCATTCGCTGGAATGCCCTCAGCGGTAAGTACACCGAGCCCCGTGCTGTCGGCCAATCGCTATGAAGCGGCCGTTCTTGTCAATTCCGCCTTCCCCAGACGGTTCCCCGAAGGCTTTGATCCCGTTCAGCGTCATGTCTGCGTTTCCCTGGGAAGGCAGACTCGGGCAGCCCATGCGATCGGCTGCCTCACGTCTGTTCGACAGGCCAATAGCTGCCAGCCTCATTCTTGAGCTTTTCTGCCGCCTTGGCAGAAATTCGTAGGGGAATAGCCAGTTCATGTCCCATGGTGAATGTCACGTACTCGAAAAGCCAGCCTTTGCTCCTTCGCACCTTGATTTCTCTCCACGGGATCAGCAATGGAGGGTGCAGGAAGCGGAACAGGAAAATAACGGCTAGGTACAGGCCTTCAGCGCTAGCTCCGAGGGTGAGCACGAGGTTGTAGTTGGTCCGCCACCGCATCTGGCCGCTTTGTCCCCTCCATTTTGCTCCTCCGAAGGCGAGTTGCGTTCGATAGAGTTTGGACAACGAAAGCCAGCCACTAACGACGCTAATGGTTGCGCTTACCAGAAACCACAGAGTACAGAAATAAACCGGGAAGATCGCGGCGAACAGGGAGGGATGTTGGTCGATCAAACGCTGAAAGCTATTGGGAGACATGCCTCTCACCCCACAGATGCTTCCTGACTCGGTTCCCCTACGGTATCCGCGTTGCTATTGCGCTCTACGCAGTAATCTAACCTAAACTACCTTCCCTCTGAATACATACGCCGACGGCCAATTTGTGAAATCATGATGGAAGAAATCGGTTGCAAACGGGCAATGGCAACCCACTATGTCTGGACCGAACCTATCTTTGCTGTGAATCCGCTTACAATTGCCAGTCATCGTTTATTCTGGTAATCGTCTATGGCAACCCGTCCCAAGGCCGCTTCCGAAAGTAGCACCGGGGTATTCGACGCTCCGAACGGGGAGCGTGTGTTTGCGGCATTTCGCCGCTGGGGATATCTGGAAGCCGATTTGGATCCTCTCGGCTTATTCCGTCCTGCCCACGTCCCCGAGCTTGACCTCGAGGGCGAGATCGCCGAACAAGCGCGGCGTGTTTATTGCGGCACGATCGGTGTGGAATTTGCGCACATCCCCGACTCCGAGCGGCGCCGCTGGATTCAAGAACGCATGGAAGGGCCCCCAGCGCCTGTCGACCAGCAAGCCGCCCTCGATCAGCTCATTCGCGCCGACCTGTTTGAACTGGTGTTGCAGCAGCGTTACATCGGAACCAAACGCTATTCGCTCGAAGGGGTAACGTCCCTGATACCGCTCGTCGATGAGATTCTCGAGGTAGCCGGGCAGCTCGGCGCCATCGAATTGGTGATGGGCATGAGTCACCGCGGGCGATTGAATGTGATTGTCCAGGTTGCGAAGCGGTCTCCCGAGGAGGTGTTTGCCGGCTTCGAGGATGTCGATCCCCGCAGCGTGCTCGGCGGGGGAGACGTGAAGTATCACATGGGCGCGACCGGAGAGTATGCGACCCGCGCGGGCGCCAAGGTGCACATTCACCTGGTCTCAAATCCCAGCCACCTGGAAGCCGTGGATCCGGTCACGGTGGGCCGCACCCGGGCCAAGCAGGATCGCATGGGAGAGTCGGGCAAGGCCAGCCATCTGCCCTTGTTGGTGCACGGCGATGCCGCTTTTGCCGGCCAAGGGATTCTGGCGGAAACCCTCAACCTTGCGGAGCTCTCCGGTTACGCCGTCGGCGGCACCATCCACGTGATCGCCAATAATCTCATCGGCTTTACCACGCAACCGCGGGAAGCGCATTCGTCGCGCTTCTCGGCCGACATCGCGCGGCGACAGTCCATTCCGATCTTTCACGTGAATGCCGAGGATGTGGATGCGGTCGTCCGTATCGGGCGCATGGCGGCTGAGTATCGCTATCAGTTCGACAGTGACGTGATCGTCGATCTCATCGGATATCGCCGCCATGGACACAGCGAAGTGGACGATCCCACGATCACTCAGCCGTTGCTGTATAAGGCGATCAAGAATCATCCGCCGCTATGGCAGATCTATGCGGAAGATATCGGTGTCGGGGACGTCGAAGCGCGGGTTCGTGCCATCCGAGAGGAATTCGAATCCGGACAAGAGAAGGCTGCGCGGCTCACCAAGATGCCGCTTCTCCGCGAGCTACCCCGCTACTGGGACGGCTTTCGCGGCGGGCGCTACAAGGCGGAATACGAGGTCGAGACCGGAATCTCCTCCTCCGCACTCTCCGAGCTCGCCGCGCCGCTCACGAGTTATCCCGCCGACTTTCACATTCATCCCAAGGTGAAGCGGCTGCTCGAGCAGCGCGCCGAGATGGTGCGGGGCAAACGAACCGTAGACTACGGCATGGCGGAGGCTCTGGCCTTCGCCAGCCTGGTGAAATCCGGCATCCCGGTGCGCCTCAGCGGAGAAGACAGCCGCCGGGGTACGTTCAATCAGCGCCACGCCGTTCTCATCGACACGGAGAATGAGGGCGAGTATATGCCCCTCGCCAACATCGCAGCCAATCAGGCGCGCTGCGAAATCTATGATTCCCCGCTCTCGGAAGCCGGCGTGCTGGGCTTTGAATATGGCTACAGCCGGGACTATCCCGAGGCCCTGGTGCTTTGGGAGGCACAATTCGGCGACTTTGCCAACGTCGCCCAGGCCATGATCGATCAGTTTATCAGCGCGGGAGAAGACAAGTGGGGCTTGCTTTCGGGGTTGGTTCTGCTGCTGCCCCACGGCTACGAAGGACAAGGGCCGGAGCATTCGAGCGCCCGCATCGAACGCTTTCTGCAGCTGGCGGCGCGCGACAATTTGCAGATTTGCCAGCCCGCGAGCGCCGCTCAATACTTCCACCTCCTCCGCCGGCAGGGGCTGATGCAGTGGCGAAAACCGCTGGTGGTGTTCACGCCCAAGAGCATGTTGCGCCATCCGGATGCGTGTTCGCCCATCGCGGAGTTCACCCAACCCAGCTTTCTCAAGGTGTGGCCCGATCCCGAGGTGGAAAGCGTGCAGCGCATCCTGCTATGCACCGGCAAGATCGGTCACGAATTGCGGGAGGAGCGCAAGAAGCGGAAAGACCCTTCGACCGCCATCATCTTCGTCGATCAACTCTATCCTTTTCCCGAACGGGAACTGGCGACCGAGCTCAAACGCCATCCCGACGCCGACATCGTATGGGTTCAGGAAGAACCGGCGAATATGGGAGCGCTGTTCTACATGCTGCCTCGTTTGCGGCACATTGCAGGCTCGCGCCCGGTGCTCTCGGTCAAGCGTTCGGCGAGCGCCAGCCCGGCCACGGGTTCCGCCAAGGCGCACGAAATGGAGCAGAGGGCGCTTATCGCACTGGCGTTTTCGAGCAGCCAGTGAAGGCTACTTTGCCTCGCGCAAGGTAACACTGGCCTGGGTGTTCTCCCAGCTCAGGTTCATGGTACAGGCACTGCCACTCGGATCGAAGGCAATGGTGAAGTTCTCAACCGGCGAAGCCGTCTGCGAGACTTTCATATCGACACGGCCGAGTTCGTCGGACTCATATTTGTAGGGAATTCCCCACTCGCCGGTCTTCTTGTTGATGATCAGCGTCCATTTGCTGGCCGTAGGAAGGGTGAAGATCGTGTAATTTCCCGCCGGCACACTCGTGCTCCCGGCGGTGAGGCCGACCGTGGTCACAAAGCTCGTCGCCTCGTTCGCACCCGTGCGCCACACTTCGCCATAGGGAACCAGGTCGCCGAAGATCTTGCGGCCCTTCATACGCGGGCTGGAATAGTTGACGGTGACGCTGTTGCCGTCGGAGAACTTGCATTGCGCCTGCTCGGGCGGACTCGGGCGCTGGCTTTTGTCTTTGGTCTGGGCGGCGCCCAGAAGGACAAAGACGGGAATCAGGAAGATCCCTAAGGTAGCGTTCAATCGGTTCTGCATGGCTTCTCCTGGGTAAGCATGAGCATTTCGCAACCGTAACTGTGGCCGGAAACTGGCGGTCGCGTAAGGAACGTAGAACTTAGACTAACCAAGGAGCTCTCTGGTTAGCAACCGACCAGGTGGCAGGCGCCGCAGATACTCCGGCGTCGGCATTATTCGTCGGCAACAGGGTTGCGCAACGTGCCCATGCCTCCGACGGTGATCTCGACGACGTCGCCGCCCACCACCGGCCCCACGCCTTCGGGCGTACCGGTTGCTACGAGATCACCCGGCACCAGGGTCATGACCGCGGCAATGTAACGCAGAAGGACATCCAAGGGAAATACAAAATCCCGGGTGTTCCCGTGTTGCCGGACTTGACCGTTCACTCGCGTCTCCACTTCCACGCCAGCCCAGGGATCAATCTCGTCGGTCACCACCGGGCCCACCGGGCAAAACGTGTCAAAGCCCTTGCCTCGAGTCCATTGGCCGTCTTTCCTCTGCAGGTCGCGGGCGGTGAAGTCATTCAAGGCCGTGTAGCCGAGGACATACGGGCGAACATCCTCATCCCCGGCCGGTTTATAGCAACTCCGTCCGATGACGGCCGCGAGCTCCCCTTCGTAGTCGGTCCGCTCGGAAATTCGCGGTCGACGGATGGTTTGTCCGGAAGCCAGCAAGGAGCTGGGTGGCTTTAAGAAAATCAGCGGCTCGAGCGGAACTTCATTGCCCAGTTCGGTGGCATGCTCGCGATAGTTGCGGCCCACGCAGACGATCTTCGAGGGCGAGACGGGAGGCAGCAGCCGAGCGCCGTCCAAGGGAATCCGCGAGATGGCCTTGCTCGGGAGATCCTCGAGATCCCCGCCTTCGTACGGGGATTTCAACAACCGGCGGGTGATCTCCTCCCTTCCGGCAATCGACTCGACCAGGCCGTATTCCGCGTGGTCATCGAGTTGGAAGCGGCAAAATTTCATGCAACCGAATTCCTCGGAGGCGCACATCGCCTCTGTTAGCGAGACTATTGGAAAGTGGCAGGCGACTGCAAGGCCGATTCAGTGCTGCGCCTGAAAACGGTAGCGGCCGCCGTGCTCCCGGGCGAAGCTCTCGGCTACGGTTAAGAAGGCGCGCGCGGCATGGGAGAGGCTGGCCGATTTGCGCTGGATCAGTCTCAGCTTGCGATCCAGGCGCAATTCGCGCACCGCAATCTGCACCAGTTCGCCGCGATGAAGTTGCTCTTCCACGCTGATCTGGGGCACGAGCGCCACCCCATTGCCCATGGCGACAAACTGCGTGATGGCCTGCAGGGTGGGCAATTCCACGTTCATGTGCAAGGGAGTCTTATGCCGCCGGAATGCCTGCAACACCTTCTCGCGATAGGGCGAAGGCACATTGTGGGCCACGAAGGACTCCGCCCCGAGTTGGCGAATGCTCACCTGACCCTGCTTGGCCAAGGGATGGTTGGGCGGGACCACAAAGACAAGTTCGTCCAGATAGACCACGGTCGCCTGCAGTTGCGTGTCCTGGGGGTCGTAGGTGAGAACTCCGAGTTCGGAGGTGTGGCGCAACACCTCGTCGGGAATTTGGCTGCCCAGGGAGCGGTTGACGGTAATTTTGACCATGGGATGGAGTCGGCGGAACTCCGCGAGCACGGGAAGCAAATAGAGAGCCGTGAATTCATTGGCCGAGATGACCAGCTTGCCCTTGTGCAGGGCGCGGAGCTCGACCAGCGCTTCGCGGGCGTCGGCGCGCAGGTTCAGCATTCTCTCGGCGTACTCCTGCAGGACGCGACCGGCATCGGTGAGCAGCCCCTCGCGCGAGGAGCGATCAAACAGCGGCTCTCCGATTTCCTCTTCCAGCTTGCGAATGGATTGACTGACCGCCGACTGGGTACGGTAGAGTTTTTCCGCCGCCCGCGAGAAGCGACGCTCCCGGGCCACGGCCAGAAAGACCTCGAGTTGCCCCAAATCCATGCCCCACCCTCTTTAGCCAAACTTCAGACGTCATTAGCCTGGCTTATGGTATTCAGAGAAACTAATACTAGATTAATCATTATAAACTTTGCTTAATCTTGGTGTCGACGTAAGATCACCCTTTATTCATCTCCACGGAGAATCCGGCATGGAGCGCACGCAAATTCGAGTTTTCGACACCACCCTGCGCGACGGCGAACAGTCACCCGGCTGCAGCATGAACGTCGAGGAGAAACTGCGCATGGCGCACC
The DNA here is from genome assembly GCA_035623335.1 of Terriglobales bacterium. Lineage (GTDB taxonomy): Bacteria > Acidobacteriota > Terriglobia > Terriglobales > Acidobacteriaceae > JAFAGX01. The sequence continues at coordinate 34,618 of DASPTQ010000131.1, forward strand.
AACTCGACTGCCTCGGTGTGGACGTGATTGAGGCAGGATTCCCCATTGCTTCCGAGGGAGACTTCGCGGCCGTCCGTACGATTGCCGCCGCTCTGCGCCGTCCCATCATTGCGGCTCTTGCCCGGGCTTGCCCCGAGGACATCGCGCGCGCCTGGGAGGCCGTCGAACCGGCGGCGCATCCCCGCCTCCATCTTTTTCTGGCGACTTCCGACGTTCACCTCGAATATAAACTGCGAATCTCACGTCAGCAGTGCCTGGAGCGGGCCTGCGGGGCGGTAGCGCGGGCCAAAAGCTTGTGCGACGATGTGGAGTTTTCTCCGGAAGATGCCACCCGCACCGATCCTGATTTTCTTTGCCAAGTGGTCGAAGCCGTCATCGCAGCCGGGGCCACGACCATCAACATTCCCGATACGGTGGGTTATGCCACCCCCGCCGAATTCGGCGAACTGATCCAAACTCTCCAGCAGCGAGTCAGGGGAATCGAAAAGGCAGTGATCTCGGCTCACTGCCACGACGATCTGGGACTGGCGGTGGCGAATTCGCTCGCCGCCATCTCCCAGGGCGCCCGGCAAGTAGAATGCACGATCAATGGAATTGGAGAACGCGCCGGCAACGCCGCGCTCGAGGAAGTCGTGATGGCCCTGCGGGTTCGTCCCGATCGGCTGCCGTACGACACCGCCGTGGTGGCCAAGGAGCTTTACCCGGCCAGTCTTCTGCTCAGCGAGATCACCGGGGTCGGGGTGCAGCCGAACAAAGCGATTACCGGTCGCAACGCCTTTGCCCACGAAGCCGGCATTCACCAGGACGGGGTGCTTAAGAATCCCTTAACCTACGAAATCATGGTTCCCCAGTCCGTAGGGGTTCCGGATTCGAGACTGGTGCTCGGCAAACACTCCGGCCGCCACGCGCTCGGCCTGCGTTATGAGCAACTGGGATATCGCTTCGAAGCCCGCCAGCTGGACGAAATCTACCGCGGCTTTGTGGCGCTCGCCGACCGCATCAAGCAGATCGAGGATTATCATTTGCTCGATTTAATCGGGACCAGCAAGGCTCCCGCCCAGTCTATGATGGCGCCCCCGGACAAAGCCCTTGCCGTCGCGGCCAGCGGTGGGCCCCTCAATGACACGGCAATCCCGCCGCAGCCTGCGAAATCGAGCCTCAGGCCGGACCTTCCCCATTTCCCGCGCGCTCCGCTCGCCGATCACCATGGTGAGCAGGAGGACTATCTCTGGGGTGTATAGTTTCGCTAGGGAATGCTGCTCAATCTCACCATCCTGCCGGGCGACGGCATCGGTCCGGAAGTCACCCGGGAAGCCCTGCGAGTGCTCGAAGAGGTGGCCGAGCGATTCGGCCACCCGCTGAGTCTCTCCCAGAAGAATATCGGCGGTGCTGCTCTTAAAGCCGCGAACGATCCCTTACCGAAAGACACACTGGAGAGCGCCTTAGGTTCGCGGGCGGTGCTGCTCGGAGCGGTGGGAAGCCCGGAGTTCGATGGCTATCCGGCTCACCTGCGTCCCGAACGGGGCTTGCTCAAGCTGCGCAAGGAGCTCGGAGTATTCGCCAACCTGCGGCCCGCCATCTGCTTCCCCGCTCTCGTCGAAGGCTCGCCCTTGCGCCCCGACGTTGTCCGCGGAACCGACCTCTTGATCGTGCGAGAGTTGTTAGGCGGCCTTTATTTTGGCCAACCGCGGTCGCTCCAGGGATCGATGGGCAATCGCGTCGCGATCGACACCATGCAGTACAAGGAAACCGAAATCGAGCGCATTGCCCGCATGGCGTTTGGGCTGGCGCGCGGCCGGCGGCGCAAGGTCACCTCCGTAGATAAAGCCAACGTGCTCGATTGTTCCCGCCTGTGGCGCGAAGTGGTCAGTGGCGTGGCTAAGGAATACCCCGAGGTTCAGCTTTCCCACATCTATGTGGACTCGGCGGCGATGGCCCTGGTTTCCCATCCCACGGGGTTCGACGTGCTGCTGACGGAAAATATGTTTGGCGACATACTGTCGGATCAAGCCGGCAGTGTGGTCGGATCGATTGGGCTATTGCCCTCGGCCAGCCTCGGCGGTTCTGTCGGCTTGTACGAGCCGGTGCACGGCTCGGCGCCCGATATCGCCGGCCGCGGGATCGCCAATCCGCTGGGCGCGATTCTTTCCGTGGCCATGATGCTCCGATATTCGTTTCATTTGGAGGCCGAGGCCAGTTGCACCGAGAGAGCGGTCGAGGCCGTACTCTCGGCCGGGCATCGCACCCGCGATCTGGCCAAGCCGGGCGAGAGCTCGGTCACCACCGAAGAGATGGGAACCCAGGTGGTGGAAGCCGTCCATGCGCTCTCGGCGATTCCTGAGCGCGTAGTTGCTGGTTGATTCGAAGCCGCGTAGCCTGATCTCCGGAAGGCCTGGGCCGGATTGAGACCGTCATGAGTGAACCACGCACACTCCTCGATAAAATTTGGACGGATCATGTGGTGTGCGAACCGCCCGGCCGACTACCACTTCTCTACATCGATCTCCATCTCGTGCACGAAGTCACCTCGCCGCAGGCCTTTGACGGCTTGCGGGTTGCCGGCCGCCGAGTACGGCAGCCGGGACGCACGGTGGCCACCGTAGACCATAACGTGCCGACGACGCCGCGGGGCACGCCGATCGCCGACCCCATCGCCGCCCTGCAGATTCGGACGCTCGAGCGGAACGCCGAAGAGTTCGCCATCCGCTTGTTCGATATCGACTCGCCCGATCAGGGGATCGTGCACGTAATCGGTCCGGAACTGGGGTTGACCCAGCCCGGGATGACCATGGTGTGCGGGGATAGCCACACCAGCACGCATGGCGCCTTGGGGGCATTGGCATTCGGGATTGGAACTTCCGAGGTAGAGCACGTGCTCGCCACCCAGTGTCTGCCGCAACGCAAGCCCAAGAACATGCTGATCGAGGTCAGCGGTCGGCTGGGACACGGTGTCGGCGCCAAGGATCTCGCCTTGGCCGTGATCGGGCAGATCGGGACCGACGGAGCCACCGGTTACGTCATCGAGTACGCGGGCCAGGTAGTACGCTCGCTTTCGATCGAAGGCCGGATGACCTTGTGCAACATGAGTATCGAGGCGGGCGCGCGCGCCGCCATGGTGGCTCCCGACGATACGACCTTCGCCTATCTTGAAGGCCGTCGTTTTGCCCCGCGCGGACGAGCCTGGGACGAGGCCCTTGCCCGTTGGCGCGGTTCCGGTTCTGATTCCGGCGCGAAATATGATCTGGTGGTCCAACTCGATGCCTCCGGGATCGTGCCGCTGGTCACTTGGGGAACCAATCCGGGGATGGTCGTGCCCGTCACCGGCCGGGTTCCGACCAAGAACGAACTGAAACCCGGCGATGCCGGCGGAGTGGCCCGGATGCTCGCGTACATGGGACTGGAGCCGGGCACGCCCATCGCGACCATTGCCATCGACCGGGTTTTCATCGGCTCGTGCACGAATTCGCGCTTGGAAGATCTGCGGGCCGCGGCGCGGGTAGCCAAGGGGTACCGCGTGGCCCCGCAAGTGCGCGCCATGGTCGTGCCGGGTTCGCAGGCGGTGAAGCGCGCCGCCGAACAGGAGGGATTGCATCGAATCTTTCAAGAGGCCGGCTTCGAGTGGCGCGAGTCCGGCTGCTCGATGTGCCTGGGCATGAATCCCGACATTCTGAAGCCCGGCGAGCGCTGCGCGTCCACCAGCAACCGCAACTTCGAGGGCCGGCAAGGCCGAGGCGGTCGCACCCATTTGGTGAGCCCCATGATGGCCGCCGCCGCCGCCATCACCGGCCACTTCACCGACATTCGCGATTGGCAATTTCGCTGAAGGCGGGAGTTCCTATGCAGCCATTCCGCATGCACACCGGCCGGGTGGTTCCGCTCGATCGGGCCAACATCGACACCGATCAGATTATTCCCAAACAGTTTCTCAAGCGCATCGAGCGCAGTGGCTTCGGTGAGTTCCTGTTCTTTGATTGGCGGCACTCTCCCGAGGGGACGCCGGATCCTTCGTTTGTGTTGAATCAATTGCGCGCCAAGGGTGCGACCGTGCTGGTGACGGGAAAAAATTTCGGCTGTGGATCTTCCCGCGAACATGCCGTGTGGGCGCTTGCGGATTTCGGTTTCCGCGCGGTGGTGGCGCCTTCCTTTGCCGACATCTTCGCCACCAACTGTGCCAAAAATGGTTTGCTGGCCGTCGCGCTTCCGGAAGAAGAAGTGAGCCAGATCGTCGAGCGCGCCACGGAGGCAGCAAACTACCAGCTTACCGTCGATCTTGAGCACTGCCGGGTGAAGGATGAGCAGGGATTTTCTGCCCCCTTTGCGATCGACGAATTCACCCGTCACTGCCTGCTTGAAGGATTGGACGAAATTGGACTTACGCTTGAACACGAAGCGGAGATTGCCGCCTATGAGGCGGGCTTGGCGCGAAGGCAGACTTGAGTGACCAGGAAGGCCCAAATCGGGTTTCTCCTGCTCGTCGTGATCGCCGCCCGAACGGCTCTCGCCGAGCCCAAAGCGATCGATGTCGAACACAGCACGATTCGCATCCACGTGGGTAAGTCGGGATTGTTCTCGGCCGTCGGCCACGAGCATTGGGTTCTCGCTCCCATCGCCGAAGGTACCCTCGAAGAAGGCACGCCGCCGAGCCTAAGCTTTCGGGTTGAGTCCCGCCAGATGAAGGTCGAGGAAGACAACAGCCTTTCGGCCAGCCAGCAGGCGCAGGTCGAGAGCACGATGCAGACGCAGGTGCTCGAGAGCGAAAAGTATCCCGAGATTCGATTCCACTCCACCTCGATCGAGCCAACTTCGCAGGATACCTGGACGGTGCGCGGAGAATTGAGCTTACATGGCCAAACTCGGCCGGTCAGCACCACGGTTCGCAAGCAGGAAAACGCCTACGTCGGGCGATGTCAAATCAGGCAGACCGATTTCGGTATTCAGCCGGTTCGAGTGGCAGGAGGTACGGTCCGAGTCAAAGATGAACTGGAGATCCAGTTCTCCGTGTTGCCTGCCTCAGACAGCCGCCATTGAGCCACTAGCGACGAGCCGCCGGCACTCGGGCGGGTTCAGCCGAAGCACTCGGCATGGTCGTAACGCGAGCACCTTGCGGAGACGCTTGCGCCGAGGATGCTGCCGAGGCTGGCGTCGTAGCCGTTAGACCGAGTTGCTTGCGCACTTCGGCTTCGAGCTTGGCCAAAGTATCCTTGTTGCTGCGGAGGAACTGGCGGGCGTTCTCCCGGCCTTGGCCGATGCGTTCGCTCTTGTAGCTGAACCAGGAGCCAGTTTTTTCCACGATGTTGTTGGCCACGGCGAGATCGAGCAAGTCCCCCTCGCGGGAGATGCCCTCGCCATACAAGATGTCAAACTCCGCCTCGCGAAAGGGAGCGGCCACTTTGTTTTTCACCACTTTGACCTTAGTCCGGGAGCCGGTAACCAGGTCCCCTTCTTTAATGGCGGCAATGCGGCGAATATCGATGCGCATCGAGGCATAAAACTTGAGGGCGCGGCCTCCGGTGGTGGTCTCGGGATTACCAAACATGACCCCAATCTTTTCCCGGATCTGGTTGATGAAGATCAGGCAAGTGCGCGACTTCGAAACGATTCCGGTCAGTTTGCGCAACGCTTGCGACATCAGGCGCGCCTGCAGTCCCATGTGGCTGTCGCCCATCTCGCCATCCAACTCGGCTTTAGGGACCAAGGCCGCGACCGAGTCGACGACCAGGACATCGATCGCGTTGGAGCGAACCAGAGTCTCCGCAATTTCCAGGGCTTGCTCGCCATAGTCCGGCTGGGAGACCAGGAGATTGTCCACATCCACGCCCAGCTTCTTGGCATAACCGGGATCGAGGGCGTGCTCGGCATCGACAAAGGCGGCCATGCCGCCAGTCTTTTGTGCTTCGGCAATCACCTGCAGGGCAATCGTGGTTTTGCCGGAAGATTCCGGACCGAAAATCTCGACCACCCGCCCGCGGGGAAAACCTCCGACCCCGAGCGCCGCATCGAAGGAAATCGCACCGGTGGGAATCACGGAAATCGGAACAATGGCTTCCTTCGACCCCAAGCGCATGATCGAACCCTTCCCGAACTGCTTTTCGATCTGCGAGAAGGCCAGATCAATGGCTTTGCTGCGTTCATCGCCCATGTGGGAGGCTCCTATGGAGTCAGCTCGCCCGACTCAGCCGCGATTATATACTCGCGGCGAAGCGAAGAAAAGGAGAATACAGTCGGACAGTTGTGGAAACCTTTCGAGCTAGAGTGCGACAGGAAGCAGACGCCCGAGGTCTGGAGCTATAATCGCCATGAGTGCCTGTGCGGCTTCGAGGGAAGCGATGCCGTTCCTGATATCGGTAAACGGAGCCGAACATCCCGTCGATGTCCCTCCCGACAGCAAGCTGCTGTACGTCCTGCGCGACACCCTGGGCTTGACCGGGACCAAGTACGGCTGCGGGGAAGGAATGTGCGGGGCCTGCACGGTGCTGCTCGACGGCAAACCGGCGCGTTCCTGCCAGGCTCCCCTCAGCGCGGTCGTGGGAAAAAAGATCACCACCATCGAGGGACTCGAGGAAAACGGCCGGCTGCACCCGGTTCAGCAGGCCTTTGTCGGGGCAGAAGCCTTCCAATGCGCGTACTGCACGTCGGGCATGATCATGGCGGCGGTTGGTCTATTGAAGAAAAATCCCCGGCCGAGCGATGAGGAAATCATCCACGCCATGGATGGCAACATCTGCCGGTGTGGCACGTATCCACGGATCGTCGAGGCCGTCCGCCAAGCCGCGTCCTCCGCCAAAGGATCGACGGAATGAATGAGCAAGAAACCCGCGATCGTCTCCTAGAAGAACAGGAGCACGCTGCCATCGCGCCACTGCGCTACGGCTTTGATCTGGGGCGGCGGGAATTCTTCCAGTGGCTCGGCAGCGGCATGGTGGTATGCCTGTGCGCCTGTCCTGGGTTGAGCCGAACCGAGGGAGCTCACCGCCAGTCTGAGGACGACCTTCCCCAAAACATCCAAGCCTGGTTGCACATTGCCGCGGATGGCAAGGTGACGGTGTATACGGGCAAGGTCGAAGTCGGCCAGAACATCCGTACCTCGCTCACCCAGCAGGTGGCGGAGGAGCTGCGTGTTTCCCCCGATTCGATTGCGTTGATCATGGGAGACACGACTCTCACTCCGTATGACATGGGCACTTTTGGCAGCCGTACGACGCCGACCATGGGACCGCAACTGCGCAATGTGTCCGCGGCTGCCCGCGAATACCTGATCGATCTCGCCGCCCAGCGCTGGCACGCGGATCGCCGGTCGCTGGTCGCTGCCGCAGGAGCGATCACCGATCCGAACTCCCATCGCTCGATTGCCTACGGGGAACTCACCCAAGGCCGGGAAATCGTCCAAATGATCGGAGATGATCCCGCCTTGGAACCGCCCAGCCAATGGCGCATTGCCGGCACCGCGATGCCCAAGGTGGATGGACGCGCCTTTGTTACCGGCAAGCACCAATACTCTTCGGACGTGATTCGTCCGGGCATGCTGCACGGCAAAGTGCTTCGGCCGTCGGCGTTCCGCGCGACTCTCAAATCCTTGGATCCCGCCGGCGCCCGGCAAATCCCGGGGGTCACGGTGGTGCGCGAC
>DASPTQ010000132.1:0-27502 GCA_035623335.1 Terriglobales bacterium
AATCAGTGGCAGGTCCCGTCATCCACAAACTGCCCGCTCGCTGCCATCGCTCCTAGCGATTTCCCGCATGCCATAATGCTCTGATTCAATGGGTCATTCGACAAAGCATCCGGCGAGATGTAATTCATGTTCGCTCGTTTCGCCAGGTACTTATCGCTCAATTGCTTCATTTTCTGATACACATTCGTAACCAACTGTGAGGCGTTCTGATCTGCATCCGTCGTTGCTGCCGCCTGCATGAGGCGTAGATTCGTCATTGCCTGTGCCTGATATCGCGACAGCCCTACTTGCGTGAACGGGTATTGATTCTCGATCGCACTTGCTAGTGTGCTGTGCCACTCGCGGATCGTACTCATTTCTTCGATGCCGGCTTGCAAGAAGGCCCTTGAGAACGCGTTATCGGTCGCTGAGCCTGTTCCCGCTGTGGGTGCCGGCGCGGACACCGCATTTCCACCCGCCGGCGACAAAGTTAGCGTGATGTGATTCCCGCTAAAGCTCAACGAACCATTAACCACCTGAGCCAATGCCTCGAGGTCTACATAGCTTCTTCCATTCTTCTGTGTCACTGGGACGCTACCCGTATGCCCACTCACCACCAGTGTCTGAAGCTGCTCCTGCGACATCGCTTCTACCAACGCGATCATCACTAGCGCCGGGATTAGCCACTCGTTCCGAAATCTCTTCCTCATGCGGTTACTCCCCCTTGTACAGTACCCGTCTGCGCCTTGGATTTCTCTTAGAATCCTGCTGCACAGTTTCGCTTCGCCATTCTAAGTGCGGAGGCGCGTGACAGTGTGCGCTTGCTCCCTGGAATGTGACAAACAAGTGGTCGTTTGCCGTTGGCTACAAAATGCTCGTCTCACGGTGAACTGTGTCGCCGGCACACCCCCTCCGGATGATGAAGCGGAGGCGGGTAGAACCGATATCCTGCGGAGTCTATCGAAGTGCGACGCTCGCTAGAACTAGCAATTCTGACAGTGCGGTGCGTCCCATCGTATTGAGCGCGCTAGGATACCATCTCGGAATTAGCTGCAGAAAATTCGGTAACGCGGAAACGGAAAAGAAGTGGGTTGCATGGCGCGCCCTTCTTGGAAAGCAGTTTGTCGGCAGGTTTCGTTCGTCGCCACAAAGCCCACGGTAGCTTATGGCTTGACGGATCGACCGGAAGCGCGATCGCACCCACTCATCGTCGTCTGGCTGGTAGTGGTGCTGATCACTGTCGAGTGTGCCTGTGGAAGCGGAACAGATGCGTCAACGCCTTCACCTCCCTCCCCCGCATAAATCAGCAGTCCTACTCCAACAGTTCTCCGTACTCCCTATCGTGCGGTGGTCAACGGCAGAGACCGCATGACTAGCGTCGGTCCCGACGAGCGGAGATGGCCGACGATACGGCCAGTGACACCGTTCGGGTTCGAGGGCTTCGCCAGCAAAGCCTACACATTATCGCAAAAGTTAGACTCTGGGTCTTGAGGGGAGTCGCCCCCACAAATCATTACTCATCCACCCGCCAGGGCCGGGTCAGAGAGCACTTAAGAACGCGACTAAGTCCGATTCCTCCTGAGTCGTCAGAGCCAAGCCGAATCGCGTTTCATAGAAACGCACGACATCCAACAGGGTTCGAGCTGACCCATTGTGGAAATAGGGGGCGCGTGCCGACAATCCGCGCAGAATGGGTCCCTTGATTTTGCCCACGTGATCGAACTTGCCGTCGATCAGCGCTTGTCCCAAGTCCGTTGTCGTCTTGCAATTGTTTATCGGCAGCCGTGCCTCCGCGTCCAACTGGCATACTGTGATGCTCGGCAAGTAGCTGATATCCAACCCGCCCGGGTTCACCGACGCGTTCGACGGATCTGGATCACCAGTTCCAATGTCGAGCGGTGTCGGGAAGGAGTGATTGCCTACGTTCGGTGTATCGTGGCACGTACCGCATGTCCCGGTAAGCGATGGGATCCCTCCGGCAACCAGGCCGCCTGCGGATACGTCGTCGTTGATGCCCGCCACTCCCGTGATGTTGATAGTCTTGGAATTGAAGATCGCCTGCCCACGTGCCACCGAGGCCCGCGGGTCTTCGGGAGGAAGCGTGGACCAAGCATCAAATGTGTTGGAGATCGCGGGCGAAAATTGTCCGTCTCCCGGCGTGACCAGTCCGCCAGGTTGCTCGAACTGTGGCAAAAGCGCGTGCACGCTGGAATTGATGCTGATGAAGAAAGGCTGATCCAAGAGCGCTTCGGGACCGCCAGTTGCTCCTTGCGCGTTCAATAGGCCAGCGCGATTGCTGAGTGCTTGCGTCGTCGTCAGACCCATCTCGAAATTTACGATGGGCATGAGTCGAGGGTCTGAGATGGCAAGCGGAGGCGATGCCTGCGCGTGCCCATTGGTAGCGTCCATTGCCTGATGCACCAGATCGCTCAGCAGCGAATTTGGGTAGTTGTTGTAGACAATTTTCGTTGTGCCGGTTGCCGTTGACGATTCCCGCCCATCAAACATTACGGCACTCAAGAAGCGAAGATTCGTCGCGGGAAGCGCTCGTCGGTACATCGAGATCGTGTCGGTTTCGTTGCAGCCGTATGGGTTTTGCACGCTGGTGACCGCGTAATCCGCATTAGCAGGTACGGCAATCCCGACACGGATCAGGCCTCGCGTCCGCAGCAGGCTGTATGCCTTGTGCCTTCCTTCGAGCGTCGAAACGTCGATGTTGTGATTGCAGGTCGATCCGTCCACGGGACGGAAAATTGGGTCCGTGCCTTGCGTCAGCAAGAAGCGCAACTCAACATTGGCCGCGGAGACTGACATGCCATCGCTCGGCTGGTGGCACGTAGCGCAACTCCGTCCATTCGTGCCTAGGCTTTGAAAGAATGGCCCGCGTTGATCAATCCCTCCGCCATTCGTGCTGTACGTCTGCGACGCCCCATTCGGATTCGGGAAGAACACCCCGTTCGAAATGAATGAGAACAACCCTGCCAGCCGGCCTTGTTGTCCACTCGCTCCCTGAAAAGCGATAAGAATTGCCCCCGCCGTCAGTACCGCCACGATTATCCCGCGCTTATGTCGCTGAGCTGTGGGGAGATTGCCTCTGGAGATAAGGCTATGAAACCACTGGGCCAGGTCTTCGCATCGAAAGCTCCTCCTTCAGAAACCGACGTCGGGGGAAGAATTGGACGCGCTCTCGGCTTCTACTTAGGTAATCGAAAACGGCAAGGAAAACACGACAGGACGAAACAACAAAATGTGCTTAGTTTGTCTAGGCGGGCCGTTCGAGAGCAGTCCAGCTAAGCGCCCGGGCTAAGTAGCACGGCCAACATCGCACGAAAAGTGGGGGAGGGTCGCTGGCTCCGGCCAAGGCAGCGGGTTCGTATCAAAGCGGGCATCTCGCATCGCTGACGGCACGCTGTTTGGCGCGGGCAACGAGCTTGGCGAAGCGCGGGTCTCCGTGAAGCGAATTGAGGTCGGGATCATTGTCAACCTTGGGTACGGTCCTTGGCGACAGATGATCGATCGCCTGCCCATGAAGAGAAAATGCCTCGTCGCGCTTGGAGTCTCGAGCTGCCAGGCAGCCGAGATTGTAGAGGGAGCGCGCCGTTTCCGGGTGATTCGGATCGAGTACCCGCCGCTGAATATCGAGGGTCTGTTGCAACAGCTGCTTCGCTTCGGAATATTTGCCCATCAGGTACAGCGTGTCGGCCTGGTTTGCCATTGACATCAGGACTCCCAAATGGTCCGGGCCATAGACGCGGCGCTCCAAATCTATGGCCTCTCCCTCCAATTGCGCCGACTCGGCGAATCTCCCTTCCTCACCCAGGATGGCAGCGAGGGTGTCCATCGACACAATCGTGTGATGGTTCTCGGCTCCAAGTACGCGCCGCTGTTTCTCAAGCGTCTCGCGTTGCAGTTTTTCTGCTTCCTCGAGGTGCCCTTCCATGGCGAGCGTGCCGGCCGAATCCCCCATCGTACCCAGCGTGTCAGGGTGCTCTGGCCCGAGTTCGCGGCGCTGACCTTCCAGCGCTTCGCGCTGAAGCTTCTCTGCCTCCGAATAACGTCCCTGCTGGGCAAAGGTACCACGCAGAGTATCCATCGTACTCAGTACTTCGGGATCCCCAGGTCCGCGGGCAGCGCGGTCAACCTCAATGGCTTGCTCCAGCAGCGATTGCGCCTGGTCGTAAAGGCCGAGCTTGGTATAGACACTCCCCATCACATTCATCATCTGCGCCTGAAGTTCCGGGTCCTTCGCCAGACCCGCGTTGATATCCCCTGAAGCCTTGTCGAGGATCTGGCGCGCAGTAACGTCTTTAGCCCCCTTCTCGTTGGGGTCGGACACTTTAAACATGCCCGTTATGAAATCCGTGATACGGTTGGCGTTTCGACCCATTCTGACCAAACAACTACTACAGTCTTACTACAGTCCATCCGGTGTGGATCTCGAATTCAGACTAGCTGCGCCACTGGCTGCTCGACGGGCTCCAGCCGCGCGGTGAAGTGCCGCAGGAAAGGCGCTTCGTAGGTCAAGGTCAGCCCCCGGATCTGGTTACGCTTTTTCCAGACCTCCAGGATGACCTCAACCACATAATCGATGTGGCTTTGGGTGTAGACGCGGCGAGGGATTGCAAGGCGAACAAGATCCATTTTTGCAGCGGCGCCAAACATCAGCGTACCAATTTCAACTGAGCGAATGCCGCCTTCGAGGTAAAGCTCCGCAGCTAACGCCACGCCCGGAAATTGTGAGGGTGGAATATGTGGAAGGAATGCCCGTGCATCCAGATAAATGGCATGCCCACCCGGCGGCTGCACGATGGGAACACCCTGGGCGGCGATGTGGCTGCCCAGGTACTGAGTGGAAGCGATGCGGTATCGCAGATAATCTTCTTCAAGCGCCTCTTGCACTCCAACCGCGACTGCTTCCAGATCACGCCCAGCGAGACCGCCGTAGGTAGGATAACCCTCGGTAAGGATCAACAAATTCTCTTCCTGTTGCGCGAGCAAATCGTCATTCGTGCACAGAAAGCCACCGATATTTGCCAAGCCGTCTTTCTTGGCGGACATGGTGCAGCCCTCGCCGTAGCTGAACATCTCCTGCGCAATCTGCTTGGGAGTTTTCGAGTTGTATCCGGGCTCCCGCAGCTTGATGAAATAGGCGTTTTCCGCGAATCGGCACGCATCGAAGTACAACGGGATGCGATGCCTCCGGCAGATGGCACTCACCTGGCGTACGTTCGCCATGGAAACCGGTTGGCCGCCGCCGGAGTTGTTAGTCACGGTGAGCATGACCAGAGGAATCCGCTCAGGCCCCACGCGCTCGATCAACTCTTGCAACATTTCCACATCCATGTTGCCCTTGAAGGGGTGCACGCGATCTGGGCGCTTACCTTCGGGAATTACCAGATCGACGGCTTCGGCGCCGACAAACTCGACGTTGGCGCGAGTGGTGTCGAAATGGGTGTTGTTCGGAACAACGTCGCCCTTCTTGCACATAACGCTAAATAGGATGCGCTCGGCCGCACGTCCTTGGTGGGTAGGAATGATGTGGCGATAGCCAAAAATTTCCTGGATCGAATCGCGAAAGTGGTAGTAGCTCTTGCTGCCGGCGTAACTCTCATCGCCTTCCATGATCGCTGCCCATTGCTTGATGGACATTGCCCCTGTCCCGGAATCCGTGAGCAGGTCGATCAGTACGTTCTCGGCTGCAAGGAGAAAGACGTTGTAATGTGCCGCATTCAGCAGTTGCTCGCGTTCCTGGCGGGTGGTCGAGCGGATGGGCTCAATGCTCTTGATTCGAAAAGGTTCGATGATGACCTTGGCCATTGAACATAAGGACACACCGCAAGCTGGGCAGATGTCAGTGATGAAGGTCACGCGTGCTCCCGAAGATCACCGGGAATATTGGGTTACAGCCAAACCACTGGTGGTCGCCCACCTTAGAGCCAGTTCGTGGATTGTCGGCCATCCGGAGACTGACCATAAAAACGTTAGTGCTGTATCGGATGCGCCCCCACAACGAACGTCGAGTGTCTGAGGCTGCGAGAGGGCAGATCCGATACAGCCGTTTGAAGGAAGCCGCCCGTGGGAAGGTAATTATGCAAATTTAATGGGCGTGGCGTTAGGGGGAAGGCTTCCTGAATAGGTAGAAGCGCTGGACAGATGGAAGGCGGCATAGGTTTGGTGGAAGTTTGTGCGAGGTGGAAGCGAGCGGAGAGCGGGTCTGAGGAGAAGAAGGGCGCAGGATGCCTCCAGCTGGCGCGAGGCCAGGAGGAAGAGAGGTTGGGATTGTAGTTTCATGCGGCGGCTCTGGCGAGAGAAGGTGGCGAACGGAGCTGCAACTGGGGGGCAGTAAGTCTCTCGATGAGAACCATGGGGCCACCGCATTGGGGACAGAGCCCAAGCGGGCTGGCTGGCTGAATGAGGGACGCTTCTGGTTCGGTGTGTGGCGGTGGTACTGCGCCGAGTAGTTGCAAGCAAAGCGGCAGGAGAGTGGCGCGCCGGCGATTAGCGAGGAAGCCAAAGTGGCGGATGCCGACGAAGCCTTTGGGAAGCAGATGCAGGAGGAAGCGGCGGAGGAACTCATCGAGCGATAGGGTCATCAGTTTCTGTTCATTGTTGTGAGCAGAGTCGCGCCAACGAAAGGTGACTTGGCCATCGGCGAACGCGACCAGTCGGTGGTTGGAGATAGCTACGCGATGGGTGTAGCGGCCCAGGTAGTGGAGCACGTACTCGGGGCCGCCGAAAGGTGGTTTGGAGTAGACCACCCAGTTTTTTCGGAACAGTGACCGTAACCAGGCAGCCAAGATCTTGGGGTGCGTAAGGCGGTCCAGATCTCCGGAGAGGTGAAGCTGGCCACGTTGAAAGGCCGACTTGAGACCGTCGGCGAACTTGCCGCGGAACACACGGCGGAGCACGGGGATGGGGAGAAAGAAGCGAGGATGGGATGGAATCCAGTGGGTGTGGTCGAGGGAGAGTCCACCGGCCGGGACGACACAGTGGACATGGGGATGAATTTCGAGCTTCTGATTCCAGGTGTGCAGCACGCTGAAGAAGCCGATGTCGGCGCCGAGGTGCTCGGGATTACGGGGCCACTTCGAGCAGTGTTTCGGCACTGGTCTGTAGCAAGAGGTGGTAGAGGATCTTTTTGTTCTGTAGGGCGACCGGCGCCAGTTCATGGGGTAGGGTGAAGACAACATGGAGGTAGCGCGTGGGGAGAAGTTCCTGGCGGCGCGCTTGGAGCCAACGGTCACGGGCGTTGGCTTGACACTTTGGGCAGTGCCGATTGCGACAGCTGTTATAGGAGATGGCGCGGTGTCCACAGCGGGTGCAGGCATCGATATGGCCGCCGAGTGCGGCGGTGCGGCAGCGGGTAATGGCCAGCAAGACTTTGATATGCGTCCAGCGGATCCACTGGCGGCTGCGCCCGATGAAAGCAACTCCGGCGCTGCGGACGAGACGGCCAACTCCAAGGCCGGCCGACTCATCTAATCCTCCGGTTGTGACCTGCCTTTTAGTTTGAGCGAATCCAGAGGACTCGCAGTGGCGTGGAGATGACGTTGCGAGAGATGCAGGTAGAGGGCGGTCTCTTTCAGGTCGTGATGTCCGAGGAGGAGCTGGATGGTGCGCAGGTCAGCGCCGTTTTAGTAAAGGCTCGACATTCAGGAAATTCATATTGGAGTCGTCTTCGTTGTACTCGGGACAGCCAGCCGAGGGCTTCCTGCTTGTCCCGCAAACCGAGACAGACTATATCATAAGAAGATACATACTCGACCGCAATACGCTTGCGAAGCGACGCACAGATTGCACGCGCTCGATGCATATCCCCGGACAATGCGTAAGCGTGTGCCAAAACCAGCGAGGTAACTGGGATCGCCGCCCGCGAGGGCGGTCGCCCTCTGAAATTCGTTGACAGCCTCTTGAAGGAGTCCCTGTTTCTCGCGCGTGAAACCGAGGAAATAGTGAGCCGTCTCATTGGACGGTTCGGCGGCAATCACTGCCGCCAATTGGTCGGCCGATTTGTCATACTGGCGGGCCATGTAGGAGATCCCGAAAAAGCATTAATGCTAGGCGAGAGTGGGTCCAGTTCCATGGCCCGGTGAATTTCTTAGGCGAAATCCGGCGGAGCAGGCGAAATTGCTGAAAATGGTGGTTTCGAACTGTAAGATCGAAGCCGTAAACAGCACGCCTATATACAGAAAGGCATTCAACCTGATCTTTGGGAGGGCCAGAAATTAAGAATGGCGCGCCCGAAGGGACTCGAACCCCTAACCTACGGCTCCGGAGGCCGGCGCTCTATCCAATTGAGCTACGGGCGCGCTACTCCTCAAGTGTACATACAGAGCTTTACCTCATCAATCCGGCAGTGCGTGGCAGCGGGGCTAATTCAAGAACTACCAGCGGTTCCGACGCCCGCCACGTCCTCCGCGATCACGGCCACCACCACTACCAACGCGCTCTGCTTTGGGCCGTGCTTCGTTCACGTTCAACGTCCGTCCGGCAAGCTGAGTGCCATTAAGCGCCGCAATCGCCTTCTCTCCTTCTTCGGGGTTCGCCATCTCGACGAACCCAAAGCCACGTGAGCGGCCGGTATCGCGATCCGTCACAATGCTGACCCGATCCACTTGTCCGTAGGTTGCAAAAAGGTTGCGCAGCTCATCTTCCGAGACGTTGAAATCGAGGTTGCCAACGAAAATGTTTTTCAAGCGACCTGCCTTACCGTGTAGGGCTATTTGAGTGTGCAGCTTCGGCGGGACAACGAAGGCTGGTTGGCCAGACAACCAAAGTTGACGAACAGTCAAATGCGGAGGAAGTATAACAGGTCTGGCAAGAATAGGCTGATCTTAGACACGGGAAGGAACAGTGAAATAGCTGGAATGATCGGATGTGATCCCGCCACACGTGACGCCACCACCACATTTGGGGCATGGAATTGTCTTGTTCGAAACGCTGTCGGAACGCCGCAGCTCCTTCCTTCCCCCCTACCTCCGGGTTCAAAAGAAAGTCGGGTGGTCAACCTTCAATACCAATCTGCGCGCCTTAGCGGCAAACCGCTGTTGCCGTAGTTGGTTTTCACGAGAAGAGTCTGATAGAGATCGAGCTTCGCGGTTCGGAAATAATGTGCCGAACCTGCTAAATAGAGCCGCCAGATGCGATATTTTACCTCGTCAACGAGTTCTCGAGCCTTAGCGGCATTCGCCTCCAGGCGGCGCAGCCAATGAGATAGCGTCAAAGCGTAGTGCTCTCGCAGATTCTCTACGTCGCGAACCTCGAAGCCCACCTCTTCTGCGGCCCCCAACATGGTCGCAATCGGCACCAGCTCTCCATCGGGAAAAACATACACATCGGTGAAGGTCGGCCGTTCAGGCGCCGGTCGGTTCCCCGCCCTGCCGATGCCGTGATTCAAAAATATTCCTCCGGGTCGTAAGAGCCGAAACACTCGGGCAAAATATTCATGCAATTTGGATTCTCCTACATGTTCGACCATGCCGACGCTTGCCACTTTGTCGTATACGCAGCACTCCTCTAGCTCGCGATAATCGAGCAGTCGGACATCGCATTGACCGGACAATCCCTCTTGCTGAATGCGTCGCTCCGCAAACTCTACCTGACGCGGACTTACGGTGATGCCTCCGGCCCAAACGCCATATTTGCGAGCCGCATGAATAACAAGGCCACCCCAACCGCAACCGATGTCGAGCAATCGCTCTCCCGGCCTCAAACGCAGCTTGCGGCAAATGTAATCGAGCTTTTGCGCTTGCGCTGTGTTCAGATCGTCATCCGGTGTCTGGAAATAAGCGCAAGAATAGATCATGCTCCTGTCCAGCCAGAGGGCGTAGAAATCGTTCGAAACGTCGTAGTGGTAGACAGCCGTCTCTCGGTCGCGACGCGTGGAGTGAGGTCGGCCTGCGAATTGTGGCCGGGCGTCGCTCGGGTGCGAGGGTCTAGACCCCACACCCGCCAGCAAACGACCCAAGCGCAGTCTTTCTCTGAAACTCCAAGACCTACCCGTTAAGTACTCAGCCAACGGGAAAACGGCTTGTAAGTCACCGTCAATTTCGAATTCCTGGTAGATGTATGCCTCGGCAAGCGAAATTTCCCTCCTCGCCCTCATCAGCGTCCGTAAACCTTGAGGATCTCTGATCTTCCAGGTGAACCGACGGAACTGCCCCTTCTCTGGCCCCCATTCGGTGCCGTCCCACAGCTCGACGGCAAAATCTCGGGGATGATAACTCGCCAGTAGTTCGTGAAGAAACCGCAGGGCTGTCTGCGCAACCTCATCTGTGCCCTTGCGTGCAGGCTCCATCGATTTTCCCACCCCAACATTGCCGTTTCGCGCAGCCATGGTCCACCCCGGCGGGAGACTGTCCGAACGTTTCGACCGTTCAAGCTTCGACTACTACATGGTAGTCCAGACCCTGCCAGCGCTGCTCGCGACGCCAATAGAAGGTAAAGACAATGTGCGCGCCGGGGGCCAGCATCTCGGATGGAACATCGGCGACGTGCGTCCCTAAGCCCGTATCGCGCGTCTCGGTATCAAGGGTGCTCTTCCAACCATCGAAGCTCCAATGCACCAAGGCTGGCCCTCGCAAGAGGATGCGCAGAATCTTCCCTTGGGGCATGCTCTGGCATTTATTGTTAAATCGCCACGCGAAATATGGCGATTTTCTGTTCTCGATAAGATACCGTTGCTTCGGCTGTGACGGCTGGTCGAAGATTTGTCCATCGCGCAGAGAACGTCGCAGTTTGATATATTCCGAGTGCGCCCACACCAGCGGACACGCCGAGCCAGAAGGCTTTCCCGTGAACAACTCGCGCTCGGGAAGATCGGCCTCATCCCACACCTGTTCAGGGAGCAGCCGTCCGCCCTCGGTCGAGAGCTCCATGACCTTCAGCAGCTCGAGCGCTACGCTTTCGTGACCGGCGGCCAATTCGTAGTGCGCGCGCTCACCCGCTAATAACGGCCATGGACGGCCGATCCCTTGTCCTTCAAACGGTGCGCCATCTTGTTGTTCCCCATAACCGTCACCATTGTAGCGATACCAGCAAAATCCCTGCGGCAGCTTCACTCGCAGCAAGGCATCAATCACTTTGAGGGTATTCAGGATACGGGGATCATCAGGGGCGCGCAGTCCGAAGCGCACCAGGGCTAAGGCATCCGGGCTGATGAGGTGGATTGCCGCTTCCGAGCTTTGCCCGGCTGGCCGATTCTTGATCGGCACGAAGCCTTGGAGCGGAGAAGTAGCTCCCTCTCCTTCCGGTGGAGCGATTCGTACGTAGTATCCTTCGACCCCAATTTGTCGTGCCACATCCGTGCCGATGGCGTACGTCCAGCGCTCAATATTGTCGTTCCAGTTGTCGGCGGAGTCGCGCAGATAGCGGGCAATCGTTTTCTCACCTATGGCTTCGGCAAAGTCCGCGGCTGCTAAGAGGGCCGAGATCTCAACCGCCAAGGTAAAGGGGGAATACCCCGGATCCTCCTCCCAACGATCCTGTTCGGTGACCGGACCATTTCGCACGAGGAAACCTGCAGCACGGTGCACCAGACTCCACCAGCGATCCAGCTCACCAAAGTCCTCGGGCGCATCCCGCCGCAATCGGTCCACCAGCAGAATGGGAAAGGCCGACTCATCCATCTGCAGGCCAACCCAGTAGGGACGCCCGTCGAGCCACATATTTTGCCCCCAATGGCCATCCGCCTCCTGGGTTGATTCGAGATAGTGAAGGACGCGGATGGCATCCGAGCGGGCCCCAGCGGCCAGAAATCCGAATGCAGTTTCCACCAGATCCCGCGGCCAAACCAGATGATAGCCGCCGAGATCTTCATCCCCTTTGTCGAATCCCCACGGAATCGACAGGCTGGCAATGACGCCCCCGAGAAAATCCTTGGATTCATGGGTGCGCAACACGGCGGCGCTGGCACGGTACAGATCCCGTTCGCGCGGGGTCTCGTCGAGTTTCAACAGGCTATTCTGCCACTCCGTCCAACCGGCAACGTAATGCTCGCGAAGTTTTTCGTAGGATGTGATCAGGCTCGATCGCGTGTGCTGCCCGGCCTCAGCCCAGATCTCGCCCAAACCCAGCGCCAGAATGAACTCGCCTCCCGAGGAAACGAGATCGATTTCCCCGGTTAGCGCGATATTCCCGTTCTCCGCCCACGTGTAGGCCCACGCCATCTGATAGTTCTTCGCGAGATCCTGCCAGCCATCGGAAAAGCCCACAAAGCCAACCGACATCTTCTGCCACGGAACGGAACATCCGAAAGCCAGAGCAGTTTGGTTATGTTCCGCGAATAGCATGCGTTCGCCCTTGTAATCGCCGATCCAGCCCGTATTGCCCGCCCCACCATTGGCGAGATGCGGAGCCAGCAGCGCATACAAACGGTAGTCACTGAGCCTCCCCTGGAGTGGAACAAGTCGAACTTTCTGGAGAACAACGTTACGGTAAGGGTCGGTGAACACTTCTTTTTCGATGCGGTATCGGCCGTCGATTGCCGTGTTCCTTAACTCATAAACGGGGATGCCAGGCGTGACCGGTGTGTTGGTAAACCGGCAGTGACCCTTTTCTTCTGAAAAATAATCCACACCGTTGGTGACGATCAGCCCCAAGTCTCGAATGCACGCTTGGTCCACACGCGGATAGTAGACTTCGTTGAGGATCCCGTGGCTAAGCGTAAACCAGACTCGGCTGCTGAGGCTGAGAGCTGTACCCGCCCCCGTCTTGGCGCTTGATGTCCAGCGCGGTTGAATTCCCGGCCATCCCGGGGCGACGCGCTCCGAGTCCGTCACCTGGCTTGTCCCTCAGCGTTGTTTCCAAACAGAAACTCCAGCGCCTGCGGGAATCGGCTCGCCCACGAGCTTTCGCCGTGAGTAGCATTTTCCTCGATCATAACCAGCAGACGCTTCTCGTCCGATCCTGCCCCGCGGATGATTCCTCCGAGGGTGCGTACATCTTCCACAACCTGCCGATCGTTGTCTTCCTGTCCGCTCTCTCGGGTGCCAACCGCCAGAAAAACTCTATCCGGCCAGCACCGCAGGGTCCGGCTGCGGCGCAAGATTTTGCGTTGGGAAACATACAGCGAAGGGCTCTCCAGAAGCAGTCGGCCAAAGATTCCGGGTCGCACGATGGCCGCATACAGGGAGATCAAGGCACCCAATGACGACCCTCCCAAGCCTGTGGATTCCGGTCCGCGCGCAATTCGATAGCGCTCGCCGACAAAGGGCATCACCTCGCGCAGCAGAAAGACCGGATAGTATTTGCCCTTCGGAAAAGGAATAGCCGGACTGAACGAGCGAAAGGGTAGGTATTCCTTCATCCGATCGCTTTGGGCGTGGTCAATGCCGACCACGATGAGGGGCGGAACGGATCCTTGCCGAATGAGCCGATCCGCGGTCTCGTCCACGCGCCATTCGATGCCATTGAAGGCCGTCGCGGAGTTGAAGAGATTCTGGCCATCGTTCAGGTAGAGCACCGGGTAGTACCGACCTTGATTTGTCGGCGCCTCATACCCAGGCGGCAACCAGACACGAAGCCGGCGGGTGTTGCGGAAGATCTTGCTGGGGAATTCGTGCACGCGAAGATCCCCGGTAACACTAGAATCCTTGGTGACCGCACTCTCTGCCAGACGCTCGACCGGTGCGTGAGTAATTTCTTGCATGCTCAAATGCGCTCTCGCTTCAGGCCTGGAGTCTCGAACCTGCCGCCAAATAGGATGCAAGGGCTGTGATCACAAGGATGATGACGAGCGACGACAGACATAGGACGCACCACGTCGCCAACACGAAAGCTTCAATATAGGTGAGATAAAGAGCGAAGCTCAGGCCTGCGAGCGATGCCGTCAGCAAGATCATCGGAGTCGCCGTTCGTCTGCGGTAGTGCGTCGCCAGCCCCAACAAACCGGCATACCCCACCATGCCGATCAGCGCAACCGGCATCCCGAATACCGTCGAATATGTGCTTCGGTTCACGATATCGCAATTGAAATTTTCCCCGAAGTCACAATACGTAGTCTTCGACGATCCATAATGATGATAAAGCGAGATCGACGATATGGTAATTCCGGCGGCTGCACAGATTGCGATGAGGGCGAAGATGATCCTGGCCCGGCTGGTCATGGCAAAGGGCATCCGGTTTCCTGACTGAGAAACTCCAGCGAGTGGGCGCCCTCTACTCTTGATCCGTCGGCGAAGACCCAGGTCGGATAGTGCTTGACGTTGGCATCGGTGCATACCTGCGCTGGTGCATGCGAACCTTGCACCCCGCATTCGATGTAAGGTGCGTACGCAAAGGAAGAGCCAAACATTTCCTTCTGGTCCGCACAATGCGGGCACCAGAAAGCGCCGTACATCTTGGCCCCCTTCGCGGACAGGCACTGAGCGAAGGCGTTCAGGCGGCTAGCGTGTTTGCGGTGGACCCAAAAATACAAGCCTCCGGCCGACGCTGCAATCAGCAGTCCGATTGCGGCCTTTTTCATCCAGGGGTTAGGTCGCGCTGGTTGCTCTCGTTCCTGTTGCCGTCTTCTTCTCGCTTCGGACATTCGACCGGTTTCTTACGTTTCCTATACTACGACATCGATTACGGAGGGCAGAACATCCAGCGTCTTGCACTGCAGGGAAAGAACTTCCCCGTCCACCATGACATCTACGGCAGCGTCGAGATAGAAGTCAATCTGCTTGGCGGAACGTCGTTCCGCCAGCGGATGTTGAATATGGGTTCCGTCGTAGAGTGTCGGCAAATTGCGGATCAGACCGAACCTGCCGATCGGGCCCCAGCGCACATATTCAATGAAGCCATCGTTCACTTCCGCTTGGGGCGCAATCATCATCGTGCCGCCGGTGAATTTGCTGTTGTTGAAGGTAAGGAACAGACATGGGCGGCGGTCGATCTCAGCTTCGTTATCGACGCGCAAGGGGAAGGGGCGCCTCTGCAACCGGAGCAACGAGATCAAGATCGAGGATTGGTACCCAAGTTCCCCCCAACTACGGAATCGTCGAGCCCGCAAGGCGGCGACGTCGGCGGCAAATCCCATGGACAGCAGGTTGATGTAGTGAATGACCCCCTCAGCGTGCCGCATACGCAACACGTCGCACGGTTGCGATCGGCGGGCCAGCAATGCCTCGATCGCGTGCTCCACCCCACGCTCGGTAAACTCTCGCAGAAAAGAATTTCCAGTGCCCAGGGGAAGGAACGCAAGGGTAGGTCGTTGCCGGGAATCATCCTGCGGAAAAAGTCCGTTCACGATCTCATAGGAAGTCCCATCGCCGCCGACGGCAATGAACTTACGAAAGCCTCGCGCCAGAGCCTGGCGAACGATCTGGGAGGCGTGGCCCGGAGCGTTAGTTTCCGCGATCTCCAAGGCGATTCCGCCGCTCCGCAAACGATCCAGGGCGGGAGCTACCAGTTTTCGGCAGCGCCCCCCGCCTGCGGCTGGATTGACCACGGCGAGAAATGTGTCACTCACAATTCGGTCACCGCCGTACGATCGAGGATCCCGCGAATCTCTTCGGCGAGGAGGGTGCGCTTGATCTTGATCGAAGCTGTCCGGGGAAAGTCTCGGCTCCAAAGAAGATATCCCTTCACGCGCTTAAAGTCGGGCAAACGGCGATTGCGGGCAAGGATGTCGTCTCCCAGGGCTTTCGTAAACTCCTGATTCTCGGTCAGGCGCAGCACGAGCACCAGGTGTTCCTCACCCAGAGACTTCGTGGGCCACACATAGTTAGCGGCAAAGATGCAGTACTCTTTGACCGGCAAGCCGTCGAACACCGTTTCGATATCTTCCGGGTAAATGTTCTTACCACCTTGGGTGACAATCATGTTCTTCTTGCGTCCAAACAGTTGCAGGTGTCCGCTGCTATCGAGGCGTCCCAGATCTCCCGTCCTGAGCCAGCCTTCGACAATCGTTTCGGCCGTCAATTCGGGCGCATCCAGATAGTGAGTCATGACGGTCTTGCTCTTCGCCGCGACCTCTCCAATGCCTTCAGCATCGGGATTCAGGATGCGAATTTCCGCTCCTGGTAACGGTTTGCCAACCGTGTCAGCCCGAAAGGGCTTCAGATCGTTCAGCGTAAGCACAGTTCCGGCCTCGGTAAGGCCATAACCGTTAATGACCGGAATGCCCAGGTCGTAGAAGAACTGCAAGGTCGAGGGTTCTATGAAGGCCCCGCCGGTAATCAGCGCAAGCAATTCTCCCCCGAACGCCTCGTGGACTCCGGGTAGCAGTCGGCGGCTGAGCTTGACGTGGGCGCGCCGCTTGGTCAGCAGTTTGTTGAGCGCGATCAGTCGATTGAGCAAGACAGCCTTGGCCGGCGACAGCTCCGCGAATTTGGCACGCAGCCCACGCTCCAGGTTCTTCAGGACGAGCGGCACGAGGCTGACGTAGGTGATCCTGTACTTTACGAACGCATCCCGAACATATTCCGGGCGAAGCGTGCGCAAGTGTACAACGCAGGCCCCGCATACAAAGGGACCGAGGAAGCCCACCATGAAATCGATCGCATGATTCGTGGGCAGGATGCTCAGATAACGCACCCCTGGCCAAAACGGATACCAGGCGGTGAGCGACTTGCATTGCTCCAGATAATTCTCGTGAGTGAGCACGCAGCCCTTGGGGCATCCTCCCGTTCCCGAGGAATACACGATGCAGGCGGTATCTTGGCGCATGCGGGGAACGAACACGGGCTCCCGCTTTCCACGAAACTCTTCCCAGCGCAACGCCCCTGCGAGATCAGCTCCGAGCGGCGCTTCCGTCACCAGCACGGTCTTGAGTTGGTGATGGTGCGACTCGGGACTTTCCCGCATCGCACGCCATAGGTAGTACTCGGTCACCAGCAGTTTTGCCCGGCTGCGTGCCAGGAGTTGCCATAGCTCGTTCGGGGTCAACTTATAATCCAAGGGGACAACGACCCCGCCACGATAAAAGATGGCATAGGCGGAGATCAGCCACTTGGATTGATTACTCATGATGATGGCGGCATGGTCCCCGGCCTGAAGCCCTGCCTGCTCGAGAGCCCCGGCCAGAGGCAAGGCAATGTCCTTGAAATCGGAATAGGTGAGGCGGGTCTTCTCCCGGCCTCGATCCGACTCAATCAGGCAAGTTTCGCTTGGCCAGCGGTCGAGCGCCTCCCGCAAGGCCGCACCTAGAGAGCTGTATTGATCCAGATCCAGCATGGAAAAACATAGTTCACGACCGCCCTCGAGGCACGAAAGATCCAGGCAGGATCTCCCGGACGGTGTGATGTTGTAGCGGCGTTCATCAAGAACAGCGTTTCTCCGTGCCGCTTACTTGGGTCTCACAACCGAGCTCGGATTCTGCTGGCCAGAGTGCGAAAGTCTGACACTCCCTGCAACTCATAATCCGGTAGCTCAACGTGAAAATGATTTTCTAACTTCGTTAGAAGATCGAGTGTTTGCAGGCTGTCAATTCCGAGCGTCTTGAAAAAGTCATCATCCGGGCGAAGCTTCTCCCGGGGAACTTTGAAGTGGGCAGCGGCGAGATTCAAGATTTCTTCGAGCGTTGGATCCGGGTCTTTCATAACTACGACGTGGCCACTCATGGTTTCCCTGTCCTTCTTTCGATCACGGCAAATACGGCTGTGCATCCCTGCAACCTACAAACTGGCGCAATCCCGCCTCGACGGCAGGCCGGCTGACGAGTTCACAGAAAATGTCGATTTCCCGGCGCAACTCCTCGTAGGGTATTGGCTTGATGAATTGCTTGGCCGTCGTCGCCGTATGCCGGTCAAATTTGCCCAGCTGCACGGCGGTGGCACGAGCCACCTTCAAGGCTTCACCTTCGGCCACAACCTGACTGACGAGTCCCGCTTGCTGCACCTTGGCGGCGCCAAAACTTCGCCCCGTCAGCAAGAGATCGCGGACCAGAGCATTTCCCAGGTCGCGCTTCAGCCGCGGGATTCCGCCCCAGCCCGGAATCAAACCCAGGCGCAACTCAGGAAAGCAAAAACGCGCGGTCCTGTCGGCAATGATCAAGTCGCACCCTAGGGCAAGTTCGAATCCGCCTCCGAAGACCACCCCGTGCACCGCCGCGATCGTGGTCAAGGGTGAAGCATCGATGGCGTTGATCACCCGGTGGGCGCGCTCAACCCGGGCACGCACCTTCTGGAGAAAGACTTCGCGCTCCGACGTCTGCAGGAGGTGATACAGTTCGCGCAAGTCTGCGCCGGCACTGAATCCTGCCCGGACGGAGCTGAAAATGATCAGGGCATGGGCCTCAAGGGCAAGCTGGGCCAGCGAATCGACGAACTGATCGGCTTCTTCGAGCGCGATCAAACCCAGCTCGTTGCAGGGTTCGCGATGCAGCGCTAGTTCGACGACGCCATCCTTCACCGTCCAGGAAAGCGCTTGCCCTTTGAATTGATTCATCCCATTTCCGGTGTTGCAACTTGCCTACACCGCCTGTTTGACCGCGTACATGTTGTCGATCTCTTGCTTCAGCTGGGTCGCAATCAAATCCCGCCGCAGCTTTCCATTATTCGTCATCAGCCCATTCTCAATCGAGAATGGCTCGTCACAAATGTGGAATGCCCGAATCTGCTTGTAGTGCGGCAGGCTTGGATTCAAGCCATCAATCGCAGATTGCATCTGTGGCCCGCTGACAGCTCCGGTCACCAGGACCGTCAGATAGGGGCGCCCATTCCCCACCAAGACTACATGTTGGGCTCCCGGCAGCTGGCGCAGAAGTAAGTCTTCCATCGGTTCCGGTGCGATATTGTGCCCTGAACTTAGAATGATCAGATTCTTGATTCGACCTACAATCTTCCAGTTCCCTACCTGATTCACTTCTCCCTGATCTCCGGTATGAAGCCAACCGTCGCGCAGGACCTTGGCGGTCTCTTGCGGGCGATGCCAATATCCGGCAAACACATTGGGTCCGCGCACCAGAATTTCGCCGTCGATACCGAGCTTCATCTCAATCCCGTCGATGGCTGGCCCCACCCAGCCCGGCTGGACCTGTCGGGGGTCATCCATGGTGCAAATCGCCGTGGTTTCCGTCAGGCCATACACCTGCAGCACGGGAATGCCCAGCATCATAAAGTAAAGCTGGGTTTCGCTACGCAGCGGAGCTGAACCGCAAATGAGGGCCTTTAGGTTCGTACCGATCATCTTCCGGCGAATGAAGGGGAAAACCAGTGCCTTGGCCAGTGCCAGCCAGATTGCATCTCCCGTGCTGGCTAGAGCTTCCTGCTTTCGCATCCAGGCAGCTTGGGCCCGACGGTAGATGCCGAGCTGAAATCCACCGGTCTTTGCCAACTGTTCATCCACGGCCTTCCGCATCCGCTCGAGCAAGGCTGGGACATTCACGAAATAATCCGGCGCGAGTCCCCGAATCTCCGTGGCCAGCTTCGACAGATCGGTATTCAACATCATCAAGCTGCGGCGCAGCAAACCGGTCAGAACAGTCACCCAGGCGGCTGCGAAGCACAGCGGTGCATACTGATATACCCGATCCTGGCCCGCACGGTTCTTCATCAGCAGGTCGAGACGTCCCGACGTGCGTCCGAGAATAAACCCGATATTACCGGCCGTGAGTACGACGCCTTTGGCTTCACCCGAGGTTCCCGAGGTATAAATGATCGCCACCGGATCGGATTCGCCGAGAAGGGGTTTGTCCAGCGACTTGCTGGCGGCGCTGGCAAAAATTTCCTCGAACAAGTACTGCGGCGGGACCTCCGGCCAGGCTTCACGAACGCTATCCCGCAAAGCGGCGTTTTCGCAGCACACCATTGATGGCGAGCAATCCTTCATCATGGCCACCAGCTCACCCGGTGTCTGGCGCGGGTAGAGCGGTACCACAATCAGCCCTTCGGAAATAATGGCCAGGTCCATGGCGACCCAGTGAATGGTGTTAGCCCCCAGCAAAGCGCAGCGGTCACCACGCTTCAGTTTCTTACCGCGCAGGAAGGTTCTCACCTGCGCAATCAAGGCCAGCAGATTGTGCCCGGTTGCGTCGATCGTCCTGTCACGCAACTCTTGCAGGACAACCGTGTCTCCCGCAACCTCCAACTGTTCGCCAATGGCCTCAAGGAACGTCAATCTTTGTCATCCCGATGGTGCAGGGCCAGAGTCACAATGGCCGGTCATTCAGCCATAGGCCTCGACCAGGCTGCGCAGACCCGAACTGAGCGGGGGCAAATAGTCCTCCCAGCTCCAATCTCCGCGGCGGGTTGGAAATTCGGGGTAGCGCCGTTCGACCTCTTCCTCGAAGTGCACACCCATGCGAGCCATCAATTTCAGATTTGGCACCACGGTACGGGCGATTCCATCCGCGATTCGTTCTCCCTCTCGGGCCAGCTTCTCGAAAGCCGCGAGCAGTTTTCCTTCAAGGTCGGCGTCATCGACATTCATCAGCAGGTCATCGTGGCCACGCTCCCGCATCAGATTCCGGATGCGTTCATCCATGGTGATTCCCGCCGAAGGTACCAGGCCGGGCATGGAGGTTACAATGCCGTGATAACGAGAAGAAGCCATCATATGGCAGCAGCGCAGAACGCTGACCAGTTCGTAGATGTTGTAGTCCTGGGAGGTCAATACCGGCACGGAGCCAAGCATTTCCGAAATCCGTTGGCACGGCCGGGTGTCCAATCGCTCGGTGGCCACCAGGATCACGAACACCTTACGCTGCTTCCGGAAATGAGCGACCGCCTGGGCAATTGCGCTGAGGTAGCGATCGTACGCCTGCTTCGCCTCCGGACCTGAGTTGTGAAAATATACGGACCGGTAGTGACTGTCCTGGTAAGCTCTCGCCAGGCTGTGCGCGACGAATTTGGCGACCGAGGCCCGGACCGGCCACTCGAAGGGATTGATGGGACAAACCACCAACACCGGGGTGTTTCCATCCCAGCCGACTTTGCGCAGGGTGGTGTGACCAAACTCAGGCGGAAGAGGTTCAAAGGTCCAGGCGGTATCGGTGCCCAATTCCGTGGGCACACCCAACTCGCGCAACACGGTTCGTGATTCTTCATTGCGCGTAATGATCAGCGAATTCTTGCAGAATCGCGCGCACATCTTCCGGATCGGCGGATCCATATCTCCCGCCTCCCCGCCATAACCCACCGACAACTTGTTCTCAGCCGCTGCGATTCCGAGCGAACCGATCATCATGGTGGTCAGTGCGTTGGCAAACTTGCTCTTGAACATCGAGCCTTCGCAAGCCACGACGCCATGATGTTTGGGCACCTCCTCGGCCAGAAAAGGCGGGAAGATGTCCGGCAGATGCACCTGCCGCGTGCCCGCGAAATACCCATCCGAAAAGCCGAAATTCTGGGTCATCACAGTGAAATCCACGCGTTCGGGTCCCAGAATCCGGCGAATCTGCCGCAGCATCTCCTCCACCCGCACATCCGACCCCATATTGCGGGTGCCGTTATAACCCGCGAACAGCAGCTTCAACCGTTCTCCGGGACGCCATGGCTTACCCTTCCCTAGCATCCAGGCAAGCTTCGACTTTTCAATCGAAGCACTCACCCAGGTCTCGAGCAGCAAATCCATCATGCGGCGGAACCTCCCACCTTCGCGGGCCAGTCCCGATAGGGGTAGGTGAAGTTGGTTTCCCGGCTGAATTTGAGCAGTGGATAGCTGTATCGGGAAAACGGCACCGGCTTGCGGCCCAGTTCGCTGGTCACTCGCTGGTTGTCGAAAACCGTATTCCAGACCAGATAGGGGAAAAACACCTTCATCAGAGATGCACCGCTCGCCATCTTGCTGCCAGAATTGGAAAGCAGGTTCACCGTTCCTGAGAATGGGCGCTCCAGGATGGGCAGGAAGACGGGTCGCCGCTTCTGCTGAGCCTCGGCCAGCGCCTTGGTCAACGCACCGAACGTCTCCGACTCTTTTCCGGAAGACAGATGATAGGTGTCGTACTGCGGGCTGTCCTTTTGATGCAGGGTCGCAATGGCGTCGGCCACGAAATCCACGTTAACGATATCGAGCTGGTCACCCTGTCGAAAAGGCAGAGCCGGCAAACTCGCGAGGAAGACAAAGGCCCTCACCATGTCAAACTGCGTCGTCTGCGGACGGCGGCTGTCCCCCAGCACAATGCTAGGACGGAAGATCGTAATCGGCACCTCCGGGAGGAGCTGCCGGATCATGTGTTCGGAAAACTTCTTGGTGCGCGCATAAGGGTCGTAATCCGATCGATTCCAATCAATGGCCTTGTCCTCGGTCACAACCTCATTCTGCCGCTTCCCTGCGACCGCTACCGTACTGACGTGGCTGAATCGCCGCAGGCCATGATAGTGGTGCACCCGGGTTGCCAGCTGCAGCACTTCCAACGTGCCCCGTAAATTCACGTTCAAGCAGCTCTTTTCCGACTTGCGGTTCAACGACGCGGCACAGTGAATCACCGAGTCTGTCGTGTGAACCAGGCGATCGTGATCATCCTGAGCCAAACCGAACTGCTGGCTCGTCAGATCCCCGCGAAAAATCCGTACGCGGGTCTGCAAGTACTCATAAAAGTGAGGAAAGTCCAGATGCAGCTGCCAGGCGTACCACAACCTCGCCTCCGCCTCCCGCAGATCGCGCGCTCGAACCAGCACATTCAGGGAGGCTCCGTGCGCTTCCAACAAATTAGCGGCGACATGCGCGCCGATGTATCCGGTCGACCCGGTTAAGAATATCGCCACGTTCCCCCATTGGTGCCGGTCTTAACCGCCCCGTCCTCGCTCCCGGCAAAGGTAAGTTGAACGCTTCGTCGAGGACGCGCTTCGAGCGGCCGTCCTTCGATCAGCGGGTACGTCCAGCGGCGTAAGGCCGGGATATGGACATTGATCCAGTAATCCCACCAGTCGATCAAGCGTGAATCATAACTGAAGCCGCCGCGCTCTTCCGGAACCAGGGCCTGCGACAGCCGCTCGACGTTTTCCGCGACAAAGTCGTGCTCATTCAGCAAAATGAAGGGTTCGAAGAGTTCGATCAACTTCTCCACTTTCTCAAGATTGCGTTCCGCTCTGGTAAAGGGAGTCTTCTTTAAGGGAAGGGCCGACATGATCCGCTGAATGGACTTGATGATGGCCTTCTGCGCCGGCGCCGACATGCGTCGATACCGCTCCTTGGACACGGGAATGGCATCGAAGCGCAACCTCAGCCAGGATTCCAGACCTTCCTGAGCGCGGTAATGCTTGCGATGCGCGAGCGAAGTAAGTTCGATCGACCGGCCCATGTCACAAGGGTTGGTCACCGAAGTGGCCAGCTGGTACACCGCCTCATGTCGACGCTCGAGGAGTGCCGCAGCGATCAACGTCATGCCTCGGCAAACGGCATCTACCGGAATGAGGTCCAGACGCTTGCGCTGATTGCTGGGAAGCTGCCGGAAGTAAGTGCCCAAAAGGTAGGAAAGCGAAGCCGAAGTGTTAATTCCCTCGTTCCATCCGAGGAAGGGCCGACTCATGGAAGTTTCGACAATCGCAGGCCGGACAATGGCGATGGGCAAGCTAGCGCCATACTTTGCGATCAGAGATTCAGCCAGGCTCTTGGTGAACGTATAGGTGTTCGGCCAGCCAAGTTGCAGGGCACGCTTGGTTCCCGCCTCCGTCAAAGCACTGCGCAGCCAGCGCACACGATTCTTGCGGATCTGATTTTCCAGCGCGGCACCGTGCAGGCCTTTGGCGGCATGCTCCTTCTCGAACGCCTGCTGGCGAAGCTGCTCGCTGATCTCTGAGCTGTCGGCCTTCTCTTTGGCTTTCTCGATCAACTCACGCAGGGCGGTCCACTCGCGGTCAGCATCAAAACCAGCGACGCCGGCGGGCGTGTAATCCGGGCGCAGCCTCTCCGTGACCCGCCCGTCCCGCGTTCCCGCCACATAGCAGGTGGAAAGGTGCAACAGCGCGGCATGGTCGGACTGGCGTATGAAATCGACGAGATGGACGGCGGCATCGACATTGGCGGCGAGCGCATCCCGCAAATCGGGATTGAAGTCGGTCAGCCCGGAACTGTTGATGATTAAGTCCAAATTCGTGCGCAGAGCCTGGCTAAGATTGGGTGCTAACCCCAAACCCGGCTGGGAAACGTCCCCTTCGACGACTTCCACCCGCGAGGCGAGAAATCTTCCGAGTCTCGCTCCGTACCGTGCGAACAGGGGATCAAAGACCGGCGAATCCTCAACCAGCTTTTCGAACCGACGCTCGGCCGAACTCGACTTTTGGCTGCGGATGAGGAGGTAGATGCGCGCTATCTCTGGCAGGTCCAGGAGTGCATTCACCAACCAGACCTTGCCTATGAAACCGGTGACCCCGATCAGCATGATCTGCTTGCCACGTAGGGCCGAGCGAACCGAGAGCGGTCGGAATTGGCGATGATCGTCGAAATGAACGATGGGCCGCTCCAGAACCGCGACCTGGCGCTGTGCCGGAGTTACCGCCGAATCGAGCACGTCCAGATCCTTGAGCCCGAGATCGCGCGCGAGTTGTTCCGGGCTGCGAGCTCCATCCGGGCCTGTGCCCGTAATCCGTGCCAGGGCTCCTCGCGGACGGATCACGGGATCGAGCAGCCTACCGGTGGCGATCCCGTCACGAAATTCCAGGCGATTCGCGATCACCGACTTGGCGCCCAGATGACGGGCCAGAGGACGCATCACGTGGTCCAGTCCCTGGCTCACGAGCACGACTTCTCCTCCAGCAGCAATCCTCGCCTTCAGTTGGCGGACGCCTTCCGGCTTCAGTTCCGGCCGCAGTTTGTATTGGAAGTATTCCTCTCCGAGCAGATCCAGACGATCGCGACTGACTCCTCGCAATACGCTGTACACCACGCGGGTGGCGAAAACGCGGTGCGCAGCATACAAAAAGGGGCGCAACAAGGCCATGAGCAGAACCATCCCACGCTTCATCCAGCGGCTCGTGAACGTCTGCAGATTCCAGGTGAAGAAAGCAATAGGACGAACCGTGGTCAGTTCCAGAAGGCTGCCCTCAACGCGCCAGTAAACGCGTGCGTCCGAGCCATGGTCGACGAGTTTGGGATCGTGCTCTGTCAAATTCCGTTTCGTCTCGGGACTGGATGACCAACCAGAACGCGAGTTGAAGATGGAACCACCTATTGTAAACAATCGAGATCAAACCACGAAGAGGAAGAAGCCCATTCGTCCTGACTTCCCCGGTTAGGCCACCAAGATCACTCTAGCTGAGCCCCACCAATGGAGAATCGTTCTCCGGTTTCCCATCCTGCGCATCGAAAAATGCCGCTCCAATCGAAGACCGCAGATCGGATTTCTGAGGAGCTCCAGCGACGATCAGCACAGAGGCACGCTATTCAGAGAGGTTCGCCGCCGAAGGCAGTTCAGGTCCATCTGTCGCGCCTGACTAACCCGGTGGGGTGGTGGCGCGAGCGCCCTACCGGAAGACCTGGGCGGTCAGGTAGCTCCTAGAGTTGGTCAAACCGCCCGTAGAATCCGCTCACAGAGCTTGCGCGCCGGAGCAGTCACGCATGCACTTTGAATCTGTTCAGGTGTAATCAGTCCGCCCTGCAAACCTTTTCGTAAAGATTCCACCAGATCGAGGATCGTGCGCTGAGGGCAAGTAAACCTGAAGCCCTGTGCTGCTTCGATATCACTTTCGGCAAGGTCAGCATAATGCAGCACCAGAATGTCTGGAATCTTGTTGCGGCGAAAGTGGCTGGGTACGGTCATGTGCAAGTGAGATGAAGTTAGGTCCGAGAATCCGCAAAGGCTCAAGGCGGTCAGATGACTGAAGACGCCCTGAACTTCCTGCCTGCGATTCCTGGACCACAACGACCAGCGGACAAGATCGGGCTGATCCGCAGGTGGATATTGCGCGAGATGGTAAATACCGCGGTGCTCGCGCACCCAGTTACCAACTTTCACATGATAGGTGTGGGTGTTCTCTCGGTATCCAGCAGTCTTGGCCTGGTTGGTGGTAAAGAAGCCCTGCTGTGTCCCAGCGACCTCGTACAGATGCCGGGAAACTTCTCTGTGTGATCGCGCCATAGCACAATACCACAATTTGAATGAGTGATTATACAGCACAACTTGCGGTGCATCGGAGCAACATTATAGCGAAAAGCCCCGCCAACAGCCTCGTCTGGCGGCCTTTTTCAGGTCCACGGACCCGATGCCCGCGCGGCCATTGCGGGTGATCTGGGGCCCTGGGTGGAGGGCCGCTTTAGGGCTGATCGCCCTCGCCGTCGCTCGCTAAAAGGAGCGGGCAGGAAGCCACGAAAACCGAGCTAGGGCGTGTACTTCCGCCACACCCTGTTTCGTAAGTTGCTGACGATAAAGGTCCCGTCTGCCATCGCCACTACCTTGATATAGTGACCGTCCGACTTCTCGTCCTGGTTCGCGATGAAATCGTCGCTTACGTTGTGCTGCTTGTCGGTGTCGGCGGCATAATGCAACTGCCAGAAGCCGGAGAGACCTGGGGAGTCGTGGACAATTTGCCAGGCCTCCGGGCTACCGCCCTTGTGCGCACCGTTGTTCATGATGGCCACCCGCGGATGGAGAGCCCACACGAGAGCTTTGGGGTTATCGGCAGCGAGGCCGTGGTGGGTCGTCAGGTAAAGATCAACCTTTCCAATCAGATTATTGGGGCAAACCAGTTCCAACTCTTTCTTCTTGGTCAAATCGCCAAGATCCAGAAACCGGAACTTGTCATAGGTGATCAAGATGGCGAGCGACTGCGCATTCTCGCTGGTATCGGCCTGAGCTTCCGCTTCTGCGCCGCAGTAAGGGTTCGCCTCGCCAGCTCCCGGCAAGGGAGCAGTGATGTGCTCACCGGCCGCGGCCAGCACCTCGAGTCTCATCCCCCTTAGCGGCAATCCCTGATTCGGCCCCAACTGGATCCGCTTGGAATGTTCAATGGCCTTCTCATAGCCGGCGTACTGTGCTCGTGTCTGGTCGGAATCCTCGGTATTGGCGCCGTGATCCACAAACATGTCGACCGGTAAACGCGCCAGGAGATCGGCGACTCCCCCGACATGATCGCCGTGATAGTGCGTGATCAGGACGTAGTTGATCCGCTTCAGGCGAGCAGCGTTGGCCGCCGTCTGGATTCGCTCAGCGTCGCGGGTTCCCGCCCAGCCGGTATCAATCAGGACGGATTCACCCAGCGGACTGACAATGAGGGTAGCTTGTCCTCCCTCGACGTCGACAAAATAG
Source organism: Terriglobales bacterium (assembly GCA_035623335.1). Lineage (GTDB taxonomy): Bacteria > Acidobacteriota > Terriglobia > Terriglobales > Acidobacteriaceae > JAFAGX01. The sequence goes on from DASPTQ010000132.1 coordinate 27,086, forward strand.
ATCTCGAGTGGCTTCGCGGAACGAGCTGCCGCCTTGGTGGGAAGAAGAAATCCAACGATGCCCAGGAGCAAGATCGAAATCATCCCACGCCCGAATTGTCTCTCCTGCTTCGCGAGCGGACGTGGTCTAGGAGTGGTTTTTGGCGGATTCGCTTTCATCGTGACCTCTCATCTTACTCGCGGATTCTTTTCCCGGATCGAGTGAGATCGAAAAGTTGCGTCAGCTGCGGCGAATTGCGTCCACCGCCATTGACCGGCTGTTGCCACTTGAGATAACATCGTCTCGCTGCAAGGAACCCAGGGGGATGGCAAACTCAACTCGGCGCATTGGTGTGGTGCTCTTCCAGCTAGGGGGACCGGACACGCTGGAAGCGGTTGAGCCTTTTCTTTTTAATCTCTTTTCAGATCCTGACATCAT
>DASPTQ010000133.1:0-2378 GCA_035623335.1 Terriglobales bacterium
TGAATCCTCCCGCTGGTCGCTAAGGACTCTGGGTCTGTCCCCGCCGCAAACGGAGAACCGGCCGCTAGCGCACCGGTACTGGCGTCAATGGTGAACGCCGAAACGCGTTATTCGACTTGCCCTGATTGCCCTGGGGAACAAAAGGCTTCGAAATAACCGGCGCGACCTGGAAGAATATGACGGTCGTTCGAGCCCTCATTGGTCTTAGCGGCATTCGGGTCGAATCGAACGCACAGTAGGACGAAGGTCTCTTATTGGGTCGGGGGTAGGCGTTCCTTTTGGGATGGGTCGAAGCGGGTATTAATCTTGCCGGTTATCTTTAGCGACGACGATCTCCGAAATGGCACATGGTCGAGGCCATTGGCTAACAACTGTACCGTAAAGTCTCCCGCACGGGTGTAGGTATGGGTAACCATGGCCCCGTCAACGCCCGTGCCATCCCCGAAATCCCAGCGATACTGGAGCACCGGGACCCCCGCTGGATCTGCTTCGGCAGAGAGAGACAGGGCCTTGCCCGCCTCCCCGGTATCTGGAATCTGCAGACGAACGCCGGGAGCAGCCGGTGCAATGGAAGTGTCAATGATCTTCAATACCTTCACCGAGTGCGCTGGTAATTGCATCGCAATTCTGTCCGAGTCGCTCTCGATCGGAGTGGCTGAATCAAAGATGTCGAAAACTTGATTGTGTCCTTGCCACGACAATCCTAAGTCGCGGACGAGGCTGAAACCATGCTCGGTCTGTTTCTCTGTCCAGTTGAACACCGTCAAGATGGCCTGGCGCTTGCTTTCGTTTAAGAGAAAGATGCTCGGCATGCTGTCTTCTGGCGCGTAGTTCATCAAATCCAGTGGCAGAGACGCCCGCCCGAGTCGAGCCATGTTCAGCAGATCCTCGTTCTTGACGAGGGCTACTCGCTCGGGATCGGCGCCGAGTGTCGGCAGATCGTCCCCGATTTCATACATCCCACCGGAAACAGCCGCCAGCGCGATCGAGACCTTGGCTTCATCCAAAGTAAGTGGATGTTTGCCTCCGTGCCATCCATGCTCTTCGACAGTTTGGCTGGAAACGGTGAAGGCGTCCGGGTCGGCGACAAAGAAATTGCGGTTCATGTAGTAGCGGGCAGCGATACCGGGGGCCGCCTCTTTGCTGGCATCAAACGTGTGGCCAGTGTCGACTGAAATCCGTCCCGTGTCCACAAGGCCTACGGGATTGAGCATCGGGCTGCCATCCTTATCAAGTAGCACGTCCTCTCCCACGGCTTCACGGATGATCTTGAGGCCGATGCGCTGGGCCTCGAGCGCCGTCGTATTCGGCTTGTAATAGAAGCCTTCAATGGCGCTGTCGTCCATGAAGTCCATCTTGATGTAACGGATGCCCCAAACTTTGGCCAGAGTTGTGTAGGTTTGGCGGAGATACTCTTGCGCCCCCGGATTGGTGGTGTCGAGAACGTAAAGAGGATCCAGTTTTTGCCTGCCGATGACCCAGCCGGCATGAATGGGCTGACCGGCAGCGTTGTGCACCAACCAATCTTTGTGGTTTTCATAGACCGAGGAGCGCTCGGACGCTTCGAAGGGAGCAGTCCAGATCCCAGGGACCAGGCCCAGGGCGCGAACCTTGCTTTCGACAGCGCTCACGCCGTGGGGGAACAAGCTGGCATCCGGAGTCGTGTACTCCCCGCGGGCATACTGATATCCCTCATCCATATGAAAGAACTTGTAGCCGAGCTCCTTTAAGTTCTCGGCGAGCCAAAGGGCATTGGTTAAAGCCGCACCTTGATTGAGACCGAAATAATAGGCGGTCCAACTCCACCAGCCAGCAATGAAGGGCGCCCCCACGCGGGCATGATGGAGCTCGCGGATCAGGTGGCCATAGGTCTCCAGTTGCTGGTGATAATCGGTGCCGGAGCTGATCAGCAATCGTTCGGAGGAAAGACTCGCGCCGGCTGGAACCGGCAGGCTCAATTCGACCTGATCCTCGGCCGCAGACTTCTCGAGCGAATTTTCTTTTTCCAGCTCCGTGGTTCCCGTGGCCTCGACTTCGTACGCAGTGACGTGGTCTTTCTCGACGTGCAAGCGAAGAACCGTGAGCCAGCGGTCGGAAGTGAGGGAACCGAGAAAAAGGTTTCGCTTCGTCTGACGGTTGTAAATCAACTGGCTCCCGACGCCACGATGCATTCCGCGATCGCTATCGGCCAGGTCGTGGATTACGATGCCAGGACGGTCTTCGCTGAAGCTGTCGGACAGGACGCGGTCGGACTCAGCCGGTCCGCCCAGGTCAGCGATTCCGGGACCCAGGGCATCGACGCTGCGGAGGGCCTGAACCGTAATCGCATTCGAGCTCGTGTTTCGAACCGTGACGGCCACGATTACGAAGTCAGGATT
>DASPTQ010000134.1:0-33622 GCA_035623335.1 Terriglobales bacterium
CTCTTTAGCGGTCAGTCCCGGTGTACTGCATTCCTTGCCTCCGCCTAGGAGGAGCACAAAATCGTCCGCAAGCCAAAGACTGTTCGCCTGCGCCAGCCTGAGAAGGGACGGTTTCTGCCGGACAACTAGAGCCGGGGTCATCCCCCACCCCCAGAGTCCACAGGTGTTCGCAATTTAGCTAAAATAGCGCACGATTCGGAGGCGAAGAATTTGCCGCTATTCAAGTACATGTCTGTGGATGTGGCTCCGCTCTTTGCCAAGAACCTGCGGGTGCGATTCACGCAGCCGTTCGAGCTAAATGATCCTTTTGAGTTTCGACCTATGCTTGATTTCGCTGGAACAGCCGATGATGTTCGCCCGGTGGTCGAGGCGAGAATCGAAAAGATGTACGGCACTCTTGATGGTGCGTTCGCAATGATGGAGAAGCAACTGGCGACTGACCCCAACTTTGCCAAGGCCTTGATTGCACCACTTGATGTCTTGCGCAAAATTATCGCTGGCAATCCTACTCTGCAACAGAAGTTCCTTGCGGCGATGCAGCAGCATAAGGCTGAACTGCTGGACAACACAAGAATGGCTCCCATCTGGGAAGCTGAGTGGGAAAAGTTTCGGCAAGCCCTTGGCCAGGCGCTCGGAATATTGAGTCTCTCGGAAGACCCCGCCAATATTCTTATGTGGAGCCATTATGCCAGCCAGCATTTTGGTGTGGTTGTTGAGTTTGATGACAAGCATCCATGGTTCAACCAGAAGACGACTCCCACCGATGATTTGCGCTATCTCGTGCAGGTTTCGTATGTAGAACACCCGCACCCTCGGACATGGAAACAGGTGAACGGGACTGACATGCTATACACAAAGACTGCGGCGTGGGCATACGAGCGTGAGTGGAGGATGATTCGACCGCTGAAAGACGGTACTGAGGTCAGTTCGGGAATATTTTGCTTCGACGTTCCAGCGGAAGCAGTTCGCAGCATCACGTTCGGGTATCGCACAAAGCCTGCTCTCGAAACTGAGATTCGTGCAGCTATGAATGCGAATCCGGCTCTCGCCCATGTTCAATTTAAGAGGGCAAAGTTAGGCGGCGACAGGATCGAAATTGTGGACGCTGCTTAGTTGTGTGCACTATACCAATAAGGGCTTGTGAAGTTCATTTGCCGGCCGTATGCTTCACAGCCATGCAACGGGAAGAACTGTTGGCCCAATCTGTGCTGACCTGTTTCTCATGCACCGATTCAAGAATCGAGTCGGTTTCGATAAAGGAGGTATTATGCGCAGTCCGCACGATTCCGCGATTTCAATCGTGCTATTGAGTGTGTTAATGGGGTTTTCGATGCCCGCAGCCGAGGCCGCGCAAGCTGCGGCGCCCCCGCCGGCGACGAAGCCCAAGGCTCAACACATTGTCGTGCCGGCCGGAACCGTACTCACCGTCAAGACCGGCCAGGCTCTAGGTTCAAAGACCAGCAAAACGGGACAAACATTTCTAGCTACCCTCGCGCAACCAGTGAGTGTAGGAGGAAGGGCGGCGCTGCCCGCGGGGTCTACCGTCAGTGGCACGGTGGTGACAGCCACAGAAAAGGGCAAGATAAAGGGTGAAGGCCAGCTAGACCTGGCGCTCACGAGCATTTCCGTTGGAGGCCACACTTATCAGATCCAAACCCCTGTGCTCAGCAGCACGGAAAAAGGAAAGGGCAAGAGGACTGCTGCAACTACCGGCGGCGGAGCCGCCGGGGGAGCGTTGATAGGAGGGCTGGCCCGGGAAGCGCAAGACAAAGCCGCATATCACTCCCGAACAGTTCGACGAGCTGGTGAACCTCATCGCGGAACCTTACGCCACGATGGTTTATGTGGTGATTTACACCGGACTCCGGGTGAGCGAACTCGCTGCGCTGAAATGGAACGATGTGGGGCATGACTCAATCACCATTGACGAGCGATTTTGCCGTGGTGATTGGTCAGAACCGAAAAGCGACGCCTCGAACGCCACAATCGGCGTGGACCGCTGTGTCGTGGAGAGAATCCACCGGCTCAAGCTACTCACGGTCGAAGGAAGGTCCGGTGGTCGGGGTGCCGTTCGCAAGTACCAAGTCGTGAAGTCGGATGGTCCCAATGATCTCGTGTTTCAGTCTTTGCGGAAGGGAGCGCCGCTTCGCGATAACAATATCCTCTCACGCCACATCAAGCCAGCCGGTCTACAGATCGGCATCGGCTTTGTGAACTGGCGCTGCCTGAGAACGTCCAGGGCGACCTGGATGATTGAAGCTGGAGCAAATCCGAAGGATGTCCAGGGACTGATGCGCCACTCACACGTTCAGACCACTCTCGACATCTATGCGCAATTTGTTCCCGAGTCACAGCGGCGGGCGATTGAGAGAACGGGCGCCATGATCCAGGAGCGGATCGCGGCTGCCCGCGAAGCAAGAGCAACAGGGATGGTCCACTGAATTGTGACCTATTGTGACCCAACTCAAGGAATCGAGGAGTGTAAGTGCTTGAAAACATGGTGGCCAGGGACGGAGTTGAACCGCCGACGCCAGCCTTTTCAGGGCTGCGCTCTACCACCTGAGCTACCTGGCCATCTTTCTGGGTCAAAGCCGAGTCTTAATTCTTGCTGGTCAAAGCCGACCGTCAGGAACTAACTCGCAGACTAGCGACAGGACGCGCAGAACAACTGCGATTATAACAACCGCTCGCAATTCCCTCAACGAACGGAACGTCACGGCACGGACCGACAGCGAGTACTGTCATCGAGCCCAGGAAATTCGAGCACAGCAGCCCAACCGCATCCCAGGCTTTGAGGGAGAGAGAACGATACGCGATCAGTCGGTTTGGCCAGGAGCCGCATCGGTCATGAGCGATCCGTTCAGGACGGTAAAGACACAGCGACTCGATCCGAACCAATAGGCCAGTTCACGATAATCTTCAATCTCAAAGACCGCCAGGTCGGCGTCCTTGCCTGCTTCCACCGATCCTTTGTGATTCGCAAGTCGTAGAGCCCACGCCCCATTGATGGTTGCAGCCGCAATGGCCTCGGACGGTAACATCCTCATGTGGGTGCAGGCCAGCGAGAGCACAAACGGCATGCTGGGCGTTGGAGACGAACCAGGGTTGTAGTCGGTGGCCACGGCCACGGGGACGCCTGCATCGATCAGTTTTCGCGCCGGCGGAAACTTCTCTAGACCCAAGAAATAGTTTGCGCCCGGAACCAAAGTTGCGACCGTGTCATATCCGGCCAGTTTCCCGATGTCCTGCGCTTTAACATGATCCATATGGTCCAAGGATGCGGGACCAAATCGGAGTAGGGGTTCGAGGGGCGTTTCGCTCAACTGGCAGACGTGGGCCCGAACACCAAGGCCGCAAGCGGCAGCCGCCTCAAAGATTCTCTCGGTATCTTGAAGACTGAATGCGCCGCGATCGGTAAAGACATCGACGAACTCCACCAGCTTCTGCTTGGTAGCTTGCGGAATCATTTCTGTGCAAACCAGTTCGACATATTGTGAGGAGCGGCCTTGAAATTCCTTCGGCACCACATGAGCACCGAGCAGAGTGCTGACGACCGTGCCCGGCCAACGTGCGGCGGCGTCACGAATCGCCGCGAGCGACTTCAGTTCAGACTCAACCGTAAGTCCATATCCCGATTTCGCCTCCACGGTGGTCGTGCCCTGCTGGTTCATTTGCTTAAAGCCTGCGAGGATCCTCTCGCAGAGCGTGGGCCGGGACGCTTTCCGTACCGCTTCGACGCTGGAACGAATGCCACCGCCCGCCGCGGCAATCTCTTCGTAAGTGGCACCCGAGATACGTTGCTCGAAGTCTGCAAGCCGCGGACGCAAAAATGCAGGATGAGTGTGGGAGTCTACGAAGCCGGGCAGCACGACTTGTCTTTGGCAATCAACCTCGACGATGTGCCCGGAACTTTCCTTAAGCCTCGGATCACGAAGCACCTCTCTAGTCTTGCCGACGGAGACAATTTTTCCCCCTGAGCAAAACACTGCGGCATCTTCGAGAATGCCAAGCTCTTGAAGATCCCGGCCGCGACGTGGGCCGCGATGCTGGTTCGGTTCGCGTAAAGTGAGAAGTTGGCCGATATTGATCAGCAACAGAGGGCGCGGAAGTCTAGAACCAGCCTTTTTGGAGGATGGCATCTTCAGCAGTTTAGCAGCGAGCGAGTGATCAAACATGCGAGGTGCATGCTGTGTCTGCGCGTGAGCTGCCTATTTCGAAGGTGCCAGGGAACAAAGCGCTGATCTTGCGGGCTAGGATCAAGACCTCCTCTACCTGGCTGCCGAAGGACTTCCACCGCGGGCCACCCGAGGGCGAGATGGTTCGAGGAGTCTACCAATAGCGGTTCCCGGGAGGATCTCTGCAGATAGGCGCGAGTGCTATCGCGGGGGTTCTTACCGCAAAGCGACGAGCCTAAGGCTGCATAGGAACTTTCACCTTCTTCCTCTTCGCGAATTCCCGGGCTTCGTCATAGCCGGCATCGACATGGCGGATGATTCCCATGCCCGGATCCGTGGTGAGGACGCGTTCGATGCGCTTGGCCATCATGTCCGTGCCATCGGCGACGGTAACTTGCCCGGCGTGCAGGGAATACCCGATGCCCACCCCGCCACCGTTGTGGATCGATACCCAAGAGGCTCCCGCAGCGGTGTTCAACAAGGCATTCAGCAGCGGCCAATCGGCGATGGCATCGCTGCCGTCCTTCATGCCTTCGGTTTCGCGGAACGGAGAAGCCACCGAGCCGCAATCAAGATGGTCGCGACCAATGACGATTGGCGCTTTGATCTGGCCGCGCTTGACTAGGTCGTTCATGGCCAAGCCGAAGGTCGCGCGCTCGCCGTATCCCAACCAGCAGATTCGCGCCGGCAGGCCCTGAAACTTGATGCGCTTGCGCGCCAGATCAATCCAGCGGCGAAGGATTCGGTTGTCCGGGAACAACTGCAACACAAGCTCATCCGTTACGTGGATGTCTGAGCTTTCCCCCGACAACGCTACCCAGCGAAAGGGGCCGCGGCCCTCGCAGAATAAGGGACGAATGTAGGCCGGGACAAACCCCGGGAAGTCGTAGGCGTTCTTTACGCCGCGCTCGAAGGCGAAGGTGCGGATGTTGTTGCCGTAGTCGAACGTGACGGAACCCATTTTTTGCAAGCGAAGCATGGCTTCGACGTGCCTGGCGATGGCGTCGAGGGAACGCTGCTGGTAAGCTTCCGGATCGCGTTGGCGCAGCGCCAAGGCCTCCTCGAGCGTCATGCCATTGGGGACGTACCCGTTCAGCGGATCGTGGGCCGACGTCTGATCGGTAAGCAGGTCGGGTACCACACCGCGAGCGGCGAGTTCTGGAATAATGTCCGCGCAATTTCCCACCAACCCCACCGAGACGTTTTCCCTCTTGCGAACTGCGTTCTTGAGGATCCGCAAGGCCTCGTCGAGGGTGTTGACCATGAAGTCGCAGTAGCCGGTCTTCAGCCGTTTCTTAATGCGCTCGGGATCCACATCGATCCCTAAAAAGGCGGCACCGGCCATGGTCGCGGCCAAAGGTTGGGCTCCGCCCATACCGCCCATGCCACCGCTGACGATCAGCTTGCCAGCGAGATCACCACCAAAGTGCTTTTCCCCGGCGGCTGCGAAGGTCTCGTAGGTGCCCTCGACAATTCCCTGCGAACCGATGTAAATCCAGGATCCGGCTGTCATCTGCCCATACATCAGCAGTCCGGCGCGCTCCAGTTCGTTGAACTTCTGCCAATTCGACCAGTGTCCAACGAGATTGGAGTTCGCAATCAGCACACGGGGCGCATGCTCGTGGGTTTGGAAGATCCCGACCGGCTTCCCGGACTGGACGAGAAGGGTCTCGTCGTTCGCGAGGGTTTGGAGCGAGCGAACGATCGCGTGATAGGCCTCCCAGCTGCGCGCGGCGCGCCCGGTGCCACCGTAGACGACAAGATCGCGTGGTCGCTCGCCCACTTCCTCATCGAGGTTGTTCATCAGCATGCGCATGGCCGCTTCTTGCGGCCAGCCTTTGCAGGAAATCGAAGTACCCCGCGGGGCGCGAATCGGTACGTAAGTGGACGGCGTAATTTCGGTTTCAACGGGCATACTTCCATGGTAGTGCTTTCGGGAGGAGGGTTCAAACCTCGAGGCTTCGCGTCCTTCCCCGGCGCGGCCCAAAGTACGGGCTTATAGTTCCGTGCGGCTGCTTTCGGGATCTCACTGTGACTCAGCTTCGCACCGCCGAAGCCACCGTACCGCCGATCACCAGGTGTTGTAGGGAGTGCCGTCGCTGCCTACGCCTTGGGAGCCGCTGTGGACGTCGATGATTCCGCCCTCATCTTGTTGCTCGTCGATAGACATGATCGTGTCCGTTTCCTGATCAGGTACCCAGGTGTCATTCTTGCCGGTGATCGGGTCGGTGGGGATTTGCTTCAGATAGCCCGCAGAGACGAGGTCTTCGAGAGCCTGAGGGGCCTTTTGCTTGTCTAGCGTGTATTGGGAGATGACCGAGCGCAGGGTGAAGAGGTTCTGCTTCAGCACTGACTCTCGGGCCCGCAGGATCGATTGGTTGTAGGCGGGCAGCGCGACCGACACCAAGATCAAGATGATGCAGATGACGATCATCAGTTCGATCAGGGTGAAGCCGCGGCCGCGCGTCTTGCCGAATCTTGCCATTACCAATCCTTGTACTGTGTCCCGTCGAGCCCCGTGCCCTGAGACTTGGTAAACACATCGAAGACGTCTTGCCCTCCCCAGGAATCGGAGCTTGGATCATCCTGCATCGAGCGCAAGCCCCATTCGGTCGTGCCCGTCATGGGATCGACCGGGATCCGGCGAAGGAATTTCAGCTTCTTGCCTTGGACGTCTACCCCTTTTACCAGGGTATCCAAATCAGGGGGGTAGCCCTCGCTTCCTACCTTCCATTGAAATGCCCCGCGGTCGGCTGCGTCCTTATAACGATCGATGGCGTCGCGCATTTCCCATAAGTCGCGGCGCAACTCACGCTCCTTCTCGCGCTTGATAGTTACCCGGGCCAGGGGAATGGCGAGCGTGGTCAGGAGCATCAGAATGGTGGTGGCTACAATCAGCTCGACCAGCGTAAAGCCGCGATGCTGTACTCGGATCGGGCCGCTCTCCTGAACTGGGAACCTCATAAAGGATCTTCTATTCGAGGAACGCCACGATGGGGCATTCCTTGCAGGCAAAGCCCCGCGTGCTCTGCGCTCCCTAGTGAATGGTAACCGTTGCGGAAGCTCCAGCCACCAGCGTAGGTTGCATGCCGGGGTCGCGCATACCTCCTTTTGAAATGGTCAGCGTGGACTGTCCGGGAGCTTTCGCCATGAAGGTCAATGTTGCTACGGTTCCCTGGCCGGAGACGCCGTTCGCTCCGGGCGGCCGGGTCGCAGTAACCTGTAAGACCCCTGTGGTGTCGTCATCACGATGGACGAGCGCCACCGGTTGACCGTCCTGGGATAACAAGGTCCCATTCGAGACATTTACCACCTGCAACGATTTCGGATCGTAGCTCACCTGGAAGGGGACCGAGTAGGCGTTCTGTACTCCGCGGAGCATGACACTCACTTCGAAGGTCGATCCCTGCGTCTGCATGATGGCGGGCGGATCGAATCCAAAACCGGTAGTTGGAGGCGGGGCTGGCTGCGATGGCCTCTGCGTTGCCGGATTAGGGGCGGCGGCTGGCGGTGCACTCTCGGCAGGGTGGCTCACGCGGCGCAGGAAAATCGCACTCCCCGTCCCGGCGTCCAAAGCCTCCTGATTGAGATCGGTGATGTTTTCCTTGCGTACGACATGGGGAATCAAAGCGAACACGGTCTCGGTCTCGCTATGATCGGTAGAGGTTTGGCTGAACAGATATCTCAAAATCGGTATCTGAGAGAGACCGGGGAACCCGGTCAGAGCTCGAGTCTTCTGGTCTTCCATCATTCCGCCCAGCAGGCTGACTTCGCCTTCGCGCAATCGAACTTCATGCTCGATCTTCTTCTGCCCGATGATGGGCTGCGTGATACCACCAATGTTCGAGGTGCCATCGACTTCGGACACGTCCATGGTGATCTTTAAAGTGACGTCACCGTTCGCGTGCACTTTGGGAGTGAGATCAATGTTCACGCCGACATCGAGATATTGAAATTGCGTATTGACGAGAGGGTTGATTCCCACTCCGCCGATTCCGGGCTGAAACGATCCTGTCGCCACGGGCACCCGTTGTCCGATCTTGAGGCTGGCCTTTTGACCTTCAATCGCCCGAATCTGCGGCTTTTGAATGAGTTTAGTGTCGCTGTCAGAGAACAAGGCTGTGGCCGTGGCCGGGGGGATCGTGACCGTAAAATCCGTGGCATTCAAGTTGCCCAATGTGTTCAGGTTAATGCCCGTGGGCGAGGTGGTGCTGGTCGTAGGGGTTGTGGTGGGAAGACCAGTCGTGGGGTTCGTGGTGCTGGTGGTGGTATTGATATTCGGCTGCAGTTGGACTGTCGCCGAGGTAGGAGGGTTGATACCCAAGGTGCGTGATTTGTCACGGTTGATTTGCATCACCGCGACGTCGACCATCACCTCCGGCTTAGTCTTGTCGAGGTCATTCACCAGCTTTTGCGCCAGGGCCATCTGGTCGGGCGTGCCCCGCACCACGAGGGCGCCTTCGGATGGCAAAGACTGAACTCGCTGAATCTCCAGAATCTGCCGCAGGGCGTTGGTCACGTCCTGCAGTTCTTGCGGCTGGGAGAGATTGGACAGGTAGAAAGTCTTGATGACCACCTGGTCAAGATCTTTGCGTTTCGCGGGATTATCGGTGGCGACGAAAATTGTGTTGGGCGTCACCGGCCGCCAGAAGGTCTTGGTTTCGACGGCAATAATCTGCAGCGCCTCTTCGAGCGACACGTTGTTGAGCTCGATCTTGATGCGGCGCGAGGTGTAATCGGGATCGAAGAGCACATTAATTCCCGCCAGCTTGCCGACGGTTTCATAAATGACTTTGCTGTCTTCGGTGATCTTCAGATTTATAGGAACACTCGAGATGGCAGCCAGTTCCACTGGTCCCCCAGCTTCTTCAATTCGCTTCTCGAGAAAACTAGGTGGATGCGCTGCCGCCTTGGGAGAGGACTTGGCCGCCTCAATCAACTGTTGTGTCTGCTGCAGTTCCTGTCGCGCGATGAAGCTCGAGGGATCAATCTCCACCGCCTTTTGAAATTCCGCTGCAGCGCCATCCAATTGCCCGGCGTCGCGCAGCAGCTGCCCGCGATGGACGTGCGAAGCTCCGGCGAGGAAGCGCAGGCGCTCGAACGAGGTGCGGTAGCTTAGATTGGTCGGCTTAAGGTCGTAGGCCTGCTTATAGTACTCGTAGGCCTGTTCGTAGTTTTGCCTGGCCTCGGCATCACGACCTTGTTTGTAGAGAGACTTGGCACGGTCTGCGGCAGCGAGCGGAAATAGGATCGCCAATGTTATTAATAAGATAGACGTCGTTTGGACCAGAAATCTCATGTTCCCAGCTTCCTGCTAGATAGCACCGCCCAGAGGCGGTCAACTCTGGTTTGCATGCCGTCGCCGCGATCCACTTCTTACACCGAGTAACCCCTGGCTGCTTGCGAAACCGGTAAATGAGTGTCGGCCGCGGGAGTCTTTGCCGCTGAAAAATCTCCAGTAGGGAACTCTCAACATTTGTAGGCTTTCCTCTTTTGCTGCCGAGCACCTCTTTCGGCTAGGCAATGCTCAACTGGTATCTCGTGGCGCTTTGTCGCGTGCGGCGACCTGCAGTCCCAGCCACAAGCCGTCGGGTTTAGCCGATAGTGGCTAATTCGAGAAACCTTCTCCTCACTCGTAAGGTACTTTTTCGCAAGCGCCTTTGTGTGCAGCTAAGAGGTGAATGTGCAGATTATAGCATCGCGTCAGATCGTGCCGAAGTATCTGTTCTGGTTACAGTTAACTCGTAGGTTGTTGTCCTCGGAGAGCCCCCGTTTCTTAGCTATGCCCTGCAACTTTCTGCTGAGTCCTGGCTCTAGCCATCTGAATTCCCTAGAGCTTTAGGAACCGCTGGTCGTATGCGATAAGCTAATAGCACCCCATGCCGCACCGGAGTCCCCAACCAACCCGGCCTAATCCGGAGAAGAATCCGCGCCGCGATCCCACCGCGGCGGGTCACAAAGATGCCGCTCACAATAGGATCGCTGCCCATAACTATTTCTTGCTTGAAAAATTTGAAGCCGGGGTGGTTCTGACCGGTACCGAGGTCAAGTCCGTACGTGCCGGAAGGGTTAACTTGAAGGACTCCTATGGCTTGATTAAGGAGGGCGAACTCTGGCTCCTGAACTGTCATATTGGCCCCTATGAGCACGGAAATATCTTTAACCACGCTCCGCTCAGGACCCGCAAGCTACTGATGCACAGCGAGGAAATCCGCAAGCTGATCGGCAAAACGCAGCAGCGCGGGCTGACCCTCATTCCTACGCGGATGTACTTTAAGAACGGTCGGGTCAAGGTAGAGCTCGCCCTCGCCAAGGGTAAGCAACTCTGGGACAAAAGAGAAACCGAACGGCGCCGAACCCTCGATCGCGAGGCGAGAGAAGCGATCGTTAGAGGCCGCAAAGGAGCTTAGCTCGCTTATTGCGGGCGCTTACTGCTCTGCGACTGTTGGTGAACGTCGAGTCTACGCCTATCTGCCAACAGATTCTACCGAAACAGGTTCTCGATTCCATTCTGCTCAGCCTTGGTCGTGGGTGATAGCACCGACCTCGAGCCTTGCGCTTTCCCTTGGGGGCAGCGATACTGAATCATCCACCATTCATCCTAATTGAAATTATGAAGACCACACTTTCTCGATCTCCTATTGCAGAAACCGAAACTGAGTGTCTGGCGGTGGTAGTCCTGGATCGATCGGAAGCCGATCGCAGGAATGACAAGGGCAAGGATAAGGATAAAGATAAGAACGCGGTGAGTGTCGAAACCAGCGATCCGGCCGTACGGGAGGCGGCTTCCGACCTGATCGCCGGAGGAGAAGTCTCGGGCAAGATCTTCGAAACCGCCCTGCTGCATCGCCCGGCAAAGCTCAAAGCCAAGCGACTGCTCTTGGTTGGAGGCGGCAAGGCGGAGAATTTTAACTCCTCCATATTGCGCAGGTTAGCGGGCACCGCGGCCCGTTTCCTCAAGCCCAAGGGGATTGATAGCTTCGTCTTTGCGGTTCCTGAAAACGGAATCGATGCCGCCGAGGCAGTCAAAGCGGTTGTCGAGGGAGCCTTTGTGGGCAACTTCGACCCGGATACCTACAAAACGGACCGCAAAGATCAGACTCTCCAGTCCCTCACCCTCGCGGTTCGTGGAAATCAGGATCAACTGCAAAGTGCCGCGCAAGAAGCGCAGATCATCGGTGAGTCCCAGAATTTCACGCGAGAGTTGGTGAACGAGCCGAGCAATCGTATGACTCCTACCATGCTGGCCGAGCGTGCCCGCAAGATGGCCGAGGAGGTCGGACTGAAGTGTGAGATCTATGGCGCCGACAAGATCAAACAACTCAAGATGGGTGCTTTTTGGGGGGTGGCACAAGGTTCCGACGAGCCACCGGCGCTGGTTGTGTTGCGCTACGAGCCAGCCGATGCGCCTGCCAGTCCGGTGCTGGGGCTGGTCGGGAAGGGAATTACCTTCGATACCGGAGGTATCTCGATCAAGCCGGCTGATGGCATGGAAAAGATGAAGTATGACATGGCCGGCGGCGCTGCCATGTTAGGCGCGATGCGGGCGATCGCACTGCTCAAGCCCAAGCTGAAGGTGATTGCCGTCATTTGCGCTACCGAGAACATGCCGTCGGGCAAGGCGCAGAAACCGGGGGACATTCAGATTGCCATGTCCGGCAAGTCCATTGAAATCATCAACACGGATGCCGAAGGTCGCCTGGTACTGGCCGATGGTTTGCACTATGCACGCCAGCTAGGATGTACCCATCTCGTGGATGCCGCGACGCTGACGGGGGCGGTCGTGGTCGCGCTAGGTTATGTGAATGCCGGCGTATTTTCGAACGACGACAAATTCTATGAGCGTTTCAGCCGTGCCCTGGACAGCTCGGGGGAGAAGTTCTGGCGGTTGCCGCTCGACGAAGAATATAAAGAAAGCATTCGTTCGAATATTGCCGACATCATGAACACCGGGGGACGATGGGGCGGGGCTGTGACCGCCGCCATGTTTCTGAAGGAATTTGCCGAGGACACACCCTGGATCCACCTCGACATCGCCGGCACGGCCTGGATGGAAGATAACAAGCCGTGGATAGCCAAGGGGCCGTCGGGGATTGCGGTGCGCAGTTTGGTGGAACTGGCGCAAGACTTCCGTCGCTAGATCCGGAACCAATTGGGATGGAAAGCCCATGACCCCGGTTCCCAGATCCGCCTCACATCACCGGCGGAATGGTGATTCCCAGCACGCCGAGCAAGCGGATCAATTCTCGGCGCACCACGGCAACCGTGGCCAACAGGAATTGTTTCCGGCGCACATCCGCCTCGGCAAGAATCGGGTAGCGGTGATAAAAGGCATTGAAGAGTTGCGCCAGTTGGAAGACGTGTTTGGCTACATAGGCCGGTTCCGTGGTCGCGATCGCCTGATCGGCAACGGCGGAGGTTTTTGCCGCCGCCAACCAGAGCCCCCACAGTTCATTGGCTTCCTCACCGTTTAAAAATCTCGCGAACTCCTCCCGAGAGACGGTGCTTGGAACCTCGCGGGCAAATGCCTCGGCATCGAGGCCGCCCTTGCGAAAGATGTTGGTGGCGCGGACCACCGCATACTGGGCATAGGGTCCGGTCTCACCTTCAAAGCTCAGGGCCTCGTTGAAGTCAAAGGCAATGACCGAGGATTTGGTGAATTTGAGCATGAAATAGCGAAGCGCGCCGACGGCGATTTGGGCGGCGATCGCGGCACGCTCCGACTCGCTCCATTCGGGATGGCGTGCATCCACCTCCTTCTTGGCCGAAGCCAAGAGCGCATCCATCAGGTCATCGGCCTTTACTCCGAAGCCTTTCCGCCCGGAAACCTCAATAAACGAACGAGTCTTTTCCTCTTCCGACACCTGGTAGCCGAGCTCGGCGGCACACCGCGGGGTGAGCCCGACCATCTCGTAGGAGAAATGAGTAAAGTGATCGGCCTGCTCGGTGTAGCCCAGGCTTCGCAGGGCTTCAATGACGGTGTTCTGGGCCTCGGCTTGGCGTGTGTCGATGACGTTATAGATTTCCCGGACGTCGCCGAAGTGGGGATGATCTGGCTCCCCTGCCGTGGCCGAAATCCAGCAATCGTGACCGCAGGGATAGCGATAGAACCGGCGATAGCCAAAGTCGCGCCCCAGCACACCGAACTTCCACATGTGGTAAGCGATGTCCTTGCCGACATAGCCGACGGTTCCATTGGAGCGCACGATCACCTTTTGGTCTTCTTCGGAAAGCTCAATTCTCTCCCCCCTCTCGCGCTTCTCGGCCGATTCCGGCTTTCCGGTCCCCGCCCTTCGCATTACCCAGCAGCCTTTGTTTTTGCCCGCGGTTTCAAACAACAGCACACCGCGATCTTTCAACTGGGTAAAGGCGGCGTCCCAGAAGTGGAGATGAAGAATCTCGCTCTCGCGGGGCAGGAAGTCGTAGGCAACCGACAGCCGCTCCATGGTCTCCAGATGCCGGCGAAGCACGCTGGTCGAAACCAGGTCGGCGAGCGACGCGGTCTCGTTTCCGCCCTCTTCGATGGCGTGCAAGACACGCTGGCGAGCGAGCGCATGTTGTCGGTCCTCGTCGTACCACTGGGATACGCGGGCGTAGAGATTCCAGCAGTAATAGTCGAAGCGAGGTTGTCGGGTGAGCCGTTCGATCTCTGCGCGATCTTTCTTTTCCAGCTCCAGAAACCCGACCACTACGTCGGCAACCTGCACTCCGGTGTTGTCAATATAGTTCTGCACATCCACCTGTCGGCCGGAGAAGCGCAGAAGGCGAACGAAGGTGTCGCCGAGGATCGCGTTGCGAAGATGGCCGACATGGGCGGCCTTGTTGGGATTAATGCTGGAATGCTCCACCAAAACCTTGCCGGGGGGAACTTCGGGGGGCGAGCTATGGTCGGCAGCCAGGGCGACGGCGAGCTCTTCCCGTTGCAGGCGAGCATTGATATAGCCGGCGCCGGCGAGCTCGAATCTTTGAAATCCCTCGAGCGGTTCGAGCGCCTGAACAATTTCTTCCCCAATCTTGCGCGGGGGCCTGCCGAGTTTCTTGGCCAGTTCGAAAGCCAGCGGCAGGGCATAGTCCCCCAGCCCGACTCGCGGCGGCTGTTCGATGGTGATTTTGGCCAGCTCGAGATGGTAGTTGCGGCGGACCAGCTCAGCGAGGTGTTGGGCAAGGCGGCGCTCAAAATGTCGGTACAACGGCTCCCCTAGGCTGCTTGAGAAAATAGTGATTGTAGCAGAGCACAGTCGGAATCGAGGTTTGACGGTCCTGGCCGTGTTCCCTATGATGAAAAGGCAGTGGTTCACCGTGGGTCGTTCATTGTGCTCTCTCGAAGCGGTCGATGACAGCCCCGCAAACCAGGCACCGGGACGCCATCCATGCGCATTGCCTATCTTGATTGTTTCTCTGGAATCAGCGGCGACATGTTTCTTGGTGCGCTGGTGGATCTAGGCGTTCCCACTGCCCTGTTCGAGGAAGCAGTTCGAGCTTTAGAGGTCGAGGCCGAGCTCAAGATCGGTCGCGTGAGTCGCAGTGGCATTCATGCCACGAAAGTGGATGTCTATTCCCATGGAGAAAAGGATTTGCCACGCGAGGCATTCCTCGAGCATAGCCACGAACATGGTCTGGGCGGCCATGCGCATCGGCCTGCGCCCCAGGTCAGGGAGCGACCAAACCATAGTCATGCCCAGGCCGGACCAGGCTTAGCCGAGGCAGGGCAGGAGAAACGGGCAGTTCGGGGCCTGGAAGAAATTCTCCGGATTATTCGTCGGGCTAAACTGGGCGAATCTACGAAGCGCACGGCCGTAGAAATCTTTGAAGCGCTGGCCGTCGCCGAGGCAAAGATTCATCAGGTCTCGATCGACCAGGTTCACTTTCACGAAGTCGGAGCGGTCGACGCCATGGTGGACATCGTTTGTGCCGCGGTTGGCGCGGAAGCCTTAGCGGTGGACGAACTGCTGAGCTCGCCGCTGAACCTCGGCGGCGGCACCGTTCGTTGTGCGCACGGAACCTTTCCTGTGCCAGCGCCCGCCACCCTTGAGCTATTAAGGGGAATTCCGGTGTATTCCTCCGGAGTTCAGGCCGAGCTGGTGACCCCCACCGGGGCGGCTATTGTCAAGACGCTGGTTCGCCGCTTCCAACCTTTCCCGCCGATGAAGGTGGACAAAATAGGGTATGGAGCAGGCACGCGCGACCTAGAGGAGCAGCCCAACGTCTGCCGGATTACGGTCGGCGAATCCCAAGCTGAAGCGGCCTCCCAGCCTTCGGAGGAAACCATTACCATCCTTGAAGCCAACCTTGACGATCTGAACCCGCAGATTTTTGGCTACGTGATGGATCGCCTGCTCGAAGAAGGCGCTCTCGATGTATTTGGGATGACGGTGCAGATGAAAAAGAATCGGCCCGGAATGCGGCTGACTGTTTTATGCCAGCCGGAGGATGCATCTCGGTTGACTCACTTGCTGTTTCGCGAGACGACCACGCTCGGCGTGCGCCGACGGCAAGAAAACAGAGAGGTCCTCGATCGTCGATGGGTGACGGTCAACACCCAATGGGGCGACGTACGGATGAAGGTCGGTAGCTTCAACGGAAACGTGACGAATTACGCGCCTGAGTATGAAGACTGTCGCCGTATCGCCCGTGAACAGCAGGTACCCCTGAAGCGTGTGATCGAGCAAGCGGTGCAAAGGTACTTGCACGCTGGGAGCAAGAGCCGTTAATCCCACACAATGCGAAACGCCACGGAACCTTCCCGGCAGGTAGGGGTCCAAGGGTTTTCCTGAGGTAGGTTGGCAATGAGGAAGTTCTACATTACAACGCCGATTTACTACGTCAATGCACGGCCTCACATCGGCCACGCCTACACCACGATTGCGTGCGACACGATTGCACGGCGGCAGCGGATGCTGGGCGCCGATACCTTTTTCCTCACCGGCACGGACGAGTACGGTGTCCATGTCGAACGAGCCGCCACGGCTGCCGGCAGGCCAACCCAGGCATGGACCGACGAAGTTTCAGCCAGCTTTCGCCAGCTCTGGGATCGCCTGGAGCTAACTTACGACGATTTCATCCGTACCACTTCGGACCGCCACAAGCGTGGGGTTCAAGCCCTTTGGTCGAAGATTCGCGATAACGGGTTCATCTACAAGGGCCACTACAGCGGACAGTACTGCATTTACGATGAGCTTTATGTGGATGCTGCGGGTCCCGGCGCTCCTTGTCCGGAATGCGGGCGTCCGACAGAAACCGTTCAGGAGGAAAACTATTTCTTCCGCCTTTCGGCCTTTCAGGAAAAGCTTCTCGCACTCTACACCGAGCGGCCGGACTTCATTCGCCCGGAAACTCGTCGCAACGAGGTAATGGCGTTCGTTCGCAGTGGCCTACGCGATCTCTCCATTAGCCGCTCTAGCTTCAAGTGGGGCGTGCCTGTGCCGGGGGATCCCGGGCACGTGGTGTATGTCTGGCTGGATGCACTGTCGAACTATGTCACTGCCCTCGGCTACGGTTCCGACGACCCTTCGCGATTCGAAAGATACTGGCCGGCCGATCTGCACATGATCGGCAAAGAGATCGTCCGTTTCCATTGTGTGTACTGGCCGGCGTTCCTGATGGCGGCAGACCTGTCTTTGCCGAAGACCATCCTGGCCCACGGCTGGCTGCTGTTTGAAGAAAACAAGATGTCGAAATCGCGCGGGAACATCGTGCGCGCGGAGACGATCCTCGAGGTGCTGGGCGCGGACGCGCTGCGCTATTTTCTGTTGCGGGAGATCGTTTTCGGACAGGACGGATCCTTTTCTTTCGATGCCCTGGTGCAGCGATACAATGCTGATCTCGCCAATGGCATCGGGAATCTGGCGAGCCGTACGCTCACCATGATTAGCCGGTATTTTCAAGGGGAAGTTCCTTATCCTTCGCCTGCCGCCGCACGCCAGACGGCGGACGACGGGATTCGGCAAAGCGCGAACCAGGCGATAGCCGAGTGTCAGGCATTATTCGATCACTATCAGTTTTCGCGCGCGCTCGAGCTTGCCTGGGGTGTCGTCGGATCGGTGGACAAATACATTGTGGAGACTGAGCCCTGGGCTCTGGGGGAAAAGACCGATGACGAGAGCCGGGCTCGCCTGGCCACGGTTCTCTATACCAGCGCCGAAGCCTTGCGAGTTGTTACTGCCTTGGTCCATCCCGTCATTCCCAAGGCCACGGCGAAGATCTGGGCTCAGCTCGGACTAGGCGACATCGGCGCTTTCGACCTTACCAGCCTGAAATGGGGCCAGCTGCAGCCAGGAACGAAACTGGGCAAGGTCGAAGCCGTATTCCCGCGCGCGGATAAGACTGCTGCCGTCGAAAGGATGCAGAAGATGGAAGAGGAAACGCCGCGAGCTGCTACGGCGGCGAGTGCCCAAGCAGGGACGAAGCCTCCCGCCGGACCCAGCGGACCTCAGGCTGTCCCCCCAGCCACGCCGGCTTCCGTGGCTAATCACAAGATCACGATCGACGACTTCGCCAAGGTGGAGATGCGGGTGGGAGAGGTGAAGGTCGCCGAGAAGGTGCCCGGCACCGACAAGTTGTTGCGTCTCGAAGTGGATCTTGGAAGCGAGGTACGCCAGGTGGTCGCAGGGATCGCCGAAGCCTATCGACCGGAAACCTTGATCGGACGTAAAGTCGTGATCGTGGCTAATCTGGCCCCACGCAAGTTGCGCGGGTTGGAATCGAACGGCATGATTGTCGCGGCCTCGACTGAGGGAGGGAAGCCGGTCTTGGCGAGTTTTCTCGAAGAGGTGCCGGTCGGGGCTCGATTAAAGTAGCGGTAGCCCCGTCCTCCCTTTTTCCCATGTACGTCGATTCCCATGCCCATCTCGACGGTCAGCAGTTTGAGACCGACCGCGAACAAGTCATCGAGCGGGCGCGGGCCGCGGGTGTCGAGACCATTGTCACCATCGGGAACGGAGATAGCCCAGCCACTCTCGAAGGCGGGATCCAGCTCGCCGAGAAATACGATGGCATGTACGCGACGATCGGCGTGCATCCCCACGAAGCCAGCCTGGCCGACAATGCTCTATTCGATTGTATGGCTCAGCTGGCGAAACGATCGAAGGTCATCGCCTGGGGCGAGATCGGGCTGGATTATTTCTATGATCACTCGCCGCGCGATGTGCAGCAGCGCGTATTCGTAAGTCAAATGGAGCTGGCACGGACAGCCAAGCTGCCGATCGTGATTCACTGCCGTCCCTCGGGCAGCGGCGAAGATGCTTGGGAGGACTGCTTGTGCCTGATCGATGAGCACTGGGCGCGAAGCGCCCTGGGAGGCATTCTGCACTGTTTCACCGGGGCCTGGAAACACGCGCGGAGGGCGCTCGATCTGGGCTTCATGATTTCCTTCGCGGGCAACGTGACCTTCCCCAAAGCCCAGCAAATTCGCGACGTGGCCAGGCAAGTACCCCTCGATCGCATGCTCATCGAAACCGACTCACCCTACCTCGCTCCCGTACCCTATCGCGGCAAGCGCAATGAACCAGCATTTGTGACCGAGACCGCACGCCAGATCGGGGAATTGCGGGGCTTGTCGAGCACACAGGTTGGGTCGGAAACCTCGAGAAATTTCTATCGCCTCTTTTCGCTTCCCCAAAATGCCAACTCCATTTAGCTTTTAGAGAGCATCTTTCCTCGGGGCAGGGTAATCTGTTAATGGAAAGCCATTCACCATGCCAGAGAATAGTTTCGATATCGTGAGCAAAATCGATCTTCAGGAAGTCTCGAACGCCATCCAGCAGGCTCTCAAAGAAGTCCATACCCGGTTCGATCTGAAAGATTCACGCTCCACCATCGAACTGGAAGGAAAAGAGGCGATCGTGCTGCACTCGAGCGATGAGTTCAAGCTGAAGGCGGTCAACGACGTGTTGGAGCAGAAACTGGTGAAACGCGGTATCCCCCTGAAAGGTCTGACGTACGGCGGGGTGGAGGTGGCGTCCGCGGGCACGGCCAAACAACGTATCACCCTGCAACAAGGCATTCCCATTGAAAAAGCGCGCGAGATCGTAAAGCTGGTCAAGAACTTCAAGAAGAAGGTGAATGCGTCAATTCAGGGAGACTTGGTGCGCATCAGCGGGAAAGATCGCGATACGCTCCAGGAAATTATCGCCTTGTTGCGGCGGCAGGATTTCGGCATCGATATGCAGTTCACCAACTACCGGAGTTAGACCTGAAGTTGCAGCATACGCCGGGGCGGGCAAGACGTTGAGGCCGGGCGAGCGAAGGCAATCGGAACGGCGGTTCCGAGCTAAGCATTCCCGGAAAGGAAGCACCAGGCGAAGCACTTGAGCACATCGGCAGCCATCAACGGTCAAGAAATCTTTGCCCTCCTGAGGGAGGATCTTGCCGCCATTGAGCGGGAGTTTGGCCGCGACACGGTGTCTCACGTCGAAGCCATCACCGAAATCGGTGAATATCTGCGGGGTGGGGGCGGGAAGCGGATCCGTCCCATGCTGCTGCTGCTCTCCTCCCGGCTGTTCAACTATCAGGGGCGGGGGGCGATCAAGCTTGGTGCCGTTGTCGAGATCATTCACACGGCGACCCTGGTTCACGACGACATCATTGATGAGGCCCAAATCCGCCGGGGGCGCCCGGCGGCCAACACCCAATGGGGAAACTCCAAATGCGTGTTGGCGGGCGACTGGCTCTATATGCAGGCCTTCAAGATCGCGCTCGAGGAGCGCAATTTTCGCATCTTGGACACCCTGATTGACTTGACTCAGCAGATGGTCGAAGGCGAACTACTGCAAATGGAGAAGCTCGGACACTTGATTTCACTGGACCAGTACATCGACCTCATTTATCGCAAGACCGCATGCCTGTTTTCCGTATGCATGCGCATCGGCGCCATTCTCGGCGGGGCGACGCCGGAACAGGAACAGAATCTGGCGCAGTACGGACGCGATCTCGGCATGGCCTTTCAGATCGTGGATGACGTGCTCGATCTCACTGCCTCCGAAGACGTGCTCGGGAAACCGGTCGCCAGTGACTTGCGGGAAGGGAAGGTCACGATGGCGGTGATTCATGCCCTCGAGCGCTGCACGCTTGCCGAGCGGGAAAAGATCGGCGCGGTCATCCGCGACCGCGCCTTTAACGGCGTGAGCCACGGGGATATACTGGCCATCCTGCAGCATTACCGATCGATCGACGCGGCGCACCAGCGAGCCCAGCAATATGCCACTCTGGCTCGGAACGTAATCTGCAACTTCCCGAACGTCGAAGCCAAGCGGGTCCTGCTGTGGGCGCCTGATTTCGTCGTCGATCGCCACAAGTAGCGGGCCGTAAGCGGCGAAACCACCCCTGTTTTGTTATAGTAGCGGCAGTCCGAACCTGCTGTGAACTATTTCTATTCGTTGATCGCACCCCACGGCTACCTGCTCATCTTTATCTTCGTGCTGGCTGACGCCCTGGGTTTTCCGCTGCCGGCAGGGCTGGCTCTTTTGGCGGGCGGAGCCGCAGTGGCGTCGGGCACTCTCCGCGGGTCCTTCGTGCTGGCGCTTGCCTTCGTCGCCTTTCTTCTGGGTGACATCCTGCTCTTTGTTCTAGGACGGTTCATGGGTTGGAGTCTGCTGGGCGTGCTTTGCCGGATATCCTTTAATCCAGAAAGCTGCATCCTGCGCTCGGCCGAGTTGTTCTATAAGCGGGGAAAGATCGCCCTGCTCATCTCGAAATTCATCCCCGGGATCAACGCCATGGCGGCGCCGCTGGCGGGCAGTATGAAGATGCGCTTCCGGCAGTTCTTGGGACTCGATGCCGCCTCCGCCCTGCTCTATGTGGTGATCTATGGCGGCTTGGGTTTTCTGTTTCGCGACTTTCTCACCGTGATCATACGCAGCTTTCAGCGGGCGGGACACATTTTTACAGACGTTCTTCTGGCGGCGACCATCCTCTACGTCCTCTATCGCCTGCGGCTGTATCAGAAGAGCAAAGTCTATGAAGTCGTTCCTCGCATCCAGGTCAGTGAATTGGCGCACAGGTTGGACTCGGAGGCAAAAGCCAGAGTATTCATCGTGGACGTTCGCAGCCACGGTTACTATGATGCCGATGCGCAGCGTATTCGAGGATCGATTCGGTTCGAGCCCAATAACCTGCTCGAGGAACTCAAGATCCTGCCGCGAGACAAAGATATCTATTTGTACTGCACTTGAGCGCGCGAGGCGACCAGCGCCCGGGTGGCGCTAGAACTGCGGAAGCGGGGGTTCAACGCCCTAGTGATTGAAGGTGGGTTAGCAGCCTGGCGCAAGGCCGGTCAGCCGCTCGAGGCGGTGCCGCAAGATGACGTAGTAAAACTGCCGACGTTCGCCTAGGCGTGATCCCGATCCACGGTTTGCATCTCGGGGGCTGCGGATCACGACCGAGCCGATCGGCGCACAGGGGTGACAGCAAGAGAGCTTATACTGCTTGGGATGTCGTCCCATAAGGAAGTCGAGATCAAGTTTCAGGTCGACGATTTGGCGGCGCTCAATCGGCGGCTGCGTCGGTTGGGCTTTCGATTGGTCACCAGACCTACCCACGAAATGAACACTCTCTATGATCTGGCCGGGCTGCCACTCAGGCGTCGAGGAGAGCTTCTCAGATTGCGCCAGTACGGGACCGAGTGGGTCTTGACCCACAAAGCCAAGGGCAAGCCAGGACGCCACAAAACCCGGGTGGAGAATGAAACCACGGTGGGCGATGGTCGAAAGATGGCAACGATTCTGCGAGCCTTAGGCTTTCAGCCGACCTTCCAATACGAAAAGATTCGCGCCGAATGGAGTGATGGAAAGGGCCACGTGGTGGTCGATGAAACACCGATCGGGAACTTCAGTGAAATCGAAGGTTCGCCCCGCTTTATCGATAGCACCGCCCGCGGCCTCGGCATTCAACCCGCCGCCTACATTACCGATACCTACACGGAATTGTTCGCCCGGTGGAAGCAGCGAACGCGAAACTCCGCACCGGTGATGACCTTCGCCGCCGTCCGCAAGGCGCGGGCCATCCCGTAACTCCTCGCGTCCGCGCAACCTGGCGCACCAAAGTCAACAACAAAAGTGCAGCTTCGCTGCATGGTACTCTAAATGCGCTCCGGCTCTTGCTCCTGCCAGTAGAGTGGCGGTACAAAAAGACAATTTGCGGCGCCTCTTGCAGACTGTCGAAGCGCTGTCTGATCTCGGCCCGGTCATGACGGCCGAGCGAGATTTTCGCCAAACCGCGCACGCCGTGCTGTCCGCCTTACAGCAGGTGAGCAGTGCGCGTGAGGCTGCTCTTTTCACCTACGGTGATAAACCCTCGTTGCTCACCTCGGTCGCGGCCCTGGGATTTGCTTTGATGCCGGATCCCGCCATCATTCCCTTGTTGCCCAAGCATGTTCACGCCCTCACTACGGCCCGCAGCCCGGTTCTCCTCGACCCAACGGCCTCCAGCGAGTTTTTGAGTTCCAACGGAAATGTGGCGCCGCAGCTGTTTCACTGCCTCGCGCCTCTGAAGGTCGGTGGCAAACTGGTGGGGGTAGTGGCGCTTGGCCAACGGCAGGGCGGCACAAGCTATGACCCGAGTGAGCTCGAGGCGCTCGAGTTGCTTTGTCATTATGTGGCTCTCGCCATCCACAATTTTGCCTTGACCCAGACACTCACCCAACGGATTACCGAGAATCTTAGGCTCATGGCCTCGCTGAACGGCTTTTACGATAGCGCGCTCGAAGCTTTTGCCACCGCGATTGATGTAAAGCATGTCAATCTTCATGGCCACTCTTTGCGCGTCGCCCGCTATGCCGCAGCCATCGGAGAAGCCTTGAATCTCGATGCTCGAGACGTCGCTGGACTGCGGGCGGCTGGCTACTTGCACGATATTGGAAAGGTCGCGGTCGATAAGCGTCTCTTCGGCAAACCCACGTCGCTCGATCCCGAGGAATTTCGCGAAATCGCCGATCACACCGTGGTCGGACACACCATCGTCAGCGGAGTGCAGCTTCCCTGGCCCCAGATTCCCGAGATTGTCCGCTGGCATCACGAACGAGCCGATGGTTCAGGTTACCCTGACAAACTGAATATCGAAGATGTTCCCCCGGCAGTACGTATCGTTGCCCTGGCCGACACCTTGGATGCCATGATCAGCCAGAGGCCTTACCGTGAGCCGATCTCACTGGGAGCTACCCTGAGCGAAATCGTGCGCTTGACCCCACAAAAGTTCGATCCGACTGCCGTCCAAGCTTTGTTGCTCCAGGTACGGCGTGACACTGTGGGGAGCAATCGCACACCCTTTCTCGAAGGGCGGATCTCGGAAAGCATTGGCGCAGCCGACATCGACCAGCTTGCCGCCACCCTACAACATAAGGTGAGCCAGGGGCGCCAATATCTCATCTGATGGGTTGTGCGTAGCTTAGGACCTCGGCCGAAGCCATCGCGGAATCGGCTGAGATGGGCCGCTGGTTGGCCTTTTTCGAAGCTTCGTGCCCAAGGCACAGGAGCTCTGAATTCAAGAGGTTAGCCGCCATCCTGGCAACTTTTCCTTGCCTTTGGGTTTGATGGTGAGAATGAATCTTCTGCCCCGGATCCGACGCACCGGCGGACCGCTAGCTCTCGCTGTCCTTCTGGGCGGCCTGTCGATCTCGACTCCGTCAGGGTTCGGGAAGAGCAAAGAGAAGCATGAGGCCGCCTTTCTCCGCCTTCCGGAGCAGAAACGTGCGCTCCATGTTCTCAACCGACTGACCTTCGGGCCTCGCCCCGCGGACCTTGAGCGCGTCGAGGCCATGGGGGTGGACAAGTGGATCGAGCAGCAACTCCATCCCGAAAAGATGAACGACAGCGAACTTGATGCCCGCCTGCGGTCGCTTCCTACCCTCGCTATGAGCAGCAGGGAACTGATCGAGAAATTTCCACCCCCCGAAGTGATCCGGGCCGTTGCCGATGGCAAACAGTCGCTGCCCTCCGATCCGGTCGAACGAGCCGTGTATGTGGCACAACTGGAACGCTACGAGGAGAAGCAGGAGAAAAAGCAGGAGTCCAACTCGAGTGCCACCGATGTGGGCCATAACCTCGAGAAAATGGGCAGGGGTGCCACCACGGAAGAGGAGGGAAGCTCCGCCCGCAAGCAGCTACAAACCCTTCTTGATATGCCACCGGATGCACGCTTCGAGGCACTCCTCGTCATGTCTCACGAACAGCGGCGCACTCTGGCTCCCGCCTTCAAGGGCAAAAACGAGGAAGTGACGGCGGGCATGACCCCAAAGCAGCGCGAAGTCGTAATGGCAATCGCCAACCCGCAAGAGGTCGTCGCAGACGAGTTGCGGCAAGCGAAGCTATTGCGGGAGACCTACAGCGAGCGTCAGTTGCAGGAAGTAATGACCGACTTCTGGTTGAATCACTTCAACGTTTTCATGGGCAAGGGCATGGATCATTACTTCTTGACCGCCTATGAGCGCGACGTAATCCGCCCTCATACCCTGGGCAAGTTTGAAGATCTATTGGTTGCGACGGCCCAGAGTCCGGCGATGCTGTTTTATCTCGACAACTGGTTGAGCGTAGGACCGAATTCCGAGAAGGCCACCGGCGTTGCCGCATCTGGGGCCCGCCGACTTTCGGTACCGCGAAAGCCGGGCAAGCGGGTCGGGCTGAATGAAAACTATGGCCGCGAGTTGATGGAGCTTCACACCCTGGGTGTAAACGGCGGTTACACGCAAAAGGATGTGACCGAAGTGGCGCGGGTTTTCACCGGCTGGACGCTCAAGCCGCCCCGGGAAGGCGGGGAATTCACCTTCGACGAGCGCATGCATGATCCGGGAGAGAAAATTGTGCTCGGTCATCGCATCAAATTCCGGGGCAAGAAGGAAGGTCTCGAAGTCCTGCACATTCTGGCTCACCATCCTTCGACTGCAAGATTGGTGGCAACCAAGCTCGCCCTCCGCTTTGTCTCCGACAGCCCGCCTGTGACCTTGGTTGATCGCATGGCGCGGACATTTCTGAAGAAAGATGGCGATATTCGGGAAGTGCTGAGGAGCATGCTCAACTCGCCGGAGTTCTGGGGAGAGGATGAGTATCGAGACAAGGTGAAAACACCGTTAGAATTCGTGGTCTCCGCGCTTCGCGTTACCCAGGCGGAGGTTACCGATGCCCGGCCGCTCACCCAGCAGCTGCAGCGTATGGGGATGCCCCTCTACGGGATGCAGCCGCCGACCGGCTATTCGATGAAGGCCGAGGCGTGGGTGAATTCTTCCGCGCTGCTCGAACGTATGAACTTTGCCCTCGCACTCAGCACTGGACGGCTGAAGGGCGTGCAGGTAGATGCGGAGCGCTGTTTCGATCGAAAGCCGTCCCCCTTACCCGTCGAAGCAGCCGCATCGCAGCAGACTTTAGATGCTCTGGAGTCCTGCCTGCTGGCGGGCGCCGTCTCCGAGCAGACCCATCAAACCATTGCCGCCCGGCTTGACGATCCTGCGATCAGCCAGCGCAAGCTCGACGATCCAGCGCGTGCGCCGAATGTGAACCTGATCGCCGGTTTGTTACTCGGGTCACCGGAGTTTCAGCGGAGGTAGCTTGGACACGGAGTTTATCGGCAACCCAACGCGGAGGGGAGCAGGGCTCGAGAGGATTTGGGATCGAGAATCCTGGCCAAGCGAAGCCCAGCATCGCCACATCGATAGGAGTCTACTCTTATGTCAATCACACGGCGCGTATTTGTGAAGAACGGCGCCCTCGCCATCGTCGGCACCGCTGCCTTGCCTACGTTTCTTACGCGTACGGCGCATGCTGCGGTCGGGTCGGGTACGGAGAATAAACGCCTGGTTGTCATTTTCCAGCGAGGCGCCGCAGACGGTCTGAACATCGTCGTGCCCCACGGTGAGTCGGCCTATTACTCCATGCGACCCTCGATCAATATTCCGCGACGCTCGGTCCTTGATCTGGACGGCTTTTTCGGGTTCCATCCCTCCCTGGCCGGGTTTGAGCCGTTGTGGAACCAGAAACATCTGGCCATCGTGCATGCCGCAGGCTCGCCCGATCCCACGCGTTCTCACTTCGATGCCCAAGACTTCATGGAATCGGGTACACCCGGATTCAAGGCAACCGAGGATGGCTGGCTGAACCGGTCCCTCGATTCTCGGCCGAGCAGCTCGGCATTTCGTGCGGTGGCTCTCGGGTCGGCTCTGCCGCGCATCCTCTCCGGCCCGGAACCTGCGGTGGCCGTCAACAACATCAACGAATTTGGCGTGGGTGGAAAGAATCCCGGTGCGATGCCTATCGCAAACACATTCGAAGCCATGTACGAACAATCGGTGGACTCGGTCCTACACGGGACCGGGCGCGAGACCTTCGAGGCGGTCAAGATGCTGCGGTCAGCCGATCCCTCCAAGTATGTGCCTAGCCCTGGGGCGAATTATCCTCGGGGTCACTTTGGCGACAGCCTGAGGCAGTTGGCCCAGCTCATCAAGGCGAATCTGGGAGTTCAGGTGGCGTTCGCTGACATCGGCGGCTGGGATCACCATGTCAATGAGGGCAATACCCAGGGGCAGCTGGCGAATGTTCTGCGAGAGTTTTCTGACTCGCTCGGGGCGTTCTGGATCGACCTGGGGGATTTGGCCGAAGATACGGTCGTGGTCACAATGTCTGAGTTCGGCCGCACCGCGCGGGAGAATGGCAACCGCGGCACCGATCACGGCCACGCCAACGTCATGTTCGTCATCGGTGGTCCGGTCAGGGGCGCCAAGGTGTATGGACGCTGGCCGGGAATGGATCCGAGCCAATTGTATGAAGGCCGGGATCTGGCGCTGACCACGGATTTCCGTCGTGTACTCGGAGAAGCTGTGTACCAGCATTTGGGCAACAAGAATTTAAGTGAGGTATTTCCGGGCTTCGATAATCAGACGGGAAAATTCTTACATTACTTGGGGTAGTGGCCGCTCCTTTTAGCATCGGACGCGCCGTTCCAAGGAGCTGAGCCACGGCTGGGTGGCCCTACAGCTCGATCATGACGTTGCCGCTTTCAATCTTTAGCGGATAGACAGCAACTTTCGCTCTGCGGTTTTGAGCCGCTTCGCCCGTCTTCGGGTCCCATTGCCACCCGTGCCAGGGGCAGACGACTTTGTTGTCTTCGATGACGCCTTGTCCCAGGGGGCCACCTCGGTGCAGGCACACATTATCCATCGCAGAAATGGTTCCGTTTACGTTGGCCACACAGATCACTCGATCGCCACAGGAGAATTCTTTCGCCTGTCCGGTGGGGGGGAGTTCTGATTCGGTGGCCAGTTTGACGAAAACAGACATTCGCGATCAAGCCGAACGGCAAAGGGCTCAACCAATCCTTCAGTGAACTGCGCGCAGCTATTTTGGCTGCAGGGTTTGCGCGATCATGACCTGGCGCTTGAAGTTCTCCACCATGCTCGCATCAAGGCGGACTTCGGTCGGCTTCTTGGCCAGAGTCATCTGGTCGATTTTGTCCTGCAGCTTCAAGAGTGCGTAAAACAGGTTCTCCGGACGGGGCGGGCATCCGATCACGTACACGTCGGTGGGCACAATTTTGTCGACACCCTGCAACACGGCATAGGTGTTGAACGGGCCGCCGACAGACGAGCACGCCCCCATCGAGATCACCCACTTGGGGTCGGGCATCTGATCATAAATGCGCTTCACAACCGGTGCCATCTTCAGGGTTACGGTGCCGGCAACGATCATCAGATCGCTCTGTCGTGGGCTGGGACGAAACACCTCTGAACCGAAGCGCGCGATGTCGAAGCGCGCGGTCGAGGACGCAATCATTTCGATCGCGCAGCAAGCCAAGCCGAAGGTCATGGGCCATACTGCCGATTTCCGTGCCCAATTGAAGATATAGTCGACGGTGGTAATCAGAAAGTTCTTCTCGAACCTGTTTTGTAGCCAGCCCATCGGATGTCCTTGGAATCTCCTTGCCGATTGATCCTGTTGTCCATCTCCAGTCTAGGGAGGGGTCGGATGAGTGTCAATTGTGCGAGGGGTTAGGAGACAGAGCGATCCAAAGTTGCACCCCCCCCGCCCCTGGTGGGTTGGTGGGGGGGCAGGTTCGGGGCGAGGAAAACGGGTGACGGGCGTGGCGGCGCGTAGGCGATTTCCAAGCGACACTTGGGCACTGGGCATAGTTGGTGCCCTTTTCGGGCCTTTTGATGCCCACTTAGACGCCCCGTCAACATTGGCTTGACGACATTCCGGGGAGGTCTTTTACAAGTGGCTAGGGCATCTAATAAGCAAGCCCTTTTATGGGTGCCCTGATGCCTTTATATTGCTCAAAATGCGGGATTCGCGTGAAAGACAAAGCTACGCAAGCAAGACATTGTGCCAGTCCGGGTATGCGGTCGACGGCACCAAGTGTGACCGTGACCCGTCTTCGGTCAAAGCCACCCACGGAATCAGCGCTGATGCCCGTGCAAAGGACAATCGAGGCAAAGCGGCCTGGTTCCCTGGCGTCCGTCAAAGTTAGCCCGTTTGCCGTGCCTATCCTGCCCACTGCGCTGCAGGGCCCAGAAGATTACTTGGCGTTGGTCAACCGTACTGACGCGAGGACCCGGTACGCGAATGCACCGCTGGAAGCGCGGCAGGCGTTGCTAGTCGAGGCACAAAAACAGGGTATGTCTCCAGGGGAATTGTTTGAGCGAATCGAACGCAGTCGTGAGCCTCAATCTGACAAGCAGTCGCTTTCGGCTGCACAAGGCTTGTCTGACTGGATGGACTTGCTCACTATTGCAGCGGTAGTGGCCACTATCGTGTACTTTTGGCGAAAGCAAGCCTAGGACATCGTCTTCCTCCGCTCCAATGCCAGCTATCCTGGATCTGCATTCTACCTACCGGGCCATCAATCGGTCTTCTAACAAAACCCTGCTCAAATGCCGCTCCCACCCGGCCCCGGGAGACCCGCCTCGCCCGGGAGCCCGGAGATAAAGAGGGGGTTCTGAGCGTAATCGCCTGCTTTCGCCAGTTATCAATTGCGGCTTGGGGCTTATCCGCATAGAATCAACCAGCCAACTATGCACCTGTCCAAACAACCCAGCCTCTTTCCGGCCTGAGCCAAAAGGAGGCGGAGCGGCGTGCGCATTCATCTCATTAATCCGAGCGAAGTGTCGTTCGGAACAGCTGTGATTACCCCCCGCTGGTTGTATGTCTTGGCGGCGGCAACACCCGCGAGCTTCGGTGACCCCTCGCTGGTCGATGAAACTCTGGAGAGCGTGGACCCAACCCAGATTCAGGATAGAGATATTGTCGGCATCGGCATCCACACGGCGAATGCACTTCGCGGTTACGAGATTGGGGAAATGGCTCGCGCTCGCGGCGCTCATGTCGTATTCGGAGGTATCCACGCGAGCCTCTACCCAGCCGAAGCACATGAACTGGGTGGGGCGCATGCTGTGGTCAAAGGCGACGGAGACGTGGTGTGGGCGAAGGTATTGTCGGATTGCTGTCGTGGCACTCCCCAGTCGATCTACGAAGGAGGACGGATTGAAGCCTCGGAATTTCTGTCTGCGCGCTGGGACTTGGTACCACGGAAGCGCTATATGTGGGCTTCGGTCCAGACCGTTCGCGGCTGCCCCAAGCATTGCTCCTTCTGCTCAGTTTGGCGAACGGATGGGCAGCGGCCCCGGCAACGTGCCTCGGATGTGGTAGTTGAAGAGATCGTCCAACTGCGACAGCTCGGCTTCCGCTT
Organism: Terriglobales bacterium; assembly: GCA_035623335.1. Classification (GTDB taxonomy): domain Bacteria; phylum Acidobacteriota; class Terriglobia; order Terriglobales; family Acidobacteriaceae; genus JAFAGX01. The sequence continues at coordinate 29,835 of DASPTQ010000134.1, forward strand.
CATCGCGCTCGCTGACGACAACTTCTATCCCGTGACTCTTACGGATCTGCGCCTCGCGGCAGAGCAGCATAACATCGGTCGGCTCAAAGAACTCAAAGCTATCCGGGCGGAGCGCTTCGAGCTAATGGCACGCCTAGCTCTGCTTCCCTCCGACATGATTTTCTTTACGCAGATCACCATGGAAGCAGCAGAAGACCCCGAATTCCTCGATGCCATGCACGCAGCAAAAATCAAAGGGGCACTGGTTGGGGTGGAGTCTGTGACCCCTCAAGGATTAAAGGACGTTTACAAGGAGTTCAATGCGGCCGGGGAAGATTTGGTCGAGCGGCTGAGAACATTCCGTCGCCACGGCATATATGTGCTGGGTTCTTTCATTTTTGGCCTGCCCAGTGATCGCCCGGAGACATTCGCCGCAACTGCCTTGGCTGCGGGTAAGGCGGAAGTTGCGTTCGCCCAGTTCGTGATGCTGACTCCCTATCCTGGAACCGTGGACTTTATCCGTTGGGAAAAGAACATGGAGGCGTCTCCCGTACACATCGCCGGGATTCCAGTTACCCGGCGCTGGCTCATTCCACGCGCGCTTCGGCCCAAGCTCTATTGGCCTCACCCAAGCATGTCCGCCGAGGAGATTCGTCAGCGCACGCAGTCTGTTTGGGATGCCTTTTACAGTCTGAACGACATTTGGACGCGGTCCCGGTTCATAAAATCCATGCGTGCCCGCCTGGCGTTCGTCTTGATCTCGAAAATATATCGACAGATGTATGCTGATACGGGAATCGCCACGGACAGTGCCCGAGTCTCACGATCAGCGCGTTGGGCCCGATGGCTGGCCAAGCCGTGTCAACGGCTGTTTGCAGCTCCACCGATGCCCCACCTCAAACTGCCACAGGCATGGACTCCATGCACGGCTTTGGAGCAGACAAGTTCGGCAGACTAACGGCTAAGCTCCCCCATCATTGGATGTGGGTCGTGAATCTGTCGGGCCGCGAAGGCCAGTATGTTGAAAGATCGCCATATCACTCATCTGCGGCGCGCGCATCAGCTAATGAGAGTATGATGTGATCTTGCAATTTTCCAGCTATGCGTAGACGTGGAAACCCAAATTGGGGCCGTCCTGTGCCATCCGTTCTGGCGTTTCCCACCGAGTTTGAGCGACTTGTCAAACGACTGCGACTTACCCCAAAGAACTACTCCGACTCTATTGAACTGAAGACATGGTGTCAGCGTAACAAGAACCGATGCTACATTCCTGAAGTGTTGCTAGAGGAATGGGGCATTGAAGTCGAGCTTAGCTACGGCTGACGCAGCCTGAATGCTTCAGACGACCTGAAGGGTTTGCATACCTCAAAAGCAATTGACGTAACACCATTGCGCTCACTGACCCCGGTTGGAGGTCGGCAAAATTCTTAATGAGCGCAATCGCCTGATAACGTCAACTGACTTTAGCTTGCGGTTTGCCATCGTTCGTCACGAACCAATTTTTCGCCGGAAATTATCAGACTGCATCAGATGAAATTGACAATTGACCGCGTTAAGCATACCGTCAGTTGTGGGGTAACTAGTCGACCCTTCTCTGCTGTTCTGACGCTAACTCAACCATCTCACTTGCTTACCTTCAGCCTGCGCTCACGCGCGAGTAAAGAAAGACAAACGAATGTCGTCCGGCACTGTACGATCGGGCTCTTACAAGGCACCGTTGCGCGGCGCGCTGGTCATCGGAGGTGACTCTGAAGCCGCGTTAGTAGAGCGCCTTGTACGCGTTCAAACCAAAGCTCGCACCGGTTGTGTGCCCGAAGCGACGGCACCCGCTGAAGCGGACTTGCGCGCCCCCGAACGCCTGGCGATCGATTATGGAACCCCGGCGGAACTCATCGAGAGCTTGGGGAAAGCACTGAGAGCTATGGCAATGGGCCAACCGGCAGTCTGGAAGGTGCTGCGCGCTCAAGGCATTTTTCGCGGCTCTGGTCCTGCTCACAAGGTCGCATTCCTATATACCGGCCAAGGTTCGCAGTACTTGAACATGTTGCGCGCCCTTCATAGGGCGGAGCCTATTTTGGCCGACACCTTTGCCGAAGCGGACCGCACTATGAAACCGTTCTTGGGGGGCAGGTCTTTGACAGAGTTTATGTTTGTCGAGGGGACCGACCCTGAAGTCACGGCCAGAGCCGAGGAAGATCTGGCCCAGATCGCCATCACGCAACCGGCAGTCATAGCGAGCGACATAGCCTTCACCCGGTTGTTGGCCGCTTACGGCATTCAGCCCGACATGGTGATGGGCCATAGTGTCGGTGAATACGGAGCTTTGGTGGCGTCCGGCTCGCTCTCCTTTCAGGAGGCGCTGGAGGTCGTCAGCGCCCGCAGCCGGGAGGCGGAGGGCCTGTCTCTGGAAACGGGAACAATGGCGGCGATCTTCGCGCCCTTAGATGAGATCGGACGCGAATTGAAGAAGATTAGCGGGTACGTGGTAATCGCAAACGTGAACAGTTACCATCAGGCCGTAATTGGAGGCAACAGCGAGGCGGTGAAGCAAGCGATCGAAGCCTTTCTCAAGGCCGGCTATGAAGCGGTACCGCTGCCGGTCAGCAACGCGTTCCACACGTCCATAGTCTCTCCATACTGCGAGCCGCTGCGACGCCTCTTGCAGCGCGTTCACTTGAAGCGTCCGAATCTGCCGGTCATATCGAACGTAAATGGCGAGTTCTATCCGACGGGTCCTGACGCCATCTCAGAGATGCTGGAATTGTTGACCAAGCAAGTGGCGAGTCCGGTGCAATTCGTGAAGGGTTTGCTTACGCTTTATGACGCCGGCGCCCGCGTGTTCGTTGAAACGGGCCCAAAGAAGGCACTGCAAGGGTTCGCAGAGGATGTCCTCGGCGGGCGTGGGGATGTGGTCTCAATTTTTACCAATCACCCCAAGTTCGGCGATCTGGTTGCGTTCAATCAGGCGCTGTGCGGCCTGTATGCAGCGGGATTGGGTAACTTGGGTAACAACGTGATGGCAGCCGCCTAGAAGGAGTGTTCTACTCGGAAACTAGCGAATGGCGTGTAATTGACGTTAAATCTCCACTTCACTCAGAACCCCAGCGCGCACTTCGTCAGTGACCTAAGCGGCACGCTTCGGCTTACGAACTTTGTCCCACCAGACCCTGGGGTCGTGAGGGCAATCCCGCATCTTCGACAATTCCTTCTTGATCTGCAACAAGCGGCTTGCGCGCACATCTGAAGCCGTCTGCTCAATGTCGCTGTGCGCGCTCTGCTGCGCATACAGAAGGTTCATATTGCGTAGGTCAGTTATTTCCTGGCGCAGGCTGGTAAGGTGTTGCGAAAGGTAATCCATGGGTCCAGCATACGCCTTAAAGCTGCTGATCGGGGAACCAAAACTCCGTAGGACGGGGCCGCGTCTGTGGGGCTGATCGGCTAAGGGCTTAATCCTTTTCAGCAGCTTCTTCGACGATTCGCACAGCCGCTTGGTTGAAGTCCTCGCGTGGTTTTTTCCCCTGATTCTGTGGTGGACGGTGGGACGACTTCTTGTCGAGTAGATCAGCTTCTCGCTGTGCTTTATCGGCTTTTGTTCGTTTCTCTGCCATACACACAGTTTCCCACGTCCTGGAGTTCGGAAGCTAGGACCTATGGATGATTGGCGAAACAGTGCGCCGTGAAAGGCGCTGGACTTCAGCGGGTGTAACTCCCGCCCGGGAACTGGTTCGCTCCACCCGGTAGCAATCGAGGCGGCAGCGGAGGCAACGAAGCTGTCGGAGCTTTCGGTGTAGAGGGTCGCATGGCGACTC
>DASPTQ010000135.1:0-30147 GCA_035623335.1 Terriglobales bacterium
CCCAATGCAGCCCCAATTGTCTCTGTCCCGGATGGTTAGCTCAGCGAAGCTGGTAAGTATACGCGCACTTCATGGTTCTTGGCTGTGCTTATTGTGCACTATCTTTCGGTCAGAAAATCAGCGCGCTTGAAACGTCATTACTCCGAGGACTTCATCGCCAAGTTGTTGTGGAAGCTGGGTTGGTTGCTGCGTTATTTTCTCTAACGACCCGGAATCCCTTGGGCCCGAGAGGATAACGAGAGGCTGTGACAGAGCTCCGCAGGTCGTCAAAATCATTCACTGCACTATCAGTGGGCTCTCCCTGCCTCCACTTCTGAGAGTCCGGTGGGAAGAGCTGTCCTTCCTATCCTAGCCCGGGAAAACTGATACGCAACTTGCGGGGGGACCTGCTTCCATCCTACCCAGGAATGAGTCCTACCAGCAGAACGGTCGGGACCGCTCAACAAAGGCCCCAATTAACAGTCTGGATGGCCCAGTTTTAGGGGGTTGGGTCACTCTTACGAGGAAACGAAGGCGTTGCTTATCTCTATTGTTCTTCTACCTGCAAATCCCATCAAGGAAATTAACGACTCCATTATTACTGAGTCCAGGTAATGCCTGGATAGAGGCTGGGTATGCGGTAGCCGCGATATACATTTTCCCCAGAAACGATCATCTGCCAAACAATCTGAGGAGTATTTGCGTAGGTAACCTCCATGATCTGTGAGACGTTTGGGTTCGATGGGAAGAACGGCTCGCTGCTGTCAAACTCAACATCGCCATTCGAGAGAATCCCGATACTCCCTCCCCAGAAAGAAAAGAATCCGGGCAGATCTTGCCAAAGCAGGCTTGAAATGTTAGTGCTTTCGTCGACTTGAAAAATAGTGGCGCGGCTATAACAGGCCGGTGCCGATGGCATAGTCCCGCAGGCAACGTCTGCGGAATCAACACGGAGATTTCCGTCATCGTAAACCGCTAAGATCATTTGGGAACCATTGGTTCCCAGCAAATTCGGATAGTGTTGCCCGTAAAACCATTGGCTTGAATCCCCACCCAAAAGGCTAAAATCGCCCTGGTAGCCCAGTTTCCAAAGGACATTTCCGGAGCCTGTGCCGTTCGCATAGTCAAGTTTCAGGACCCAACTCTGCGCACGCATCGAGAGCAGAAGGTTGCCATCGGGTGTGTAGACAAGAGCGTTGCTGTGCGTCCAATCTGGAAGTCCCATCAAGTGTCGGTTGACGTCGAGATGATCGAACGCCGACCATCCCCACACCACATCTCCGTTGGGATCGATGTCGATCACACCGTCCCCCACAACATCTGTGATACCAGGATAGCCGGGCAGATCAGTGAAGCTCTTCTCAATCTCGCAAATCGCGACCCAATGGCCATTGGGCAGAACTAGCACGTCATGGCTGAATTGTCCCCCGCCCGGAATAGCTGGCGCGTTAACAGGGATACTAAAATCGTAGCCATTAGTCTGAAGCGATTGATTCACCTGCGCCACAGAGACATCGCGAATCGTATTACAAGCGAGGTCAATCTCCAGGAGATCGCCCGTCTCAAGAACGATAAAGTGTCCGTTTGGCATCAGCTTCAGCGGCTCCGCATAACCAGGGCAATACCAGATGATGTTGCCCTTAAGATCAGTGACAATCGCCTGCAGCGCGCCATTGTTGCTCAGCAATTCAACACCGGGTGCGGGTGAAACATTGGAACTAGGCTGACTGACGGTGATGGTGGGTGGCGTGAGTGACGATGGTATGACACCGGTTGTGAAGGTGTGGTCCTGATCCACCCACGTGTGTCCGTCGGCCCATTGCGCATGCGCCCGCATGTGGTAGGTGGAAGACGCTTTCATTCCTGCCACAAGAATTTGAAGTATGTGTACGCCAGCTCCACTGGAATACTGGGAAGTCTGGCGACCATAGTTGGTGTCGGGGCCAAACTCCACCCAAACCTGGGCACTCCCTGATATAGCCACTTTGTATAGAGCGACAAGAGGATTTTGACTGGGAGACACCGTGGAAGCAAGTGGTATCGATCCCGATCCGCAACCAGCTGTTATCAGCGGTAATACCGTTGCCAGGGTGAATGTGAAGCGCACCCAGCAAGGACACACATGGCCCAAGTTCATCCCTCCGAGGAACGGACTGGGGCTATGGCCAGTCTCAATGTGGGATGCAGTAATGCTTGCCGGCGAATTTTACACAGGGTCCTGAGGGAGTCAAGGATCTTTACAAAACTGTACAAAAGTGTCCCTGCAACCTGAGCAGCGGCCCACATCGTGAGCATGTCCCCACATCCCACTCTTGTCGAGACGGCCATCGGCGGACGCTTATTTGGGAACAGCAGAGTGAGTCGAAACAGGATACCCGGGACTCGGGCGGATACGGGAGGGACAGGGGGACAGAGACGGTACCGGAGTACCTGCCGCCACAGGCAAGGAAGGCACTCAGGGAAATAGGCTGATGCCGAAGAAGCAGTTCAAGCGGGAAGTGGAGAAGGAACTAACCGGGCGGGAAACGATTGGGGGTTTCTGAGTGGGAGTCAGCACTTTTCAGTGCTGACAGGGACAGGTAGCCCAGGCTCGGCACGACCGGGTATGCTCCAGCTGCCTGCAATGCAGGTGCTCGTTCAGCTGTTGCAACTCCAACGCAGCGTATCCCCGCTGCCCTCGCCGACTGCACGCCGGATACTGCGTCCTCCACGGCTATCAGGTGGCGTGGGGATTTGCGCATCCGCTTGGTCGCGAGGCGATATATTGAAGGATCTGGCTTACCTGCGGCAACTTCATCCCCTGTAACAACAGCATCAAAGTAGCTGAGGAGATCGAGATCCGCGAGTATACTCTGGGTCCGTTGTCGTCCAGCGCAGGTCGCCAGCGCAATCCGTATCCCCGCATCTCTCAGAGTGCATAAGAGTTTGACGGCTCCAGTTACCGGTTGCACTCCGCCGCTGAAGCGCTTTAGCATCTCATCCTTGCGGTTCCCGTATTCTTTGACCTGTTGTAGGCTGAGGTCGCCAAGAAAGTAGCGAAGGATTTCGTCGCGCTTGTGACCGTCCAGAATGTAGTCCAATTCTTCTTCAGAGGGTTTACAGCCCACGGATCGCAGAAATTCCCTCCACGCCCTTCGGTGAGCAGAATGGCTGTCAAGAATCACCCCGTCCATGTCGAAGATGACTCCCTTTAGTGGTTGAGTTGTCATAACTCCGAAAATCCGGGCCAGGTTGCTTGTGCCTTCAGGTAATTCTCAATGGTACCAACGTCAATCAGGTAGTCGTGAATGGGGAACGCTAGCATCCGTCCCACGAGAAGGGGCAGGACGTGGAATCCAATATCCGAGGGAACCCGGTCCGGAATGACATCGAGCAGATCCGTAGTTCCGATCATCAGGCCGGAGAAAGCCAGGTTACTGGCCGGCTTCATGGGCTTCTCAACGAAGTCTTCAACGATTCCGTCCGGTCGAGCATAAACAATGCCACACCTGTGGGGGTCGGGCACTTCGTAGACCCCCAAGGTTGCGGCCGGCCTGCGTCGGCGGTGAAACCGCAGCATTGCGTTCAAGTCCGCGCGGTTGAGGACATCCGCATAGAATACCCAGAAAAGCTCTTCGGATCGGACCCAGCTGCGATTTGCAAACAGAGTCCCGGCGCTGCCCAATAGAGTCTTTTCCTCCGCAATGTGCACGCGGATTCCATGATCGGACTGGTCCAGAAAGTATCTGAGTTCCTCCCGATGAGCGTGCAAGTTGATCAGGACTTCCTTGATTCCAATACGCCTGCATGTCTCCAGCCAAATGGAAAGCAGGGGAACGCCCCGAATGGGCACGAGGCATTTCGGGATGCGGTCAGTGATTGGCCGGAGGCGGGTACCGTTACCGGCCGCGAGAAGAAAAGCTTTCATGAGCCAGAATTATTCTGCAGTGGAGCGGATACTGGATCCGTGAGGGATGAAGACCCAGTGTGAGCCACCACGCTCATCACCGTCGATGAAGGGATCGTTCACAATTACCTGCGCTCCTTGCATGTCGAACACGAACGTCATTTCCTGGAGGCCCTGTTCTCGCATCGCATCCCTCACCAGCAGCTGGCAGGGCGGCTCACAATACAGGAGTAAGAACCCGCCGCCACCGGCACCTGTGATCTTCCCTCCCAGAGCTCCTCTTTGTCGTGCGAGAGAGTAAAGAGCGTCGATTCGTTCATCCGAGATCTTGCTGGAAACGCGACGCTTCGCCATCCACCCTTGGTGCAACAATTCGCCAAAATGGTGAAGGTTGTCCTGCTGCAACGCATCGCGCATCTCGAGGCCCAGAGATTTCACCTCGTGCAGCGCATCAACAGTGTTCGAGCTGCCCCGGCGGGTCATTGCTTCCTGCTCCTTTAAAATGGACCAGGAATTACGCGACGCGCCAGTGAAGAAGAGCATCAGGTTGCTTTGCAAGTCTCGAAGCGTCGCTCCACTCAGATGCAAAGGTTCCACCACAGTAGCGCCATCAGGGTGAAAGGTGATGTAGTTTAATCCGCCGAGAGCAGCAGCATACTCATCCTGCTTGCCCACATTCTTGCCCAAGATGTTCCGGGCGACATGGAAAGCTCTCTCCGCCAGGTCATACTTCGACAGCGGTTGCTCCAAGTAGGTGGCAGTAGTCTTCAACACGTTGACACAGACACTGGCCGAGGAGCCGAGCCCTGTACCCGGCGGTATCTCCGACGCAAGAAAGAGATCAATCGCCACATCACAGTTGATCTCTCTAAGTGCAGCTAGCGGAATCTCGAGAGGGTTTCCGCGCACTTCGAGATGGTTGAGGTTTTGCCACGTTTCGAACACGCGCAGATCGGAAGAAATGACCTGAATCCTCCCATCGGAGCGTTTTCCAAGAATGGTGTAGAAATATTTGTTAATCGCCACACTGAGTACAGCCCCGCCGAATTGCTCATAGTACGCGGGCAAATCCGTGCCCCCGCCTCCAAAGCTAATGCGGACTGGGCTGCGCCCGATAAGCATGGGTCAGGCGTTCAAGCTAGTGGCAGCTAGGATCGAATCGGAGGCATTTTGCCTCCGAGCAAGAGCTCGCAAAATCCTTACCCACGATTGCAAGACAACAGCTTGTGGAGTCCGGCCTTTGGATCTCACGGCAATCATTTCAAGACCAAGTCGTGAGTATCAGGATGTCTTGATAGGGTGTCACTGACGCCTTTCAAAACGGTCCCAAAATCGTGCACTGCCTCAGTGAAGAACAACACAAGATGGGTATGCAATTCGTCCAATGCCTCGGCTCGGCCCCGTGGAGCTGGTCCGAACCGGACTGCGGACAATCCGCATGACCATCAAACTAGGCGGGAATTGTTGACGTTGACCTGCCCGGCGGAACAGCAGAGGGTTTGCGCAAGTTTGGTATGTGACTCAGACGCCGGATCAGTGTCCATAGAGTCTGCAGCAGTAAGGAAATATCCTGAAATAAAGATCGGTGAAGAATGTATTGCAGATCGTATCGCGTCTTGTCTTCCAATGTGTTTTGATCACGAAGTCCGTGCACTTGCGCCAGACCGGTTATGCCGGGCTTCACACTTAAGCGCCGGAGATGCCACTCAGTGTAGTGCCGCACACTTTCCATGACCTCAGGACGGGGGCCGACCAGGCTCATGTCACCACTCAAGACGTTTAGAAGCTGCGGCAGCTCCGTCACACTCAGATGCTGCATAATTCGTTCGTAGAAGGGTAGCCCCACTTCTCGACGCGGCGAGTTTAGACGGTACATCCTGAACGGCTTTCCCCCTCGTCCGCAACGTTCCTCACGGCAGAAGGCCTTCCCCTTTTTCACCCTAAGTATGCAAGCCGCGATCACGACAACCGGAACGAAAGCAAGGAGAAGAAATGCCGCAAAACTCAGATCGAGCACTCTTTTCCAAAAGGGCTCTGCCGAGGTTCCGCGCAGATGATGCAAACGAAGGATTGGAAGTCCATCTAAGTCCATCAACTCTGGCGTCGATAAATACAGTTCATAGGGCTGTGGAATGACGCTTACCCCGAGACCGCACTTCAAAGACTGAGTGATAAGCTCGCCTACCTCGGGACTAGAATTTCGAGAGGCTACAAAGATGAGCTCGTCCACCTTTTGCTGCGTCAGCAACTCCATGATGCCGCAGGTCCGGACGTTTACCACATTGTTCGCCCCCGGCCCCGTCAAGACCTCGAGCGCCGAGTTTCCGCCAGCGAGAAACCCGACTACCCTGCACAGAGCTTCGGGATGCCGCTGGATCTTCTCAGCCGCCTCTCGTGCCACTGGACCGCTCCCCACAATTACGACGCGGCGGACTTCGCCCGAGCGATAGCGGATGCTCAATACTAAGCGAGCTAGAAGCCGAATCGCAATGAATCCAAGTAAGATCAAAACGCCAAAATAACCTGCGACGAGACGCGAAACATAAATGCGCATGAGATAACCGGAGGCTAATACGATCCCCATCACAATCGCAACACCCAGCAGTAGCTGGCAGACAACAGCAGGAAATCGCCATCCTCCTCGAAAGCCGTCCAGCCTCAGAAGGTACCAGAGAATCATCCAGACCAGCGCGGATGCCAAGAGTGTCACAGAGAAAGCCAAGAGGACCGAACGCGGCAACCCCGTAGAAGCGGAACCGTAGCGCAATAGGCAGGCAAGGATCATCGAAGCCACAAGCCAACCGAGGTCTGAAGCTAGAATCCAATTGCGTAAGGTGCGAAAGTCATTCATGCGTCGATCCGAAATACCCGTCTTCCAAGAGCTGTCCAGTTAGTCTGCACACTTTGGCATTGGCCGAGCCGAACTGGCGCATCATTGCGGTTCGTTAGACAGATTCGAGCTAGTCCTTCAACGCGGAATTGTATGTAACGTTACCCGGGGTCATAGCATCAGTCAGATGAGACACGGTGCCTTTGTGCTGTGATCCGCAAAAGCCGATACAGCGTCCGCATAGGCGTCGCAGAGATTCTTCACGCAACTAATCCAATCGTGATGCCTTTCCACAAATGCTCGCCCCGCCGTGATCAATTCAGACCTAAGGACAGGATCGTCTAAGAGCCTTTCTGTGGCGCAAACGAACTCGTCGGGTGTGTCGGCGACCAAGAGATGCTTCCCGGCTTCCACAGCAAGACCCGGGCAGCATATTCTGGTGGCGATTACGGGCACACCCAGGGCCATGGCCTCCAGTATTTTGTTTTGAGTTCCCGCCTGGGCACGAATTGGACAGAGTGCTACCCAAGCCCGTCCAAGGTAAGGGCGAACGTCGGCGACCGAGGCTATCACACGAATATTGGCGTTGCCATGTAAACGTCGCACACTACGTGGTGGTCGACTGCCAACGATGTCCAACCGTAAGCTGGGTCTGCGCTTTTGTAGGAGAGGCCATACGGATTTGACAAAATACATCGCCGCATCCTCGTTTGGGAAGTAGTCTAGCTTGGCGCAGAACACTATTAGGCTTCGCTCAGGTTCATATAGCTCAAATTGGAAATGGTCCAGATCCACTCCGTTGGGAACTATTGCCAACTTTTTCCGCATGTGCTGCGCAGTTGGATAGCAGTCTCTGTCTACAGGGGAAGAGATCACCACTCGGTCGAATAGCTCGATGGCCCTCTCCTCTCCACGGAGCATCCTCTTCGACTCCATATGAGAAAAAACCCTTAGCAGCGGATTTCGAAGCACCCTACGCCGCCTGGATTCGAACATAGAGACACAGTCCACAGCATCGAATACTATCGGCACCTGACCGAGCGCGTCCTGAACCATTGGCACCGATTTCAGATGCTCCGCGTGCACGATGTCTATTCGTTCTTCGGCAATCTTCGCTTTCGCGCGATCACGAAGGACCGGTGAATAGAAGTATGCGCAACGCAAAGATACCCCGGAGAACAAAGCGATCACACAATTCCAGACAGACCGCCATCGGGAAAGTCTAACTATTTCCAACTCATGACAATGCCTGCTCAGCTCTGCAATAAAGCGATGATCGGCTTCATTCGTAGCAATGCAAAGGACCGAGACCTCATGACTGCGGGACAGTCTCCGAATTAGATTGAAAGGACGGGCCCGGATAGGTGAGGGCACGTTTGGTACGACGAACAGTATCCTCAATGCAAATCCCCTGGCAGCGCAAGCGTATCAGGCGCGGCTCTCGCTAGGGGAGAACTCAGATTAGTAACGGCAAACAAAAGCCCTAACAGGATCCAAGGAAAAACGGTAAACGTCATGACTTTTGTTCCGCCCCCCGCGGCAGCGGTCACAAAAAACGCTTCTTGGAAGAAGCATTCGCTTATCCAAGCAAGAAGAAATACCACGCCTGCGACCCTGAACCAATAGAGCGAATCCCGTCTGTCCAGCGTCCGGAGCTTGAATCGTCGCGGAATTCTTAGAAGGGCAACCAGAAACCAAAGAAACATAAATAGACCCGGTATTCCGGTTTCCGCCGCAATAGTGATGAACTGATTGTGCGAAATACCACCCGCTGAAACCTCCGCATAGATCCTATCGAAGAACTGATAGTTCCCAGCGCCCACGCCCAGAAGTGGATGAGTCACAAAAAGCTGCACTCCAGTCACATAAAAATAAAGCCTGTCAAGGCCATACACCTCGTTCGGATTATAAAATTGGGTCACTCCCTTAACGACACCTGGACTCGATGCAACGAGTACCAGTACACACGGCAGCAACAGCATCAAAGGTATAAGAATCTTCTTTCGGAGCCAAAAAGCCGACACGCAGAACAACGTGAAAAGTGATACTAACCAACTTTGACGCGAGAAAGTGAGTACGACGCCAATGAGGCAGAATAGGAACAAAACACATATCAGCCCATAAGCTGGTAAGCAGCGACGCCCAAAGAGCACTGCAGAATAGAGAAACGGAAGAACAAGCTCAGTCAACCGCACGGACGACTGCCAGGGTTGTTCCCAATAGGCACGTGTGACACCAAGGATTTCGAATGAACCGCCAAGGCCATATATCATTGCGCCGGCCGTCAGTAGGGTTCCCAAGGTAGTCACAACACCCATCGTGATGATCACGTATTCGATGTCCCTTCTAGTTTTGACGGTTGCCGCCACCGCAAAAGGTATGCATATCGTAGCCCCGAGTAAGGCAAGTTGAGCGATCTGAGTTGTTGCCCAAGACACATCTGAGTGCGGGAAGGTATAGGTCACTGACGGATCGGGATGAAGACGGGACCACAAGATTGATAATGCCATCACACTTGCCATTCCGAACAGAGGAGCGTTGACCAGGTTCGGCTGGAAGCGCCGTTCTAAGCAAGAGCGCCCTCCCCTCACCAGCCACATTATCAGGAACAGAACTATCGCCACATCTCCCGGGTACAGGCGAGAAAGGACTCCAAATTCGAAAGGCGAATAACTCGTCAGACCGCAGGTAAACATCACCACTGCAATGCTCCTGAGGTCGCCCCAGAACTGGGCGCCGATCGCCAGCATTCCTGCAGCGCCGATCCAAACCAGTGGAGATTGAATAATGAGCACATCGATCGTGACGGCAACGCCTACAATGAGCGCGCAGGCTTTCCAGGACCAAGGTGTCACGTCTGACTCCTGCCATAGCCGGTCGATGCTCGAGATTCTGGGAGTCGTATTAGGCTTCCGTTGGCCGGTTAGTGATTAAGCTGATATTCGAGCCTGTCAGTTTCCTAGCGAATTGCGATATATGCCTTGGTCATGCCCAAAAATCGTTCTTTTCGGATCTCGCAGTTAGGAAACAGGCGCTGCATTTCAGAGAACGTCAGCAGACGAAGATGGGATTGAAAATCCTTGACTTGCCCTCTAGATGGTTTCCATTTCAAACCGTAATAGGTGCAATATCGCACAAACCAGTAATGCTTTAGCAAGAACTGACACCAATCCACGAATGGCGTAAAGTAATGGGGCTCGAAAAAGAAGCGACACGCAGGCGTTTGGCAGTATATGCGCTTGCCGACGCGACACAACTCGCTCGCAAACGCTCGCTGGTCTTCCCAGGTGCCAACATGTTCAAGCGTCGAATTGGAAAATGCCAAGTCAAACGAAAGATCGGGAAAGCTGGTGTTGCGGGCGTCGCCTTTTACCACTAAGAAATCGGCGGGTGCCGGTTGCTCATCAAGGTTGAGGAGGACAACACCCCGCCGGCCGATACTTGTCCAGATTGATGGAGTTCCTCCGAAGTCGATGATTGTCTCGATGCCGGCTAGAAATTTCTCAAACTCTTTAAACCGTTTTCGTCTGAAATACGCTGCAACGGCCCAAAGAATGCGATCGGTTGTACTGTTGGACTTTACCTCTGCACCGTTTAGAAGGAATGGTACATTGCGGTTGGAGTTATGTTCTGGAGGCACTGGGCCGCTGTTAGAGATCGATATTTGGAGTGGTTTCATACCGGGCAATTCTTTTCGTTTTTTGACACACCCAGACATCGGGCCCTGTGCGGCTTCAACTTCACCTCGACAGGATCGGGCCCGTCAATTAGGACGCGCGAAGTGTTCACCTTGCCGCTTTTCAGACGCGAGATGCAGTAACCGCTTAGTTGGACGTGATTCGGCATAGAACAAAGCGATACCTTCCCAAAAGGCTCTCTCAGCGATCGACAATGCCCTGATCTTTCCCTTGGCAACCAGTGCCCTGCGAAAAACATGGGCCTGGCATATGGGAAGGTAGTACAGCATCATCCAAAGCCGAAAGTTCTTCATCACGTAGTAAACATGGTTGCGCGTGAAGTAACGGAGGCTAAGCTCCGAGCGGTGCCCAATGAGTGTGCTGACTTTGTGGTAAATGCGCACTGAGGGAACGTAGACAAGCTTGAGTTTTCTTCGACACGCTCGGAGACAGAAGTCTGTATCGTCGAAGTACACAAAGAATTTAGGGTCCATCAGTCCGATGCAATCGAAGACTGTCTTTCTGATCAGCATACAACAGGTGGGACTGTACTGGACTTCTCGTACCTGATCGAACCTCCCATCATCCTTCTGACCAAAGCCGAAATGGTTTGCCCCACCACGCCAAGCACTGAAAGTCCCACCCGCACACCACAAGATGTTTGGCGGTTCGAAGTAAAGGATCTTGGGAACGATCATGTCACAATTGTATTGCTCGAGACCAGCGACCAATGTAGAAAGCATGTCAACATCGAAGACCGTGTCATTATTAATCAGCAATACAGAGGAGCAGCCATTGTCAAGAGCGGCTTTAATACCTAAGTTGTTTCCTTCCGCGACACCGAGATTCTCCGAGTTCTGAACCAATCGTAAACGCCGGTCTTTGTACATAGTAAGGAGTTCGACAGTATTATCAGATGATGCATTGTCAACCACGTAGAGTATAAAGTTCCGATGTGACTGCTGGAGTAACGACTGCATGAAATCGGGGACTACACTCGCGCTGTTATATGTGACGGTAACGACACCAACAAGCTCGTGCTCAGCCATGAAGCAAACCCCGTTCAGACATCTCACGAAGAGATAATCCGTAGCTCGCGACATACTCCTCCTGGCTCGCAGCCCAATCCAGGAAGTAAACTAGGCCCTCTGCAAAGGCAACTTTGGGAGTAAAACCGGTGGCTGTTCGCATCTTGCTCAAATCAGCGAAATTGTGCCGAATATCTCCCTTACGAAAAGCTCCCGTTATTTTTATGTTCGAACTGGATCGGAAGTAGCGAACCACTTCTTGCGCGGCTTCCAGGACGCTCGTGCGCTGTCCGGTTCCCACATTAAATACGTCTGCCCTACAGTAGTCTGCCGCGAGGCAGCGCCAAGTCGCTTCCACTACGTCTTCGACAAAGACGAAGTCGCGGCTCTCCTGCCCGTCTTCAAAGATCTGGATCGGACTATTCGACCGTGCCAGGTTGGAGAAAATTGCAAGGATTCCAGTATACGGGTTGCGAAGAGATTGGCCGGGGCCGTAGACATTTTGAAAGCGTAACGCACACGCGGAAAATCCACAGGACCGTGCCAACATGAGCACCATATCCTCTTGAACCCTCTTAGTTAGGCCGTATAGCGAAAGTGGTTGTAGCGTAGAGTCTTCGCTCGTAGCCTCAGCAGCGCATGAGCCTTTGCAAATTGGGCAGAGCGGTTCATATCGACCCGCCTTTAAACACTCGACACTTCTTGGTCCCGGATAAACGAAGCCATGGTCAATGCAGGAATATTTGCCTTCGCCGTAAACTGCCCTGGAAGATGCAAGGATGACCTTAGAACAGCGCAGGTCTGAACAATTGATCAGTACATCCAAAATTGCCGCCGTTCCGCCAATGTTCACTCCCTGGTAGCGAGAAATTTGATACATGGACTGACCAGTGCCTGTCTCCGCAGCCAGGTGTACGATCGCATCTCGGTTCGCCAATGCCCGAGTGAGTGCCGTAAGATCTCTGACATCGGCATTGTATAGTTCAACCACGTCCGACAGGTCCATGGGTAGACTCTGGTTGGAGCCATGAACCTGAGGGTTAAAGTTGTCTAGAATCGCGACCGAGCAACCCTCGTGCAACAAGCGCCTGACAAGGTGTATACCAATGAAGCCGGCGCCGCCTGTCACTAGTACATTCATTAGTCGTCTTCCAACAGCTTGAGATCTGGATGGTTAAGAGTACCCTACGAGAGGGTCGCAAGCAGGGCTTTTCGAGGGGGACTGACGATATCTTGCTGAACGCTATCCGGCGAAATGCCCACACCTTTGTAAAGAGCATCCTCAATTTTTCTGATCTCGAACTCCCAACGAGTCTGTTCAGCAAACGCCAAACCGGCGACGGCCTTCTTGCGGCGAAATTCGTCGTCTTCTAAGAGCCTCAATATCGCAGCGGCGAGAGATTGTGGTGTGAGACGCGCCAATTGAACCACCTCATCGGATAGGAGCCATTCCACGTTGGCCCCAGCATTCGAAACCACGGGACAACCACAAGCCATCAATTCCAGAGGAAGCATGGAGAGATTCGTGTGGGAGAGCACTAGTGCGACATCGCTCTGCCGATACATACGGGCCAATTCGGGAGGCGGCACAATTCCTGGAAGCGTCGCAGTAAAGGGAAACCGCATGCTTCTTGGGGGGGAGAAGCCAACAAGCACAAACTCGGTATCAGGCATTTTCTTGGCTACGAGGGAGAGAGCAAGAATTCCCAGTTCAAAGCCGCGCCTCTCGGTGTTCGGACGGGCATAAAAGACAAGTCGCTTCTTTTTGCGCAAGTGTTTGCGAGCTTCGATGCAATTGTAGGTTTCCCGATCATAGGAAAAGCCAAACGCAGAGCACGACATGCCGAAGTCGCGCTGCAGCACATCCGCAATCCAACTCCCCAAGGTAATGCCCTTAAAGCCCCATCGATAGGTTTCTCTTGCGAATTCAGCGAGGCTCCCTTCAGCGTGGAAGTAATACTCCAGGTCCTGTACAAAGTAGAATTTTTGAGCCGTATTCGCTAGTCCGCGAACGGCATAAGCGGTCATCCAATTCGTCGCGACGAGAGCATCTGAATCTTCGACTTGGCCGTTAAAAACCTCGATGGCGGCATGTATGGGGAAGTAGGATTTCTGGATGAATTCCTGTATTCCCCGACCAGCAGCAGCCCATTTTCCCAACGTGTACAGCCGATTCTTGTGTCCCCACTGTTCCAGGTAGTAGATCGCCCGGAAGATATTGAGTAGTCCTCCACTCCCTTTGGCAATGCTCGGTATTACCCAGTTGATTCTTAAGGGACCCGCTTTAGGAGTAGGCAGATTAGCCGGCCACTCTTCCTTCACTATCCAGCCGTATTCTTGCAAGATATCACGCGGAGCGCTGAACCTGGAGCGCGCCCATTGCGCAGCTGCAGTTTGAAGGCCAGCAGCTAGTCCAAACCTTGAGACCATGGTCCACACTTTGCCTAGAGGAGAAACACGGAGGCTCATTGCATCGTCATCCAAGACTCGGTATTTCTGGCATACAACATCCCTAGATGAGAAAATGCGTTCCAGTTCGCTTTGCTCTCTAAAGGAACGATTTCCACAATGGAGAAATGCTTCGACGACAGAAATTCAACAAGGTTGTTGGGATCTTGATGATACTCAAGAACTATGTGTCCTAATCGCCTGACCTGATCACCCAAATGCCGGAGAATTGGAAGTTCCGCACCTTCGCAGTCCAGCTTTGCGAAGTCATACCAGTCAAACACGTCCCAGATTCTGACAGCCTCCTCGATCCTTACCACTTCTTCAAGAACTCGGCAGGATGCCCCGCTCACATTCTTTGCGAACAGGGTTCCTGAAGCATCGTGACCTTCGGGCTTATAGAAAACAGCATCTCCGCTCTTGTCGGCTAACCCACAATTGAATGCAAGCACACTTTGCCTGTCGAGCCGATTCCCTTCCAAGTTGTTCCTAAGAATCTGAAATGTACTCTTGGACGGCTCATATGCCACCACCTTGACACCCTCGTTTTCCAGGGCGGCAAAAACGGTAAAAAAGCCATAATGGGCGCCAATATCGAGCACGCGATACCCCTGGAGGATGGGAAAGTGCCTCGTGTAGACTTTCTCTCTCCATACTTGGTCAGCAATGCCCCAGCTCTCGAAATTCCTGGGGGCAACCAACCTCGATCGTCCTGTCTTGATCTCAGCTGAGGAGCCCAAGAAATCAATACCCATCCGGCTGATGAACCACTGCGGCCAGTTGTCATAGGTCTTTTGGATTTCTCTCACAGAATGCAATTTGCGTTGCAACTGCGAAACCGTCATTGATTTGTGCTCTCCGGTAAAGGACATGAACTGCCGAAGCCAAGATCAATTTCGAGTAGAAGCGTCAACAAGCGCTCCCAAAAAGTGGCGCTCATCGGGACCTAAAGCCCAGAACCAGACCGTCATCGCAAAGCTAATTAATACGACGCCAACGAAACCGATTTTGGTCCCAAAGTCATTCAAGACCGACGCTGCATAGAGAATCGTCAGTCCAGCAAGCACAACTGCGACAAGCCTGCGCACAGAATATGACCTTTGCGGAAGTATCCGATGGGAGACGAAGAACAGAACGGCCGCTTCGACGCTGATTCGTCCTGTCCAAGCAATTGCGGTTCCTTCGACCCCCAGCCAACGGGTAAGATACAATAAAACGATTCCGTAGGCAGGAAGCTCGGCAATAAGCATCCATGCCGTGATGTCAGGTCGACCAGCGCTTTGAATTAGAACAAAGGGCAAGATCGCGAGCGAGTTCACAAATACGCCCGCCGCAGTCAAGCGCAACACAACAGTCCCCTCCGCCGAAAAGGTTGTACCAAGCCACAGCCTCAAGCCTTCAGGAGCAAATGCGACTGCGATGAGAGCCACCGGGAAAAGGATGAGACAGATATATTTGAAAGCCCGCGCCAGCAATAATGCCGTCCGGTCCGGATCCTGACTTAGGCTGACGGCAAACGCTGGAAACAACACCCCAACTACAGCATTTGGAATAACAGTCAATCGTAACATCATGTCAACCGGCGTAGTATAGTAGGCAACGGCACTTACCGAGAGTAGTGCCCCCACGAGAAACCGGTCCAAATAGAACATTAGAGGCCCTACTAGATTGTTGACGGTCATCCAGCCGCCAAACCGAAAGAGTGGCAGGACAAAGGACGAATCAAACCAATCGTCGCCCCGAAGTGAAGGTACAGTCTTAAAACAGGCATAAACGTAAGCTCCGCACCCAACCACGCGGCCGATAACCAGCACTGCGACCACCGGGACTAAGCCATGGGAAAACGGAAAAACCAGGAGAGGAACTGCAAACGACAGGACACTCATCGGCAGTCGGATCAGATTCACTGGCCGGAATTGCTGCAGGGCTTCGAGGATTCCACGGAACCCGGCGGTGAGTGTTACGATTGGAATCGAAACTGCTAAGAGATAAAATCCGAGCAATGTTTCGTGCTGAAGGGCTTGCGGAATCTTCAGTAAACGATGGACCAGCAAAGGCGAAATAAACAAGGTGACGATCGTTCCAAAGATTCCGAAGACTAGCATTATCAGCAGCGAAGTCCAAGCCAGCGGACCTATCGCCCGTTCCTCATCAGCCCCCAGTTTGTCCGCGACAAGCTTGGTCAGCGCCCGCCCGATTCCAAAATCGAACAAGCTGAAGTATCCAACAACCACCCAAGCCAGTGAGAGAACTCCGAAGCGCTCCACGCCCATTACCCGAATAATTACCGGGATCGTCACGATGCCAACAATCATGGGTAATATCTGGCCAGCAAGGTTCCACATCGTGTTGCGGGCCAGCAGTCGACCGCTGGTGAGGTGCGAGTTTGCGTCAACTTTACTCAGTGGAAACACTTCTTCCCTATCGTTCGCTTCGTTGTTCGCATTATCTCTCGACGGAATCGCGTCAGGGCACTGCATCCGTTGATTCATGAAGAACTGTTGCGGTCGAGGGGGGCAGCGCCTTCCCATCTATACCAGAATACCCGTTTGGATGGTCTCGTCTCCATTCCCATGCGCTGCGAATAATGGTAGGCAGCCCCGAAAATCGGGGTTTCCAGCCAAGCTCTCGCATCAGACGACTGGGACTGGCGCACAAAATTGCTGGATCGCCTTGGCGCCGAGCACCATATTTCACATTCAGCTTCTGGCCTATCTCCCGCTCAAGCATCTCGCACACCTGTCGGACCGAATAACTTATTCCGGTGCCGATGTTATAGGCCAACAGCTTTGCCTGATCGTGGATCTCAAGAGCTAATAGGTGTGCCTGAGCTATGTCCTTGACATGAACATAATCACGGACGCACGTGCCATCTGGGGTCGGGTAGTCATTGCCGTAAATTTCAAAGAGGTCCCGCTCTCCTGCAGCTGTTTGCAGGAGCAGGGGGATGATGTGGGTTTCCGGATGGTGATCCTCGCCAGTGCATTCAGTGGCGCCACAGGCATTGAAATAGCGAAAAGCAACGACGGTCCACCCGTAACATTTTGCATACCATTGGAGAATGCGCTCGAATACCAATTTGCTTTCACCGTAGGCATTTACAGGGCTCTTAGGGTGCTCCTCATTGATCGGGGCAGCATGCGGATTTCCGTAGACGGCTGCCGATGAGGAGAACACGAATTTGCGGATGCCCGCAGCTCGGATGGTCTCCAGAAAGGCGATCCCGGAGGCAACATTGGAATCAAAGAACATTCCGGGGTTGGTTACAGATTCCGGAATAAGCGCTTTGGCCGCGAAATGAAAGACTGCGTCAAAGCGATCGGCAGCCAGCACCACTGCGAGAGCAATACGATCCTGGATGTCCAGTTGATGCAGCTTGGCTCCCTCGGGTACAGCCTTAGCATGGCCGGTGGAGAGATCGTCCACCACCGTCACGCGATGCCCTCGCTCGAGGAGTTGTGAACAGCAGACCGAGCCGATATACCCCGCGCCGCCGGTCACGAGAATTGTCGCCATGTCTAATAGGCTCCCTCACCGAGGATCACCCTGGCGGGCGTTCTAAGCAAGATTACGACATCGAGAAGAAGACTCCAGTGTGTTATGTAGTACACATCCATCCGCACGCGTTCCGCATAAGAGACATTCTGACGACCCTGAACCTGCCAGTAACCTGTGAGACCTGGTTTCACTGTTCGCAGCAGGTGTTGGTACCGACCATACTTTCCTAACTCTAATACGGTAATCATACGTGGACCCACTAAGCTCATCTGACCCTTCAGAACATTAAAGAGTTGAGGAAGTTCATCGAGGCTATATCGTCGCAACCAGGCGCCAAGGCATGTAACTCGTGGATCCGCCTTCAGTTTGAATTGTTGTGTATAAGCCTTTTGGAGGTCAGTATTTGCGGCCAACATCGCCTCCGCTCCGAGACACATCGTACGAAACTTATAAGCATCAAAATGTCTTTGTATGCCTAGAACACGGCGGCGATAGATGATCGGAGCACCGTCGACCACTCGAATGAGAAGAGCAACGACGGCAAAGAGTGGGGATAGAACGACAATCAAGAATATCGAGCCCAGCAAATCGATGGCTCGTTTCAAGAACTGTTTGGGCCGGTGACAACGCGGGATTTGTTCGCAGATCTCATCGCTCGCAACATCGCTCGCTGCGTCCGGGCAATCCGCGAAATCATCCAGAGACAGGCGTGAGCGTGAGCGCAAAGATAAAATCCCTTCAGTGCGAGTTAGCTAAAACTGTGGGGCCGCGAGCTCAGTCCGCGGCTTGTGAGGCAATTGTGGCAAGGCTATCAGTGAAAAGTCTTTGACAGATCACTGAGAAGATCGCGTGTGCAACGCTCAAATGCAAGTCCTCGACAATCTGCATGTTATCGGATGGAATGATAATGCAGACATCACATAACCGCTTCATTTGCCCACCGCGAAAGCCGGTCAAGCCGATGTTGAAGGCGCCTGCGTCCCGAGCTAACTCCAGAGCGCGCAAGATATTCACGGAGTTTCCACTTCCGCTGATAGCAAAGGTGATGTCGCCCGGAGCGACGAAATTGCGCAACTGTTCCGCGAATACGCAATCGTAGCTCTTGTCATTTGCCCAAGCCGTGATGAGTGGTAGATTATCGGTCAAGGCAAGCACTCGGAAGCGCTTCGTGCGGGTGCCATGGGGAATAGTCCCCTTCCCTAGGTCGCATGCAAAATGCGAAGCCAGGGCCGCACTCCCACCGTTGCCAAAGACAAAGATTCTCTTCTCCTTCTCATAGCCGCGAAGAAGTTCGTGAGTGGCCTGCTCAATCGCGTTGTAGGGAAGATACATCTTATCGGGATAGAGCTGGAAATACTCCTCTGCACTATGGATCCGCAATGGGACGCAGGTTTTTGCCTTTGCAAGCGGCATCTTAATTCACGACTTTCTCCCGAAGGCACGAGAGTGTCACGTGTCTGAGTCTAAGAAAGGGAATACCAGAGACCGGATACATTGCTAACAGGGTCCGGGCACCGATGCATTGCGATATCGTTGCGAACCTGGTGAAAGCCAAAGCTGATTGCCTTATGCGATGTCATACCTCAGAAGGTGAATTGCCGTTCTCGCCGTTGCCACCTCCGTTGCGCCGGCTCTTCCAGTTCTTTGTTTTTACGAACAATGCCCAATTGCTCGCTGACTGCGGTGTTCCATTCGCCTTCAATTGAGTGAGTACCTCCTGGACAAGCAGCCTTCCGGGGTGCTGCGGGTCTGTCTGGTCCCAGACATCACTCGCAAATATCCAAGCGATCCCTCCGGCCAGAGACAGAAAACCTCCAAGCATCACGATAGCCAAGCGTGGTGGAAATGAATTCTTCTCCGGCACACTTGCGGCATCGAGCACACTAACCACTGGGATCTCTTTCGCCTCCTGGATTTTGGCCAGCTCGTATTCTTGTGTGAGAAGTTCGAAGATTTTTTCTTGAATCTTGGTCTGGCGGTAGAGGTCGGCCCAGCGGACCCCTAACAGGGGCAATTGACGAATAGTGGGGAACTGGGGCTGTGAATTTGGATCGGAGAGTTCAGGATTGGTGTCGAGACCTCCAAACTTATCGAGTTGTTTCTCGAGTTCGATAATACGGGCCCGCAACGCTCGTACGCGGACATTGTTATCAGAATAGATCTGCTGCAAACCTTCCAGTTCCGATTGAGCCGCGATCTTTTCCCCTTCCAGCCTCGCAGCCGCCTCGAGCATGGCCTTGCCCTGTGCCGTGATATCAATGGCGGTATTCTTGCTGGCATATTCGCTAAATCGTTGCGAAGCCGAATCTAGGTCGCGCTTGACGGTTTCCAGTCGTTTTTCGATAAACATCCGTTCGCGGCGTGCGGAGGAGGTGGAAACCTGGGCGACAAGACGATCAAGTTCCTCCACATAAGCCTGAGCAATCTGAGCGGCCCGGTTTCGGTCACGATCGGTGATTGTAATGGTGAGAACTCCACTCTTGCGATCTTCTGAAATCGCTGTGTGTTTGCCTAGATCCTTGCGAGCATCAGCCCAATACTTATCCCAGTACACCTTTCGGAGGTCGAATCGATTGATGATTCGATCCTGAACAGTAGGCCCGGAGAGAACGTCAATAAAGAGTGCGCCAGAACTCTTCAGCCCTAGCAAGTCGCCAGCCACGGCGCTGAGCCCCGAGCTTGCGCCTGCCCCGCCCGTCGCGGAGCCTCCACTGAAACCGGCTAGAGCCGCCATCATAGCGAGTCCCGACCCTGCCTGATGTTCCGGAGGCATTAGACGTACTGTAGAGTCGTAGCGTTTTGGGATAAGAAAGGCGACGATGGTTGACGCGACCACACCCCACAAGGCGACCCTTCTCAGGAATTGGCGGCGGTGCCAAAGCCGCCATAGCCAGTCAATCGCCCATTCTTGCGAGGACGACGGTTGAATTTCAAATCCATTTTGAGATTCGACCTCGCCAGGCATCTCGACTGGCCTTACTACGGACTGTGTCGATCGGTTTGTCAAGGTAGATTTTGCTCTTGTCTGGTTATGCCGAGACTAGTCAATTTCCTACTCGCAAGTGCGGGTAGAATGTAAGCTGTATGCTCGCGACGACTGGAGAATGTCGATTCGGACTGATAACAGGAAACCTCCACTGTTCGTATTGCACATAACCGGAAAGTGCAAGATTGGGGGTAGCTAGAATGTCGCCTCCAAGTGAGTAGTCAACGAGACGGCCTCCGCCTATAAAAGCACTAGAAACTTCCTGGTGACGATAACTAAACTGTAGCTTGTTGCGCGGCGAAAAAGAGTATGTCAGCCAGCCTTGCCCTCCGAGACCTGCACGTCCGATCCAACTGCCGAGAATATTGCCGTCGTTTGTGTATCCGTCGCGGTAGCGGCGTTGGCCGTAGTAGACAAATCCTGGCGCGAATTCGGTGGTTGTTGGCTCGTGGAGTCCCTCGGCTCTTAGCTCGAGCTTTGGAATCTTGGGGATCTGCGGCATGTAGATTCCTGGATTCACTGTTGCCCTGGTCGATCCGATTGGCGAATATTCGTCGACTGCGAGCAGATCCGAATAAATTGTCAACCACTTGCGGAGGCGCGGAACGCGGTAGGAGAAATCGAAAGACGTCGTGCGCTTGCCAGGATTGTTTGACCCGGATGTGTGGGAGAAAAGGCTCCGCATAAAGTTGTGAAATGTGAACGGCAGTCCTGGGCCGGCGAACAGAGCTGTGTATCCGGCTCCGAATTCGAAATTGGCAGTCGGCTTGAAATTGAGCTTGAATCCCTGAATAAAAGGCTGCGGCCCCACCCCTCCAGGTCCGACTAAAGCGGAATCAACCGGGTTGAATTCAAACTGGTGACCGTCCAGCTGTCCGAGGAAGTACTCGCCCTGGGTCGGACCTAGCAAGCGAGACAACAGCGGGATCTTGAACGGTGACACGCTCGATATCTTGAACATCGGAACCGACGCAGCATTGTTGCTGAACAGTAAGGAACTCGACTGACTGGGTGCCAGCCACAGACTCTGCTTCCCAAAGGAAAATTGGGTGTTGTTGAGTGTGACACTCATGTATGCGTCGATGAGGCCGAACTGATTAATCTCAGGTCGCCCGTTAGGAACGGGGAGGGTTTGGTCGGCGTTGGCGATCGCCTGCTGAACGGAGAACGGATCAGACGGCACAGCTGGAGCTCTTTGATATTCTCCACGAACATAGAATGCCAGCGTACCCACTGTCGCATATGCGCTGGCACCAGAAATCAGGTTCACACCCTTGCCGTACGGCCTGCCATAGTCGTTGATCAGGGTCTGGCCAAAGTGGTAGCCATCCACCTGGGGCCTTCCGGAGATGCCCGTGGTGCGGGTATAGATAGACTCAAACTTGGCTCCGATGTTGGGCTCTCCCTCGAGCGTGCGAATCTCATCCCAAAATTCTGCGGCAAGTGTCTTATACAACTTCGCTATACTCGGGTTGTCATCCCCCGTTTCGCGAATCAACTGCCCGGCCTCTTCCACAAGGCGAGCACATTCGAGCCGAGTCCAAGGACGCATATTGAGAAACGCGGTACGCACGTAGCCCAGCGCCTCGAGGCGTGCAATCGCGGAATACACCCAACTGTCCAGCGGGACATACGGCGAACCCATGTAAGCCGGGTCACGACTTCGGTCACCTTCCACGAATTCGCGCGGTGACTCCCAGCTATCGCCACCGAGCTCGGGATCATGGCGCCGAACGTAAACGGAGCGCGCGACCAGATAGCCCAGCAGGCTGCCGATGAAGACGTCCGAAGGGAAGTGTTGATGCGCTTGCAGCCGCGAGTAATCGATCAAGGAGGCCGTGCCATAGGCTGCCAGCTTGGGAATAATCCCGGAATATTCGTGGGCGATGATGCTGGCGATCGCCCAGGCTGCGGCCGCATGTTCGGATGGAAATGATGTTCCTCCACGGAAGAAATCACCGTTGCCGTGATCCTGATACGGACGTTGACGCCCCAAGGAATACTTCATGGCTTCAATCACAAGCAGGCTATTGAGGGCTGCCTCGCCCGACAGGAATCCAGTTTCCCTCCAATGATCGCTGTGGGCGGGAAAGCTGAACAGATACATTCCGGCGCTCGCCCCGGCCAGGCCTGCGATCCCAGCGTTTGAGAGGGTGTTGTAGTGGCTGATGGTGGACGGGTTCTGCGACACCGATGCGCTATAACTGGCATCGGTGGCGAACAATCCGGCAGCGATACCTCCCAAAGGCACGAGCCATGCCCCATCGGAGAGATGAATCCGCGAAGGGCCGGTCCAAATCCGCTGCTGATCCTGCGCAAACCTCGTGAGCAATCCCCGGAAACCGTCGGTCGAAGATGGCTGAGGACCTGAGTCCTCATCGTTCCACGATCGAATTAGTATTGCGGCTGATCGGGTATCCGGGGTTGCGACCGCGCTTGGAGCATCCGGAAGAACCCGATCTTCCTGCGACCATGAGACTGAAAAGCCTGTGAGGACGGACACAGCGATTACCAGAAATTCCCGCCGCTTCATTGAAATGCCTTGGCGGTAATGCTTACGGGTGGATGTAAGCAATCGCAAGAGCTACCGAGGACGCAACCTGTGCCGCCTGGAAGATAGTTGCATAATTACGCGAGGCGATCTTCGGAGCCTTTTCAGGCACGACGATGGAATCCCCCGGTCTCAAAACAGTGTTCAAAGGATTGCCTGACCAGAAACCAGAATTGTTTTTCGCCGACAAGACGGAGCCGTTGGCGCGGATCACAAATGCGGCATTCTTGTCAGCCACTTGAGTCAGGCCGCCCGCCTGGCTGAGGTACCATTTGGCGCTTTTGCCGGGAAGGTATCCCACTGCGGTTGGGTTGTAGACTTGTCCAGTGACCACAACGTAGTTGTTTCTCTTAGGGATGATCAACTCATCTCCGTTTTGGAGCGGAACATCCGCCGAGCTCTTCGCAAAGCTGTCAAGATCCGTATCACCGGCGGGAATGTGGATTACCACGCGCCCGACTGGCGCGGTTGCCTCCAGTTGCTGCAATGCCGTCTGCGTCTGCGCGATGACCTGTATCTTTGCGTTCTTCTGGTCGGTGTCGCCTTCTGGGAGAGTTTTCAAGTAGTCCTGCTCTGTCTTCAACCGCCGAACGAGTTCCAGGTGAGATTTCATCTCCATTTCCTGTACCTCACGACGCAACAAAACCGCACCATAAGGATAAGCCTGAGGGGTGAACCCGCCAGCGCGTTTCAACAAGGAGCTTAATCTCTCTCCGGGCTCAATCCCATAGGTTGCGGGATGCTGCACTTCACCGCGAACTGTGACGGCGGACCCCAAATCGTTCCATCGCGGGACCTGCCGGATGGTGAGCACGTCGCCATTGCGAAGGGTAATGTCTTCATTGGCATCACCGCTGAGAGCCGACGCCAGCTTGATCTCGACACGTTCATCCGTCCCCCCAGGACCATTCGCGGCGGCGAAGCGGGTCAGGTCAGCGCTCTCGGTATCCGCGCTCCGCTTGAGTCCGCCCGCAACCCGCACGAGATCCTCGACTCTCATGTTGGTTGCCAGAGGATAGCGCCCTGGCTTGGTGACTTCGCCCTTGATGTAAACCGTCGCCGGCTCGACCTGAGCGGCGTTGCGATGAACCAGGATCCGGTCCCTGGGCTGCAAGACAACGTTGTCCACCGGATCTCCGGCCAAGGCCTTTCGCAGATCCACGCTCATGATCTTCATGGTGCCATCGGCCTGAGTCCGAAATAACTGGGCGGAATCAACGGAGGCATCCTGAGTGATGCCACCCGCGAGATAGAGGGCATCCAGCAAATGAGCCTGCCCTGAAGTCCGATACTTCCCGGGTTTATGCACTTCTCCGCCGACCCAGACATCCGGAGGGGGTTCGAAGGCATAGCGGCTAAAAATCCGCACAGTGTCGAGAGGTTCGAGTTTGGGCGCGGCTGCAGAATTGGCGAGAGCAGCGGCAAGATCAAAGCTTTCGACACTGGGCCGGAAGTCCGGCGCATTCAGTCGAATAATCTCGCCATAGTGGGGCGCTGGCTCAGGCAACAGATCCCTGTAAGACGAGACCACATCGGTGACTCTCATGCCCTGCTTGAACGAGTACTTTCCTGGACGAAGCACGTGACCTTGCAGATATATCGATTGCTCGTTGAAGGATGCCATCGGGAAGATATGAATCTGGTCACCGCCTTGCACCTTGAAGGCTGCCAACTGCCGGGTGATGCCCGGATCCCCTTCCGCCGAGGAGATGTCGAGCGACAGCATCATGCGCTTCTCGTGCGCCTCCAACCGCTCCACCTCAACGTGACGCAAAGCTGCAGTCGGAAGAATGCCACCAGCGAGTTGGAGGACATCGGCTAGGGTAGCCTCATCTTTGAGTTCGTATACAGCCGGACGCCTCACCATGCCCTCGATCGTGATCTGAGGCCCAATTGGCTGAACCAGCAGCGTATCCCCGCTCTGCAACTGCTGGACGTCGGTACGCACTCCATGCAGCAGCAGATCATATGCGTCGACCTCCTGGATCAGCTGTTTACCCCGATAGTGCTTCAGCCTTCGCATCGACCCGCGCGCCGTGATGCCGCCCGCCGCGAAGACCGCGTTCAGCGGCGTTGAAAGCGAGCTGATGTCATAGGCACCAGGCTCAGCAACCTCGCCCACGACATAGACGCGAACTGTGCGCAGCCTGGATACTGAAACGTCGGCTGAAACGTCACGGTATTGGGTGCGCAAAGCCCGCTGGACCGCGAGCTGAACATCTCCCAGAGTTTTTCCGGCGACCAGCAGAGGGCCGGCTTCAGGTAGGGACACACGACCCTGCCTGTCTACAGCGCGCACCAACCGCTGCGAAATCCCGCCCCATAGGTCGATGGAAAGGCTGTCTCCCGCACCGACGACGTAGTCGGGTCCGACGGGCAGATCCATCGGGATGATGTCTGGGTCGTTCTCAGTGTTGCGAAAGATCTCCAGCCCAAATGGCTGAGCCGGACGCTGCCATGCAGCAGCCTGGACATACATATCATAGAGCGAGGGAACATCGGCATATGGGTTGGCGGGCCGCACCATCTTCACCGGGCTCGCATCTTCCTCTTCCCGCCTCTCGCGCTCCTCCGTTTCGTGGCGATCGGAGTGTCGAGGATTCCCCAGCCGAAGGCTCGGCTGTGTTGTGTCTGGAATATTCGAGTGAGCGGATGCACGGTCAGAAAGGGAATCCAAACCGTGGCCCAGTAATGATAGGTCCGGCAGGTTGCCCGCCCCGAATGGGATGTTCATTGCAGCATCGGGGCTGGACCGCATTGCCATCAAACTGAATTCTGCAGCTTGAGAGTCTTCGCCTCCGCCACCGAAGCTGGACCCTCCGTTTTGGGTCTGCAGAGTCCGGGAAGGGGAAGGAACGGGTAGAGGTGGCGAGGTGAATTCAGAAGGCGGTGTCGGGCTCAGATCTTGCGACGGGGAGCTGCCCGGACTTGTCCGCCGAGTTCTCGGGCGACCCTGATCGCGGCTCTCACAGTCATCATCCGGCCGCGAATCGCAATCCACTGCACGATCCATTTCCTGGGATGCATCTTTCCTTGGCTGGAGGGATGTGGACGCAGCGTCTTCCTGTTGCTCAATCGCGACCAGTCTTCGAGCGCGCTCCTTGAGAATCAGATCCTGTTCCTTTCCTAAGTCTGACTGAGGATTGGGCGTCGGCATCAAGTAGCCGTATCGTTGTAGCAGACGGGTCGCAACCGAGCGAAAGATTACATCGCGGTCCAGGCGATCAAAGATTGCCTGATCAGTCAGATCCGCGTCTTCGACAATCTGGCTGTTGTCGGTTGCTTCCTTGGCGACCCAGCGCTTGAGTTCGACGAGCAGCCCGGCCTCACGCACCAACACGGCTCGGATGTCGGAAGAGGAAGCAGCTACACGGCCGTAATTGTCCTTGGCAAGGTCTGAGACCTCAGGGGCCTTGGTTTTTTGCAAGGCCGGCTGCACCGCAGGCCGCTCATTCTGCGGCTCCGACATTTGCGCCAGGAGAACAGAACACAACCACAAACACACCAGCAGCGCAAGCGCGACTTTCCACCAAGCTTGATTCATCAAGTAACTCACCATGACACACACCCCATTCCGGAGCCTTCTTCGTCAGCGGCCCGGTCTGCTTTTGCCAGATCGGTTCGATGGCGACTTCATCGATCTCCAGTGCAACTGACGCGTCGAATCAGAGAGACGTGGAGCGCGATCTGCATTGGATCTCGTTTTTGACGACAATTCCTTTCTCGCCTGGGAGCGCACCTGTGCGGATGTGTACTTTTCGGCCGGTCTGCACACGCGCAGGATTCCACAGGCTTTCTCGCGGGAATCTCGGTTTTCTCGGCTAAGTAACAGTAGAAAACGAGGCCCAGGGTGTGGGTCAGTTCGACCTTGTCATGACTCCTCTGGGAAGTTTAGGACTGAATAGGTCAGGGCTAAATCCTAACTCGCACGGATAAAGTTCCTTGCCTCGCATGCCCCTCCCTTCGGCCTGTCTGGGTTCACTCTGTTGCCGTCGGCTGCAACGTCTTCAGCAGTACACAACTGTGTGCTTCGAGCCTGAACGAGCGAGGCAAGGAAACAGTCTGCTTAGTCCAAACGTCGTAGACCTGGGCGGCATCAATTCCCAAGACTGTGTCGTTCGCCATAAAGGTTGCCGATCGTTCACCACGGTTGATGATCGCGATCGCAGAACCGCCGCTTAGCGTCTTGACCCACAGGTCAAGGCTTGGACTGTGGAGAACTCTGTTTGCCTGATGCCCTTCCGTGTCTTGGTTGATCGCAATGGCCTCAGCGTTTGTCAGGATTTCAAGGTTCGATGGACTTATAGAACGCAGGTCTGTGCCGGCGAGTAGTGGCGCTGAAAGCATTGCCCACAGCGTCATGTGAGTACGGTACTCATTCGCAGTCATCCCGTCCCTGCCCACCTGGAGCATATCGGGGTCGTTCCAGCCTGTTTGGCTGGCATAGCGAGCCAAAGGAGCATCTACGTCCGCGGTCTGCATCATGTTCCGATAGCTGTCTTTGGCGTCTGGACTGATGCGCCACATGTTGACAGCTATTGATCGAGCCCAGTTCCACGGTGAGTGCAGCATTACGATGCTTAAAACCACGGGGTGAGTCTCCTGAGAGCGGAGCGCAAACGACAATTTGCGGATCAGAGCTATCCGGGTTGTTACATCTGTCGTGTAATCGCAGATGGCGTCATACTTTACAAAATCGGCGCCCCAATTGAGAAACGTCTGGGCGTCCTGTTCTTCATAACCTTTGGAACCAACAAAACCGCCGCAACTGTTTATTCCAGTGCTGGTGTAGATGCCAAATTTCAGTCCCCGGGAGTGGAGATAGTCCGCGAGGCCCTTCATGTCTGGAAAGTTCGAGTTTGGCTGTAGGAAACCCAGCGCATCGCGATATCCTTGCCAGCCATCGTCGAGATTTACATAGTTATAGCCCGCCTGATACATCCCGTTGGCAATCATAGCATCGGCCTGCTGGCGAATGAGTGAATCCGATATGCTGTCCCCGAATGCGTACCAACTGTTCCATCCCATTGGAGGATGCGGTGCAGGCGGCATGGGATCCACGACTGGCGCGATCTGCTGTGTACAACTGAGGAGCAGGGTTGGCAAGATTAAGCCTAGACAAGCGGTCAGTAACCGAGGAATGGCAGTCGAACAGGGGGGATCGCGGAACTGTTCTTGGACTCGTGTGATCCAATCGAGCTTACCTGTACTAAGACCAGGAAACTGCGGCTGTTGCGAGTTTGTTCGCTCTGCCGTGCCAGTCACCAGTCTAACACTAGAGGAAACGAAGGAATCCGATCTACGGCGGAGGCATCAAGCCGACGCATCGACGTCGCACTCATCGACCTCCACTGCCACTGAGCGCATCAGTAGGTCAATGGAAAGCACCAGACGCAATTTGTCCTTGCGACGCACAAGAATTCCAGTTGCCCCCGCCATGGGCCCGCTGCTTACACGGACCCGGCGTCCAACCCGCAGATAGGGGTGAGGCTGCATCCAGACGTTTCGATCGAGGCCTTCACGTAGGTTCTCAATTTCTTCATCCTGCAAAGGCGCCGGGCTTCCGTTGAAGCTCACGATTTGTACAACGCCAGGGATAGTCAAGACCGAACGACGAGCCTGAAGTGGGATCCTGACGAAGACGTATCCCGGAAAAAGAGGGAGGTCCAGTTGTTTTTGCCGGTCCTTCCAGCGCCGCATGCTGCGGTAGAGAGGCAGGAAGCACTCTATCAGGCGCTCTTGCATTTGAGACTGCACTCGCTTCTCATGCCGAGGGTTGGTGTAGGCTGCGTACCATCGTAATGGTCCAACGTCCGATACGACCTCAGGCAACCGCGCAGTGGGGCAAGCAATCGGGAAACTGTATTGTTGTGTTGCTACCATTTATGTAGCTTCGCCCTCTCACTTACATGGAATATGTGAGCCAAACCCAGTAACACCAACAACTTATGCTTGTGCCGTCACCGCTCAGCGGACGCTTGGCAAGCTTGACTTCAACCGCTCTGTCGAACGCCGAAGAGCATCCAAAATTCCCTGCTCGGAACTCTCGACTGGGGTCGAGCGAATATCGACGAAAGCCGAATAGAAAACCGCGCTGTTCGTTTCGGCGGCGACCGCAAGAATCTTCATGTCCGGATAGCGTCCGAGAAGAAATCCGCATAGCGGCGGTTGCTTCTTTTGATCTTCAAGGCCGATGATGAGAAAGTCGGGCCGCGTCTCGTCTACGAGTTCGATCACTTTCGTATCGCTATCAGTCTCGCCCACAACCTCGATATCCGGTTTATCTGCGATTGTGGCGAGAACCATTTCCCTCATCAGCCGCGGCCGGTTTGCCACTACCACTTTGATTTTCCTCACGGCGTTCTCCGCGGGGAGTTCCCCCTGCTCAGGAGCCTAATGAAATTCCGATAAGTATCAGCAACGCGTCAGAAAGAAAAGGTTCAATTATGAGCTACGTGAGGTACCAAATGGCGAATCGACTTACTACCCGCACTAGCGAGATTAGAGGTACCAAGGGAAGTACCATAAAGAGTACTAAGGGTGCATCAGGCGACGTACTAAAAAAGTACTGCACGGGATTCTTAGATCCATGCACAGGCATGTAGGGGAGTGAGCCGCGCCGGTTAACACACTGGGGTCAGTCAGTCCCAATCTCGGGCCGCCAGCAGGGCGACAAGCGCGCAAGAAGCTTCGTCGCGCCTGGCCGTTTCAGGGGTGCACACGCTCACGCTCATTTGGCGTACTCACTGCGGTAAAGGTTATCGATAGAATCTGCGAGGAAGCGAGCAACAAGCAAGAAACCAGGCTAGCCGAAAGGAATTACAGCGGGCTTACCGATCCTGTCAAAGCCGTAGGTTAAGCCACGTCCACGTCTGGCGACCATTAAGGCTTTCCCTTTCGGAGATACCCAGCAAGGCTGGAGGGGTCTAGTAGAGAGGGTCGCAGAGACCGAAGTGTTGGCACAAACAGGGCTTGCTGGTAAATTACAACCCAGGAATCCACCGCTTCGCGTTGTCGTGAAATATCTTGTTGAGTACCGAGGGGGGCAGATTTAGCCCCGTCAGCTGGTTGCCGTGAACCTTCAGGATTTCATCGGTCGCCAGGAATTTCCAGTCACGGGTATAGGTTGACTGCCAGTCCTTCAGTGCCTCCGGAATTTTGGCCGTCGCGAGCAGATCGAGATCAGTGCCATAAAGAATCCGGTCCTGGTACCTGATCAAGAATTGGCGCACCGGTTCTCGCGGCATGAGCATCAGGTACTCCA
>DASPTQ010000136.1:0-5580 GCA_035623335.1 Terriglobales bacterium
CCGAATGATGAAAAGAACGTCATCCTCGAGATTCGTGCGGGCACTGGTGGAGACGAAGCCACCCTTTTTGCAGCCGAGGTCTTCCGCATGTATACCCGGTACGCGGAAACGCAGCGCTGGAAGGTCGAGGTGCTTTCGGCGTCGGAGTCTTCGGTCGGCGGATTGAAAGAGGTCATCGCCATCATTGAAGGGAATCGGGTTTATTCGCAGCTGAAATACGAGAGCGGCGTACACCGGGTGCAGCGTGTACCAGCGACCGAACAGCAGGGCCGGGTGCACACGTCGGCGATTACCGTTGCAGTGCTGCCGGAAGCAGAGGAGGTCGACATCAAGATCGAACCTAAAGACTTGCGCATCGACACATTCTGCTCCTCCGGCCCCGGCGGCCAATCGGTCAACACGACCTACTCGGCTGTGCGCATTACCCACATTCCTACAAACACAGTCGTGAGCTGCCAGGACGAAAAGTCGCAGATCAAGAATCGCGAGAAGGGCATGCGTGTACTACGAGCCCGGCTCTACGAAATCGAGATGGAGAAGCAGCAAGAGGCGCTCGCGAAAGAACGGCGCGCCATGGTCAAATCTGGGGATCGCAGCGAGAAGATCCGAACGTACAACTTTCCCCA
Source organism: Terriglobales bacterium (assembly GCA_035623335.1). Classification (GTDB taxonomy): domain Bacteria; phylum Acidobacteriota; class Terriglobia; order Terriglobales; family Acidobacteriaceae; genus JAFAGX01. Next base: position 627 of record DASPTQ010000136.1, read on the forward strand.
AAACCGCGTCACCGATCACCGCATCGGTTTCACCCTGCACCAGCTCGATGTTGTTATGGATGGCAAGATTCAGCCTCTCATCGAAGCTCTCGTGACTTACTACCAGGCCGAGAAGCTGAAGCAGGAAACTGCGGGAGTCGTGTGACGAAGGTCAGGTTAAGAAAAAATGCTAACCTGACGACATGGAACTGCACTCCACACTTTCCTCCGTCCTTATCGACCGCTACTCCGCGAACGCTGCCCGTGTGCGTGAGCTGGCCGCGCCGTTGGCTAATGCGGAATTCTGGCGAAAGCCTTATCCCTACGGAAACAGCTTTGGCCACTTGGTGCTGCACTTGTCCGGCAATCTGAACTATTACATTGGCGCACAGATCGCCAAGACTGGCTATGATCGCGATCGGCCGCGCGAATTTAACGACGCCAATTCTCCGTCGAAGGACGAGGCACTCAAGCGCTTTGACGAGGCCGTCACAATGGTTGTGGCAACCATTCGCGCACAATCGGCCGAAGATTGGTCATGTCCCTACTCCGCGATAGGAGCTAATGCGCAAATTCGCCTCGACATGGTTCTGCAGTGTGCCGCGCATATGCAGCACCACATCGGGCAGATGATCTATCTGGTTTACGAACTGCAGCGAAGTCACAGTTGACCGAAGCGAGAGCTCGGCTTGCAAACTTCCATCCCTGCTGTTCCGCGATGACCCGCCCCATGTTGAAATAGAGCGGTGGAACTGAAGCCAGCTCTCGCGTCGGCTGTACGCCGTCTCACTGCCGACCACGTCCCTTCGCCCCGCATGAATGCGGAGCTGCTACTGATGTTCGTGCTCAGCTGCGATCGGGCGTACCTCTACGCACATACCGAGCGCCAGCTCACGCCAGAAGAGATGGATCGCTACGAGGCGGCTCTGGCCGAACGAGCCCGTGGCGTCCCGGCCCAGTACATTACCGGCCACCAGGAATTCTGGGGCATGGATCTCATCGTCACGCCCGCCGTCCTCATCCCCCGGCCTGAAACCGAGCTGGTTGTGGAGACGGTACTAGAGCTTCTGCGCTCCAGTAGCGCCCGAAGTACTGCAGGGATTGCGGACGCCGGACATTTGCAGTCAGAATCCCGAGTCCGCATCGCCGACGTCGGTACGGGGTCGGGTTGCATCGCCTTGGGACTTGCCAAGGACCTGCCTGAGGCAGAAATCACCGCCATTGACGATTCTCCTGCGGCGCTCGAGATTGCCCGCGCCAACGCTGCGCGCCATCAACTTGAGCATCGGGTTCGGTTCCGGCAGTCCGACCTGCTCGGAGGAATCGACGATAACTCCCTCGACTTCGTTGTCTCCAACCCTCCGTATGTGGGCGAGTCGGAGGCTGACCAGGTGCAACTGGAAGTTCGCAAGTTCGAACCGCGCCATGCAGTGTTTGCGGGTCCGACCGGGATTGAAGTTATCACCCGCCTGGTACCGCAGGCTCACAAGGTCCTTCAGACGGGAGGCTGGCTGGTCATGGAAATCAGCGGCACAATAGCTGAATCGACCAGGAAGCTCCTCAAAGGTTGGGACGATATCGAGATCCGGCTGGATCTCCAACGTATTTCACGTGTGGTTCGGGCAAGAAAGTCGGCGCCGGGCTCAGCGACTTACTAGAGCGACCAGCAGAAGCGAATCCAGGTCGTGTGCAAATTCTTGCGCAAAACAATCCATAGCAAAGTAGTTACCTATTTGGAAAATCCCACTTGACGAACCGTGCCCGGCAATGGCCTACTTCTAGCCCTATCTTGCACCAACGTTTACACGTCCACACGGTTGAAACGATCCCCATCCAATCTCAACAACGCAGTCAGGTCGGACAGGAGAAGAGAATCATGAAGTCACCACGGTTAGCGCGCCTTCTTGCGGCGGCTTTCGCCATCAGTGTGCTCTTTTGCTCGTTTTCTCAGGCACAGATGACGGTTGAGAGAGTGATCGCTCTGAACAAGACGCTCCAAACTGTCAAGGCGACATACAACAAGCTCACTCCGAAGCAGAAGAAGATGGTTGACGGGTACGCCCAAGTCGTCCAACTTGCAAATTTCTGGGAAAAACACGGCATGAGCTTGACCAATCCCGCCATCGCCGAGCGGGTTAGGATGAAAATGCTGGAGCCGAAGGCGACCGCTCCCTCGGCCTTGGCTCTCTCCATCCCGTCAATCGTTCCGGCATCAAACCCGGCCAGTGACGTAGAGTTCTCTTCCTTTGGCGGTTTCACCCAAAGCGAAACTTCGACCGCCCGCTGCGGTAACAGCGTTGTCGTGGGCTTCAATGACTCGGGGAGCATTTTCGAAACTCCGTTCTTCTTTACCGGTACAGGGGGTGAGTCCTTAATGGGCTTTGCCCACTCCGCCAATGGCGGCGCCTCCTTCACCGACGGTGGACCGCTGAATCCAGGTGCAACCAACGGTAACTTTCTGGCCAGCGATCCTGTCGTGAACTGTACAGACGCGAGCACCTTCTACTACTCCTCAATTTTTGACTTCGCGGACGCGAGCGGTAATCCTTTCGCTGCAGTGTCAATCAACAAATCCACCGATGGCGGCAAGACCTGGAGCGATCCGATTGCGGCCGTCGCCAAGGACGGGTTTACCCATCTGCTCGACAAGCCCTGGTCCACCATCGACCCCTCCAACCACAAGCGCATCTTCGTCTCCTACACGGATTTCGACGCCTCGGGGACGGTCTGTGGCTTTGACACGTTCAAAAATGCTATCCCTCGGAATGCGATCGAGTTCGTGGAATCCGACAACGGTGGAAACACCTGGAGTGCTCCCCACGTTGCCATCCAGTTCTGTGCCGACCCGAGCACCGGTAGCCTCGTTGGAGTGCAGGGATCGCAATTGGCTGTCAACTCCAAGGGCATACTGTACATTTCATGGGTCAACCTGGGACCGAACTTTCCGTTCGGCGCCAGGACGATCCAGATTTCGAACTTTCGCCATCACGTTGTCTCAGCTCCTGTAGACGCTGCGGCGGTCGTAGCAGGCGGAGACTCGTTCTTCCTGCAGGGAGAATTCCGGGACTTCCTGGATATGACCATGGCTGTCGACCGCTCCGGAACATCCTCGGATGGAGTCATCTACCTTGGCTGGGCCGACGGCCGCGACAAGATTGTCCCCGATCCGCTGGGGGCAGACGGGGCTTATGGGTTTGACGACATCTTCATAACTCAGTCCTTTGACGGCGGAAATACATGGTTTGGCCCGTTCAAGGTCAACAGCGACTTTCAATCTCGCCTGGCGAATGGAGCCGACCACTATCAGGTCGGCATTGCTGTCGACAATCGCGGCGTAGTGGGCGCGTGCTGGTACGACCGGCGCGCAGATCGGGAGAATTTCGCTATTCGGCGTCACTGCGGCGAATCCGCGAACAACGGTGTCAGCTTCACCGATTCCGACATCGGTTTGGCTCCGTTCGCTCCCACGCACGGCGGAGATCTTTTCCTGATTCCCGATTACATGGGCGACTATGATCAATTGACCACCGACTTCACAAACTCGAACCCGGGGTTTATCGGAGGCTTCCAAGGCATGGGCACCCGCGGAAATCCGGACGCGCTGGTTCACGGGTTCAACTAGTCGAGTCCCTCGAAAACGAACGGGGTGGCTCGCGCCACCCCGTTTTTATTTCTTCGGAATGAAGGGAAACCGTGCTATCGCCGCACGGCCGCCGGCTGAATTTCCTCGACGTCAATGACCTCCGTCGGATACTTCCCGGTGTAGCAGGCGGTGCAATAGGACGTGTGTTCGCCCTGTCCGCATGCCTTCTTCAGTCCTTCGAGCGAGAGATAGGCAAGCGAATCCGCGCCAATGTATTCGCGAATTTCCTCGACGGACTTGTTGGCTGCGATGAGCTGCTTTTTCGACGGCGTATCGACTCCGTAAAAGCAGGGAGAAATCGTCGGGGGGCAGGAAATACGCATGTGTACTTCCCGCGCCCCGGCGCTGCGGATCATCCGGACGATCTTGCGGCTGGTCGTGCCCCGTACGATCGAATCGTCAATCAGCACGACACGTTTCCCTTCGAGCAGGGCGCGTACCGGATTCAACTTCAGCTTGACCCCGAAGTCGCGCACGCTCTGGCGCGGCTCGATGAACGTCCGTCCGACGTAATGGTTGCGAATGAGGGCAAAGCGGAACGGAATTCCGCTTTCAGCCGCGTAGCCCATCGCAGCAGTGACCCCGGAATCGGGTACGGGGACAACCAGATCGGCCTCGACCGGGGCTTCCAACGCCAGTTCGCGCCCCAGATTCTCGCGGCTGATCTGCACCGGGCGACCAAAGACCGTACTGTCAGGACGCGAAAAATAGACGTGCTCGAAAATGCAACTCGATTGCGGCGCGCTGGTGGAGTAAAAGCGCGACGTGATCTCGTCGGGCCCCACAACAATCAACTCGCCAGGCTTGACGTCACGCTCGTACTCTGCGCCGATCAGGTCAAAGGCGCAGGTCTCGGAGGCAAAGACAACGGTGTCTCGCTGGTGACCCTCCGCCGCCGGAATGCGGCCCATGGCCAGGGGCCGGAAGCCCCGGGGGTCACGGGCTGCAAAGATGCGGTCCGCACTCATCATCACCAGCGAAAACGCCCCCTCGACCCGCCGAAGCGCGTCCGCCATGGCTTCCGGGAGAGTGTGCTCGCGGGAAAGCGCAATCAGGTGCACGATCACCTCAGTGTCGCTGTTGGTCTGGAAGATGGAACCCTGACTTTCAAGCCGCTGCCGGATCTGGCTGGCGTTCACCAGATTCCCGTTGTGCGCCACTGCGATCGCACCCTTGTTCGATTGAACCAGAATCGGCTGCGCGTTCATCAGGGCCGAATCTCCAGCCGTCGAGTAGCGTGTGTGGCCGATGGCCAAGGTACCGCGCAACTGTGAGAGCACTTCCTCGGTGAAGATGTCGGCGACCAGGCCCATGGCCTTGTGCTGGTGGAGA
>DASPTQ010000137.1:0-6469 GCA_035623335.1 Terriglobales bacterium
GGTGCATTCAACAGCGCACACGCTCCGGCCAGCTTTTGAAATCATCGGATTGAAACCGGGTTTCTCTCTTGCCTCGAGCGTCTTTTTCATGTGCCTTCCCGATCGGGTGCTCGTCTTTGGCGACTGTGCCGTGAACCCGGATCCAACCATGGAGCAGTTGGCAGACATCGCGACCAGTTCTGCTGAGACAGCACAAGCCTTTGGCATTGAGCCGCGCGTGGCCATGCTGTCCTATTCCACCGGGGAATCAGGGAAAGGAGCGGATGTGGATAAGGTGCGGGAGGCGGCCAAGCGAGTGCGAAGCATGCGGCCGGATCTTGCCGTGGAAGGGCCGATTCAATACGATGCTGCGGTAGACCCCTCTGTAGCCCGTGTCAAGTTGCGCGATAGCCCGGTCGCTGGCCGAGCTACGGTCTTCATCTTCCCCGATCTGAATAACGGCAATATCACTTACAAGGCAGTTCAGCGTTCCGCCAATGTGGTGGCCATCGGGCCGGTCATACAGGGCCTCAAACGGCCGGTCAACGACCTGAGCCGGGGCGCAACTGTAACGGACATCGTGAATACCGTGGCTATCACGGCGATCCAAGCGCAGGAGAAGAGGTCTGGCTCATGAAGGTTGCGGTCATCAATTCCGGACACTTATCGGTCAAGTACGAAGTATTTGATGCGTCCGACTTCTCCGTCCTCTCCTCCGGTTTGCTGGAAAGGATCGGCAAATTCGCACGGGCAGGATCCCCATGAGAGAAAAAAAGGAGTGAACCGATGAGCGAAGTGTTTCCGGTCGTTTACCTGGCCAGGCACGGGGAAACCGCCTGGACTATCACAGGACAACACACGGGACTGACCGACCTGCCGCTGACAGAACGTGGCGAACGCAATGTGCGCCGGCTTGCGGAACGGTTGCGGGAATTGACTTTCGCTAAGGTGTTTACCAACCCGCTGCAGTGTGCCGCCCGGACCACGCTCATCGTTTTCTCCTCCTCTGGCAGTAACCCTTTTCCATGTGATTAAGCCAGTTTACGATATACCGTAACAATTGCTAAACGTCGTAGCATACTTATGGTATTCAGTAAATCATAAAATGGGATTCTATACAAGTATTTAATTTTTAAAGCATTTCTATTTTGGCACGAAACTGGCTTATTAAGAAGGCAAATGCAGAATTCAAAGACGAGGTGCCCCCATTGAATAGGCCGTCGAAAAGGCCAAGAAGATCAGAGCATAATCATGGTGAGCAACATTATTAAGATTCGGATCAAACTGAAAACTGAGTTGGTTCTGTTGATCTTTGCCGTCTTGTTTATACCGAGCGCGGAGGGCGAGTTGGGGATTCTTCCCCAGCACGTCGCGCTAATGACCCAATTGGTACCGGGAGAAATGATCGTGCGCAGAGGCGGTCATGATGAATTCCTGGCCGTGGGCGAAGGACTGGTTGAAGTCACGGGAAAACGCGTCGCCATTCTTACGGACATGGCGATTGCTGCCGACAAGATCGATGAAGCCAAGGCCGAAGAGGCGCGCCAACGCGCCGAAGCCCGGCTCAAAGAGAAGCTCTCTGCCCAAGAAGTCGCTTCTGTCAACACTTCATTAATCCGCTCCCTGGCGCAATTGCAAGTCAGGGGACGCCGCCGGGTCTGATCCAGGAGGTGAACGTGGCTCGCCGGGGTTCGTACGATGCCGGGATGGAAAAGCGCTGAATTCGCATAGGCAAGATCGCGTGAGAGAAAAAGAGGAGTGAACCGATGAGCGAAGTGCTTCCAATCGCTTATCTGGCCAGGCACGGGGAAACCGCCTGGACGATCACGGGTCAACATACGGGACTGACCGACCTGCCGCTCACGGAACGCGGCGAGCGCAATGCGCGCCGGCTTGCGGAACGATTGCGGGGATTGACTTTCGCCAAGGTATTTACCAGCCCGCTGCAGCGTGCCGTCAGGACGTGCGAGCTGGCTGGCTTGGGAGCTGTGGCTGAAATCGACCGGGACTTGGTCGAATGGAACTATGGCCAGTATGAGGGTCGCCTGACGGCTGACATCCACAAGGAGCGACCTGATTGGCAGGTGTTTCTTGATGGTTGCCCCGGAGGGGAATCGCCAGTCGAGGTTGGCGCGCGTGCCGACAGAGTGGTGAAGCGCGTGCGCGCCGTCGCAGGTGACGTGTTGATTTTCTCCAGCGCACATTTTCTGCGGGCATTCGCCGCGCGCTGGCTCGGGCTGGAGGTCGCGATCGGGAGATTCTTCATGTTGAGCACCGCGAGCCTGAGCGCGCTAGGGTACGAATATAACATTTCCCGTCCAGTGATCCGGCTGTGGGACGACAATCGGCATGTCGGCATGTAACCGGCTGCTTGCCGGAGACTGCCGATGTTCGAGGCAAAAATGAAAATCCTGGTTTGTAACGCCGGCTCCAGCAGCTTTAAATTCAGCCTCTTCGAGGCTGAAGGGGAGCTATTGCTGGCCGAGGGCAGCATCGACTGGACAACAAGGCCGACGCAACTCCTTTACCGCCGCAGCGGCTATCAGGAAATCCGCGAGGAGCTGAAGCTGGAGAAACACGCCGATGCCGCCTGGCGCATTGCCGACGATTTGCAGGCTGGTCCCTCGGCCCCACTACACGGGCTCGCGGACATTCGAGCCGTCGGTCATCGCATCGTTCACGGCGGCGATCACTACACCTCTGCCGTGCGCATCACGCCGGAGGTCAAACGAGCAATCGCGGAACTGGCGGAGCTGGCGCCTCTCCACAACCTGGCCAGCTTGGATGCTATTATTGTGGCGGAGCAAGCTCTGCCAGGAGTCGCCCAGATGGCGGCCTTTGACACGGCCTTCCACGCCACCCTGTTCGAGGCCGCTCGAACCTACCCGGTGCCGCGGAAGTGGACCCGTGAGTGGGGCATCCGACGCTACGGCTTCCACGGATTAAGCCATTCATACTGCGCCGGCCGGGCGGCAGAGATGGTGGGCCGGCTGGATTTGCGGCTCGTGATTGCCCACCTGGGTAACGGCGCCTCGATGTCGGCGGTTCGTAACGGCAGCTGCGTCGATACCTCCATGGGTTTTACGCCCCTTGAGGGTCTGATGATGGGTACCCGGAGCGGAACCATTGACCCGGGAATACTTCTTTATCTGTTGCGGCACAAAGGACTGGAGGTAAACGCGCTCGACAAGGCTCTCAACCATGAATCCGGTTTGCTCGGAGTCTCGGGCGTCTCTTCCGACATGCGCCAGGTTCTGTCCGAGCTGCCACACAATCCGGACGCTCGACTCGCCGTTGAAGTGTATGTCCATCGCATCAGGCAAACGATCTGTGCTATGGCGGCTACGCTCGGCGGCGTCGATGCTCTGGTGTTCACAGCAGGGATCGGCGAGCACGCGCCTGAGATACGCAGGCGGGTTTGCGAAAACCTGAATTTCCTCGGGTTGGAACTCGACCAGAGGGCTAACGAAACTTGTCAGGCAGATGCGGATGTAGCCGTGCCCGCCTCTGCGGCGCGTATCCTTGTCATCGCCACACGCGAGGATCTGGCGATCATGCGCGAGACACGGCGGCTGCTGACATCATCGACCGGCGAGCCGCAGGGAATCGAAAGCGCGCGGCTTGCTCGATAAACAGACCAAAATCTCAGGCCCGCCGGAAGACGGGCACTACTTGCAAAAGGAGGATGAAAATAATGGCAACGTCAACGAAAGAAAACAGGGCTGTCGAGACGATCTCTGCCTACGGCCCGGCCCGCTCGACGATCAAAGGCGCGCCGCTCAGCGCCGACGAGTTGGAGAAGATCGATGCGTACTGGCGGGCGAGCCTCTACCTGTGCATGGGCATGCTGTATCTCAAGGATAACCCGCTGTTCCATGAGCCGCTGAGAACGGACCAGATCAAGGCCAGACTGCTGGGACATTGGGGATCGGATGCCGGCCAAGCCTTTACCTATATCCACTTCAACCGGCTGATCAATAAATATGACCTGAATGCGATTTTCATTTCCGGGCCGGGCCACGGCGCGCCAGCTGTCCTCTCCCAGGCCTATCTCGAAGGAACGTATTCAGAGATTTACCCCGACAAGAGTCAGGACTTGGCCGGGATGCGGCGCTTCTTCAAGCAGTTTTCTTTTCCGGGCGGGATCGGCAGCCACGCCACTCCTGAAACGCCCGGAAGCATCCATGAGGGGGGTGAGCTGGGCTACAGCATCTCGCACGCTTTCGGGACCGTCTACGATCACCCGGATTTGATCACATTGGTCATGGTGGGGGACGGCGAGTCCGAGACCGGTCCCCTGGCTACGAGCTGGCACAGCAACAAGTTCCTCAACCCCGTCACGGACGGCGCCGTGCTGCCGGTCTTGCATCTCAATGGCTATAAAATCAATAATCCGACGCTCCTGGCCCGTATCAGCCACGAAGAGCTGGAGGCCCTGTTCGTCGGCTACGGGTACACCCCCTTGTTTGTGGAGGGGAGTGAACCCGCCAGCATGCACCAGGCCATGGCCGCTACGCTCGAACATTGTGTTCTGCAGATCCGCAAGATCCAGGAGGAGGCACGGCGCACCGGCAAGGCGGTCAGGCCCCGCTGGCCCATGATTATCCTGCGCAGTCCCAAGGGCTGGACGGCCCCGCGGGAGGTAGATGGGCACTACCTGGAGGGCTTCTGGCGGGCGCACCAGGTTCCCCTGGAAGTCGCCGACAACCCCCATCACCTGAAGGTGCTGGAGACCTGGATGCGCGGCTACCAGCCAGAGAAGCTCTTCGACGAGGAGGGTCGGCTCATTCCGGAATTGCGAGCACTGGCCCCCAAGGGGGCCAGGCGGATGAGCGCTAACCCCATCGCCAATGGCGGGTTGCTCCGCAAACCTCTGGAGATGCCCGATTTCCGTAGCGCCGCCGTTGAGGTCAAGAAACCCGGCGTGACCCCGGGCGCCAGCGTCCCCATCCTCGGGAATTTTCTCCGGGAGGTCATGCGGCAGAACATGAAGAACTTCCGGGTCTTCGGGCCGGATGAGACCCAGTCCAACATGCTCCAGGCCATTTACGAAGTCGGCAAGAAGGTCTGGCTCGGGGAGTACTTCCCGGAAGACGTCGACGGCGGGGAGCTGGCCCCGAACGGTCGCGTCATGGAGATGCTCAGCGAGCACACCGTTGAAGGGTGGTTGGAGGGCTATATCCTGACTGGCCGGCATGGTCTGATCAACAGCTATGAGCCGTTCATTCACGTGATCGACTCGATGTTCAATCAGCACGCCAAGTGGCTGGAGAAGTGCAACGAGCTGCCCTGGCGCGCCAAGATCTCGTCGCTCAACTTGCTGATCACCGGCCTGGTGTGGCGGCAGGACCATAATGGTTTCACCCACCAGGATCCCGGATTTTTGGATGTGGTCGCGAACAAGAGCCCTGACGTGGTCCGCATTTACCTGCCGCCCGATACCAACTCCCTGCTGTCAGTGGCCGACCATTGCCTGCGCAGCATTAACTATGTGAACGTGATCGTCGCGGACAAAAAGGTGCACCCGCAGTATCTGGACACGGAGTCGGCGATCGCCCACTGCACGAAGGGCATCGGAATCTGGAACTGGGCCAGCAACGATCAGGGGGTCGAACCCGATGTGGTGATGGCGAGCTGCGGCGACGTGCCGACCATGGAATCCGTGGCCGCCACCGCCCTCCTTCGCCAGCGCCTGCCCGACGTGAAGGTTCGGTTTGTGAACGTGATGGATCTCTTCAAGCTGGTGCCGAATTCAGAGCATCCCCACGGTTTGACCGACCGCGAGTTCGAGGCCATTTTCACGCCGGACAAACCCGTGGTCTTCAACTTCCACGCTTACCCGTGGCTCATCCACCGGCTTACCTATCGGAGGCCCGGGCAGCACAACATCCATGTGCGCGGCTACAAGGAACAGGGTAACATCAACACGCCGCTGGAACTCGCGATCCGGAATCAGACCGACCGCTTCAGCCTGGCCATCGACGCCATCGACCGGATGCCCCGTTTCCGGGTAACCGGCTCCAACGTTCGCGAGGCCCTGGTCAACGAGCGGATCGCGTGCCTCCAGCACGCCTCTGAGTTCGGCATCGACCGGCCCGACCTCACGGATTGGAAGTGGCCGCTTTAGATGGAGCGATATGGAACGTAGAAAGGAGGAAGGGATGAAGAAACCCACGCAGGAAAAGCCCGCATCCGCCAGACCCAAAGGGGCGGTGGATTTCACTAGGCTCAAAGAGCAGTACGGTTGCGGCCCCGTCCGGCTCACCGGAACGCCCGATGCGCTGTACGAACGGCACCTCCTCTTCGATAACGTCAGGGAATTGACAGCCGTCAGCGCTCGCGAGCGTTTCGAGGCCACAGCCCGCTCCGTGCGCGACGTCCTCTCGCAGCGATGGCTGCTTACCGAGGAGACCTATCAACGCCAGAATTGCAAGCGCGTCTACTATCTCTCGATGGAGTTTCTCATCGGCCGATCGTTGGCCAACAACAT
>DASPTQ010000138.1:0-35719 GCA_035623335.1 Terriglobales bacterium
CAGAAATTCGCCTTCTGATCGTACTAACTGCTTTGAAATCAGTGACGCCATAAAGAGAAATTCTGCTCTTCGTCACAAACGTATTTCGTTCCGAGCGAGAATTCGTCGCTGTTCCACTTTTCACGAATAATCCAGGCTAGATTCTATCGATAACTTGTCCCGTGAGTACGTCGAACCAGCGTGCTACCAGGGTAACCTGGTACAGCCAAAACCATAGCTAAAAGTTTTTTCGTGTTTGTCACTGTGCTGGCAGCACGAGATTAGACCCACTCGCCCCAGTGCGTTAACCGCACGGCTAACTGCCCATCATGTCTGTGCACAGATTTAAAAAGCGTGAGTAGTACTTTGTCAGTGCGTCCCTGATGCGCCCTTAGTACTCCCTATGGTACTTCGCCTGGTACCTCGATCTCGCCGGTGCGAGGAGTGGGTCGTTTCTTTGCCTGGTACCCCAGGTAGCTCATAATTGAACCTTTTCTTTTCTGACGCGCTGCTGATACTTATCAGAATTTCATTGGGCCCCTGAGCAGGGGGAACGCCCCGCGGAGAACTCTGTGCGGAAAATCAAAGTAGTAGTGGCAAACCGACCGCGGCTGATGAGGGAAATGGTTCTCGCCACAATCTCGGATAAACCGGATATCGAAGTTGTGGGTGAGACGGATAGCGATTCAAGAGTGATCGAACTGGTAGAGGAGACACGGCCCGACTTCCTCATCATTGGCCTTGAAGATCAAAAGAAGCAACCTCCGCTATGCGGATTTCTTCTCGGACGATATCCGGACATGAAGATTCTTGCCGTCGCTGCCGAAACGAACAGCGCGGTTTTCTATTCGGCTTTCGTCGATATTCGCTCTACCCCAGTCGAGAGTTCCGAGCAGGGAATTTTGGATGCTCTTCGTCGTCCGACCGAGCGGTTGAAGTCAAGCTTGCCAAGCGTCCGTTGAGCGGTGAGGGTGCAAGCATAAGTTGTTGGTATTACTGGGTTTGGCTCACATATTCCATGTAAGTGAGGGGGCGAAGCTGCGTAAATGTCAGCAACACAACAATACAGTTTCCCGATTGCTTGCCCCACTACGCGGTTGCCTGAGGTGGTATCAGAGGTTGGACCATTGCGATGGTACGCAGCCTACACAAACCCTCGGCATGAGAAGCGAGTGCAGTCTCAAATGCAAGAGCGCCTGATAGAGTGCTTCCTGCCTCTCTACCGGAGCATGCGGCGCTGGAAGGACCGGCAAAAACAACTGGACCTCCCTCTTTTTCCGGGATACGTCCTCGTCAGGATCCCACTTCAGGCTCGTCGTTCAGTTTTGACTATCCCGGGCGTTGCACAAATCGTGAGCTTCAACGGAGTTCCTGCACCTCTCCGCGATGAGGAAATTGAGAGTCTTCGCCAAGGTCTCGCTCGAAATGCCTGGATGCAGCCGCATCCGTATTTGCGGGTTGGACGCCAGGTGCGCGTATGCAGCGGGCCCATGGCAGGCGCAACGGGAATTCTTGTCCGCCGCAAGGACAAGTTCCGTTTGGTGCTTTCCATCGACCTCCTCATGCGTTCTGTAGCAGTAGAGATCGACGAGGGTGACGTCGAGCCCTTACTGTGAGCGCCAAACCCACACCTCCTTCGTTAGTGCTCTTGTGCAAAATTCAAGTCTAATGAACTCCCTTGCCATGTGACCGAGGTCGTCGCCATGAGGAAGTCCGTTCTTAAACTGCCAATAATATACATAGTTGCCTTGGTCCTGCAGTGCGCCGGTTTGTACGGCCAGATGGAGGAGGGACCCCGTGGTCCTAAGGATGCCAGCCAGGCGCCGCGTCCAGTTGGCCTCTCCGATCTGGCCAAAGACAACTTGAATCGAGTAGCCGCGTCAGCGACGCAGATCCGTGAAGTGCTGGTCAAAGATGCAGGATTGCTCGTCGAACTAAAGCGCTGGGTAGCTAAAGAGGCGTCGGACAACGGCCAAGTAGTCGAAGATGGCGACCTCACCGACCAAGCCATCTTCGAACGACTGGACCGAGACATCGTCTTTCGTTCAGTTGCGACCCGTCTGCTTCAGCGCTACGGCTATCTTCTGCCTACTCCTAACCCAGAATCTGACTTCGCCAAGGAGCAGGACCTCGTCCTTAAAGAGCGTGCCCGTCGTCTGGTTCAGATTGAGGCACAGGAAGACAGCCAGGCGCTGCAACCGCAGAAACCCAAACAGGACCAAGAGGAACAGCGGTCAACCGCTTGCGATATGCAACGTGGGGAAATCTGTGATCAAACGCCAAATCGGCGGAGTCTCCGCTCCCGCGAAAGTGAGCCACCGACGCCCCCCGAGATCAATCCTTTCTTCCCGCCCCTCGTGCCCCCTGTGTCCCAGTCGCCCCAACTTCTGAGGACCGATTTGACCAACGCGGAGACCGGACAAAGTGATGGTTTGAGGGCACAGTCGGCATTAGCTTTGCAGTTCGGTTCGCCGAGAAGCGGTGTGGATGGTATGTCCAGTGGTGAGATGGCAAACTCCTCCGGACTTTCATCGAGCATGCTATTCGGGCTCAGCCCGGGTTTTTTGACGCCGGATGCGATGACAGGAAACGGACTGGATCCGCTGTTGGCTGGCAAGGGCTACGCGAATCAAACCCTTGCTAAAGCCGATATTCCGCAACGGTCCCAGCACATCAGGTTGCCGAGCGTCGGTTCCGCGGAAGCGGATGTGACCCCCGTCAAGATGGTGCGCCCGCCCAATCCTTACGCGGATGTGCCCTCCCTCTACGACATGTATGTGCAACCGGGAGCTAGACAGCGTCCTGCGGAAAGGTTTGGCTTGGACGTGTTTCGCAATTCCCCTGACGAGCCCGATGTGATTCCAATGGACCTCCCGGTAGGACCCGACTACACCGTAGGACCCGGCGACAGTCTCGCGATTGACCTCTGGGGCGGGGTGTCCCAAAGGCTGGTGCGGCTCGTCGACCGTGAAGGCCGTATCTCGCTGCCCGAAGCTGGGCCCATGCTGGTGAGCGGCAAGACACTCGCAGACGTACAGCTTTCCGTTCAACGCCTGCTGCGAACCCAATTCCGGGATGTGTCCGCAGACGTTTCACTCTCCCGTCTCCGCACGGTTCGCGTTTACGTAGTGGGAGATGTAGTTGAACCCGGAGCGTATGACATCAGCTCTCTTTCCACACCGCTCAATGCCTTGTTTGCGGCCGGCGGAGTTACGCCAAGGGGCTCCCTGCGGTCGCTCAAACACTACCGCGGTAAGGAACTGGTTCAGGAAGTGGATGCCTACGACTTGCTCCTGCACGGCGTGCGCTCGGATCTGAAGCGATTGGAGAATGGCGATACTCTGTTGGTCCCCCCACTAGGCCCGCAGATAACCATAGAAGGAATGGTACGGCGGCCAGCCGTGTACGAATTGCTGAATGAACATTCTCTCGCCGAGGCCCTGGAGCTTGCGGGGGGAATTCTGCCGACAGGCGCCCTGCGCCACATCGAAGTGCAACGTATCGAGCAGCATGAGAAGCGCACCATGCTGGCCCTGGACATCAGCTCCACAGACACAGAGGCAGTCAGCACGCAACTGGCGGCCTTTAAGATTAGTGACGGCGATCAGGTTCAGATCTTTCCTATCGCGGCATACAACCAGGACACGATCTACGTACAAGGTCATGTGGTGCGTCCGGGCAAATATTCCTATAAGCAGGGAATGAGAGTGACAGACCTGATTTCCTCTTATAGCGATTTATTGCCCGAGCCAGCTCCGCACTACGCGGAAATCATTCGCCTGAATCCACCCGATTTTCATCCCAGCATCGAAAGCTTCGATCTTTCTGGTGCGCTCGCTAACCCCGCATCGGCTCCCCCATTGCGTCCCATGGATACGGTTCGAATCTTCAGTAGGTATGCCTTTGAACCGCCACCGGATGTCTGGGTCGGTGGGGAAGTCCGCACGCCGGGGAACTACCGCACGTCAGGCCAGGCGCACTTGCGGGACGCCATCTACCTGGCAGGTGGGCTCACACCGGATGCATCGTTGAGTACGGTTCAACTTGTTCGCACGCAGCCCGACGGCACTATGAAGATCCTTAGCGTGGATCTGCGTGAAGCCCTGGCGGGCGACCCGATGGACAACATAGTTCTTCAGCCCCGAGATCGCGTCCTCGTGCATAAGAATCCTGCTATGGTGGAGGCACCCACCGTCTATATCAAGGGAGAGGTGGTCAAGCCTGGACGTTACTCGCTCACCGATAACATGCGTGTGAACGACCTGGTGCGGGTTGCCGGAGGACTTAAGCGAAGTGCCTACGCTGATCAAGCAGATCTGACGCGCTATGCGGCTACCAATCTGCCCAGTAGGTCCAATGAGATTCTGGAAGTTCAACTGGCCGCAGCTTTGGGTGGCGACGGGAACCAAAACCTACCGCTGCAAAATGGAGATGTCCTCACTATCCGCCAGATCCCGAACTGGAACGAACTGGGTGCCTCCGTGACGGCTCGAGGAGAGGTACAGCACCCTGCTACCTATGGGATTGTCCCCGGTGAAAGGCTCAGCTCCATTCTCCGGCGCAGCGGTGGGTTCACCAACGAGGCCTATCCGTATGGCGCGATACTGATGCGCCGTGAAGTGCGGGAGCTGGAAATGAAATCACATCAGGAGTTGATACACCGTATTAATCTGGAAGAGAGTTATCTTAAGACCTTGCCAGAGGGCGACGCTGACCAGAAAAACGCAAAACTAACCGCAATCGCTCAGACACAGACTACTCTCCGCCAACTCGAAGCCACCGAGCCAGTGGGTCGGGTCGTCGTCCACATTCCAGCTGACCTCAAAGACTGGCCCGGTAGCCCTGCGGACGTTGTGCTGCGTGACGGCGACGAACTCATCATCCCCAAAAAGGCTAACTACGTAATGGTGAATGGCCAGGTGTTCAACCCAACCGCGGTCAGCTGCCTTCCCGGCAAGAGCGCGAAGTGGTACTTGGGTCAGGCGGGTGGCCTCACGCAACTTGCTGACAAAAAGGGACTCTTTGTCGTACGCGCTGACGGAAGCGTTATCTCCGCTAAGAATAATTCGGGATTCTGGTCAGGCGATCCAATGGGCGCGGTTCTCAAGGCGGGTGACACGATCGTGGTGCCGGAGAAGGCTCCCAAGATTGGTACGCGCAACTGGCAACTCCTGATGCAGTCTGCACAGGTGGCATCGTCGATTGGCCTCGCCGTAGCTTATTTGCATCCTTAGCCAGGGACTTGAGGTGACGGAAGTGCGAGTCCAAGTTGCACTGATCGGCACCGCGATGGCTGTGTGTATCACAACGATTTCCTGGTGTCAGAACAGCGTCAGTCAGCCGGTAAGGTTTGCCCTTCCTACCGGGACTCAACGCTACGGGGAAATGGCGAACCCGGGCTCAGCTCCGATATACGCGACAAACTACGATATCCTTCCGACCCCGGAAAGAAGTTCGAGCGTCTCACGGCTCCTCATGGATTTTGCGCAGGACCAGAAGCAGATCTGGACGAGTCCGGCTCGAATTCGATTCTCGGATTTGACCTGGCTTGTACCCTTGGGTGGACTGACCGCGGGACTGCTGGTCACCGATCGTGAGTACAGCGCATCCCTGTCACAGAATCCTTCCACCATCAAGAACTACAAGAACCTCTCGAATGTCGGTCTGGCCGCCTTGGTCGGTGCGGGGGCTGGCATGTATCTCGGAAGCTTCCCCATGCACAACGATCATTGGCGTGAGACCGGATTCTTGTCGGGGGAAGCGGTCCTCAATAGTCTGGTCGCGACCGAGGTACTCAAATATTCCTTTGGAAGACAACGACCCTATCAGGGAAGTGGCGCAGGGTCGTTCTTCAGTGGCGGCACTTCGTTTCCTTCGGAGCATGCGGCTGCCTCATGGGCTGTCGCGGGCGTGATTGCCCACGAGTACCCCGGAATCTTGCCTCAGCTGCTCGCCTATGGGGCAGCATCGGTCGTCAGTTACTCCAGAATTCACGCCCGTCAACACTTCCCGTCGGATGTCCTCGTCGGCAGCGTCATGGGGTACTTCATAGCCCAAGGCATTTACAACCGTCGCCATGATCCGGAGCTTGGCGGTAGGCACTGGGCAGGTCCCTGGGAACCAAAGGAAGACAACGGTCGCTCGCTCGCCAATATGGGATCCCCCCACGTTCCACTGGACAGCTGGGTCTATCCCGCTCTCCAACGATTGGAGGCCCTAGGCTACGTCAACACAGCTTATGTCGGACTGCGGCCCTGGACTCGCCTGGAGTGTGCGCGACTCGTGGAAGAAGCCGGCGAGAACATGCGGGTGGAAGGGCTGGAAGACCGTGTCGCCGAAGGCATCTATCAGGCGTTGTCGGCCGAGTTCTTGCCAGAAGCTGAACGACGGGGTGGTGTAGCCAACCTGGGCGTGAGCCTCGACTCAATCTATACCCGCATGACCGGCATCTCCGGTCCTCCACTGACCGACGGGTACCACTTCGGACAAACCATTATCAACGACTATGGGCGACCTTACGGAGAAGGATTCAACAATGTCACTGGCATGAGCGCCCATGCCGAAGCCGGGCCCTGGTCGTTCTATGTGCGCAGCGAATACCAGCACGCTTCAGCCATTCCTGCCTACCCTTTCGCGACCCAGCAGGAGATCGCAAATGCCGACGCTACCACTCCTGTTTCAAATGCAACGGGAACGGTCGATCGGCTTCACATCATCGATGCCTCCGTCGCCCTCACTGTGAACAACGTTCAGCTCTCGTTTGGCAAACAAAGCCTGTGGTTGGGCCCGGGGCGATCAATGTCTCTCCTGCTCAGCAACAACGCCGACTCCATCATGATGATGAACATCGAGAGCGTGTCGCCTTTCAAGATTCCGTTGCTCTCGCAACTCTTGGGGCCCCTACGGGCCCAGTATTTTCTGGGCCAACTTGGAGGCACCCAGTTTGAACTGAATGGCAGCACACTGCTCGGGCCCGGTAGTATCAACCCTCAGCCGGTTCTGAGCGGTGTCAAGGCAAATTTCAAGCCAACCCCCAATTTCGAATTCGGAATGGGCATTACCGCTCAGTTCCGAGGTCCGGGACTGCCGTTCACGTGGTCGAATTTCTTGCGGACGTTTTACATTCACAACCAAACCGGTCCCACTTCAAACAATGCCAATCCGGGCAAGCGCATTTCTTCAGCGGACTTCACATATCGCGTTCCGCGGATTCGCAACTGGCTCAGCATATATGCCGACACTTTGGTCGTGGATGAGCTTTCACCTATCGGTTCTACGCGTGCGACCGTGAATCCCGGTTTCTACATGCCTCAACTCCCAAAATTGCCAAGGATGGAGTTGCGAGCCGAAGGCTTCAACGAGCCCCTTACCAGCGAGTTTGCTCCCGGATTCGTTTATTACGGTGCCCGTCGCTACCACTCCGGTTACACGAATGAGGGAAATCTGATGGGTAGCTGGATCGGGCGCGCAGCCCATGGTGGCCAGGGTTGGCTGACCTATTCTTTCTCTCCGCGCACGAAACTGGAGGCGGGCTATCGCCACCAGGAAGTATCCAAGGCTTTTATCGGAGGCGGTCGTGCCGTCGATTATTCCTTACAGGGTGAGGCACTGGTGAACCGTGCCTTGTCCGTCGCCGGGTGGTTTCAATATGAGCAGTGGAACTTTCCGATGCTGGCTGCAACCGGGAAGTCTAACATTACTGCCTCCCTTCAGGTCACTTTTTATCCGCATTGGCGGACACATTAGCGCCCACTTTCACGGCGCTCGCGAGCTTTGAGAAGGTCAGCGGCCATCTAATGCATTCTTCGGTCGGATTAGGTAGCTCCCCGCAACCAGCTTCGCACGAATTTGTGGGCGTTGCGCTCCATCTTGTGGAGCCGGGGGAAAGATCGTCGGCGGCCGCTCGTTTCCGGCGTGTAGTACTCTTATGCGAAGTGGCGGCCGATCTTGTCACCGTTACTCTCGCTGTGGTGCTTGCTTATGTGATCTATGGCGAGTCGGCGTTTGGCAAGCACATTCACTACTCGGGCAGAATCATTGTCACCGTGGCCGCGGGATTCGCCCTCGTGATGGTGCTGATGCTCGACCGCGCCGGTGCATACCGGCTGGGCAACAGCCTGTTGCGGGTGAGAGAGACCGAACACGTCCTTCGCGTTTCCCTTGAGTCGTTTGCAATCGCAATGGCCGTGAGCTTCTTCACCAACGTCCTCTTCGCCCGCTGGCTGTTAGTGCTGTGTCTGATGTTCGTGCCGCTGTTACTGGTTCTCGAAAAAAGTCTTGCATACCTCATTTTGCGTTTCCTACATTCCCGTGGATATGGCAACGAGCGGGTTCTCATCTACGGTTCCGGCAGCACTGGGCGTCGGGTGTTCTCGGTGCTCAAGCGATCGCCCAAACTCGGCCTGCAGCCTGTCGCCTTTGTCGACGATGACCCCGCTAAGGCGGGTAGCGCTGTCTTTGAGCTTGGTTACGAACGCCGCCAGTTCGCCCCGGTGGTGCGTGGACCCCTGACGCGAGATCTGATCGACAACTACAGCGTCGACATGGTGATTCTGGCGATTCCTTCCATCGCCCGCGAAACATTTATTCGAACATTGGACGAAGCCCTGGGAGCGCGCGCGAGGATCTCTTTCGTCCCGGGCCACCTGTTGCCTTCAGACCCCTGGATTTCATATCAGGACATCGACGGCGTCCTCCTGGCATCATTCCGCAAACCGGTTCTGCGCGTTGGGTATCAGGTGACGAAACGCTTGTGCGATTTCGTTGGATCCGTTGCCCTCCTTGCTCTGCTCTCTCCACTTATTTTTCTGGTGGCGGCGCTCATAAAGATTGATTCGCGCGGACCCATCCTTTTCCGACAGCGGCGCGTAGGCCGAAACGGAAAGCTCTTTACCATTTTTAAATTCCGCACGATGCAAGCGGACGCGTCCCCTTACGAGTATTCCCCCGATACTCCGGGCGATCCCCGCATCACATGGGTTGGGAGGTTTTTGCGACGGACGAGTCTCGACGAACTCCCGCAACTTTTGAACGTGCTCCGTGGCGATATGTCGCTCGTCGGACCACGGCCTGAGATGCCCTTTATCGTCGAGCAGTACACCGAACGGCAATTGCAACGCCTCGAAGTCAAGCCTGGCATTACCGGGTTGTGGCAGCTGAGCGGCGACCGCGTGTTCCGGATTCATGAAAACATCGAGTACGACCTCTACTACATTCAGCACCGGAACTTCTTCATGGATCTGGCCATTCTGTTGCACACCTCGGTTTTCGCCATGCGCGGTATTTAGAACTGTTGTCCCTGCTGATCAAAACCTCCTGAACTTTACCTCAGATGTGAATTGGCCGTGGAAAGCTTGAGACAAAACGCTGTTGTGCATGAAATCGACCCCATCACTGAGGTCGAGTTTCCGGGTAGTCAGCGAGAGAGCGCATCGCCGGAACCACCAACCCAGGACCTGCTCGTCATTCTGCAAGTGTTATGGGAGAGGCGTCGCTGGCTCGGCCGCGTAGTAGTCTGGGCTTTAGCAATCAGTGCCTTGATGGCGTTTGTAATTCCAAGCCAATACGAGTCTTCCGTCCGAGTCATCCCGCCTGATTCGACAAGCAATGCTGGCGGCATGCTGGCTGCCTTAGCCGGGAAGGGGAACGCAAACTCAGAACTGGCAATGATGGCAAGCAGCCTGCTTGGAATGAAGGCACCCGGGGCCCTATATGTCAATCTGTTCCGCAGCCGTAGTGTTCAAGACCGGATTATCGATCAATTGAACCTGCAAAAGGTCTATGGGAAACGGTACAGGGAGGACGCTCGCAAGAAGCTAGACGGCCGCACCGACGTCAGCGAAGATCGCAAAAGCGGCGTAATCACTCTCGCGGTTGAGGACCACAATCCGCAGCGCGCCCACGATATCGCGCAAGCCTATGTAGCGGAATTGAATCGTGTGGTTGCCCAAGTAACCACGTCCTCAGCCCGCCGGGAGCGCATGTTCATAGAGCAGCGGCTCGTCGCTGTGAAAAGCGATCTCGAAGACGCCGAGAAGCAATTCAGCACCTTCGCAAGCAAGAACACTGCGCTCGACATCAAGGAGCAGACGAAGGCCATGGTCGAGTCTGCTGCGGTGTTGCAAGGACAGCTGATCGCGGCCGAATCAGAGCTGCAGAGTCTCGAGCAGATCTACACTGACAGCAACGTCCGTATTCGCGCCCTCCGAGCGAGAATCGCCGAACTCAAGCACCAGCTCCTGAACATACAAGGTTCGGATTCCTCCCTCATGGCGGCTCCCACCCAATCCGACGACCTCTATCCGTCGATCCGCAAGCTGCCCCTCTTGGGTGTCGAATGGGCCGATCTCTATCGGCGCATGAAGATTCAGGAGACCGTCTACGAGTTGCTCAACCAGCAATACGAGATGGCGCGCATCCAGGAGGCCAAGGAAATTCCCACTGTGAACGTTGTCGATCAAGCGAACTTTCCGGAGAAGAGATCCTCTCCGCCCAGGGCAATGATCATTGTAGGGTTAACCCTCTTAACGATTGTCGGCTCTTCCGTCTGGGCCGTAGCTTGCCATAATTGGCGGTTGATGGATCCGCAAGATCCAGGAAGGGTATTTACGGAAGGCGTGTGGCGCGAGACGTCTCAACATTTCCGTCGTTGGATCGCTCCCATCTCGGATCGGCTAAGACTGGACTAAGGATCTAAGGATCTGACGAAAACAAACAACCGTCTTGGTTTGAGTCAGGCTGGCGGAGAAGAAATTCTCTTCAATAGACTGTTGTTAGTAGCGTCCATTGTCTCTGCCGCTACCCCTCTGCATGTCTTCGCTTCCTATATCCAGTCTGTACACTGCACTCGAGAGGGTTAGCATCCGTAAGGATGCTTTCCTGATTCCGATACTGATGCCCCTGTTCGCGTTGTTGTACTTTCGCGAACAGAACGATGACGGCCCCCCTTCCACGATTTATGACAAAGCGCTTGGCGGTTTTCGCTGGATAGACCTGTTCATCATCTTCATTATCCTCGGGACTGTGTTGCTAGCCTGGCGCAAATGTCGTCCTTGGCCCATGCCGCAGACTTTCGTCAAGCCGGGTATTTTGTTTGCCGTGGCCCTAATCTTCTCTATCGTTTACGGATGGGTCCGTGGTGGAACAAATCTCTTTTTTGACTGGCGAGGCATCGCACTCTTAGTTGGCTTGGTGGTTGTGTTCGGCTACTGGGTCAACACACCTCTTGCTTTACGGTCTGCGGTTCGGGTCTTCTTGCTGGTCTTTGCGGCGCGCGCAATCTGGGTCCTGCTTAACTACACCTTTGGTGGTGGCGTGATGGGGGCAGTCAGTGGAGTTCGTACTCCGCTTTTCGACGGCTCAACGCTCAGCATCTCGTGCCTGGCTGCGATCCTTAGCATTCGCTTTTCCGTAGAAGAGCCACAATTGGTGTTGAGATTCGGCTACTTGCTATGTGCGCTGCTCGCTAACTTGTTGGTGATCGTCTGCTTTCGACGTACTTTTTGGGTGGAACTATTTGTTGCCAGCGTTATTCTATTTTATCCGAACCGAAAATTACGATTGTTTGGAGCCAGTGTGCTGATTTTCGGCTTTTTGCTCGCAATCGTACTTGTCCCCGGGGTTTTTGTCGAACGACTGAAGAGCTTCAACCTGCTGGAAGGTGATGAGGCTTCCGATTACGCTGAGACCAACATGGGTCACCTCGGCGATCTGCTCGATGCGTGGGACCAGATCCAGGAACATCCGATAACAGGCATCGGCCAGGGGTCCGCATACGATACGGTCCGTATTGTTGACTGGAAGACAGAGTCCTGGATCGTGCACAACGCAGCCCTTCACGTATGGCTTCGATACGGAATCGGGGGGCTGATCGCGTACTTTTGGTTCCATTACAGGTTGCT
Source organism: Terriglobales bacterium (assembly GCA_035623335.1). GTDB lineage: Bacteria > Acidobacteriota > Terriglobia > Terriglobales > Acidobacteriaceae > JAFAGX01. Next base: position 11,880 of record DASPTQ010000138.1, read on the forward strand.
CAGGTGGATTCGCAGCTTGCGCAACGGAACTGACCGTCAGGTGCAGGCGCTCGCAGAGGCTAGCTTTGCGTATCTGACTGCGGTATGTATCGTGAGTCTTGGGTTCGCACCGTGGCCATACGGAGAAACCCAATCCTGCATTGCGGTGGCCTTTCTGGTTGGTTGCCTGCTTGCTTTGCAGGAATCCCGGACCTCTTTCGCTCTTTCCGCGGGCATCCTTTGACATGAACAGGATCGCGAGCTTCTCCTCCATTCTTGAAAATCGTGAATGGCGATCTAAACTCAAGTCACAGATTCAGCTGGCAGCATCTCTTCTGCGATTCAAACCGTTTGAGACCGACAGCCAGCAGAATCGCTCCAGGGAGAGATATCGTCGTGTGCTACTCACCGCGGTTAGCGCTGGTGGCGCCAGATTCACTTCGTTGCTGATGATGTTTGTCTCGGTGCCGCTAATCGTGCATCGACTCGGGCCAGAGCGTTACGCGGTTTGGGCGACCATTACGTCGACTGTAACGATACTATTGTTTGCTGACTTCGGAATCGGTAATGGCCTTCTCAACTCCATTTCAGAGAGCGATGGTGCAGATGATCTGGAAACCGCGAGATCGGCGATCTCCACCAGTTTTTTTGTCTTATTGGGTGTTGCTTCGGTTGGTGCAGTGTGTTTCTTAGGAGTGTATCCCTTTGTTCCGTGGCAACGGGTCTTCAACATTACCTCGACTACTGCGATACAAGAAGCTGGGCCAGCGACCGTGGTGTTTGTCTTGTGTTTCCTTCTCCAATTGCCGCTGGGTGTTGTGCAACGGGCGCAGCTCGGATACCAGCAAGGTTATAGTACTCAAGTCTGGAGTGCGGCCGCCAATGTGGTCGCTCTCCTGGGTTTGCTTCTTGTTCTTCGCATCCGCGCAGGTCTTCCCATGTTGATATTGGCAGTTGCGGGTGCGCCGGTCCTAGTTGGAATCCTAAACAGCATCGTCTTTTTTGTTGTCAGTCGCCCATGGCTCATGCCTCGCTTGAGCCTTGTTTCGCGTGCCGTAGCCGCTAAGGTCCTCACTGCAGGTTTCTTTTTCTTCGTTTTGCAAGTCACCGCCGCTGTCGGCTATCAGACGGATACTCTTATACTGGCGCAGATTCTTGGTCCAAGTAGTGTGACAGTGTATTCGATTACCAGCAAATTGTTCATGATTCTGCCGTCCGTGTTTGGCCTTGTGATGATTCCGTTGTGGCCTGCCTATGGGGAGGCTCTGGCTCGAGGCGATACGCAGTGGATTCGAAAGACTCTTCTGTGCTCTATATTGATCGGTGTTGCAGTTTTGCTACCTTCGAACCTGTGTCTCATCTTTCTTAGTAGATTCCTCATTCGCATCTGGGTCGGTCCTCAGATCGTCCCACCGCTACTGCTGCTCATTGGCCTTTCGTGTTGGGCCGTCCTGGCCACTGGCATAAGCACACCGCTCGCTATGTTTCTCAACGGCACAGGCATAATCCGCCTGCAGGCCGTGCTCGGTGTGTTGATGGCCATCGTCAATCTTGCTCTGTCAATTTACCTGACTCGACATATTGGTATTTCTGGGGTTATTTTTGGTTCTATCATTGCCCAGGTGGCGATCGTGCTTATTCCGTTTGCCTTATACCTTCCAAGACTGTTGTCCAAGTTGGAGCTCAGCGTCGTACCCGACAGGATCCCGCGGCTAGCCGAGATTCGGTGATGAAGGAGTCGACCCGGTAAAGCCTTGTTCCAATCATAATCTCCAACGGTTTTGTGCAGACCTGACCGATCCGGTGAACTCGAAGATGGGGGATGACGAGGCGATTGCCTGGCTGAGGAGCAGGCCAGAATACGGCGACGTCGTGCGGGACACATACTGGAACCCCGACATCGTCGAGGCCGCTCACCGCTTCAGCACATCGGCCGAATTCGGCGAGGTATGCGGGATCGCGGGGAGTAGAATTCCGTGCGCCACAATCCTCGACTTGGGGGCGGGAACTGGGATCGCATCCTGGGCCTTCGCTGAGCGGGGTGCTCGCTGTGTATATGCAGTAGAGCCAAGCCCAAGTTCGGAGATTGGCCGGGGCGCCATTGAGAGGCTTTGCGCTGGCAGGCCCGTCGAGATCCTCGATGCCAGAGGTGAGCAATTGCCGCTCTCTGATTCCAGTATCGATCTCGTGTATGCCCGTCAGGTGCTTCATCATGCCCGGGACCTAAAAGCGGTACTGTCAGAGATCGCCAGGGTACTAAGACCTGGCGGCATGCTGATTGCTTGTCGCGAACACGTGGTGGACGACCAGCGTCAACTGCGGATGTTTCTTGACGCCCACATCATGCACCGCCTGACCGGAGGAGAAAACGCATATCGCTTGTCTGAGTATACCGATGCCATTCACAGCGCTGGTCTGTCACCGATGAAAACCATCGGCCCCTGGGAATCAGTTATCAATGCTTTTCCCGCGGTGCACACCAACGAGGAGTTGCTCTCCTATCCCCGCACTCTGCTGCGCTTGCGACTTGGGAAAATCGGTCGGTGCATCAGCTGGATCCCAGGAATCGAGGCTATCGTGTGGCTTCGCTTAAATCGCAGCACACCCGGGCGTATGTTTTCGTTTGTTGCAACTAAAGAGGTATCCGGACTCCCTGAGTCGGAAGGAGTCGCGAAAGCGGCATGCGATGGCAGGCCAAACGTCTCATTCGAACGGAGCCGTCGGTGTTCCTGAAGGAATCCGTTAAAGGATCGCTGCGGCGGTTGGGCTGGGATGTTAAGCGCTTTAACCCAGTAAATTCAGAATGGGCGCGAGTCGTTCAGTTGCTTTCAACCCACCAAATCAACGTCGTTCTTGATATTGGAGCGAATACCGGACAGTTTGCCCGCAACTTACTGGATTCTACATTTGACGGCCGGATTGTTTCCTTTGAACCTTTGTCTTTCGCGCACTGCGAGTTGGTACGACAAGCAAGGCACAATACACGATGGACGATCGCTCCCAGAATCGCTATAGGCGATCGCAACGGTCGGGTGACCGTCAATGTCTCCGCAAATGCCGTTTCCAGTTCGATATTACCGATGCTTGAAACGCATCTGAGTGCAGCGGCCAATTCTCAATACGTCACCACCGAAGAAGTGGACCTACGGCAGCTCGACACCGTCGCGGCGGAGTACATAACAAATGGCGATCGTGTCTATGTGAAGCTCGACGTTCAGGGTTTTGAGTATCAAGTCTTGCAGGGAGCAAAGCACTTTCTCAGCAAAGTAGTCGGTGTCCAGATAGAGCTGTCCCTAGTACCCTTGTATCAGGGTGACCATTTGTTAGTACCGATGATTCACGAAATGGAGGAGCGTGGGTTCGAGCTTTGGTCTCTGGCTCCCGGGTTTGTCGACCCAAGCACCGGAAGGCTTCTGCAAGTGGACGGAATTTTCTTCAGACCCCAAAGTTTGAATTAGCCGAGGATCACGGTATGTGTGCACGCCCAGAGCTGAAGGTTTGCGGTCGGTTGCCACAAAACTAGACTTGCGTTTCCCTTACCACCCAATCGGTTATGGATTCACGCCTCCGTGTCAACTACGACTACCAGATTTTTTCGATGCAGGTGTACGGCGGTGTCTCGCGATATGTTGTTGAACTGGCCTCACACATCGCGCGTATGCCGCACGTGTGCGTTCGTGTGGTTGCCCCCATCTATGTGAGTAAGCTACTCGCGAGCGGAGGCGCGCTCCCCAAGACTGGACTTCACCTAAGGCATCGGTTACCTCATACTGTCACTGCGCTTTCCATCTTGAATGCGGTAGTCTCCCGCGTGTTGCTGCCGACATTGCCAGCGGATATTGTGCACGAAACTTACTACTCGGCATTGCGGACTGCTCCGCAGCATGCCAAGGTGGTGCTAACTGTTCATGACCTTATTGAGGAGCGATTGGGCAGGACCGACGGGGCGATGGGTCGTGCAAAGCGAGCGGCCATACAACGTGCAGATCACGTGATTTGCATTTCTCAAAGCACAAGAAATGACCTATTGCACTGGTGTTCCGTGCCACGCGAACGTGTGTCCGTGATTTACCTTGCGGGATCCTTGGGAGATGTCCCGTCGAGCCCCCCGCCCGTGTCAGGGCCCTACATACTTTATGTGGGGCAGCGCGGCGGGTATAAAAATTTCCGTCGACTCGTCGAAGCAATTGGAATTTCAGAGCTTCACCGTTCCTTCAAACTCATTTGCTTTGGCGGGGGCCCGGCGTCGCCAGAGGAGATGAGATTGATCGCCGGGCACCGGATTCCCTTCGATCATGTTGAATTTGTGAGCGGAGATGACACGCTTTTAAAGGGCTACTATGAAGGGGCGGCACTATTTGTGTATCCGTCCTTGTACGAAGGGTTTGGAATACCACTTCTTGAGGCCATGCAGTGTGGTTGTCCGGTTATTTGCAGTGACACTAGTTGCTTTCGGGAAGTGGCGGAGCACTCAGCGGAGTATTTTGATCCCGCGGACACCGCGTCCCTGGCAGCCACGATGGTGCGCGTCCTTCAATCGTCGGAGCTGCTAGGCGCTTTGGTGCGAGGCGGCCGCCTCAGGGCGGAGATGTTCTCCTGGAGCAAATGCGCACACGAAACTTATAGTTGCTATCGGGATGTTGTGGGGCACTGATGAAAGCAATGATCTGCGACATAACTGGGCAGGATAGCACTGGGCTAGGAGGAAACACCTATTCATGGCGGTACTTCAGTCAGAGGTAACGAAACCCCTAGTCTCGGCGTGGAGCGCAGACTGTCGTGTCAGCACCTTATTCTCTTGTCTGGATCAAATAGTAACGGAGTTTCCGGACGAGATCAGACAGAGAGGGATCAATCGCAATTGGCATGGCTACCGATTTGTGCTGCGCGAATTGTCGCAGCTTCTACTCTCATCACACATCCCGGTGAGGGACTATCTGGATATTGGCTCAGGGGCGGGAGTGATACCGTTAGTCCTTGCGAAAGCCGGCCTACGTGTCCATGCAGTCGATACGTGGAACGAATACGCGCAGGAATTCGACAATCTCATGGGACATTTCGGACAATTCATAATGCGTTTCGACAACTACGGCGTGAAGTGGACCAAACATAACATTATGCAGTCTCCAATCCCCTACCCCTCGCAGTCATTTGACTTCATCAGCCTCTTTGATGTTGTGGAGCATTTGCCCAGACCGCTCAGCGTTCTCGAAGAAGTGTGTCGATTATTGCGGCCGAACGGTGTCGCGGTAATCACAGTGCCGAACGTCGCTAACTTGCGCAACAGATTGCGACATCTGGTAGGTGCAACTCCCCACGCAGCCAACATCGACGAATGGTTCGCTCCCGTATTTTTTGGTCACTATCGAGAGATGACCATGCGCGAACTCACAAGTATCCTGTGCAGGTTCGATCTGTCTGTCATAACCGCTCGGTATAGCAGCATGTGTCACTGGAACACGCGATTACCAAATGGTCGTTGGCGAAGTGATTACAAGATAAATTCCTTACATCAGTTGGCAAAGCTCTGCTATCTGCTGGTTACCCTGGCAGTTCCCAGTTTTCGGTATGAAATGCTGGTTGCTGCACGAAAGACGATATGAGAAGTGAGCAGGATCACTTTTCGTTTCGGTTACGGGCCGTGCGCAGGCAACCTGCTTCGTTGAACACTAAGGTTCGAATCACGGTTGTCCAAATTAGCTCTTTGAGTTGAGCCACTTCCTGAGAAAAAAGAGGCCGAACCTCTGATAAGTTGTCATCGGGTTCTGGACCGAACCGATGTCAACTCAGGAGGATCAGCCTTGACTCGAGTCTGCAGCATTTTCTCACAAATTTTGCAATTAATTTCCCGCCTGGAGTTTGAGAGTGCGGTGCGTAAGCACAAGGCGGAACGCCACGCGCGCGGTTTCACTTGTTGGGGGCAGTTCATCGCCATGCTGTTTTGCCAGCTGGGACATGCCAAGTCGTTGCGTGAGATCTGTGGAGGGTTAGCGGCCAGCGAAGGAAAACTTCGTCATCTGGGTCTGCCGCAGGCTCCGGCTCGCGCCACGCTAGGCTACGCCAATGAACATCGGCCTTGGCAGTTGTACCGGACGGTGTTCGACCAACTGCTGGCCAAGTGTCAGACCGTGGCGGCCAGCCAAGCAGGAACGCGCAAGAAGAAGAAGTTCCGTTTCAAGAACCCTCTGATGAGCTTGGATGCCTCAGTGATCGATCTCTGCGCCACGATGTTTGATTGGGCGAAGTTTCGTCTGACCAAAGGGGCGGTGAAGCTGCATTTGCTGCTGGACCACGACGGGTACCTGCCGTCGTTTGCGGTCATCACCGAGGGCAAAAAGCATGAGGTGCGGGTAGCGCGGCAAATGCGATTCCTGCCTGGGACCATTCTGGTGTTTGACCGGGGCTACACGGACTACGAGTGGTTTGTGAATTTGATCCAGCAAGGGGTTTATTTCGTGACGCGCCTGAAAGAAAACGCGGACTACGGGGTGGTGGAGGAACTGGCGGTTCCGCAGCGGCGGGGGGTGCTGCGCGATCAAGTGATCTTTTTCTATAAGCTGGCGCAGGCCGGCATCGATGCCTACTTCCGGCGGATCGAGTTCTACGATGAAGAGCACGATCGGGTACTGGTGTTTCTGACCAGCCACCGGGAGCTGGCGGCGGCAACCATCGCGGCGGTGTACAAGGAGCGGTGGCAGATAGAGTTGTTTTTTCGTGCTCTGAAACAGTCGCTGCGAGTAAAAACCTTTGTGGGAACTTCGGCCCAAGCGCTGAAGACGCAACTCTGGACGGCGCTGATCGCCATGCTGCTGGTGAAATACTTGCAGTTGAAGTCCAGCTTTGGTTGGTCGCTTTCCAATCTGGTCGCGCTGCTGCGCCAGCAACTGTTTGTCTACCGCGATCTGTGGGTCTGGATCGATAATCCTTTCCAGCCACCGCCGATACCGGAAACACTGCCCGAGCAATTGGCGCTGCAGCTTGCCAAGTAGGTCAAGGGTTTGGACAGCAGAAACCTTCTTACACTTCAAGAAGGCGCAACTACGAGGTTCTTAAGGGAGCGAACTTAGACAGCATCAAATCGACAGCAGCACTCGGGAATGGCCAACCTGCCCTCCGCACAGGCCTGAAACGGGGCACTATGCACTGTGTTTTCGCGATTGCGGAGCTGAATTCTCGGTTAATTTAGACAGCAGTGGGTTCGAATGCAATAAGGGAAGCCGAATAGCACCGCGGACTGCAGCAGCTAATGCAATGAATCAGACTCGAATTTCCATTGTTACCCCATCATACAATCAGTTGCAATTCATTGAGACAACGCTTCGAAGCGTAAAGCAACAACATTACGACAATCTCGAGCATCTGGTGATGGATGGTGCGTCTACAGACGGCTCAGTTCAACTGTTAGAACGACTTGGCGCCTTGCCGGATTGGTCTCATCTCGTCTGGCGTTCGGAGCCAGATGGGGGCCAGAGTGATGCTCTGAATAAGGGATTTCGGAGCGCCACGGGGGATGTCATCGGTTGGCTCAACGCAGATGACCTCTACCGGCCTGGTTGTTTCGATGCTGTTGTGCGAGCCTTCGAACGATATCCGGGGGCAGACGTTGTGTACGGTGACTCGACCTGGATTGATGAGCGCGGCACATGCCTTCGGATCCGGCGCGAAATCGACTTCAGTTTCTTTATTCTTGCGTACCATCGTGTGTTATATATCCCAACGACATCGACGTTTTTCCGCCGCAGGGTGTTTGATGAAGGATATTTTCTAGATCCGCAGTACCACTACGCAATGGATTATGATTTTCTGCTTCGCCTCGCTCAGGCCGGCTATCGTTTTCATCACCTTCCGGCACTCCTGGCTGACTTTCGATTGCATCCAGCAAGTAAGACAAGAAGTCAGACACCCAAGTTTCGGCGCGAGCACAATCAGATCACGTGGAAGCGTTCGCCACTGCTAAATCGCCTTCCTCCGGGAATACCATTGGCGGTAGGTACGTGGGGAATGCGGACACTAGCAGCAGGGCTGCGATACTCGACGAAACTAATCCACGGTCACTACTTTAGCCAATATCGAAGTTTAGCCTCACAGTAAGAAGCCTACACGAACAGATAGCTAATGGATGGCCGCAGAAAATGAGCGGTCTTGGCAACGAGAATGAATCAGAGCGCAATAGCTAGTTTAGTAGCTGGGAAGGAAGCTCGGCCTCTGCCGAAGAGGTCTCACAGAGACCGCTCTCAGTTTCTTGTGATGCTAGGGAAGATAGTAGCAAAAGCTGAAGTCCCAACGACGGGGAGCGTGCTGGTCGTGGGAGGTATGCAGGAAGATGCGGATGTATTGTGCCGATGTGGGTTCAACAACATAACCTTATCGAATATTGAGGGTTCTCCAAGGGAGCCGGGTTCGCCAGATAATCTGCCGATCACGGCGATTGACGCAGAATGTATCGACCTTCCAGACGATTCTTATGACACGATCTTCGTTCATGAAGCGATCCATCATTGCCGTTCGCCACATCGTGCACTCTGTGAAATGCTGCGGGTGGCTAAGCAACATGTGATCATGATGGAGCCAAACGACTCGGCGTTCATGCGCCTGCTTTGCAGGCTGCGGTTTTCGTTTCCGTACGAGGTGTTTGCGGTTGTGGATAACGACTACGCGTGCGGCGGCGTCCGGAACACAGAGATCCCAAATTTCATCTTTCGCTGGAACAGCCACGAGGTGCACAAAACTACATCCTCCTTTCTGGCGGAATCCACGTTTGAAGTGCATCCGTGCCCCTATTGGGATTTTGGCGTTGAGGAACGGGACCTGGCGTACCGGGCACAAACCAGAATCAGTCTGGTTACGCGGTTGATGGGCGCAAGAAATTTCATTTTGTTGCTGCACTTTGCGCAGGCGGTATTTAACCGGATTCCTGTTGTTCGTGCGCAGGGAAACAAGTTTCTTTGCTGCGTCCAGAAAAAAAACACGCTGCAGCCCTGGCTCATCCGTGACAAAAACGGGCGAATTTCGTTCAAAAGGAACTACCAACAAAAGTTGGATTAGCATCGAGTTAGTGGGAATTGGTGACAAGGGTGGGCCGTGTATGGAAATCGGCATTGACACTCTCTTCGAGCATCCTGAACGCCCCAGCAGCGCTATTGACTATCTAAAAGGCCTCGTGCGGTGGTTGCCGGCGGTCGGACCGGAGCATTTTTACTATGTTTTTGTTAGCCCGCGAAACCAGCACCAGTTCACGAACCTGCAGTCCAACGTGCGACTTGTGAACTGTTTCGTGTCCAACGAGAATATGCCGCTGAGAATCGCTATCCAGCAGAGCATCTTGCCCTCCTACATGCGGCGACTTGGACTCGATGTTCTTTTCTCACCGGGAAACGTGTGCCCCCTTTGGGGCCGTTTCCATAGGGTGTTGAAGATAAACACCCTGCACCATTACCGAATACCACAACTGGTGGGGCGGACTCGTAGCCTGTATCGAAACGTCGCCTTTGCCAAGTCAGCCAGGCGCGCCGATCACATTGTGGCCAACACGGCTACGACGAAGGAGGAAATCTGTCGACTGATCGGTGTTCCCGAGGAAAAAGTCTCTGTGGTGTTGGAGGCTTCTTATGACTTCTATGCCCCTATTCGACAGGATGAGATCGCGAGCGTTCGAGCGCGCCGCGGAGTTCACGCGAACTATGTCCTGTTTGTATCAACCTTGTACCGATACAAGAATCTTGAGACTCTTATTCGCTCTTTCGCAAAACTGATTCGTGAGCGTTCATTCGGTTGCGAGTTGGTGGTTGCAGGGAGGGACTGCGATTCCTACCAGGCAAAACTTGAAGCCCTGGCGGAGAGCCTTGGGGTCACATCAAAAATCCGATTTTTGGGATTCGTTCCGCCCGAGGATCTGGCTGCATTGTATAGCGGAGCCCGCGTTTTTGTGTATCCCTCCCTCGAGGAGACTTTTGGAAAGCCACTGATCGAAGCCATGAGTTGCGGCGTACCCGTCGTCGCATCGAACACTTCATGCATTCCTGAGGTGTTGGGGGGGGCGGGTATTCTAGTTGACCCGCTCGATGTTGACGAGATGTCCCACGCGATTCATGAGGCGTCGACGAACGAGTTAGCACGCCCGCAATTGATAAAAATGGGGCTGCAAAGGGCGCATTGCTTTTCATGGGAAGCGAGTGCGAAGCAGACTCTTGCCGTTATCGAAAACACGGTCTATGGGGAATCATGAGGCTTCGTGGACGGACGTGCATTGTAACGGGCGCAACGCGCGGTTTGGGCGGAGCCATAGCCAGGAGATTCTACGAAGAGGGTGGCTCGCTTCTGCTCACCGGCCGAGATGCAGGAGCGCTTCAGAAACTGATGGAGTCCTTAGTTCCGATCTCCGCAGAGCAGAAAATCCTCGCTGAAGTCTGTGATTTGTCAATGCCGGGAGCGCCCTCTGCGATCGTATCCCGGGCGGCTGAAGAGTTTGATTCCATCAATGTCCTCGTAAATAACGCTGCTACCCTTGGGCCTATCGGGCCTCTGTGGGAAAACGATCCTTTCGCGTGGGAGGAGACAATCCGAGTGAACCTTCTGGCACCGGCTGCGCTGTGTGGGTCGGTGATCCCCTTCATGCGGAGGGATGGCAACGGGAAGATCGTGAACCTTTCAGGTGGAGGCGCGACGGGGCCCCGCCCGCACTTTAGCGCATATGCTGCCGCCAAAGCTGGCCTAGTTCGTCTAACGGAAATCTTGGCCCATGAAACACGCGGAATGAGAATCGATATCAATTGTGTCGCGCCCGGGATGATGAGAACAAGAATGCTAGAGGAAATCTTAGCTGCCGGACGGGATCGAGCGGGCGCCGATGAATATGAACGAGCAGAGCGATGCGCGGCCCCGCCTCCCCCCAAAGCGCTGCAACGAGCTGTTGATCTTGTGTTGTTTCTAAGCTCGTTCGAAAGCGATGGTATTACTGGACGACTCATCAGTGCACTCTGGGACCCGTGGGAAGAGCTTCCTGAGCACCAGGCGATTCTAGCAAAAACGGACATTTACACCCTGCGTCGAATCGTTCCGAAAGACCGAGGATTGGATTGGGAGGTTAATTGAACGTCGCCATTGTCGGCTGCGGGCAGATCGGCCACAAACGACAAACCGCTCTCGGCGATTCAAACCGGCTGGTTATCGCTGCGGACAATCTCTTATCCCGGGCGGAAGCATTGGTTGCGAAAAGTCCAGGAGCCGTAGCCACAGATGATTGGCTGTGCGCCGCAACGCATCCCGAGGTCGACGTCGTGATTGTCTCCACCACCAATGACTGGCTTACTCCGGTCACCCTCGCCGCTGTAAAAGCTGGTAAGCACGTTCTGGTAGAGAAGCCGGCTGCTCGCTGCGCTGAGGAGCTTCGAGAGGTCTCGGTCGAAGTCAACCATCATCGTGTCTGTGTTTGGGTGGGTTTTAATCACCGCTATCACCCTGCATTCCAAGAAGCGCGCAAGATGGTTGATTCTGGTGCACTCGGACCCCTCATGTTTGTTCGCGGCCGCTATGGGCATGGGGGCCGGCTAGGATACGAACAAGAGTGGCGAGCTAACCCAGAGATTTCCGGCGGCGGAGAGTTGCTGGATCAGGGTGTCCACCTCATCGACTTAGCAAGTTGGTTCCTTGGTCGGTTCAAAGACGTCATTGGCTACGTGCAAACATACTTCTGGGATATGCCCGTGGAAGACAATGGCTTTCTATTGCTGAGAACTGAGCGGGGGCAGGCCGCGTGGCTGCATGCCAGTTGCACGGAGTGGAAAAATCTCTTTTGCTTCGAGATATATGGTAAAGAAGGAAAGCTTCAGATCGATGGCCTTGGTGGCAGCTATGGCGACGAACGATTGACCTTCTACAAGGTGTTACCGCAAATGGGGCCTCCGGAGACCACAGTCTGGGAGTTCCCCGGCGGCGACCTATCTTGGCAAAGGGAGTTCGCCGCATTTGCCGAGTTGATTCGTAGCGGCGTTTTTACCGCACAATCACTAGAGAATGCCGCCGCAACCTTAGAAATTGTGCGTAGCTTGTATCGAGACGGCCTTGCTATTGCTCCCACCCAACTTAGCGACGAACAAACCCTGAAACTGTGAACAAGCGCATTCTGATCACTGGCGTCGCCGGCTTCGTCGGTAGCAATCTCGCGAGGTATTTACTCGACTCTGGCTACGACGTCGTCGGAATCGACAACATGAGCTCAGGCACTCCGAACAACGTGGACTCGCGAGTACGGTGTCACGAAATCGATATCCGCGATGCCGAAATTGAACCGCTTTTCGACAAAGCGGACAGTGTCTTTCACCTAGCAGCCAAAACTTCTCTGACCGATTGTCTGGCCAAACCGCTGGAGGCCGCCGACGTCAACGTGCTGGGAAGTCTCAACGTACTCGAAGCAGCGCGCAAGGCGGGAGTTTCGAAGGTGGTCTACGCCGATACCTCCGCCGAATATGAAGGGATTCAGGACTTTCCCACCCCGGAAGACAAAGTACGACCCATTGGAGTGTATGCGGCCAGCAAGCACGGGGGCGCCGCCTTCTGCGAGAGCTACCGTGAGCTTTATCAGATGAAAATCACCATCGTCCGCTACTTCAATGTGTATGGTCCCGCTCAGGATTGGCGACGGGTGGTACCGCCGGTCATGAGCGCATTCATTATCCGGATGTTGCAGGGCGAACGGCCTATCATCTACGGCAACGGCGAGAAGCGTCGGGACTTTATCTACATTGACGATGTGAATGCCCTGCATCGCTTGATCCTGGAGGACTCCCGATCCACCGGTGGCAAAGTGTTCAACGTGGGTACGGGAACGAACTATTCCGTCAACGAGATCTACGAGGCGATCGAGAGTCTGTTGAAAACGGGGCTCGAGCCGATCTACAAGCCAGATCTTCCCGGTGAGGCGCAGGTAACCCTTGCCGACATTTCGAGCGCGCAAGAGCTAGGCTGGTCCCCCCGAGTCGACCTTCGCGAAGGGCTTAGGCGCTCGATTCAATATATCCAGGAAAGGGTCTTGCCAAACGACGACCGTTGTGCCGCGATACCAGCAGTCTGATCCCGGTATAGACCGCCTTCCGGCATCACTTCCACTCTAGAGGAGCCCTCGTATGTGTGCTTCACCAAAGTCACACTCGTCTCAGCGCGGAAACCGAGAGTCTGAGTCAAGTCCAGAAAACGCCAACCGTGTTCTGGCTGGGCTCAAGGTCAAGATTTACGCAGACGGCGCGGACAAGGCCACCATGTTACAGATGTATGCGAACCCCTACATTCAAGGGTTTACGACCAATCCAACGTTGATGCGGAAATCGGGCGTGGCCGATTACCGTGCGTTTGCTAAAGAGGTTCTTGAAGTCATCAAGGACCGCCCTATTTCGTTTGAGGTCTTCGCCGACGATCTCGCTGAAATGCAAGATCAAGCTCTCGAAATCTCGTCGTGGGGAGAGAACGTCATCGTAAAGATCCCTGTGACCAATGCACAAAGAGAGCCGACCGATCGTGTTCTGCAGAGTCTTGCCGGTGCGGGTGTGAAGGTCAACGTCACAGCCGTGTTGACGCTCGATCACGTATGGCGCGCGGCGGACAACATCGGGAATGGGCCTCCCGGAAAGGTATCCGTGTTTGCAGGGCGGATCGCGGACACCGGCCGCGATCCCGTACCTGTCATGGCCGCCGCAGTTGAGCTTCTGCGGCCTTATCCAAGCCTGGAGCTGATCTGGGCAAGCCCGAGAGAACTCCTAAATGTCTTTCAAGCAGACTCGGTCGGATGCCACATCATCACCGCGACCACTGACATTCTGAAAAAGCTCTGCCTGATAGGCAAGGACTTGCACGAATATTCGCTCGAAACCGTCAAGATGTTCTATGACGACGCGCGAAAAGCAGGCTACCAAATCGCTGTTGATGTTCCTACCCTCAAACAGGGCGTAGCCTAGCCGTCTGTGAAAGGTCTCCCTCGATGATCATTACCCGTACCCCATTTCGTTTGACTCTTGGTGGCGGTGGCACTGACTTGCCGTCCTTTTATCGTGAGCACGGAGGGTTCATCCTGGCTGTCGGAATTGACAAATACATGTACCTGAACGTGAAGCCACCCATCATCGACGATATTGTCCGCGTCCAGTACAGCAGGCTCGAGATCGTCAATCACGTCGACGAGGTGCGACATACTTTAGCGCGCGAGGCCCTGCGCTTCTTCCACATCGAGAACGGGATCGAGATAGTGTCGATCGCGGACATTCCCGCCGGCACAGGTTTGGGCTCCTCCAGTTGCTACCTGGTCGGATTGCTGAATGCCCTTCACTGTCTTGCGGAATGTCCGGTTTCGCGGCAGGATCTCGCTGAGGAAGCCTGCCATATCGAACTTGAACGCCTGCAAAAGCCCATTGGCAAACAAGACCAATATATGGCAGCCTTCGGTGGCTTGACGACCCTCGACATCTCGACAGACGGGTGCGTGACAGTGTCGCGGATGGCTGTTGAAGCTGAGCTGTTGGAAACTTTGGAACGAAATATCCTTTTGTTCTATACGGGCAATGCGCGCGATGCTGAGACGATCTTGCGCAAGCAGGATTCTGCGACCCGGGAGAACGAGAAGGCAGTGGTGGAAAGCCTGTTCGAGATCAAGGATATCGGCATCGCGATTCGAGCCGCAATCGCCCACGGAAATTTGCGCCGCTTTGGTGAATTATTGGATGTACATTGGCAAGCCAAGAAGAGACTCTCCGACGGCATCAGCAATCGTCATATCGACGAATGGTACGAGTTGGCAAAACAGAACGGAGCCATCGGTGGCAAAATCTCTGGCGCCGGCGGCGGCGGTTTCTTAATGTTGTACTGTGAAGAAAATAAGCCGTGCCTTCGCGAAGCGATGCGGCGAGCCGGCCTGCGCGAGTTGAGCTTTCGTTTCGAATATGAAGGCAGCAAAGTCATGATGGATATGGTGTCGCGCGATGGACGCCTAGCTCACAACCAACGCCAGGGTGCGAACGGCCATCTATTGGCGCGTCCCTTCGCGGTCGCGCGCGCCTGAGGATTGTCCATCCGGGATTGGTGCGCCTCTTCATCCTGTCGGCAAGCTTAGGACCTCTCTAATGTCGAAAAGAGCGGTGTTTCTAGACCGTGACGGCGTCATCAATCGGTACGTCTACAACGCCGAGTTTGGGACCGTGGACTCACCGGCCAGTCCCGCTGAGTTTGAGTTGCTACCGGGCGTTAGTGATGCTATCTGCGAATTCAACCGAATGGGACTGCTGGTCGTCGTCGTATCGAACCAGCCCGGCATCGCAAAGGGTCGTTTCTCATCAGATCTGCTTCAGGCCACCACTCGCAAGATGGAACGAACAGTCAGGGATGGCGGAGGGTGGATCGACACAGTTTACTACTGCCTGCATCATTTCGAGGCGCTTTCCAGCGAGTATCGTGGTCCATGCGACTGCCGAAAGCCTGCGCCCGGCCTCTTCCTCAAGGCTGCCAGGGATTGGGACATTGATCTGAAAGGATCGTATACAGTCGGGGATGGGGTAGTTGACATTCTTGCAGGTTATGCCGTGGAGACTACAACGGTCCTCGTCTCCTCTAAGAAGTGCTACCTGTGCGAGGAACTGTCAAGCCGGGGTGTGGCGCCTGACTATCAGGTTGAAAACCTCCTCCAAGCGGTGCCAATTATTGAAAACCTGCGATACCACTCGTCTCCACGGGTTACTCTCTGCGACGGTCGTGACGGCACAACGCAATACGCGCAACAGTACCTGAGAGAGGCTGCGGCGGTTCTGCGGATGCTCGATGTTGAAAGCATCGAACGAACGGCGGACCTGCTGGCGGCGGTCCGGGAGCGGCGAGGCCGCTTATTCCTGCTTGGGGTCGGTGGCGGAGCAGGGCACGCTTCGCACGCGGTCTGTGATTTTCGCAAGATCTGCGGGATCGAAGCTTACTCGCCCAGTGACAATGTGTCGGAACTCACTGCCCGCGTGAACGATGATGGCTGGGAGACTTCCTATGCCAACTGGCTGCGGGGCAGTCGCCTCAACTCCGCGGATGCGGTCTTAGTCTTCTCCGTGGGTGGTGGTGATCTTGAACGTAACATCAGTGCTAATCTGGTACGCGCCTTGCAGTACACGCGAAGTGTTGGCGCGGCGATTTGTGGCGTCGTAGGCCGCGATGGCGGATTTACGGCGCAGGTGGCCGACGCCTGTGTCCTGGTGAAGGTTGCCAACCGGGCCACGGTGACCGCACATACGGAAGCCTTCCAGGCATTAGTCTGGCACCTCCTGGTCTCACATCCGAAGCTGAAGACCTCCGAGATGAAATGGGAGTCTACAGACAGCATCCTCTCTGCTATCGTCGACCAGCCCGCCAGTTAGATTCATCAATTCCTTTCCAGAATGGACCCCTTCTTTCCTCTGCGGAAAGTCGTCATTCCGGCCGCAGGCCTGGGGACCCGCATGCTCCCGGTCAGTGAAGTCGTGCCGAAGGAGTTGCTACCGGTCGGAGGGAAGCCAGCAATCCAATACGCTATCGAGGAGGCTATTGCCAGTGGCGTCGCGGAAGTCGTGGTCGTAACCCGACCTGATAAACCATGGCTTGTAGACTTCCTTACTCGCGATCAGAAAGCCCCATCTCGAGGATTCGAGTGTCAGAAGAAAACGGAAGCGCTGGATGCACTCTTCTGCCAGCTGCGTATAACTCTGGTCGAGCAGCCTCAACCACAGGGCCTGGGAGACGCACTTCTGTGTGCACGTCCCGAGATCGGCGACGACACGTTCGGTGTGATACTTCCTGACGCGATCATCGACGCGCGGCTTCCGGTACTGGCCCAACTGGCAGTCGCATTCCAGGAACAGCCGGGCAGCTACGTCGCGACCCAGCCCGTGGAACCGCGCGACGTTCATCGTTTCGGCATGCTGGCTCTGGAGCCTTTGCACGGCGCCGCGAGAGCTGGCTCAGTCTTTCGCGTGCGCTCCATTGTGGAGAAGCCATCTTTTACACAAACACCTTCGTCCTTCGGCGTATTCGGGCGCTACGTTTTTACCGGCGAGATATTCTCGCTGTTGGACGAAGTCGCAGCGGGGAGTTGCGGCGAAGTGCAACTAAGTGATGCTCTTGCTAAATATTGTGAGCGATATCCTCTTTATGCATTTTGTTTCGACGGGCGGCACTACGATGTGGGCGACCCATCTGGATACTTCCGGGCAGTTGTCGACTTTACCCTGAAAGACAAGCAAATCGGTCCTACGTTCCGCGATTACTTGTCCGGCGTCCTCGGGAGTTCTCCAGCCGAGCGTCCGGCAGATGTTTTTTCCGGTTTCCGTTAATCGGTTTCCGTTAAAAGGATCAACGACACCACATTTTCGTCGTTATTCTTGGGAGACACGAGCAATGGCAAAGCAGAGAGTACTGGTCACTGGCGCAGAGACCCGCTCCTTTATGTATGTCGACGACTGCGTCGAAGGTCTTCTCCGCCTGATGGCCTCACATTACGCGGAACCGCCTAATCTCGGTACGGCCGACTGATTTCTGTGAAGCAACTCGTCGACTTGGTAAGTACGATCGCGGGCAAACTCCTTCGCAAACGACACGATCTCACAAAGCCGCAGGCAGTCCGCGGCCGCAATAGTGATAACAGCAGATTGCGCGACGTCCTGGCGGGGGAACCTTCCGGTCCCGCTGGAAAAAGGTGTTGATGTAACTTATCAGTGGATCGAAGCCGGCTGCATTCATGACCACGCAACCTATAGCGCAGCTTAGCGCGCGCGCCAACGTTCTTGGCATAGGTATTCACGCCGTCGATCTTCCCCGCGTGGTCGGAGCGATCGAAGACGCAGTTCGCACGGGGACGCGAGGGTACGTCTGTGTTACCAGTGTTCATGGGATCATGGAGGCGCGGCGCGATTCAGAGTTTCAAAGGATTCTCAGCCGAGCCTTTCTGGTAACGCCCGACGGCATGCCCACCGTCTGGATCGGACGACTGCAAGGTCACCGTGAAATGCGGCGGGTCTTCGGCCCTGACTTGATGCTTGAGATCTGCGCCCGTGCCCCCAGCAATCGAATCCGCCACTTTCTGTACGGAGGCAATCCCGGAGTCGCGGAGGAACTAGCTACCAACCTGCAGGCCATGTTCCCGGCGCTCATGATCGTGGGCACGTTCACTCCACCGTTTCGGCCACTGAATGAGTCAGAGCAGGCAGCGCTCGGAAAGCAAATGGCAGCGGCGCAACCCGACATCGTTTGGGTCGGCCTAAGCACTCCCAAACAGGAAAAGTTCATGGCGGAATCCAGCGGGCGCCTGCCTTGCAAGCTGATGATCGGGGTTGGCGCCGCATTCGACATTCACACCGGCCGCGTGAAAGATGCTCCAGCCTGGTTGAAATGGATGGGTCTTCAGTGGGCACATCGCCTTTGCCAAGAGCCCGGTCGCCTGTGGAAGCGATACCTGTTGAACAACTCCGCATTTCTGGCCGCGATTGCTCTGCAGCTCACCGGCTTGCGGCGCTATACGCTTCCACCCCACCACACCGAGATCACGGTTTAAGCCCTCCCGAATCCTTCGCGCTACCGTAGCTTGCACTTCTCACGGGAATGAACGAAAAAAGGGAAAAATTTAACAATAGAAAAACGCCGACTTATCGGGCATAACTGCGTTGTCGACATAAGTTAATATCCCAGGAAAGGCGGCCTTTTCTATGACACAGTGTACCCAGAGTCAGTTCGCGTTTGCACCACGTTTTTCTCGCCAAGTGGTGGCTGCCTTTGAGGACCGCCCGCTGAGCACAGAAGGGGCAGCACTGCGGTTGCGGGAAACGGACCGCGCACGACTGCGAGCTTCGAACCAGGACGCCAGTGCCGGCAGCCATATCTGGGTGCACTATTCCAATACTTTTTCGTTCGCTCGCCTCGAGGTCAGAGTCGAGGTATGCGGACGTGTTCGTGTGAGTGGTAGCGATGATCGCTCTGTCATCCGCGCGGTAAACAGTACGATGACCAAGCTTTTCCTTATTCCAGCGCTGATCGTAATCTTGAGCTTGCTTTCCTGTGGTGATGTTCCTGCAGTTTTATATGTAGCCCCCGGGGGCAGTGACGATAATCCTGGCACTGTTGTCGCTCCTTTTGCAACATTGAATCACGCTCGCGACGTTGCACGCACCCATCCCGGAACCACGATCTACCTGCGCGCAGGAGTGTATCGGCTTGACGATACACTGCGGTTAGACGAGCGTGATTCCGATAGTACGTGGGCGGCGTACCCTGGAGAACAGGTATCGATCAGCGGAGGCGCGGTGGTCAGTGGCTGGACGGGTCCGGATGCGTACGGTCGCTGGACAGCGCATACAGATCTCGATAATTTTCGGCAACTGTACGTCAACGGCGTCCGCGCTACTCGCAGCCGAATGGCTCTAACCAGCCCATCGATGGTCGTGGCAGTGGACACGATAAATGGTTCAGGCGGGTTCGTCATCGATTCCAACATCACAAGCTGGAAAAACGTGACGGACATGGAACTTGGCTTGTTTGGCCCATACAATGCGTGGACGCAGTCTATATGTGGAGTCCAGAGCGCGGTCGCGCTGGCGAGAGGTATATTGCTGACGCTTGCGGAGCCTTGCTTCTACTTGACGCGACACAAGGCAGGCGTGCAGGTATCTACGGCCGCCTACCTAGAAAATGCGCTCGAGGTGCTCAGCTCAGGTCAGTTCTATCTCGATCGTCCGAACCATGTTGTCTACTACATACCGCGCCCCAACGAAGATATGCGTACCGCAGAAGTGGTTGCGCCGCGGTTGCAAACGGTGATGACGATTGCCGGTACAGTAGACCTGCCAGTTAGTGGTGTGACCTTCACGGGCATTACATTCGAACATACAAGTTGGCTTGGCACATCTTCTCCGGAAGGGTTTCCGGAAGTTCAGGCAGCTTTTCGTCTTGACACCACGCGGTTAACCAAAGCTCCGGACGGCACGCTTTATCCCATAAAAGACGAAGCGGTGAAGACACCTGGTGGAGTGGTGCTTAGCCATGTCAATGGTGCAATGTTCGTGCGCTGCTCGTTCGCCCACATGGGTGGTTCCGGGCTCGATATTGAGTCCGGCTCGCAAGCCAACCACATTACGGGAGCGAAGATCTTCGACATCTCCGCGAACGGCGTACAAATAGGCGACGTGCAAGCCGAAGACCTTTCGGCGGACGACCCGCGTATGGTTGTTAACGGTAACACGATCGCGAACTCGTATATCCACAGCGTTGGGGCCGAATACACCGGCGCTGTCGGCGTTTTTGTTGGGTACACTTCTCGAACAACCATCACGCACAATGAGGTCACACAACTGCCCTACACAGGCATCTCGGTCGGTTGGGGCTGGGGGAGAGAGAATCCCACTTCGTCGCGTTCGAATATTGTGCGATACAATCACATCCACACAGTGATGCAGCAGAGAGCCGATGGTGGAGGAATCTACACGCTCGGGGACATGCCGGCGACGGTGATAAGCTGGAACCTCGTTGATGACAATGCCGGGCCTCCGGGGGGAATTTACCTCGACCTTGGGAGCGCAGGCATTGATGTTATGCACAACGTAATCTTTGGAGTGTCCCCCGACCTTCCCTACACTAACGATATATTCCCGATTTTTCTGAATGATCAGGTAAGCAAAGACGGAAGTTGTTCCGTGCACGACAACATTGTCAATGATCCCGCAGCAACTTTGCCTCAGGCCGGACTAGAGTCGTCATATCAAGATTTACTCAACTAATTCTATGGGTTTTTGCTGGCTGCGCTGACTCTGCAACTCACAGAATCGACGGTAAACACTCCCACCCGATCGCGTTAAGATCGCGGCCCCCCAGGTCCGCCCGCGCCTTCCTAACAAAGGTTCCCCCCCGCTTTCATCTTCGTCTTTGGTGAGTCTGAACCCCGGTGCTCTGGTGAATGGAGGCGGGCCAAGTCTGTCCAGGATAGAGACTGGGGATACGAAACCCGCGATACGGCAACTGCCCTGCAATCTGCATCTCCCAAACAAGCTGCGGTGTCTGCGTCTGAGTAACTTCATCGATGTGATGTGTTATGGCAGTTCCCAGATCCGCAGCGACGTCGTACTCGACATCCCCGTTCGGCAAAATCAAAGCGTCTCCACAGCAATCCGAGTAGGAGGGTAGTAAGTTGTCCTCCCAAAGGACCGACGCCGTCTTGGTTGACTCGTTGAGCTGAAAGATAGGGACGCTGCTGTAGCACGCACCCGTCCCCGCAGTTCCGCATACGGTATTGTTGCTGTCCATGAGCCGATTGTTTCCGTTGTTGAAAAACATCAACGAAAACACGCCTGCACTGTTCGGGCTCACGACAGTCGGATAGTGCTGGCCGTAGTTCCACTCGATTGGGGCATCTTGGCCCGGCAGCGTAAAGTCTCCACCATCCCCAAAACGCCACAAGATGCTGCCGTCTCCCTCTCCATCCCTGTAGTCGATTTTGATGATCCAGTTCTGGTTGCGCATGGAAAGGATAATATTTCCGTCGTCTGGCGAATACACGATAGCGTTCGCATGGGTCCAATCCACGTTACCGTAGGGAGCACGAGCAACGTCCAGATGATCGAATGTAGACCAGGTCCAGACAGGACCTCGCTGTGGATCCCAGTCGATGAGCGCGTCCCCGATGACAGCCGTTCCGGGTGGAACCCCGGCCACATTGTTGACCGTCTCCTGATAGTTGGCGAGAAGAATCCAATGCCCGTTTGGCAGGATTGCGACATCGTGATGAAATGACGCCGCGGAAAAAGACGCGACACCCTGAAGCGCGAGATTCACGGCTTCCAGTGTAATCCGATTAATGACATTACCCGCCAGGTCGATTTCGCGGATCTCGTTGAAACCTGTGGTCCCATTGACGCTAGAGGCTATTACCAGCATGTGACCATTCGGGAGCGGCTTGATGGGATACGGCCAGTCCTCTGATTCCAGGTCGTAGTACCAGATGACATTCCCCTCCAGGTCGGTAGCAACCGCCGAAAGCAGGTTTCCACCGTTGTCATCAGGGTGAAGGGAGAGCAGTTCGATACCTGAGCTTGGTGCTCCCACCCCCGTTTGTTGGACCGCGATCGAAGGAAGTCGACTCGCGGGAATCGAGCCAGTCGTGAAGCTGTGATCGGTATCCAACACCTGCGAACCATTAACAAGATCCACCACCGCCTGCATATGATATGTGCTGTTCGCTCGCATGCCTGCCACTAGCACCGTCACTGCGCCGCCGTTCAGCGGAGCCTGTACAGCCGAGGTGGAAAACCTGTAGCTTGTATCCGGACCAAACTGCACGTGCACCGACGTCCCCGCGGGCGCAGATAATGTATACGAGGCGACCAGCGGATTCTGGGTTGCTGCCACCGTGCCGGGGTCGAGCTGCGCTGGGTTGAAAATTGTGACGGGCGCGGGTGCAACCCCTCCATCCACCTCCACTAGAACATGCTGCGCTGGAGTACTGGGAGCCGTGTAGAGACCTCCCGAAGTGATTGTTCCCACTGCTGCTGAACCACCGCGCACTCCGTTGACCATCCAAACGGGGTTAGCAGCACCGATCGCTTCGAATTGCAGCGTTTGTCCCGGCAGAAGCACGGCGGACGCCGGCTTCAGCGTAAATGCTGGAACCGATCCGCAACTAAGCCACACCACTACTGTGAAGATCACAAAACACGCAGTGACATAGCGCATGGTGCAATTAGATCCAATTTTGGTTTGAATGATTTTGTGAAACTTTGTAGTGAATATAGCAGCGCCCCACTACTTTAGGTGGCTGCTTTACAATTCTTTACAGATGGTTTTTCCCGGATCGGTAAGTTGTGGCCACGTGCACAAATGGCTAATCTCCCGGCCTGGCAAAGGCCTGAGCATGTTGAGGTAGAACCTCTATGGTTCATTGCTCCGGCGTTTTTGGTTGTAGCCTGTCAGTAGACTCTCGAAGCAACTCGCGGTGCACGGGGCTGCCGTGATGTATACACCCCGACGAAAAGTCTGTGGCTCGTGTTCACTCAAAGCCCGTTGCACGCTAGGCCCACGGCGCTACGTTTCTCGGCACCTGCATGAGGAAGCCCTTGAACGGATGCAGCAGCGCACGACGCCGGAAGTCATGAGGCTGCGAGCAGTGACCGTGGAGCTTCCTTTCGCCGCGTTGAAGTACCGAATCTTCGGACACCCACCTTTTGTTGCGCAGCCTCACCGGAGCCCAGACGGAAATCAGCTTAGCGACGCTGGTTTACAACCTGAAACGAATGCTCAATATCTTGGGTGGAATA
This sequence comes from Terriglobales bacterium, assembly GCA_035623335.1. Taxonomy (GTDB): domain Bacteria; phylum Acidobacteriota; class Terriglobia; order Terriglobales; family Acidobacteriaceae; genus JAFAGX01. The sequence continues at coordinate 35,144 of DASPTQ010000138.1, forward strand.
CAGCTCCGATCGGCGCTTGCCTCTTAGACTAGGTGGAACCTCGGCCCGAATGGTTTCGAGCCAATGCGAAATCAATCTCACAAACAAAACATCGTGACCTACAACTACATCGCGGCTCGTTTTGTAACAGCCTGAGGCGCCGTCCCCTGCTCCAGACCTCATCTCCACTGAAAATCAACCGAGGACTCACATTGGGATTGGTACAGCAAACGGGGGCACGTCAGAAGGACAGCTCTTCCCACGGGCTGGCCTGGCCGGACTCTCAAAGTGGAGGCAGGGAGAGCCCACTGATAGTGCGGCGAATGATTTTGATGACCCGCGGAGGTCTGTCACAGCTTCTCGTTATCCTCTCGCGCCCAATGAATTCCGGGTCGTAGAGAAAATCGCGCAGCAACCAACCCTGCTTCCACAACAACTTGGCGATGAAGTCCCCAGGTAATGACGTTTCAAGCGCGCTGATTTTCTGACCGAAAGATAGTGCACAATAAGCACAGCCAAGAACCATGAAGTGCGCGTATACTTACCAGCTTCGCTGAGCTAACCATCCGGGACAGAGACAATTGGGGCTGCATTGGG
>DASPTQ010000139.1:0-7223 GCA_035623335.1 Terriglobales bacterium
ATTCGAGTTCGACCTTCGTTCTGGCGAACTGCGTTCGAACACGGGCAAGGTCGTCCGCCTGCCTGAGCAGCCATTTCAAATCCTCGTCATGTTGCTGGAGCATCCGCGCGAGGTCGTAGGGCGGGACGAACTTCGCCAACGCCTGTGGCCCAACGACACCATTGTCGAGTTCGAGCACAGCATCAGCGCGGCCATGAACCGGCTGCGCCAGGCCTTGGGTGACTCCGCTGACAATCCACGCTATATCGAGACTCTAGCCCGTCGCGGCTATCGCTGGATGGTGCCCGTGGAATGGGTGGAAGGCGGCCCTGTGAGCCCGCTGGCCGAAGTGGCGCCGGATGTGCCAGCCGAATCGGCGTCCTTTGCCGAATACCTGAGCGGGAAGAGCATTTCCCATTATCGCATCCTCGAGAAACTCGGCGGCGGCGGTATGGGCGTGGTCTACAAGGCCGAAGACACTCGTCTTCGTCGCTTTGTCGCCCTGAAGTTCCTCCCTGACGCCATGGCCAAAGACGCTCAGATCCTGGCGCGATTTCGGCGCGAAGCCCAAGCCGCCTCGGCGCTGAATCACCCGAACATCTGCACCCTTTACGACATCGGTGAAGAAAGTGGCCGTGCCTTCATCGCCATGGAGTACCTGGAAGGCCACACCCTAAGGCACCTTCTGTCGGGCAAGCCGCTCCCTCTCGACCGGCTGACGAAACTGGGGATGGAGATAGCGGAAGCACTCGAAGCAGCCCACGCCAAAGGAATCGTTCATCGCGACATCAAGCCCGCCAACATCTTTGTCACGGAACGCGGGCGCGCCAAGATTTTGGATTTTGGCTTGGCAAAACTGGCGCCTTCTGATTCAGCCGCAGGTCTTTCGACCATTCCGCCTGTCAGTGAAATGGAACAGCTAACGCGCCTCGGAACGCCAATGGGCACGTTGTCGTACATGTCGCCAGAACAGTTGCGCGGTGAAGAAGTGGATGCACGCACCGACCTGTTTTCGTTTGGCGCTGTGCTGTATGAAATGGCGACTGGCGTTCAGCCCTTCCCTGGCAAAACCATGGGAGTGATTGCGGAGGCCATTCTGAACCGTAGGCCGGTTGCCCCCGCGCAATTGAATCCCAAACTCCCCCCCAGTTTGAAAGAGATTATCGACAAGGCATTGGAGAAAGACCGGGATCTCCGCTACAAGTCTGCGGCAGAACTCCGCTCCGACTTGAAACGCCTCATCATCAACAAGGAGGCTGCGGGCGAGCTTCCCTCTCGCCGCATGATTCTCAATCCGCAAAAACTGCGGCGGCTGGTTGTGCTCGCTGTCGGTCTGGCGATCGTGATTGGGCTGGGACTATACGCTCGGTCACTTTATGACTGGCTCCGCCCAAGGCGCAGCATCGATTCGAGGACCGAAAAGTGGGAGCAACTCACTTTCCTGACAGATTCGGCGGTGTATCCCGCCCTCTCTCCCGACGGTCATATGCTTGCCTACATCCGCGGAAGTAGCACGTTCGCCGGTCCGGGCAACCTATATGTCAAGCTCCTCCCCTCTGGCGAGCCCGTTCAACTTACGCATGATTCTTCTTTGAAACTCAGCCCCAGTTTTTCACCCGACGGCTCTCGCATTGTCTACAGTACTGTCGACCCCTGGGACACCTGGGAAGTACCTGTTCTCGGTGGCGAGCCGCGTCTATTCCTTGCAAATGCCTCTTCCGTGAGCTGGATTCAAGACGGCAAGCATTTGTTGTTCTCCGAAATCAAAAAGGGCATAAACATGGGCCTTGTGACCACCGACGAAGCCCGCGGACAAAGCCGCGACATCTACGTCCCGCCCGGCGAGCGCAGCATGGTTCACCACTCCTATCTCTCTCCCGACGGCCACTGGGTTCTGACCGTGATGATGGCGAACGATGGCAGTTTTCTCCCTTGTCAGGTAGTTCCGTTCGACGGCACCTCGGCGCCGCGAGTCGTGGGCCCGCCGGATGCCATGTGCCTGTCCGGAGCTTGGTCCGCAGACGGCAAGTGGATGTACCTCAGCTCTTACAAAGGGGGCAGATTCCACATTTGGCGCCAACGGTTTCCAAACGGCCAGCCAGAGCAAATCACGTTTGGGCCCACGGAAGAGGTGGATATTACCATGGCCCCGGATGGAAAATCGCTTCTCGCTGCGGTCGGAAGCGAGGACACCATCCTCTGGACTCACGACTCAAAGGGAGATCATCAGATCTCGTCCGAAGGAAATGCCTTCTGCCCGCAGTTCTCTGCTGACGGACAAAAGCTCTACTTCCTGCTGCAAAGCGGTCAGACGGCTGATCTCGAGCTATGGGTTACCGAATTGGCCACCGCGAAACGCGATCATCTTTTGCCAGGTTATGGCGTACAGCTTGGTTTCAACACGAGAAACTACGCTGTCTCCAGGGATGGCAAGCAAGTGGCGCTGGTCAGACAGGATCGCGATGGCGTCTCTCACATCTGGGTTGGTACGACCGATCGCCGGTCCTCGCCTCGCGAAATTCCGTCAGCAGTCAGCGAAGACTGTCCCTTCTATCTTCCCAACGGTGATCTCGTTTTCCGAAGGAGAGAGGCAGGACACAATTTTGTGTACCGGATGAAGACCGATGGCAGCGCCCGCAGCAAGATCATTAGCGATTCGATTGATGATCTGTTCTCAGTGTCTCCTGACGGCGCCTGGTTGGTCGCGCAAAGCAAGGGTCCGGACGCCAAGAACCCATATTCCGTCGTTGCGTATTCTCTCGACGCAAGTCAACGCGTCCGGCTCTGCAACGTTTTCTGTTCTGCGGATTGGAGTCCCAGCGGGCTCCTCTTCTATCTGAGACTCACTGGCGGGGACTCGGCTACATACGTGTTCCCTCTACGCCCCGGCCACGATCTGCCTGCTTTGCCGCCCGAAGGTTTGTTTGGGCCTGAGGGTTTCAAGACGTACACGGGCACTTCGACAATCCCACGCTTCATTGATTCGGCCATCAACCCCATGGAATACGCTTACACCGTCAACAGTGTGCGGCGAAATATCTACCGCATTCCTGTCTCTTAGCGCGGTTCCCCCCAGTGCTGCTCTTACCTCCCCCGTGTGCTACTCTCTCGTCTATCAACCCTTTGCCAACGGCGCAGTCTTCGGAGGACTGAAAAGGTCTACGGGTGGATGGCTCTGTGAAACTCCGTGTGCAAGCTCTGATAGTTTTGGCACTCCTGCTGGGGGTTTGTCTCTCACCCTCATTGAACGCGCAAAATGTTACTTCGGGCGGCATCAGCGGCGTCGTGACAGATTCGAGTCGTGCAGTTGTGCCCGAAGTCATAGTGCACGCGCATGATGACTCCAGGGGCGCTGCGCAAACTACAACGACAAATGCAGAGGGCACGTATCAGTTCTCTTTTCTGCTGCCCGGGCGCTACACGTTGACTTTCACCCATGCCGGTTTTGAAATTGCTGCCCGCAAACTGGATGTTCCACTGGGACCACCCGTCACTCTGAACGTCCGGCTCCAAATTGTGACAAAACAGACAACTGTCCAGGTCACCGAGGAAGCGCCTTTGATCAAGGCGGAAAATGGGGATGTCTCGGCCAGTTTGAATAGGTCACAAATTTCGCAGGTCCCCAATCCCGGTAACGATCGCACTTACATCGTACAGACTGCACCTGGAATGATCATGAACACGGACGGGGGAATGGGAAACTTCTCAAACCTCGGTATGCCTGCTAATTCCAACCTCTTCACCCTCAATGGTATGGTGGACAATGACTTCGGCGGGAACACAAACGTCACTGGCGCCCTGAATCTTAGCCTGGGTGCCAACGAAATTGAAGAAGTTGCCGTCGTGAGCAACGGTTACTCGAGCCAATTTGGGGGCGCTGCCGGGGCCAACGTGAATTACGTCACCAAATCCGGCAGCAATGAGTTCCACGGGAACGCGATCTATTATTGGAATGGCCGCGTGCTCAACGCCAACGATTGGATCAACAACGCTACCGGAGTGCAGCGCCCGCCTGACAATGCCAACCAGTGGGCCGCTTCCCTAGGTGGACCCCTCAAGAAAGACAAACTTTTTTTCTTTTTCAATACTGAAGGTGCTCGTGTGCTGCTTCCCATTCCCGCTCAAGTGGTCCTGCCTAGTCCCCAGTTTGAGGCCGCTACGATCGCGAATATTGATTCCCTGTTTGGGCCAAGCTCGGCTTCCGACGCCTTTTATAAGAGAATCTTCGCCCTATACAATGCTGCTCCCGGCGCTTCACGCGCCCTGCCGGGCAATTTTTCTGACCCACTTGGCTGCGGCTCATTCGTCGGGCCCGGCGCCTTGGGAACCAGCTTGCCCTGCGCCGTACATTACTCCACTTCGCTGGGCCGTCCGTCCGATCAGGCCCTCTTTTCCGGCCGCGCCGATTGGAACGTTGGAAAAAGAGACCGTGCTTTCCTTCTGATACGCTACGACCACGGCTTCCAGGCTAGCTATACCGATGCGATCAATCCGCTGTTCAGTGCAGGTGCCAACGAACCGTCTTGGCAGGGCCAATTGGTCGAGACCCACGCTCTGGGACCAAGGGCTGCCAACCAATTTCTTCTCTCGGGCTGGTGGCAGGGCCTAATCGTGCAGCCGGCGAATCGCGCTCAAAGCGTGTCGGCATTCCCCACGGCCATAGACTGGCCCACAAATATCTTCAACAATCTCGGCGGCATCGACAATTTTCTTCCCACCGGCAGGAATCCTACGCACTACCAAGTTCAAGACGATCTTACAAAATCGTCGGGAGCTCACAAAATGGGATTTGGCGTGAGCTTACTGCGCGCTTATGTCTCGGACTTCGCTTATTCCACAAACGCTATTGGACAATTGCTTCCTTTGACTTTGGACGCTTTCTACCAAGGCGGAGTGGATCCCGGCTTTCTCGCCGGGAGCGATCCAAGGCCTGACTTCACTCTGCTCAATCAATCCTTCCCCAAGCAGCCTTCCCAGCGCATTCGGTTCTATCGCCTCGGCCTCTATGCCCAGGACGAGTGGCGTCTGCGGCCGAACTTTACGTTCATGCTTTCCCTTCGCCTTGAGCATCAGTCCAATCCCATGTGCAAAGATCGCTGTTTTGCCCGGCTGACCGGTCCGTTTGAATCGGTGAGTCGCGATCCGAGCGTACCGTACAATCAGGCTGTCCTGACCGATCAAAGACAGGCCTTCGAGAACCTGAACAATCTTCTCTGGTCACCTCGTTTGGGCTTTGCGTGGCAGCCGCTCGGCGTTTCGCACAATGTCGTCGTCCGCGGCGGCGTCGGTATCTTCTTTGACCCGCTCCCCGCCGCTCTCATCAACTACTTCGCCAGCAACCCTCCCATCATCAATTCTTTCACCGTTCTCGGCGACAATCTCACGCCTGGTGAGGCTACCAGCCTGTTCAAGGACGCCGCGGCGTCGAACTCGGCGTTTGTGAACGGCTTTGCCGCTGGGCAAACTCTCGCGCAAATTCAGTCGGCCATTTCCAGTTTCTATCCTCCTGGCTTTTCTCCACCCTCGATCAACGTCCCGGCAGCGAACACATTTTCTCCCCAGTATCAGAAATGGAGCCTCGAACTTCAGCGACTCTTTGGACCGGGCACTTCCGTAACTCTCGGATACTACGGAAACCATGGCATTCATGAGCTGGACATTAATCCTTCGGCGAACGCCTTTGGCTTCGGCTCGTTCCCGGCGCACCTCTGCGGGACCCCTGCGGTTCCTCCCTGTGCCGATCCGCGTTTCAGTGAGGTCACCGAGATCAACACCAATGCCGTCTCGAATTACAACGGAATGGTCGCGTCTTTCCAGCATCGCTTCGCTCGTCTGGGGCAGGGCCTCTTCCAGGCTAACTACACTTTCGGGCACGATCTCGATGAAGTCTCGGACGGCGGAATAGGGGATTTCACTTCCACGGACATTGTGTTTCCGCAGGATCCCAACAACATTCGAGGAAGCTACGGGCCCGCGGAGTACGACATACGCCATTCCTTCAACGCCAACTATCTCTGGCAAGTTCCGATACGCGCCGCGCTGCGCGGCCACGGTCCGGCATATTTCGTGGATGGATGGCAATTGTCCGGAACCGTGTTTGCCCGAACTGGTTTCCCCTACACTGTGTTCGACATTAGTGAAAGTAGCGCCCTAAGCGCCAATAACTTCTTCGGCTGGATTTTCGCTGTCCCCGTGGCTCCCCTCGGCCCGCAAGGATCGTGTGGCGAGGGTGCGGCAATTCCGTCCTCTCCGAAGCCTTGTTTGCCTCCCCAGGTTCTTGCCGGCGGCGCACCCAACCCAAATGCGCTGTTTGTCCAATCTGGATGCGAGACTGGGTTTAACTCTGGGATCGCCGGCGTAGTCGCTCCGGCGTGCGCCGGCGGCACAGCAGTCCACATCGCGCAGGGACGCAATCAGTTTCGTGGGCCGGGATACTTCAACACCGATTTCGCGGTGATCAAGAACACCAAGCTGCCGCGCTGGGAGAAAGGCCAACTGGGAATTGGTATTCAGTTCTTCAATTTCTTCAACCATCCGAACTTTGGTCTGCCGCATAACGACATTTCGAGCCCTGGGTTCGGTCGAATTTCTTATCTGGAGAGCCCTCCGACGACGCTGTTGGGATCCGGCCTCGGGGGTGACGCCTCACCTCGCATGATCCAAGTGAAGCTGCAGCTCCAGTTTTGACGCCTTCGGACTATCCTCCTCTGCGGGACGAAATCGCGCTGTTCGTGGAAGTGCCACAAGGGGTCTTGTTTCAATTGCGGCACAAATGGCCTCCAATTGGGAGATGGCCGCACTAAACCATCGAGGATTGGTGGGAGCGACGGGACTCGAACCCGCGGCCTCTGCCGTGACAGGCAGGAGTTCTAACCAACTGGACTACGCCCCCACTGCTCAAATTGTGTATTACTTAGCGTTCCCTGCCGTGCCCCGGGACTTCCCTGCCTGCCTTCCAATTGCCGAAAGTTCTGTGACCGGGCACCAACATCCTGTAATCCATTGAAACAGCCCGGCACGGATGGCTACCAACACCGCTTTAAGGCACCCAAAGGAATTCTCAATGGACCCCGAAAGGGATGTTCAACCAACACTGAAACGCCAGCAGTTCTCGTTTGGTTAGAGCTGTACACCCCAACCAGGCAGGGAATTGGCCCGAATCTCTCAGCAATGCGTCCCGCACTCCACGGATTGTTCGATCCGGATTGGGTGCATACCAGAGTCACTTCAACGGATAGCCGACT
>DASPTQ010000140.1:0-2698 GCA_035623335.1 Terriglobales bacterium
TGGAGTCATACAAGAGACTCATAAGGAGGAGATGGTTATGACAGTACTGACCCGTTGGGATCCGTTCCGTGAGTTCAGCACTCTGCAAGACCGGATGAACCGGCTGTTCCGCGACAGCTTTGGGGAAGGTCGGGATGAGGCGCTGACGACTGCTGGGTTTGCTCCGGCGGTCGACGTTTATGAGGACGAGCACAACGTGACCCTGAAGATCGAAGTGCCGGGCATCGAGGAGAAAGACATCGACGTTCGCGTTGAGAACAACGTTTTGACCGTCCATGGCGAGCGGAAGTTCGAAAAGGAAGAGAAGGAAGAGAACTATCGCCGCATCGAGCGGCAATATGGGAGCTTCACCCGTTCCTTCACCCTGCCGAATACGGTGGACGCCGAAAAGGTGACCGCCAACTACGACAAGGGTGTGTTGAAAATTACGTTGGCCAAGAAAGCCGAGGCAAAGCCGAAGCAGATCAAGGTCAACGTGGGAAGCGACCGCACGCTCGACGCCAAGGGCCCGGGCAAAGCCGCGTAAGACGGACCCCCTCCGGCGGGCAACCGCCGAGCGGGAGACCTGGGAAACTTGGCCTTTCGAGGGGAGGCGGCCGCGAGCACGCCTCCCTGATTCTTTTTACCGGCCAGAGTGCCATCAACGTAGAGTGAACGAGGAGAGAATTTATGGCTATCCGTTGGGATAAATTGACGGTCAAAGCGCAGCAAGCGGTCGAACGCGCGAGCCAGCTCGCTTCCGAGCACGGCAACCCCGAGATCGTTACCCTGCACCTGCTGGCGGCCCTGGTCTCGGACCCTGAGGGAATTGTTCCACCGGTTCTCGAAAAAATAGGCATCGGAACGCAGGCGATCCTGCATGCCTGTTATCAGCAAATTGAAAAGCTGCCCAAAGCCTCGGGCGGCACCGCTCAGCCCGGTTTCTCCTCGGCCGCGAATCAGCTGCTGGAGCGGGCCTTCAAAGAAGCCGACAACTTCAAAGATGAATACGTTTCCACCGAGCACTTGCTGCTCGCTGCCACCCAACTGAAGCGCGATCCGGCTAGCGAAATCCTGGTCCGTCAGGGCGCCACCCATGAGGCCATCCTCAAAGCGCTTACCTCGGTTCGTGGCTCGCAGCGCATCACCGATCAGAATCCGGAAGCCAAGTATCAGGCGCTCGAGCGTTACGCCCGCGATCTGACCGAGATGGCCCGCCGCGGCAAACTCGACCCCGTGATTGGTCGGGACGAAGAGATTCGCCGGGTCATTCAGGTGCTTTCCCGCCGCACCAAGAACAACCCCGTGCTGATTGGCGAGCCGGGAGTGGGCAAGACGGCCATTGTCGAGGGCTTGGCGCAGCGCATCATCTCGGGCGATGTTCCGGAGATTCTGAAGAACAAGCGCGTGGTCGCGCTCGATCTGGGGGGGATGCTGGCCGGAGCCAAGTACCGAGGGGAGTTTGAAGACCGGCTGAAGGCTGTGCTCAAGGAAATCGAGGACTCGGAAGGGCAGATCGTTCTGTTCATCGACGAATTGCATACTTTGGTAGGGGCTGGGGCCGCCGAAGGGGCGATCGATGCTTCGAATATGCTGAAGCCCGCCCTGGCCCGGGGAGAACTCCGCGCCATCGGGGCTACCACGCTCGACGAGTACCGCAAGCATATTGAAAAGGATGCCGCCCTCGAGCGCCGTTTCCAGGTGGTTTACGTGGGCGAACCGAGCGTCGAGGACACGATTGCCATCCTGCGTGGATTGAAGGAGAAGTACGAAGTTCACCACGGTGTTCGCATCAAAGATTCCGCCATCGTGGCTGCGGCCACGCTCTCCAGTCGCTATATCACCGACCGTTTTCTTCCCGATAAGGCCATCGACCTCATCGACGAAGCGGCCGCCTCCCTGCGCATTCAGATCGATTCCATGCCCACCGAAATTGATCAACGGGAGCGCCGTGCCACCCAGCTCGAAATCGAAAAGCAAGCGCTCAAAAAGGAAGACGATCCCAACTCGAAGGAGCGGCTGTCGACGATCGACCATGAGCTGGCCGACATTCGCGAGCAGGCGAACGCGCTCAAGGCCAGATGGAAACAGGAAAAGGAAGTGATCGCGCGCACGCGCGCCCTCAAGGAGAAACTCGAACAACTCAAGATCGAAGAGCAAGCGGAAGAGCGCAAGGGAAATTTGCAGCGCGTGGCGGAGATCCGTTATGGGCTGATTCGCCAGACCGAAGACGAGCTCGGGAAGCTCACGGCCAAGATGGATAGTCAGGGACGGGGCGGCGACGGCCAGGGTCCGCGCATGCTCAAGGAAGAAGTGGACGAGGAAGACGTGGCCCGCATCGTGTCCAAGTGGACGGGCATTCCGGTGAGCAAGATGCTCGAGGGCGAGGTCAAAAAGCTGATCACCATGGAAGAGCGGCTTCGCCAGCGGGTGGTCGGGCAAGAGGCGGCGGTCGAGCGTGTCTCGAACGCGATTCGGCGTTCGCGCGCCGGCTTAAGCGATCCCAAGCGCCCGATCGGCTCCTTCATCTTTCTGGGGCCGACCGGGGTGGGCAAGACCGAATTGGCCCGCGCCTTGGCCGAGTTCTTGTTTGACGACGAACACGCCTTGATTCGTATCGACATGTCCGAGTACATGGAAAAGCACGCGATTTCACGACTGATCGGGGCTCCTCCGGGATACGTCGGTTACGAGGAAGGCGGGCAGCTGACCGAGCAGG
>DASPTQ010000141.1:0-20271 GCA_035623335.1 Terriglobales bacterium
CAGTACCGGCGCGAGCCTGTGGGCGGAAACCTATGACCGCGTCTTCACGCCGGAATCGATGCTGGATGTCTTCGACGACGTGGTTCCCCGCATCGTCGCCACCGTCGGCGACACGCAGGGGATTCTGCCACACAGCATGACAGACGCGCTGCGCAACCGGGATCCAGAATCGCTAACACCCTACGAGGCCCTGCTGCGCAGCTTTGGTTTTCATCAGCATGTCAGTGCTTCTGAGCATCTAGCGGGAATCACGGCTTTGGAACGCGTCGTGAAGCAGGCACCGGATCGCGCCGAATGCTGGGCGATGCTCTCCTGGCTCTACCGTGCCGAGTACACCCATGGATACAACGTGAGGCCCGATGCGATGGACCGCGCCCTGGCGGCGGCCCGACGAGCCGTGTCCCTGGCATCTTCTAGCCAGCTTGCCTATGCCGCGCTGGCTTCCGCTTTCTTTTTTCGTCGTGAACTCGGCGCTTTCCGCGTGGCCGCCGAGCGTGCTCTCGCGCTCAACAGTATGGAGGGATACATCACCGCGTTCCTGGGCATGCATTTTGCCTATGCCGGCGACTGGGAGCATGGTTGCGCTTTGTCCGAACGGTCCACCCAACTCAATCCGCATCATCCGGGTTGGTACTGGTCCGCGATGGTCTTCAACGCCTACCGACAACGCGATTCGCAGCGGGCCCTGGAGCTTGCGCTCCGCATCAACATGCCCGATCTTTGGACCGCGCAGCTGGCTCTCACTGTGATCTACAGCCAACTCGGAGAGATGGAACACGCCCGCGCGGCACTGGCCGGCCTGCTCGCGCTCCGTCCAGACTTCGCCGCAATCGCGCGGACAGAACTCGACAAATGGTGGCTGCCAGACATGGTTGAGCAGATGCTCAGCGATCTGCGCCAGGCAGGACTGGAGATCACGACTACTGTCCAACCGGTATCTTCGTCCGGCGCGGTTCTGGTGCGGACTGCTTCCGGCGGAACCCTCGCCGAGGAGGGCTTCTGGGTGGCCGTGCTGCCGTTGAAATACACGGGAAGCAATGCAGACCTCAAGTCTCTTGCCGAAGGAATCACGGAAGAAGTGATAACTGGCTTGTCGCGATTTTCATATCTTCGCGTGATCGCGCGCGGGTCAACCGCAAAGTATGTTAATGAGACCGGCGATATCCGCGTCATCGGCAGGCAGCTCGGCGCGCATTATGTCATGGAGGGAAGTGTCCGGCAGGCGGGCTCCGCCATTCGGGTGGCAGTGCAATTGCTGGACGCAACAACCGGCGCGCATCTCTGGGCGGAGAATTACGAACGCACCTTCAACCCGGAAGCCCTGTTTTCGCTGCAAGATGATGTCGTCCCGCGGATTGTTTCGACCGTTGCCGACATGAACGGGACTCTACCTCGCAGCATGAGCGCGAGGGTGCGCGGCCGCCCTCCCGAGCAACTGACAGCCTACGAGGCCGTGCTACGCGGCTTCGCGTACTTCGAGGGCTATGCCCCGGAGGATCTTGCGCAGGCCCGCATCGGACTGGAAGCGGCGGTGAAGAAGACGCCGTCTTACGGCGACGCGTTGGCCATGCTGGCGCTGCTCCACGTTCAGGACTATGCACAAGGTTTCGAACTGCAGCCTGATGCCCTGGCAAGCGGAGCCGTTGTTGCCCGGCGCGCTGTCGAAGCCGCCCCCTCCAATCATTTAGCTTATTTCGCCCTGGCCCAAGCCCACTTTTTCCAGAAGGAATTTCCGAGCTTCCGGAATGCAGCCGAGCGCACCGTTGTGCTGAATCCCATGGACGGAAATGCCCTTGCTCTGCTCGGTGAGCTCCTGATCTATGTTGGCGAAGCGGAGCGCGGAATGGAACTGGCCGGGCGCGCCAAGCGTCTCAACCCTCATCATCCCGGATGGTATTGGCATGCCGATTTCAACTACGCTTATCGAAAGCGTAACTATCGCGGTGCGGTTGAGGCGGCACTGAGAAGTAATCTCCCGGGTGACTGGGGTACGCAGGTTCTGCTTGCTGCCGGGTATGCGCAGCTCGGTGCAGCCCAGGAAGCCAGCAAGGCTTTGCGTGAGCTGATCAAACTGCGGCCGGACATTTCTTCGACTGTGCGTCGGGGAGTCGCGAAGTGGTTCGACCCTGAGCATGGAGCGCATCTGCTGGAAGGCCTGAGCAAGGCCGGTCTGGGGATCAAAGAAGATCAGAAAACCGTCTCCACCGGCACTGCTTCCGCCGCTCAGTCCATCGCTGTGCTGCCGTTCGCCAACCTCAGCGCTGATCCCGAACAGGATTACTTCAGCGACGGTCTCGCCGAAGAGATCATCAACCTGCTGGCCCAAGTTCCTGGACTCAAAGTGATCGCCCGCACCTCGGCATTTGCCTTCCGCGGTAAGGAGCAGGACATCCGAGGCATTGCGGAAGCACTTGGCGTAAGCACGGTTGTCGAAGGCAGTGTGCGTCGCTCAGGAAATCGCATTCGCGTGACGGCGCAGCTGATCAATGCAGCTGACGGATCGCATCTCTGGTCGGAGCGATATGACCGGGAACTTAGCGATATCTTTGCTGTCCAGGATGAGATCTCGGCGGCAATCGGGAAGGCATTGCAAGTCAAGCTTTCCCGAGAATCCCCTTCACAACGCTATACCCCGAAGGTCGAGGCCTACGAGGCTTATCTGAAGGGCAAATATCTGCAGGCCAAGGTCACGCCCGAGTCGATGGAACTAGCCCGACGATTCTACGAGCAGGCGAGCCAACTCGATCCCGCTTTCGGGATGGCTCATGTCGGATTGGGATACTACTGGGTCAGCTTGGCGCATTTCGGTCGGCACTCCGTCCATGAGTGCGTATCCGCGGCTCGTGCCGAAGCGCGGCGCGCATTGCAGACTGATCCTTCTCTTGCGGATGCGCACGCCCTCCTGGGCTATCTGGCGGCTATGTATGACATGGATTGGGCGGCTGCGGAGAAGCACTTTGATTTTCCGATGGCGAAACAGGCCAGCTTTGAGACCATCCGGCCTCTGTATAGCGGAGTTCAGTTCTTGCGGGGCAACGTGGAGCAGGCCATCACGCTGGCACAGCGTGCGGTAGAAGAGGACCCGCTCGAAGTATGGGCCCATATGAATCTGCATGCCTATCTGCAGGCAGCGGGGCGGGACGATGAAGCCCTTGAGCAACTAAAGAGAGTTGTGGAACTGGATCAGAATCAGGTTGTGGCCCTGGTATCGATGGCCATGATCCACGCCGACAAAGGTGATCTTGCGGAGGCCCTGCAGATCGCGCGGCGGGCCTATGCGATTGGGTCGTGGTTTCCCGACACAATTGGCGTGCTTGCGGCACTCACCCACCGCAATGGAGAAGAGGTCGAATCAAAGTCGCTCGCGAAGGCACTCGGTTCCGGCGAGGCGCTCGGCGATGCCCGTGCCCATGCGCTGTTCCACCTGCTCTGCGGTGAAATAGACCGGGGATCCGATTGGGCGGAGAAAGCGATTGAACAGCGTGACCCTTCGATGATGTTCTATCTCCGCTTTGTGGTCTGCAAAGGGCTGAGAGCAAGCCACCGCTGGCCGAAGGTCGCGAAGATGATCAATCTGCCGGTTTGAGGCGTAGGCTGAAGTGTCCAGGTTGCGGAGCGCGACAGTTGGAATGCGCAATGGGCTCCATTCACAAACGTTCAAAGCGTTTCCCGGGTGGTAAACTCGGTTTTGTGAGGTGGTGTGCACTCACCCGAAATTCTTGGTGGGGTTTGCTGGCGGTTCTGCCCGAAGTGCTCGCCATCAACGGCGGGCAATGCAAGTGGGGTGCTAGATGCGAAATCTGCCAAGCCCGCTGGCGTGGCTTTTCACCAAGTCCTGATCTCTTAATGTGGGGACGTAGTTCAGTTGGTTAGAATCGCTGCCCTGTCACGAAATATCAATTAAATCTTGCATTTAGCACATTTATAGGCGACGCTATAGGCGGTTCGTACGAGAAACTGCCCAAAGCGACGATCAAGCCTTCAACAAGGGAGCCTAAATGCGAAAAACGCCCCGTGTCACGCTCCTCAAACAGATAAAAATTAACGGCAAATGGGTTCCTGCGTCCGCGCTCTTTGACAGCAAGGGGCGGGTCCGCCGCGATCATGTCCGCATCGGCTGCCGGTCCAGATGCCTTCATTGCGGCCGAAAAGGCGCGTAACAAACACGCGGAGCTCGCCGCGATCCGTCGTGGTATCATCGCGCCGCCGCAACAGGAGCCTGAAGCACCCGCGCGCCTCACGGTTGCGGATGCTCTCGACCAGTACATCGACTAGGTCCGCTATCACCGCTCCCTGCGGACCTTCCGCACCTATCGTCCGATTCTCGCCAGCTTCAGGAATTCTTGCGCAAAGACATACATCGACGAATTCGAACGTGCCAATCTGCTGGACTTCGCCACGCATTGCCTTAAGCAATCTCCAAAAGGCAAGAGCATTTACAACAAGCTGGTGGTGCTCTCCCAGGTCTTGAAACAGAATGGCCGCCCGAAGCTGCTCCAGGCCTCCGACGGGCCGAGCTTTGTTGAAACCGTCAGGCCCATTTATGAGGACGACGAACTCATGAGGTTGTTCAATGCGTTGCGCGCCTCCGCAACTCGCGCGCTATAAGTTCTACCTCATGTCAGGTTTCAGGGACGCCGAAGGAAGGTTCGTCACTTGGCGGGATGTCGATTTCCGCCACAGTGCTGTCCGCGTCATCGCGAAGCCGCATTGGGGATTTCATCCGAAGAACTGGGAAGAGCGCGATGTGCCTGGGCCCCAGAAATTGATTGCTTTGTTAACCAAATGCAAGCCTGCCAATACGGGTCCCGACGATCCGGTATTACATGATCAAATACAAAGTGGACCTGCTTGCGGGCTATTTGCACAGCCGCGACGGTTGGGCCTTCGCGGCGGTGGGGTCGTTCGGCAACTTCATCGGGAATGACTATTATGTCGCGGCGGACTATTACGTCTGGCAAGGCTTCGCTTTTTCGGCACGCTTTGACCGGTTAAACCAGCAAATCACTGGGGTCGGCGGCGTCGGCAAGCAGAATAACCACGACTGGACGATCGGCATGAGCAAGATTCTCGTCCCTGCTGGAAATATCTCGCTCCCATCAGCCTATCTCCGTTCGTCACGAGGCCAGCTTTCTTAAGATCCATCATCAACTGGTCGAGGTACAGTTTCGGGATTCCTTGGCGTTCTGCGATTTGCTTGGCTTGGAGCAGCCGGTCACCGGAAAACAACGCCAAATCCACCAAGGCAAGCAACCCGTATTCTCCGCGAGTAGAAAGTTTCATCTGCCGAGAATCATGACCTCTCCACTCAAGATAATTACCGCAATGCATGGGCAAGACTAGTTTCTGAAGCACTAACCCTTGTGATCAGAGTCACAGTCTCCCCGCCTATCGAAATGGGAACCTCTGAAATGGGAACCTCCATTCAGGCCATGTGGATTTTGGGGGACACCCCGTCCGAATGGAAAGGAGTTGAGGCGAGGAGTGGCAGGAGTATCAGCGCGAGTAGGCTGCCGACAACGATGATGCCTTTCCCGCCCATCACGTTAGACAGAAACAAACGCTCATTATGGTCCCTTGCCGTTGTCAATCGAGTCGCGACAAATGCATCTCTGAGGAGGCTCATGCAATGAAAGGTCATCTCGTTCGAGCAATGCTAGATAGCGTGGTTCTTATTGGTCTGATCGCATTCTGTTCGGAAACCTCTCAAGCTCAGAGTCCGGGCGAAACTCTCTTCAAGACAAAATGTGCAGCCTGTCACGGGCCGGACGGAAAAGGTGAAGTGCCGATGGGGAAGAAACTTGGCGCACGTGACCTGAGCTCGGCCGAGGTCCAGAGCCAGTCGGATGCCCAGCTCAGCGACATCGTCACGAAGGGTAAAAACAAGATGCCTGCGTACGACGGCAAGTTAAGCAAAGAACAAATTGACCAATTGCTGGCGTACATTCGAGAACTCGGAAAAAAGCATTGATGTGTCCCCATTCTTGACCTGATTCTCGAAGTCCTCGATGCGAATATGCGTATCGCACGGCGGCGCATATGAGGCGAGCTGAAGGTGTGGTCGAGCAGCAAGGAAGGATCCTCAAACGAGGCCCAGAAATGCCAAATGCTGACGCTTCTTCATCACCCGCAATTCCTCGTAGACGGTTTGTTGAGGTCCTAGTAGGTAGCGGATTTCTTGCGACGGCTGTCGCATTCATCTATCCAGTCCTGCGCTATTTAGTGCCACCGAAGACTTCCGATCTTGGAAGCGACGCTGTGATGGCCGGACGCGTCGGAGAGCTGAAAGCGAACAGTGGAAAGATTTTCCGTTTCGGGAATCGCCCTGGTCTGCTAATCCGCACGGCCAGTGGAGAGTATCGAGCCATGTCAGCTACGTGCACGCACCTTTCTTGCACCGTCCAGTATCGCGATGACCTGCGCGAGGTCTGGTGCGCTTGCCACAATGGCAAATACAACCTCGACGGCCGGAACATTTCAGGTCCTCCTCCGCGCCCGTTGGAAGCATTTGAGGTCCAGGTTAAGGGCGAAGAGATATTCGTGAGGCGTCGCCGGGAGGCCTGAGCATGAGTCCCTTACACAACGTGCGCCGGTGGCTGGACGAGCGCATAGGGTGGGACGACCTGATTGCTCCGTTGCGGAAGAAGTCTGTTCCGCTCCACCGGCTCTCCTACTGGTACTTCCTCGGCGGCATCACTCTCTTCCTATTCGTGATCCAGGTATTGACGGGGATTTTACTCCTTCTCTATTACAGACCTAGCGCGAATGAGGCTTTCGAAAGCGTGCAATACATCATGACTCGGGTGCAGTTTGGCTGGCTGATTCGCTCCATTCACTCCTGGTCAGCCAACCTCATGATCTTTACGGCGTTTGCACACATGTTCAGCGTGTTGTTCCTGAAGGCGTACCGCAAACCGCGCGAGCTGACATGGGTAAGTGGAGTGATCCTCCTATTCTTGGTCATGGGCTTCGGTTTCAGCGGTTACTTGTTGCCTTGGAACACTCTGGCCTTCTTCGCCACTAAGGTCGGCACTGAGATTACTGGGCAAGTTCCTGTCATTGGCAAGCCTCTGATGATCTTGCTTCGGGGAGGCGAGGAAGTGACGGGCGCCACTCTGACTCGATTCTTTGGATTCCATGTAGCGGTCCTTCCTGGAATAGCAACTGTGCTGGTTCTCATTCACCTTTTGCTGGTGCAGCGCTTAGGCATCAGCGTGCCTCCCAAGCTGGAGATTGAGTGGAGTGCGAATCCCGCGGCGAAGCGGGACATGAAATTCTTTCCTAACTTTGCGCTTCGAGAAGTAATGGGTTGGTACATAGCTCTCGGCGTTCTCGGTGCCTTGGCGGCGATCTTTCCGTGGAACCTTGGTGTAAAGGCAGACCCCTTTGCTCCTGCACCGGCAGGAATCAAGCCCGAATGGTACTTCCTCTTCATGTTTCAGACGCTCAAGCTCATCCCCTCGAAGGTATGGTTCATCGATGGGGAAATCCTGGGAGTGCTGGCTTTCGGACTGATTGGCCTTCTCTGGGTTCTGCTGCCGTTTTTTGAAAGTGACCACCCCTCGCGTATGAAACGGTGGATCACTGGCCTTGCCATCTTTGCTCTTGCATACATGACAGGTATGAGTGTCTATGGCCATTTTTCGAAATAAGACCGTGCGATTGGCGACGAGCAGGTGTTTGGTCCTGTTTGGGCTAATAGTGTTTGTTGCGCATGTGAGTTTTGGGCAAGCACCGAACTCCTGCCTGGATTGTCACTCCGCCCTGCCTGAGCCCTTGGGAGTCAGCCAGGAGAAATTCAGCCAAGACATCCACGCCCAAGAGGGTCTGACCTGTGTCAGCTGCCACGGGGGTGATCCCGCCAGCGATGATCCGGACAAAGCGATGAGCCGCAAGGCAGGCTGGAAGGGGAAGATTGAGCGCAAGCAGATTCCCCAGTTGTGTGGAACCTGCCACTCCGATCCAGCATATATGCGCCAGTTCAACCCCAGCTTGCGGACGGACCAGTTGGCCCAATACCGCACCAGCGTGCATGGCCAACGCTGGGCGGCTGGAGACACCAAGGTTGCGGTCTGCACCGATTGCCATAGCGTGCACGATCTCAAAGCACCTAGCGATCCACGGTCGACGGTGAACCCGGTAAATGTGGCGACTACATGCGCGCGTTGCCATGCTGATTCGAACTACATGAATGGATACCCCATTCCGAAAGATCAATTCGCAAAGTACAGCACAAGCGTCCACCACGACGCGCTCTCCGTGCGAGGGGATCTGAGCGCGCCAACTTGTTCGACATGTCATGGAAATCATGGTGCGGCGCCGCCAGGGGTGGATAAGGTTCAGAACGTGTGCTCGACCTGTCACGTTTTTCAAGCCCAGATGTACGAAAAAAGTTCGCACAAGCAGGCCTTTCAAGCCGCGTCTCTTCCGGTATGCGTAGTCTGTCACAGCAATCACGGCATCGTTCATCCAACGGACGCCAAGCTTGGCACTGGACCTGAGGCAGTTTGCATGCAGTGTCATAAACCGGGAGACGTTTGTGATCAAGCAAGAGCGGGGCTGCTCAGCGAATTGCGCCAATTGGATGAAGCTATCAACAATGCAGACCGAGTTCTTGCTCTTGCGGAATCCTCGGGTATGGAGGTGAGCGAAGCTCGGCTAGCTCAGAACCAGGCACGGGATTCGCTGACCAAGGCTCGCGTTACCGTTCACAGCTTCCGGAAGGAACTAGTGGATCAGGATATCCAGGCGGGTCTGAATATTGCCGCTAAGAATCTGCAAGCCGGCCAGAAAGCAATGGTTGAGCGCAACTATCGCCGTGTCGGGCTGGGTATGTCGCTTGTCGCGATCGGGATAGTGTTGCTGGGGCTTCGTCTCTATATCAAAAAGATAGAGAGTTGAGGTTCTCCCGGAGTCAGGGTGGTACCTGCTTTTCGTCGCGCAGGATGTGAGGTTTGTGATCGCGATCACAATCAACCGTGACGTTTGTAATAGGCACAATATAAGCTTACGCACTAGTGTTTCAAGATTGGAAACTCAATCCGTCTCGATCCCGCTGCTTTCGGGGCCTGGCTGCGGCAATAGTTACGCAGGGCGGTCCATCACCGGCGGAATCTTATGTGTACGAAAGGATCAAGTCGATGAAAGCACAGGAGACAACTGAATATCCCGCCGGAGAATGCTGATGGCAATTAACCCTCTCCGGTGTTTAGAATCTCCACCGGAGAGTTGCCATGAACAGGTTCAGCGTTCTCATTCTCCCCCTGCTTGTAACTCTATTAACTCTGGCCTGCGGCAGCAGCAATTGACAGCTTCAATCCATCACCATCAGGGTGACCACGTATGGTGCGCAAATTCAATGAGGGACACCATGATTGAAGACTTATTCGAGCTGATCGGGGGACGTAGCACGATCGAGGCTGCTACGGAGCTCTTCTACGACAAGGTCTTGCAAGATGAGAATTTGCGCCACTTCTTTGCAGGAGCTGACATGGCACACCTGCGGTCTCGGCAGGTTATGTTCATTTCCATGCTCCTCGCTGGACGAGTGTATACAGGGAAGAATATTCATGATGCTCATGCCCGGTCTAGAGACGACGGTCTGAACGATGCGCATTTCGACCTGTTCCTCAAGCACTTTCGCGCAGCCCTGGAAGAAGTGGGAGTCAAACCGGAGAATGCCGAGATAATCAGGAAGCGTCTGGAAAGTAAGCGAGGAGCTGTACTGGACAAATGAGATTGCTCTTGATTTGAGACGATAAATTCTTCGTCGGGGGCAAGCCATTGACGCCGAAGGTGCCCTGCGTCGGGAAAAAGTCGGATCGAGAAGCACTGCTATAACCCTGTATGGTAAGCGCAAGTCGGACGCTTGGCAGGGGAAAAAACTCCCAAGAAAGCTGAGAGCCCGCGTGGTGCGGTTCTCCGAACTTGCAGATGATTACCTAGTTTATGCGGAGGCCAATAATCTGGGGAAGGATTCCGACAAATACCGCATCAAAAAGTTGAAGGGTGCCTTCGGTGATCGCCAGGCTGAAGTTCCGATTGCGGACCTGCGCGAATGGTTTAACAAGCAGGAATGGGAACCGGCCACGTACAATCGCTGCCGTACTGTGCTAGGGCTGATTTACAAACTCGGCATTGAAAACAAGAAAGTTGATAGCAATCCGGCACGATTGCTGAAGCGGCAGAGGGAATCGGATGGCAGGGTACCCTTTCTTAACCAGTTCGAGCCAGACGAAGAAAGTCGCTTGAGAAAAGTGATCCTGGACGAGTATCCGAGGCACATGCCCGAGTTCGATATTGCTCTGAATACGGGGCTGCGGCGCAAAGAGCAATATCAGCGTATTGATTGGTCCTGTGTGGATTTCCTACGAGGCGATCTTTTTGTCCCCGAGAGCAAGAATGGGGCGAGCCGTCACATTCGCTTGAACGCAGACGCAATGGCTGCCTTCAGGGAGCTCTATGGGCGGAATCGAGGCGAAGGTCCGATCTTTGCCGCGCGGCGGCGAGCAGCTGTTAGGCGCACGCCACTGGTTCGAGGATGCGACTGTGAAGGCTAACATCTGGAATTTCACATGGCATGATGTTCGACATACGTTTGCCAGTCGACTAGTCATGGCAGGGGTCGATTTTCGCACGGTTGCCGACCTGATGGGCCACAAGAGGATTCAGATGACCATGCGCTATGCGCACTTGGCCCCGGCGCACAAGCAGGAGGCCGTAAAGAAGCTTTCCGCATTCAATGCAAGGGAGAGACAACGCCAGAAAGCGGACGGCCCTGCTATACTGACACCAGCTGCACCAGGAAGACTGACTGACACCAGAACTGACACCGATGAAAAAAGCGCCTTGGAAGCGAATTCTGAAAATGTTCAGTAAGTCGCTTTGCCGGCTAGCAGTTACGGCTCATGTGGGGACGTAGTTCAGTTGGTTAGAACGCTGCCCTGTCACGGCAGAGGCCGCGGGTTCGAGTCCCGTCGTCCCCGCCATTCTTTTGAATGGTTTACAAAGGACCCCGAAAACCGATCTGGGTCCGTTTGGGTCCAATAAGCGTTTCCCATCCGCCGATTCGCTGTTTCGGCCCATCCAAATAACCCGAAGAAACGAACTTCTCGGGCTAGTGGATCAAGGTTGATTTGCTTCCCGACAGCACGCCCCCTGGCAGAATGGCATCCACGAGCTTCGCCTGCGCGAGGCGTTTGCTTTTTGTCGTTGCCTGGAGATACTTGTTGGTCACGTGCAGATCGCTGTGACGCAAGAAGTCGCGGATCATCAATTGGTGTTCCCCCATTTCTGCCAGCATGGTTCCCACCGTGTGTCGAAAGGTGTGCCAGCCTACGCCGGTGATGCCGATCCTCTTGAAGGCTGGCTGGATCTTCTTCTTCAGCACCGAAGCCAAGTCGAGCGGTTTCTTCCCCTTCAGTCTTTCTGAAGGAAAGACGAAATCGCCCGGCTGGTTGTAGAGACTTAGCGATCTCCACTCCAGCAAGGCTAGCTTCAGACTCGGATGCATCGGCAATAACTTTGCCGACGCTTCCGTCTTTGTGCTCTTCAGGTACCCACCCCGACGCCAGTAGTAGGAATGCTGCACACTGAAGTTCATATTGTTGAAATCGCAGTCCAGCCAATGTAGTGCCCCGAGTTCCCCTTGCCGAATTCCTAAGGCACCGTCCAGAAACACGAGAATCTGATCGCGAAATTCCAGTTGTGCCAGACCGAGTATGACCTCTTCCGGTGAAAGGACGAGCGGAGATCTCTGACGCTTCGCACTGACGCGCACGCCCGTGCTTGGTCCTCTCTGCCCACCTGTTCCAACTGGTATTCCCGATGAAATTGGATTGTGGCCACAAAACTCCCAGCGAACGGCATGCGAGAACACAGCCGACATAACGCACTTGATCTTGGCTTTGGTCCCGTCTGCAACTTCTGCCGCTCGTAGCCAGCGTTCTACCTCGATGGTCTTGATGTCCTCCAAAGAGTGGTTTCCCCATCGTGGGAGAATCCAATTTTTCCCATACACCAGATACGCATCTTGCGTGGATATCTCCTTGAGAGGCATCTCCTCTCGACAGTAGTGCTCCCAAAGAGTATTGACGGTTGTTTTCTGCAGGTTCTTTCGCTTGGATTGATTGTTGATTGTTAACCGAAGAGCGTCGGCTGCCGCACATGCCGCTGATTTGTTTGGATATCGTTCTAAAGATCCCAGCTGCACCTTGCGACGTATTGGTTCTCCTGTGATGTCGTTCTCCCACCACCGGTACACCCATACTGCGGAACCTCTCTTTCGCTCTTCGAGCCTCAGACTTCCTTGTTGGTAGCGTGTCCGTCTAAACAAAATGCCTCCTTTGTTTAAACGGCACTGACAGCCCAGCCCAGAATAATCCAGGACTGTAGAACGGTCGAGAAACATTTCCCAGCACGTCCGCCCCTCAACTTGCGATCTCATCCAGCCATTCGTTGAGTGCTGAAGCCCGGAATCGCCAAAGTCTGCCTACCTGAACGCCGGGAATGATCCCTCGGCGTGCTTTGTTACGCAGCGTCTTAGGGTGAATTCTCAAAAGCTTGGCTGCTTCCGCCACATCCAACAATGACTCAAAATTGGACTCGCCTTGGGCTCGCCCCACTTGCTTCTTGTTCGTTGACCTGATTTCGAGAGTTGGCGGATCGGTATGCGGTTGCATTGCACTTACTCCTCACTGGAGAAACTGCTTCGGAGAAGCTTTTTCCCAATCAACCAAGCTGCCTGCTGCGCTAGTCCAGCTGTACCAAGCAGCGCGCTTGACAATACCCTACAAGTATACATATAGTCAAGCAGTAACGTTACACCTTAATTTGCTGTAATGGCCTGAAGGGAATTCATGTCAGAGAAAGCATCAACACGGCAACAGCCGGTAATCTCGATTCGCATCTCCGATGCTCTGCGCTTAAGGCTTGAGACCTTAAGGAAAATCATGTTCCTCAAGAGCGGCCAAAACGTTTCGACATCGGAGGCGGCAAAGCAGCTTCTTGAGTCTGCCCGAGACGACCGTCTTGAGTTGGTAGACCTGCTCAGTGAGCCGACAGATTCCCTGCTGAGAATTCGTGCGAAGGCAGACTCAGGACTCCCGCTTTCGCAGGCGGAATGGACGATGGTGGCCCATTACTGTGCGGTGGGAGCAGAGTCATTTATGAATACCGCACAAGGCCAGATTTCCTACGAGTCCCTAGCTGAAATCCTGGAGGCATTCCTTGCCGCTTACGTCATAGCACGCAGACCGAAGAAGTCCCCACTGGATTCCCTATACCTGCGGACCCTTCCTGGGGACAAACAGGTCGACGCCAAAGAGACTGAGGACATTGGAAGCGATGATGTTCGCCGGGTGGTGACGCGCACCATTCAGATGCTGAGGAACCCGGCTCAAAAGCGGCGAAAACCGATTCTCTCCGTCCGCAATCTTTACACACTTCTCGACGAGGAGAAGCTCTCGAATGTCGAGAAGCTGAACGAGGCGCTTTGGCCCCACTGGCCGGCCCTGTGGCGGGTGTGTGCGCGCGGGCACTATTCTCTCCACCGAAAACCCCTGCATGAGAAGGTGCCTTCGGAGACAGGCGACGAGGATTTTGGGCTGGCGGTTCAGCCGGCATTGCCCTCGTTGGAAGAAGGCGAATACCGCCTCGATTTGGTGCGGGAAGAGGGAAATGAATTCTCCCCTCGTTTGCAGTTTCCCGGAACGCTTGCCCCGCAGTATCCGGTGGTTGGATACCCGAGGATTGCCGAGTTCCGAAGGCTGCTGGAGGAGCTCGATTTGGAGCGCGACCTTTGCCAATGGCAAGGCTACTACTTCTACGCGCACACGGCGATCGTGGAAAACGAGCAGAGGGGCGTGTTTTTCTTTGCTCGGGAGAACGGAATCGCCTTCCGATTCCCGATGGAGCACTGGCAGTCGATTCGGAATCTGTTTCGTCGCGCCTGGCAAGCCCCCGAAGTGATCCATACGTGGGAGGCTCAAATGCGGGAATATGGCGAGCTGTAAAAACGCGGTGCTTCGCACCGGGAGAATTCTCGACACTCCACCCCTGAAAGGGTTGACGTTCGCTAGCGCTCGTTAGCGACCGCTAGCGCATTGAAAAGGCTGTGCAAGTCAAATTGATCGCTATCAAACGCTAGCAGGCGTTAGCGTTCGTTAGCGCGGGTAATTCATTGAGGTTTGAAATGGATAGCAGTGTTGCTTGCGAATTGGCTGAACAACGGAAACGGCGCACCGCCAGAACTAGAACTGTCCGGCTGAAACCAGAACATCTAGCTTGTTCCGAGCGATGAAATCGCGCATCAAAGAGTGCGGATGGAAGGGTGGCGACAGCGCCTAGGGTTTTGGTGGATTGTTGCTGGTTCACGAGGTGGGATCGAAGGACATCGAGGGGTTCCGTCTGCTCCCCTTCCCTTCCCGCGCAACTTTAACAGATCGGTCCTCGCCGTCAAGGGTTCGCTACGCCGCGAAACCCGCGCGCCCTTGACCGCTCCGGGCCGATCTGAACTTCTCTCCGCTATCAAGGAAAGGGGCGCTCTCGGAAAAGCAAAATCAAAATCGCACTTGACAGATACCGTCATTCTCATGGAAGGCGATCTCGTAAACTTGCGCCATCTGTTCGCCGGAGAAAATGCGGATTCTGAGCGCAATCGGGATGTTACACCAACTATCCAGCTAACCTCACACTAGCATCTGGCATTTCATTGACTTGCGGTACTCACAGACCTAGAATTTCAGCCCAATGATCGGGCAAACTATCTCGCACTATCGCATCGTCGAGAAGTTAGGCGGTGGCGGGATGGGTGTGGTCTACAAAGCCGAGGACATTAGGCTCCATCGTTTCGTCGCTCTCAAGTTCCTTCCCGATGAAGTCGCCCGCGATCCGCAGGCGCTGGCCCGATTTCAGCGCGAGGCCCAGGCTGCCTCTGCGCTCAATCATCCCAACATCTGCACGATACACGACATCGGCGAAGAGAATGGCCTTGCCTTTATCGCCATGGAATACCTCGAAGGCGTGACGCTGAAGCACCGAATCACCGGCCACCCCCTTGACCTCGAAATTCTGCCTCCGCTCGCCATAGAAGTGGCCGATGCCCTCGACGCCGCGCATAGCAAAGGCATCGTGCACCGCGACATCAAGCCCGGCAACATCTTCGTAACCGAGCGCGGCCATGCCAAGATTCTCGATTTCGGTCTGGCAAAAGTCGCGCCCACTGCCAGTTCGTCCAGCCAAATCGCCGCCCTCAATACGCAGACGCGATCGCTGGATGAAGCGCATCTGACCAGCCCCGGCACGATGGTGGGAACCGTAGCGTACATGTCGCCGGAGCAAGTGCGCGGCAAGGAACTTGACGCCCGCACCGATCTGTTCTCCTTCGGGGCAGTTCTCTACGAGATGGCAACGGGAGCGCTGCCTTTTCGCGGAGACACTTCCGCGATGATCTGCGAAGCGATTGTAAACCGCGCGCCGGTCGCGCCAGTGCGCCTGAATCCTGATCTGCCTGCCGAGCTGGAACGGATCATCAACAAGGCGCTGGAGAAGGATCGCGATCTTCGCTACCGCTCTGCGGCCGACCTTGAGACCGATCTGAAGCGCCTGAAGCGCGACACGGATTCTGGACGGTCGACAGCGACCACTGTCGCGGGCGTGCCGTCCGCTCCGGCGAAACGCCGGCCGACGTGGCCGAAGTGGGCAGCGATCGCTGCGGCCGTCATCGTCGTCGCCGCGCTTGCCTTCTGGCTTCGCTCTCCGCTGCCGCCCCCTCGACTCGGGGCAGTCAAGCAGATCACCAACGATGGCTTCCCAAAATTTGGTCTCGTCACCGACGCCAACCGCATCTATTTCGGGGAAAGTCCTCCTGGTCGTTTGGCCATCGCCGAGGTTTCCGCAAGCGGAGGCGAAGCGGCGCAAATTGACATTCCCTTTCCTATTCCCTTTTTGTTCGATATTTCCCCGCAATCTTCGGAGCTGCTGGTGGCCCAGTCAACCCCGGCGGGATATGCGGTAGAGACTCCCTTATGGTCGATTCCGATTCCGGCAGGTTCGGCACGCCCCCTTGGCGTCACCGCATACAGCGCAGGATGGGCACCAAATGGTCAACTCATCCTGGGCAAAGTGCATGACATCTACATCGCGGATCACGACGGATCCAATCCGCGGAAGCTGGCAACGGCCGCCGATCTCCCCGGCTTTTTCCGTTTCTCGTCGGACGGAAAGCGGGTTCGGTTCAGCGCGTTTAATCCGACCACCACCGTCTCGGCACTTTGGGAAATGCAAGCCGATGGCAGCAATCCTCGTCCGCTGCTTGCCGGGTGGAATCGTCCCGCCAACGAGTGCTGCGGTTCCTGGACCGCCGATGGCAACTACTACGTTTTCCAAAGCGTACGCCAAGGCAGCAGCAATATATGGATCGTCGCCGATCAAGTCCCCTGGTGGAGAAAAGTTTCCCGCGCGCCGATTCAACTCACCAGCGGACCTTTGCAATATGCTTCTCCTGCTCTAAGTCTGGACGGAAAGAAGCTCTTCGTCGTCGGAACCCAACCTCGCTCGGAACTGGTGCGTTACGACGCCAAATCCCAAGACTTCGTACCCTTCGTCGGCGGTATCTCTGCGAGCGACGTGGAATTTTCCCGCGACAACCAGTGGATAGCTTACGTCAACGATTCCGACTACACCCTCTGGCGCAGGAAAGCCGATGGAAGCGAGCGCCTCCAACTCACTTTCCCTCCGATGACACCAGCGCTGGTTCACTGGTCGCCTGACGGGAAGAAGATCGCTTTTTCCGCCACCTCGTCAGGGAGTGGCTGGAGCGCTTATGTAATCTCCAAAGAGGGAGGTAGCCCGGAGCGCATTCCATCCGACACGAAGGCGTGGGCTACCGACCCTACGTGGTCTTCGGACGGCGCAAAGCTCGCATTCGGATCAGAGGAATTGACGCCACCCCAACACTATTCCATCCAAGTGTTCGACTTGAATAGCCATCAGATCTCGAAGCTGCCCGGCTCCGACGGAATTTTCGCTCCGCGCTGGTCCCCCGATGGCCGCTACATTGTTGGCCTCACCGCCGACGGCTATACCCTGATGCTGTACGACTGCCAGAAGAATTCATGGAAGAAACTGGAGACCCCTGGTCTCGATGGGTTTGGGTATATGACCTGGTCGCCTGATAGCTCATACGTGTATTTCGATGTCGGAAGCAAGAGCAACGGCTTCTATCGTCTGGGAGTGAGCGACTCAAAATTGGAGAAGGTAGCCGACCTGAAGAACATCCGGCGATTCTCCGACCTCTTCGGCACCGGTTCCTACTGGAGCGGCCTTGGCCCGGGCGAGACGCCGTTACTCTCCCGCGACATCAGCACCCAAGAAATTTACGCCTTCGACCTGCAAACGCCATAGCGCCTTTCGGCGAATAGCGTTTTACGAATTACCGCAAATTGATCGAACCGTGTGTTCATACCCCGGCAGGACACTGTGATGCCGGAGCTACTGAGGGGACAGGGTTGTTGCGGCTGTCAGTTGGCGTTATCGCAGGCGATTACACGTTTTGAGCAAGGGGTGATGACGCAAAGCGCCTCACGCACATCTCTTTCCCCTGAAGATCCAATCTTGATCACCGCTGCTGTGGCGAGTCAGCTGTGGGCACGCCACCGTTCAAGGAGATGATTGATCGCGTCATAAACAGCGTCCCGTGCATCTCTGCGGCTGTACCCATGCATCAGGAGCTGGTCGTATCGCGTATGTCGATGACGAATTGCCGCTACAACCGCAGCATTGAGCGCTTCCGCTTCAAGCGCCCGTCCCGCCGCGCTCCGTCCGACGCGGCCGCTGCCGCGGCGTGAAGTGTGGACCGCGATCGCCTGCGCCTCCGCCACGGGGCAGCCGGGATAAAGTGCCAGAATTGATTCCGTCATGCGGAGCGCGAGATCGCGATCCTGTTCCACTCGACGCAGCAAGGCCTTCTCGCGGTCGGCCAGTCTCTTACTGGCATCGGCATAGCATTCTTCTGCGGCTCGCTCCAGGGCAGCTTCCTCGACCAACACACCCTGGCGTTCATAGCGCTTGCGGGCTCGGCTGAAACGAACCACGACGGCTGACAGGGAACTGTTTTTCCGCGCCCGCCGAGTCAGAGCCGTGTCGCCTCTGGGCAGATAAGCCAAGTGGTCGAGGTCGGCACACGTGAGGCAGAGCGGGTGACCATCTTCCATGAACAGAAAATCGTGAGCCAACAATTCCTTGCGGCACTCGGCACATTCAGAATCGCGCACGATGTCGAACACCACGAGGTCCTGAGATTCCTGCGATGTTCCGTTCTCGTTTGTTTTTTCCGGCATCGTTGATGTTCCAGTTTCTTTTCAAACGACCCACAGTCTAACGCACACTTGCGTTGCTCCGATGGTCTGCCGTAATTCCAATGCTGCGGCACTGGAGGCCGACGCCATGAGCAAACAGAGAAGCAAGCCGAATTACCGTCGCCGAGTACTCCGGCTACCGGACCTGGATCATTGTAAAACGGCAGTTCTCAACAGCCTCGGATCACCAGCTTCGCGTCGAGTCTACGAGTACGCCATCGACCAGTTCATTGCTTGGTACTGCTCCGAGCCTCGGCTGGCCTTCAACCGCATCGTCGTCGTGCGCTATCGCATGTACCTGGAATCGCGGCATCTGGCTGCCAATACCATCAACCAGCGACTTGCTGCAGTTCGGAGGCTGGCTCACGAAGCGGCTGACGCCGGTTTGCTAAGTCCCGAGTTGGCTGCAGGGATCAGCCGAGTGAAAGGAGTGAAACAACTCGGATTCCGCGCCGGCAATTGGCTGAGCGCAGAGCAGAGTTCGGAAGTACTCAGGCGCGCTTGTGGTGACGGTACGCGTGCCAAGCGTGACTATGCCATGTTGGCCATGCTGTTTGCTTGTGGCTTTCGAAGGTCGGAACTGGTTGGCTTGGAGTTGGACGAAATCCAGATGCGCCAAGGACACTGGGCAGTGGTTGACCTGATTGGCAAGGGTGGCCACATTCGCACGGTGCCCATTCCGTACTGGGTCAAAACCGCGCTCGACCAGTGGACACGCGCTGCCAACGTCACGGATGGCAAAATCTTCCGAGCTGTGGCACCGAAGGGAAAGGTGTGGGGCCGTGGCATCTCGCAGAACGTTGTGTGGTATGTGGTCAGGAATTGTTGTCAGAGAGCAGGTTTGGACCACATCGCACCGCATGACCTGCGCAGGACTTGTGCGAAGCTGTGCCATGACGGCGGCGGTGAGCTTGAACAGATTCAATTCTTACTGGGCCACGCATCGGTTCAGACCACGGAACGCTATCTTGGCTGCAAACAAAATCTCGGGCACCCAGTGAACGATCTCTTCGACTTCGGAATGGACGCCCAGCAGCAGACAAAACGTGATGAATGCGCCCCGGCGACAGGGGTCAGCCTCAGTGACGCAGTAGAAAGGGCATCCGAGCAAGGCATAGTATGCCCCTCTGGAGGATCGGAGCATGAGCGACTCATCTGCGACTCAAATCACGCATCCCTACCGGAAGAAAACGACTGGGTCGAGGTCGGAAAAGGCCGCCGCCCGGAAAGTCTTCGACGCTGCACTGAAACGGAAACTTCACGAGGTGATGCCAGAAGCAAAGCAGGTGGCGAATCGGATCAGCGGCTGCCCAGGTCTGTGGGACTTGGAAACGCTACCTGACCCAACGTCGTAACGACATCGATTGCAAATAGGTCCGTTGAGGTCGATGAGTGCAATCGCCTGCCTACATTAAAGATCAACATGTCATACTGTGGGCGGGACACCGAGGCCCGAAACAGATGAATGGTTTCCAGGGCGTACTGTTCGCAGCTATAGTGTTGGCCTTTCTAGCGGGTATCTTTGCTCTTATTTACAAGGGCAGCCGCCCTCTGCAAAATGTTTCAGAACATCCAACGCCACCCAGAAGAGCGGTTGTGGCATCCCTGGTCCCCGTTGTTTGCACAGCCATTCTGTGTGCGACGTTTAAGGGCCTTGATCTGTACTTGCGGGATCACCTGACAGTGCCAAGGGTAGCAGCGATCCTCATCATTGTGATTGGCATGGTCGCTCCTTGGTGTGTGGGAATCTACTACGCTTATCGGGCTGCCCGCGCAGCAAACAGGACATTGAGGGCAATTGGTTCAATGGAGGTACTGATCTTCCTGCTTGCAGCAGCAGTACCCCTCGTAGCTCGTGGTTGACGTTTAAATCGCGGTTGCACTCAAAATTCACCGTGGCAGGGGTTTTGAGCGA
>DASPTQ010000142.1:0-25221 GCA_035623335.1 Terriglobales bacterium
TGATCGCCGCGAGATTCATCCATGTCCGTGGCTGCGTGCCAGGGATCGACCGAGGAGGGCCAAGTCACGGTCTGATTGCGGCTGGGGAAATGCGTCACGTAATCGTTGAACTGGCCATCGGCGGAAAGCGCACCTACATAAAGTTCATTCATCGCGTAGCCAACGCAGTTGCGGTTGTCGGCCGAGCCATGGCTGTCACAAGTGTTGGACGATTCGGTCATCCAGATGCGCAGATAGCGCACCGCAGTCATCCACGAAACCAGCTTGAGTGTGACCGTTCCGCCCCTGCCCTCCGTGACCGTGCCGAGAGGAAATGTTTGCCATGTGCCTTTGGTGGTGCCCTCGTAAAAGGGCTCCAGTTCACCGGTCCAGAATTGCACGGAATATTTCCGTGCGTACGGCTCGGCCCATGCAATGCGGATTGCGTTGACCTCAATCTTGCTGCCCAAGTCGATCATCACCCACTGCGGATGCAGCGAATCATCTTCGCCGGTGAAAGCTTTCGTCAAGTAGGGATTACTCTTCCAGTAGCTTTTCGGATCGCCATCGGTCAGGCGTGACCATCCATTGCCGTCGCCGCGGCTGAAGCCACGATGGGGCAGCGGAGCGGCCCATCCATGCCGGATCATTTCGCTG
Source organism: Terriglobales bacterium (assembly GCA_035623335.1). Lineage (GTDB taxonomy): Bacteria > Acidobacteriota > Terriglobia > Terriglobales > Acidobacteriaceae > JAFAGX01. Next base: position 637 of record DASPTQ010000142.1, read on the forward strand.
GTCGGCTCAGCGTTGCCGACAAAATATCCCTCCTGCTTTTCCGGATTGCTCCACCTGCCGTTGGGATTCCAGTGCCAGGCTTCGACCATCAGTTCCGTATTCTGGCGATAGGTGACGGTTTGCCAGCCGGCGTTGAGAATCTCCTTGAGCAGAGGGTCGGTCAGCAGTTTTTCAGGCGTGCCAGTTCGCAACCGGTCGATAGCCGCGCCCAGCGAACGAACCGGGCTGAAAGTGTTGGCCACATGAGATTGAGTGGCATCGACCGTAACGGTCTGTGTAAAGGCGGAGGTAAAGGCGAAAAAGAAGCAGCGGACGATTACACACACCTTAACCACGCAAGTCTTCGTCCCTGGGTCCATCGAACGGCCTCCGAACGTATAACTCGGGTGCAAATCTTCAGAAATAGAACTTTAACGCCAGTTGCAGTTGCCGAGGGTTGTTGACCGTGGAGGTGATCATGAATCATGCCAAAATCGCTAGCGCCTACGGTCACATCCGGCCCCTGAAACTGCGGATGGATGAAGATATTTAAGGCCTCGGCGTGGAACTCGCCGCGCAATCCTTCATGAAGCCGCGACAAGCCTAACTCTTTGAAAAGCGACATGTCAAAGTTTCTGGCACCAGGTTGAAGAGCCGTGCCAGACGTCGGACCAAGGGAATGTGGTAATTGAGGTAATAGACGGCACGTTCGTATAACTATTTCCCTCCATGATGAGCCGAGTACACTGCAATGAATTCCTGCGAAGAAGGCGACTTCAATTAGTAGCCGCTCTGGTGTCCGGTGAAAGAAGAACCGAAGCACATCTTCGACCCGGACCAGAAGTTGCCACTCCGGGATTACAGGGATTCAAAAAGAGTGCGGTCTGCACCGAAATTCTGCTCCATTACCACCCCTTTGCCGCGAAGAACCAGCACAACCGTGTCTGACCTTTGCTCGCTCGCGCCAACTGCTTCTGATTTTCATCGTGCAATGCGACGAGATGGATTTCACACTGAGACGCCGTCAGATTTGGTTGTCTTCGGGACGGCGCTTCCACACGAGGTTCTGCTGGTTCTTGATACGAACCTGTAACGCTCCGCATCGGTAGCTGCAGATCCCTGGCCGACAGGTGCCTTCAAACGCGTACAGGGACGGCCCTATCACGTCACCATCTTTCAGGTGATTCGTCCCTATTATCAGAGAAGCGCTGGCATTCATGGGCCCGACGTGGCGGTTTCCAAGCGGCGCCAGGTCCAAACGCGCCGGGCCGTCCCGTAAAGATTTTCTTTGTTGTGTCGGGTAGTGCCCCAACCAATTATTTTCAAGGCGACACGACGACCGAGGCGGGCATCTTCCGCTTCGTAGACCACGCCCATTCCACCACTACCCAGTTTCCTTAAGACGCGGAAATGCGAGACCGTCGCCCCGACGAGTTGGGAGGGAATAGCCATTGGCGGGAATGTTACGGCGAAGATCGGAGAGGGTCAACTGATCAGAAGCTCCAGCTCGTGCGATCCGAACTTGGGCAAAACTTGGGCAAGAATCCAGCGAAAACAGGGGCCTTTTGCCAACTCCGAGAGCGTAAAGGCAGCCGAATCAACGCGAGTTAGCTCGCCTAGGGTGAGTTAAGCGCCCAAGTCTAACAGCGTCTACTCGCCACTGGGCTGATTTTCGTGTCATCCTCCTTCCCTCTGGGCAGGATTCTACAGCGCGGCAATGCGCTCCCACCCACCGGCATAGGTCGTGACCAAGCCGAGATCATCGACTACGATCTCAGCCGAGAACCCAGTGTTGCTCTCATAACGATAGGTATCTTTGGTCAGCCGCGAATAGCGTTGCGACAGTGGCCGAAGCGTAAGGTCAGGAAATTTAACCCAAGCGGCGATGACCGACTCGCTGCCGCCGACTTGGAGATTGAGACGCCGGATTGGAAGAGTGTTGGTCGCAGGCGTCACCGCGAGATCGACATCGTCGCAACCGCGCACGCTGGGCAACTCCTGACCCGCGCTGCGCCATACACCACGACTCTCCACGCTCAGGCTGAGGGTCTTCACGTCGCTTCCGCTTGTTCGCTCCACTTGGACTCGGTGGGTGAACCAGTTTTCATCGCAATAGATTTCGTAGTTCGCCAACATGGGTTGCTGATCCTTCACGACTCCTACAACCGTGCCTTTAAGCAGCCAGCCCTCTGCCGTATGCCAGAGAGCACAGTAATCTGTGCCCTTGAACAGCAGGTTTTTCCACACAACCACACGTTTCAGAGTTTCTGCCACATCATCCCCTGCTGAGACGGCGGATAGAACGTAGCTTGCTTAGTCCATCACGCTTGTGCGGAGATTACTGGTTCGGATCGTCGCGTGTCCATGAGGGCGAGATTTGAAAAAAGGATGTGGATAAGAACCCTTGCACCGTGAGTGGCCAGCACAGCGACATCCGAGCCAAGGACATCCGGCGCACAAAGGCGTTGCCCCGCTCCACTTTTTGGTTTGCGGATGATCGAGCCGTTTCGTGACATGGACCGCACCGCCAAGATGTCCACCAGAAGCACAAGGACGAAGAAATCAAAAGCCTCGAGAATCTCCGAGAAAGCTGGCCGGTAGCGCATGCCATTGGTCGAAACACGAAGATGGAACGGCTCGAGGTGGACGTCATAGTTAGAGAATTCACCACATCCGAACACGATCTCCTACAGGACGCAAGCCCAGCGCCAACCTGTCACTTGCAGGCGTGACAGCCAACACGAAGAGGATTCGAGTTTCGCAATAAAATCTTGATTGCTCACGATCCTTAGGGTCTCAAGGCCGACGCAAATCCGAAGCGCATCTGCGTGTGAAGGAGGAGATCATGAATTCCCACAAGCTACTCTTTCTTATCCTTCCCATCACAATAGCGGCTTCAGCATTGCTGCTTCGAAGCCAGAGTCAGAATACCACGCCTTTGTTGCCAATCGGGAGGCCGGTCCACATCAAGGCGCCATTAGGGCTTCCACCAGTGCCGACTCCGCCGGACAATCCGCCGACGGCAGAAACTATCGCGCTCGGACGCCGACTCTACTATGACCCGATTCTTTCTCTGGACAACACCGTCTCCTGTGCTACCTGCCACGCCCCGCAATATGGTTTTGCCGATCCAAAAATGGTGTCCGAAGGAGTCGGGAAGAAGACCGGAACGCGGAATTCGCCGACAGTGCTCAACGCTGCTTACTTTAAGGTGCAGTTCTGGGACGGTCGCGCGCCCAGCTTGGAAAAACAGGCCGAGGGACCTGTCGAGAACCCAGTAGAAATGGCAAATACCCTCGCTACCGTCGAGCAGCGATTGAATGCCGACCCAAGTTACCGTGAGCAGTTTGCGAAAGCGTGGGGTCCGAAGCCGATCACCTACGAAATGGTAGAGAAGAGTATTGCTTCGTTTGAGCGCACAGTGATTAGCGGTAATTCACCCTTTGATCGCTGGAAATACGGTCATGATGAACAAGCCGTGGATGACTCGGTTAAGCGCGGCTTCGTGGTCTTCACCTCGAAGGAGAAGGGTAATTGCGCAGCCTGCCATACAATCGAAGAGAATTACGCCCTGTTTACCGATAACAAATTCCACAACGTCGGTGTGGGATTTGATATGGGGCAGTTCACCGATGTTGGGCTGTATGCAGTGACCCACAATGAAGCGGATAAGGGAAAATTCAAGACGCCGTCCTTGCGCAACATCGCGTATACCGCGCCGTATATGAGCGACGGCAGCCTGAAAACTCTAAAGGATGTCATCGACTTCTACATTGGAGCGGGGAACTCGAACCCCAATCTCGACGAGGACATTCATGTCCTGGATTTTCTCAGTGGCCAAGAACGCGCTGATCTGCAAGCCTTCTTGCGTTCATTGACCGGAGAAGTGCCGCCGAACCTGGGCCCGCCGGAGGAGGTTGTTAAAACCCAGGCCCAGAAGTAATTCGAGACTTGTGTTAACTTTTGTGGCCTGAAGGGTCTACCAGTAACAAATAATGATTGGCCCGTCTAGCTGGAATGTGTGTGGGGTCCTTTGTATCGGCATACTGAAAGGACGGAGCGCGCTTACCGCTTCCCCACGAGTTAGTATCGCGCGTCGTATTCGAACGAGGGACTCGCTGGAATCTACTACCGAAGTACATACACGACGTCAAAAACTGGGCTCTATTCGAGCCTCTTCAAATCAACATAAAGGATTCAGAGTTTAATCCGCCCTGATGATCCCGATCTGCAGCGGGCATTCGAACTCCATAAATTAAGGCTCAAGACGTAAAGCGATCATTGGCGTATGTGATGAATTGGTCTGCGTCGCTGCTACGTCTTTGCAAGTCACAACCGATACGGACTACCCAATCAGCGCCTCTTTGGTGTCAAACATATCTATAGAACTTTGTCTGATGGAACCCTACAGCAGAAGGCAAACTGGTCATGGAATGAACTTTAGGCTAATCCACTTCAAGATCCGTTGATCGATTCGCAGCTGGATCCCTGGCTCGCGCCGTGGGACGGGAATGTCAATTCTTGTAATAGCAGCTGCAGTCTGTATTTTCCGGAGTCTTGCTCTTGCCAATAGGCGGAGAGGCGTAATGACGGTAAACAGGAGAACAATCGGCATCACCGCTCTCGGTGGGTTGTTCCTGATCGTGTCGTTAACTCTATACTTCCACGTGTTGTCACCTCAGCGAGAACTCGATCGTGCTTTGATGGAGTTGGGAACTGTGGAGATCGGGAAGACTCAGCTACCAGATCTGCGCACGCGAATAGCAGATGCGCATTTCGCGAATTGGAAGGTTGTCTGCGACCAACAACGTTGTTCTGCCCTATCGCGGATAGAGAACACGTTCCTACACCAATTGCACCTAGCGCCCAAGACTGTGGTTGCTCCCGAGATTGAGTTCAAGAACGGAGTTGCATCCAAGATTCACATTTGGGTCGAAATCTTAAGCTCACCTAACGTGGCTGGAGCGATGTATCGAACAATCGGTGCAACAGTCTATCAAGCTGCCGACACGGGCAACTGTAACGCGCACTATTCCGCTGACATTAGGGTGCGCGGAGCGGAACGGTGGGCAATTGTAACCATGGGGCCATGTGTCACCCTGCAAGACCGTTCAAAAGCGTTCGCGATCAACCGTCGCTGTTTGACTAGAATCGGCGGCTGCAAAACTGGCGAGCAGATCCTCCCGAAGGTTTTTGGCACAAGCTGACGCAAACGCTAGAGTCTGTAACGTAGCTGATTTCTAACGGAGTTACCTATTGCGTGTGGAATCGAGAGCAGCCGCAAAAGAAGTCAGTCCCATTGGAAATGTTCTAGAATTTTTTCCCCAACTGGGACGTGTCGCACAGTGATGCTCACGAAGGAGTTTGGCATGAATACGCCAAAATAGAAGTCGCTGTTACACACGCATTAGGTTTTCGAACAAGGAACTGAACGCATCTTTCATGGGTGGGTAGACATATGAGAGTCTTTGCACCAACAAACGCTGGCGCTACCGACAATTTGACAGCTTCATCCTCGTGCATCCCGACAATATGTCAATAGAATGGAAGATCGAAGGTAGTCAGCCTACCGTGATGCACCTTATCCCAAAAGCTGCGATGGCATACGTTGCTCGAAAGCGTGCTGAGACGGCAAGTCCCACGATCAGAAACAATGCCGATCGTACGTTGGCCAAGCTCAGACTCTATAGTTAGCTGATTCGTCCCAACGTTAGGCAGGCTACCACCTCCACAGTCGCCGGGCTGCCAGTAAGCCTTTTCCTCGCTTGCTCGTCAATCGCACGAACAAGAACCACGCTCTTGCCAATCGTTCAGAGACTCGTGTCCCCCGCAATCGAACCGGCTCACGTCGTGTTCGAAAGCGTAGGCTTTGGGTGGAACATCGGCGCTGAAATGCTGGAATCAATGCTCGAAGTGCCCCGCGATCCACTCTATCCAGCGGCGGTAGACGTCGTGCTGGCGGATGGGACCCACGGGCAAGTGGCCGGCGGTTGGATAGGCCACGAAACGGGTCTCGATCCCATTGTCCTCGAGAGCGCGAAACAGCTTGTAGGTCTGAGTGACTGCGACGCGGGCGTCGCCGGTGTTGGACAGTAGCAGCGTCGGCGTCTTGATCGTCGCGGCACTCGTGAGCGGTGACTCACTCCGAAAGAAAGCCTCTCGGCCCTCGGTCCAGGGAGAACCCGTAATTGCATGGCGGTGCATCACGTTGAGATCGGACAGCGCATACATGTCGGTGAGGTCCATCGCAGCTGCACCTGCCACTGCTACGCGCCACCCGGGGTAGTGGCCAATCATCCAGACGGTCATAAATCCTCCGTAAGACCAGCCAGAGACCCCGATACGAGCGGCGTCCACGTAGCCGCGAGCCTTCAATGTCTCAAGCCCAGCGATGACATCGCGGCCAGGGCCAGAGCCGGCGCCCGGGACGATACCGAGCTGGAAAGCGTTACCTCGGTTGTCGCTGCCGCGGTAGTTCGGCTGCAAGACTATCCAGCCGCGTGCGGCCATTAACTGAGCGAGCGGGTCGAAGCCCTCGTTGGACGATCCCGTCGGACCGCCGTGGATGATAAGCACGAGCGGCCAAGTCCGCGCCGGATCGAAGTCCGGGGGAAAGGTCACGATACCGTCCGCGCGAATGTGGTCCCCCGACGTCCACTCGAGCGGCTCGGTGCGGCCTAGAACTAGCCGTGTAGTCTCTGCGTTCAGCTCTGTCAGTCGCCGAGGTGCGCCAGCCGCACCCGGCGACATTACGTAAACCTCTGGAGGGCGCTGTGGCTCGCTAGCTATGAACGCGATCGTGCCGTCTGCCCCGACACTCACGTCCGTGATCTCGGCGACCGATCCAAGGTCGAGCCGACGCGGCTTGCCAGTCCCGTCGACAACCCAGAAGGCCATCTTCGTCAGGTCGTTCGCACCTAGAAGCAGTGTGCCGTCTGGAAGCCATCTGTTCCACAGGAACGAGCGATCCAGGGATGCCGCAACCCGCTCGTCCGGTCCTCCGGCCAGAGGAACCACGCGGACGTCGGTCGAGCCGGCGGGATTGCCGTCGTGAGGAAAGAGAAATGCCACACGCCGCCCGTCCGGCGAGACTGTAGGAGACGACTCCAGCGCAGTCCGATCGGTGAGTCGTCGCAGCGCGCCCGTTGTCACGTCCACGGCTTCGATGTGAGATTGGTCGGCATCTCCGCTGTGAGCAGAGACCGTGCGCGTGACTACGATCAACCGTCCGTCAGGCGACCACGCAACAGGACTCGCCCCCCAAATAGATGTGCCGAGGCTGCCAGGCCCGGTTGTTAGCCGCCGAGGCGCACCGCCCGAGAGCGATACCAACCAAAGGTGGAGCGGGTCAGGTGGCCTGATGGTCAGGTAGTCGTCGTGGCCCACTTCGAAAGCGTCGTTGAAGCGATCAAGTCCCTCTCGCGTGACTGGCACGTCTGCCGCGATGACCGCAAGCGAGTCGCCGTCCGGGCTAAAGGCCAGCCCCTCGACACCTTGTGGGAAAGCCGTCACCCGACGGGCTTCGCCCCGTGTCGGAAGGATGAAGGCCTGAGAATGGCCGGACTCACCATCGTGGGCGAGGAAGGCTACTCGGTCGCCGTGGGGCGACCAGCGAGGACTCGAGATGTCGCGCCGTTCGGATACAGTTCGTGCCCCGCCGTTCGCGACGTCAATTGTGACGAGCGTTCGATCATAGCGGTTCTCAGCGGGGTTGGCCCGCGTGATGACGACCATCACGGTGTGGCCGTCGGGCGCGACCTGCACATCCGACAGATGCGAGAGTGACCACAGATCGTCGAGCTGGAAACGCCGGCGTGGGGATGTATCCATCGGAGCGAGTCCTCGGCCGGAATGCGGTGCATCCGTCCCCTTTGGGTCTGAGAGGGTTCCGCCAACTGAAGCTGTAGCAATTTGGCTCCAAGCCGAATGAGACAACGGGGCAATCACAAGAATGGTGAGGAGCAATCGACAAAGGCGAGACATGGACGCGCCTCTATATCACACTCGACGCGACCATACAAGCACACTCGACCGAAGCTGGCTTGCTTGGGCAAAAGGCCAAAGGTGGGTTGCCCTCCACATTCTTCCGCCTGACACCGGTTCCGGGTTCTTGGCTAAACTCAGGCGCGCCGGAACTTGGGTCACGCACAGGTCACAATACTTCTGAGGAATCGAGTATGTAATCAAACCACGCACGTTGTGGCCGTAAAATACAGCCTTGAAAAGGCTGGCGTCGGCGGTTCAACTCCGTCCTTGGCCACCATGTTTTCAATCACTTGCATCCGCCCTCCAACCTAAGTCTCTGTTCCATTCTGTTCCAAAACATTCGCGCATACGCGCTACCGACGAGAGCCACCGTTGACATGTCCGTTCAAACCGAGGGACGGAATCGCCGACCAACTGGGGCAAATTAGCTAGGAGGGGCAGCCGGACCGCACCCCGCCATGGTCTTGCCCGCGGCCCGACCGACCGCACCAAGACCGTACCAATACCTGCGAAAATTCCCGTATTCCGGCTGACTAGCCCTATCTAACCGATTCCATCACAGGCGGCTCAGCGTTCATCAGGGCGAACGGCACCCGGTCCGAGCCTCGCCAACACCGAAGGGTCACTCGGTCAATGAGGGTAGGAGTTGGCTCACCCCCGTCATGCTACCCTTGCATACCACTCGAAAAAGGAGAACCCATGCGAAAACATCTGCCCACCATTCTGCTGTGTCTTCTTGCTGTGCCCGCCTTTTCTCAGGAAAAGCAGTCCGCCGACAATCCGTTCAGCGCGATCAACAAGCGCAGCTATGACAGAACAAAGGGAATCCTGCTCCGTTCCGCCGAAAAAATGCCCGAGGAGAATTACAGCTTCAAGCCCGTCGATACCGTGCGCAGCTACGGCCAGATCATCGGACATCTAGCCGACGCTCAGTATCTGTTCTGCTCCACCGCTGCCGGCGAGAAAAATCCTGACTTGAAAATTGAAAAGACCAAAACCTCGAAAGCCGATCTAATTGCTGCACTCAAAGAGGGCATCGCCTATTGTGACAAGGTCTACGACAGCATGACCGACGCCACGGCGACTCAGACGGTAAAGTTCTTCGGAAATGACGTGCCGAAATATGCCGTGCTGAGTGTGAACGTCGGTCACAACATGGAGCACTACGGCAATCTCGTTACCTACATGCGCATCAAGGGTATCGTTCCTCCTACCAGCGAGCAGGGGCAAATGCCCGCACCAAAGCAGGAGAAACCCGAATCACAGCCAAAGAAGTAAAACGAGTGTGTGGGCGGGCACTCTCTACCCGCCCGCCTCCCTCATTACTAACTCGGTGGCAGTTTTTCAATATCTCCGTCAACTGCACTCTGAACTCTTTTCGCATTAGTCACCCAATTCGAACTGTCATAAGTTGCGTTCCAAGGAGGGACACCGGCGGTGCATTTCGCGCTGCTCGGCTCATGACTCGCCAACCAGCGTTGGCGCTCACGCCGGTCATCGTTGAGAAGCAGATGAGCGGTACTCGGACGCCAGCGAGGTCTCCACCACCTCTGGCAATTTCAGACGTACACGCGGATTATGTTGCATGTTGAGGAAGTATCCGGCCTTCGCGCCCATGCTCTGCAACTGGGTGGTCGATGTGTTCATCGCCCACCGCCTCCCCCGTGGCTTTCCGGTTTTGCGACCAATAGTTTCGAGCAACGCATATACTGGCAGCGGCAGACCAATCGCAGGCGTCGGCCAAATTGTGGTTGAACACCTATTTCTGAAGGATGTGGACAACCCGACGTTTCATTTCGTACTTGGATCACACTATCCTAACTCTCATCGTATGCAATTCGCGATCACTCACTGCATTGGCTGTCCCGCTGCCAGCACACCTTTGCCGGTGATCCACGGATGAATTTCGGTCTTCAGTAGTCCAGCCTTGACAGACGGATCATCCTGTACAAGTTTCGCAGTCTCTTCCGCGCCAACGCGGAATATGGTGACGCCAAGTAACTCACCCGGATCGCTGAATGGGAAGGGTCCTGCAACGGCAATCTTCCCTTTCTCGGTCATTTCCTTGACGAATGCTCGGTGCTGCTTCATTACATCCAGAAAACCGGGAGCACTTGGATTCCATCTCTCTCCACTCTTCATCAGAACCAGTGTGTATTGCTCCATACCCTCAGTCGTTTCTGGTTCGTGGATAGCGGTGGGGTCGATGAGCCAAGGACCATGCATTTCCGCTGCAAGACGCCCAGCCTTAATCGCCGGGTCGCTACCAGCCCAATCTTGTGCTTGTTCCAGTGATTCCGCTTTCAGCACAAAAATGCCCCGTAAAGATGTATCGTCAATAAATGGCCCCGCGACTACCAACTTGTGTTCGGAATGCAGTTTTCGGATGTTCGACATGTGCTCTTCCTGAAGCGTGTCTCCAGCCTGTTTGCTCAGTTGTGGAGCGTTGGACGGACGCTTCAATAGCACAAAGAAATATTTCGGGGCATTCGGATCGGATTGCGAAAGAGCGAAAGCGGCAAAGGCGAACAGATAGACGAGCAGAACGTTGCCGTACAGGATTTTCTTCATAGGGTTGACCCGGTTCCCTCACACAGCAGCAGATGCTATCACCTTCCAGGATTAGCTTCACGGCGCAGCTTGCCCCAATGGTGATTTGATTCATTGAGAAACTTGAATTCCTGTCACGCAAATACGCGATCGCACACTCCGACCGGATAATCCAGTAGTTTGGTGCTTTCCTTCCGTGGCAGCTTCGAACTATACCTCGGCGATCTGTTCGGGAGACGAGTCGGTAGCCATTTCCTTGGGGTCAGTGATCATTCCCATGGCTCTGTTCAGGAGGGCGCCATAGGCAAGATGCCGACCACTGTCAAAAGACCGACCAATACCTGAGAGACGGTTGCGAGGGAATTGAACCGCCGAAACCGGCCCTTTGGGAACTCAATTGTTCCAGTGTTTTCAACAACTTCAAAGGTTGCCGTGGGACTGCTAAACACTGGGAAATACGCGAACACTGACCAATCGTGGGTGAATGTCGTTGGTGATTTAGAGGCTTTTTGCGTGCCTCGGGGCGATGCCACTTTGGCTCGGATCAGCCCGAATTCTTGACTTCGCTTTTCCGTGAGAGCACAATCGCTACCACATCGGAAGCGTGCGTACACGCATTTTCTTCTGAGAGTGCACGGCCACGCATACTGCTGATCGCCCCCCCATCGGAACATGCCATACGTAGTGTTGTTTACCTGTCCCCAAGGAGGAAATTCGCCATGGCGAAAATGGCAAAAACTAGTAAACGAGAACTCCGTGCTTTTGTAGAGCGGGTCAATTCGGACCCTCTCTTGCGCCTTCGGTTTCTGGTAGATCCGATTCACACCTTGGACGAAGCAGGAATCCAGCTCAGTAAGGAGCTAAAGTCGGCACTCCAGGAGTTTGTGCACGAGTATGTGGAGAGGTTTCCCAACATTGCTCTTCTTCCCACAGGACTTTCTCCCGAGTCGAAAAAACGGGGCGCATTGGCGGCAAGCGCGGGCGCTCTGGGCGCAGGGCGTACTGGCTGTGACGACGAGAAAATCCTTATTATTTGAACTCTAGAACGCCGAGTCGCGCGGTGATTCCTGTCTTTTCGTGGCAAATCGGACCTCGAACAATGCACAGAAATGGTGTTGTGGCGGGTATTGTGTTGTCTAGCCCGTCTGACACGTTACCTGAGGCACGACCACAAAGCAGCTTATACACTGATTTCGACGCGGACGTTCGGTGGATAAAGCGGTTCATGCGGACGGAGGTGGAGACGCTACCACCGGCGATGCAAGGCGTAGCGCATTATTATCTGACGGAGCGAATTAAGGTCTTACACACCCGGGACTATGTATTTGCAACTCACCCCCTTTCACCCCGACCTATACCGTACTTTGCATTTTGGTTCGCGCATGCTTTCGGTCTTGAGGACGCTCAGGTAAGACGTTTACTGGGGCTATCACTCGTTTACGTGTGCCTAAGCTCTTCTGCGCGTGACGATCTCTTGGACGGATCAGGTTTTGCGCCTCAGCAGCAGACCTACCTGTCAGGTTGGTTCTGGCAAAGGTATATCAGTGCCCTAGAGAAGCTATTTGACGCCGAGTCGTCGATCTGGCGGCTGCTCTCGAAATCCAAGGCTGACTGGGAACGTTGTGAGCGCTGGGCAATCTCCGAGAATCGAGATCAAGCTGCTGCTCCGTTGTCAGCGGCTTTTCTCCGAAACTCGTCACGATACTTGGCCGCACTGATCTTCCCGGCTCTAGCTGGGGTGGCGCTCCTGAGCAACCGAGCTGAGAAGGTGAGTGCCATCAGACGGTTCGTCTGCGATTACTGCATGGGTTGGCGAATTCTGGATGACTGGCGGGACTGGCGAGACGACCTAGAGGCAAATATCGACAGTAACTCCGTTCTGGCTTTCCTAAGGATCCGAGCGGGCGTTCCAAAACGCGTGCGGCTAACAAGGGAGTTGGCGGTGAGTGTCTTGTCTGACCAAGCTGTGGTGGATCGAATCTATTCTGGGATGGCAAGATTCTGCCTCGCAGCGAGACGGGAAGCCGTAAGTCTTCAGGCAGGTTACGTGACGCGATTTATTGACGAACAACTCCTAGGATATGAAGCAGAATTGGCCCGATTGAGGGCTGAAAAGGCCAACTTTCGCAACTCCCTAACCCGATTGCTGGAAGTTGATGTTGGCATCGCAAAAGGGTGTTCTGAATAGGAGTTCTTGCGAGAAGTGAATCAACTGATTGCCTGTAGATAGCACTGGTAACCCTACTTCAGCTTGGAATATTCGGCCTTCGCATCCAGGGCGATGGGGATGTCCGTGTCGCTATCTTTCCAGAGTGCGAGGAACTCTTGATAGGCTTCCTGTGCCTTCTTGGTATTACCGGATACTCTGTAAGCACGGGCGAGCCCGAGGTGTGCAAGTGCAAAGAGCGGGTTATTCGCCACCAGGGTGCGATGGTCTAGAAATTTCTGAAATTCTGCTGCTGCTTCGGAGCCCTGATGAAGAAGCAGATACGCCTGACCCCGCACATAGACAGGATAAAGCAGCGCGCCGAATTCGATATTCGATACCAAGCCCAGTTCGTACGGAGCCGCAGTCTTGAGAAACTCAAGGGCCTTGGAAGGGTTAACGCGATTGATTTCAACGCTCGCGCGAATAGTGGGTTGCCAATACCTATTGATGACGCTATCCAACGGGAACTGCTTGTGCAACTCGTCTGCAAGTCTCTCTGCTCGTGTCGAATCGCCCGCCCGCGCTAAGGCCAGCGCTACCAGAACTTGTGGCCCTCGAGTTGATGCGACGGTCAGAGCGGATGTACTCATTTCGTGAGCCCGCGCCGAATTGCCAAATTCTGCTTCGCGCAGTGCCGCGTTCATCTGCCACAGGACTGCGGTTTCTTTCTGACCGTTCCGTCGGGCAGACTCAACCGCGCGCTGGGAGAATTCCCGCGCCCTCCGGAGATGTCCGGAGAATGCCCCCGTGTCAGACTGGTACGAAAGCAGGACGTCCCCCCATCCAGGCTTGTCAGCAGCCCAGTTCGCTTGGGTTTCCATTTCCACCGTGTTGCCCTCAAGAAATGCAAGCCCATATAGATAAGCATGCAAACCTGCGAAATCGGGGTTGCGCCCGATGGCCTCCTTGTAGGTGGCCTTCGCTTCATCCAGACGATTGAGAAGAGCGTAGACCTGCATGAGGTTGGTACTGCACACGGCATGGTCAGGGTCAAGACCGAGGCACTTCCTGGTTTCTGCGATCGCTTTCTCATACTCTCCCAAGAGACCGTAGCTACCGCCCGAGCTAAGGTGAGGGGTGGGATCCCTTGGATAGGCCTGTGCCCACATCTCGCTGAGCTGGATGCTGTTCTCAAGTTCACCGGTGGCAATAAGAAAGTATGAAGAGGAAATGAAGAACTTCTCTGCTTCCGTCACGCGGTTCCGCAACTGGAATGATTTGCCGAGGTTGTCAACGGAATTGCTCTGTTCCCCCAGGATTCCGTACATCACCCCGAGGTAAGCGTAGGCCATCGCAAAGTTAGGGTCCAGCTCAATCGCTTGCCTGAAGAATGGAATCGCCTGAGCCTCTCCGTTTTCATTCCAGTTCTTTATGCCAAGGCTGTAAGCTTTTAGGGCTTCGAATGAGGCGGTTGTGGCCTGTTCGATGGGCGTATCAAATCGCTGAACTGAACTGAGCGATTCGCCGAGTTCAGTGCGTAGTTTTGTGGCCGCGCTGCCCAACGCATCGAGAACTTTTTCCTTTTTCGTCGCCCGCGCCTGCTCGAGTGCGAGGGTGTCGCCATTCTCACAATTCACGGCCTTGAGGCTCAGTACGAACTCGCTGCCCAAGCTCGCGATTGAGCCAGCGATGTACGCTTTGCTCCTTACTCGCTGGCAGACTTCACGGGCCACGTCGAGCGAGAGTGGCGTGTTCGGAGGCCGCGTCATCAGCCGCAGCGTTGCGCCGATCTTCTCGTCCGAGAGGACGTTGAGGAATGGTGATTGGCGTAGCGAGACAGTGAGCGCCTGCTTGAGTGCGTCGTCGAAGACTCCATTCCCTGTGGAATTGGCGAAATCGGCCAGCATGACCGTATCTGTATCGCCGAGGGCGTGGGCTTTGTTCCTGTGCAGGAAAAGCACACCTGCGGCGAGCCCGAGGGCCAGAATAGCCGTCAAGGCAAATACCCAGCGACGCCTCTCTTGCGCTGCGGCTACGGGCGCAACCTCTCGACCAGAAAGACTTGTGCCAGAGTCAGTGTCGCGCTTTAGACGCTGCAAATCAGTGCGCATATCGGCAGCGGACTGGTAACGCAGTCTTCTGTTCTTCTCAAGCGCCTTCATGAGGATCTCTTCAAGCTTTCGGGGAAGGTCGGGATTCAATAGGAGCGGCGTCGGGGGCAAGCGATTCAGAATCGCTTCCGCTACTACGCCCGCGGTCGAGCCGCGGAAGGGCTGGATCCCTGTTGCCATTTCATACAGAACCACACCAAATGAGAACAAATCTGTGCGCCCATCTAGCTCCTCGCCTCGAACCTGCTCTGGTGACATGTAAGTGAGGGTGCCAGGCGCCGCACCGGGTGGCGTGAGCTCTGGCGCACTGACCGTGGGCATTGTTGCGAGATTTTCGGCAACCCCCGGTTCCATCAACTTGGCCAGCCCGAAATCCAGAATTTTTGCGTGGCCCCATTTCGTCACAAAAATATTGGTTGGCTTAATGTCCCGATGCACGATTCCTTTGGCGTAGGCGGCGTCCAGCGCATCGGCTATTTCTATTCCCCAATCCAGTATCTCTTCGAGCGGGAGAGGCTTGCCTCGGATTCGATGTTTCATGGTTTGCCCCTCTAGAAGCTCCATAACGATAAAGGCCTTGCCATCTTGCTCGTCAATCTCATGGATCGTGCAAATGTTGGGATGGTTCAAAGCCGAAGCAGCCTGTGCTTCGCGTTGAAAGCGAGCGAGCGCATTGCGGTCACGCGCGACGTCTTCAGGAAGGAATTTCAGCGCAACGAATCGATGCAGCTTCACGTCCTCGGCCTTGTAGACCACACCCATTCCTCCGCCGCCTAACTTCTCGACGACTCGGTAATGTGAGATGGTTTGGCCAACGAGTTGAGAAGCAGTGGTCATTGGCGAAAATGTTATGCCGCAATCGCGGACGGGTCAATGAAGACGGCAGGCCCGATGCCCAGGACAAACTATAAGGAGACCCCTTGCACTTGGGGTGAGTCCAGAGAGACTCAATAGGCCAAGAGATCAGGTCTTTGCTCTGCGCACGGCTTTACACCCCCTTACCCAGAGAGCGTTCCCACGATGGTGATTAGAAAAATACCCTACATAAATGAAGGAACAAGCGAACGGAGAAGCGAAAGCAAATTCATGGCCGGCACGGTCGACCAGGAGATCGGCCTCCTGCCAGGATCGCGCCTCCGCCGTGGGAAGTCGGCACCTCGGCACCTGGTTTAGACAATCCTTAGACAATCTTGTCCTGGGGTGGCCCGAAACCTGCCAGTCCCTGCCGAACAGAACCCGCCTAAGACACTGAAAACAAGACAAAATATCACGCCTCGGCTCGCAAAAGAATTTCGCTGACCGACTGCACTTCCTGCACACTTTGCGGCTGCCAGGCGCCACCCAATTGTCGCAATGCGGCTTGCCATTCCCCCAAAGAGCGGTCGCCCAAGACCTGATGTAGTCTTTGCCATTCCTCTTTAACCTGCAAAATCTCGGCGCCGCTGGCGTCGGCCAAAAAAGCCCTGGCCGCTTCAGCGGCCGATCCATATTCCTCGCCAAAATCCTGGTGCAAATATGCCGGCACAAATTCCAACAGCGCCGGGTAGTCAGTCTTATCGAAGGGTTTCATGGCACCTTTTTTGTGATTCATTCGCGTGCCTCCGGATAAGCTGTGAGCACGTAGAAACTATCGGGACCATCGGCGCGCAACACGATTACGGCCTGCGTCGCGTCGACCACCTGGTCTTCTCCGCGGCGAAGACTGCGCCCAATCGGGCGACCGGCATCATAGTGCAGTGCCAGGTTCGCGCGTGGATAGCCACGGCGCATCCAGCTTTCCAGGCGGCCGCGCTCCGCTCGCAGCGCCTCGCCAATGACGTATTCCGCCGTGGGGCGATCCGTCCAGGTCGACGCCGCAGTAATATTCCGCTCGCGGAGCAAGCGCTCCCGCAACTCGTCGTCCGTTCGGCCCACATGTTTCGAAAGCGTGTGGCCGCCGCGGGCCTCATCCTTGGCCAGGTCGTAGCGACTCCCGCCTGGAGCCGGGCTTGGGAAAACGCGCGGTTCGGCCCGGCTTTCTGGGGTGTTCGCGGGCGGGGCGGCCTGACGGCAACCCGAAAAGCATACTAGGTCCATAGCCGCAAGAACGAAAAGGAAAAGCAAGCGCAAAGCACGAACTCGCAAAGAGGACCTCTCGTTCCGGGTGAGATAATTGTCCAGAAGTATACGAAAAGCGCGCTGCTTTGGATGCAGCAGTTCGCTTTCGCCGTACCCGCTCACTTGCCTAGAAGTGAGCAGAACTACTCAGGCGCGTTATCAACGAGCTCGTGGTAGAAAGTCTGCTCGACATCTGGAGTGTGTGCTTCGGAGGCGAGTTTTAGGTCGATTTGCCCCCCTAAGCTCGGCAGTAGCTGATCAGCGTTTCCGCTTGACGCCACACATGTGCTGCCTGCACTTGGGGTTGCATTGGCGGCGGAACTGAGATTCCATGTCGCAGGCCGTATGGGTATATCCAAATGTCGTGGCGGAGTCGGCAGTCCAAGCCGATACTGCCTGACCTTGATTGGCGCGCCATGCGATCTCGGTTCGGTGTGCTCGGACTATCCCCCTACTGATGGGTGCCATCATTGTCCTGTTCGCGAACGAGGCGCAGTTTCGTGGCAACATTATTATTCTGGACGGTGACAGCGGGGCTTTGGGGCGACCCGGACGATCTCGCCATCCAACCCACCCGAACCGCAATTTCCCTACTAGGCGGTGGATCTCATCTGGGGAACAGTTGGAACGCCGTATAATCTTCCCTTCAGGCCAATGACAGTTACCTTTGGGCTGACGGAACATAGACGTGGTCGCGAAGGTCACAGCACATCGCGGCAACGTCCTGATTCCCGCAAACCTTGCGACAAGAATAGCGCATGGTTGTTCGTCGTGGCACGGTGGGAGTGACGTTCAGAGTGACCAGGAGGTGCTAGTGCACACTCCCTTTTTAAAATCATGAAAGCGATCCAGGTTTCTAAGACAGGTCCGCCGGAAGTCTTGCAGTTTACTGAACTGCCAATTCCGCAACCTAACACAAAGGGAGCGGTCGTGAAGATCGCTGCCTCGGGTGTCAACTTCATTGACGTGGATCTTCGCGAGGGGCGCTACAAAGCGCCGCTGCCCTTTGTCGCGGGGCAGGAGGGATCGGGCGTAGTCACCGCCATAGGCGCGGACGTGAAGACCGTTAAGGTGGGCGATAGGGTAGCCTGGAGCGGTGTGTTGGGTTCGTATGCCGAATACCTGGCCGCACCGGCCGAGGCTTTGGTGCCTATTCCTCGGGGCGTCACGGATAGCGATGCGGCAGCCTCGATGCTGCAAGGCATGACGGCGCACTATTTGTCCCACGATACCTTCGCTTTGAAGCCGGTCGACACCGCACTTGTGCACGCGGCCGCAGGCGGTGTGGGGTTGCTTCTAGTGCAAATGGCGCACCACATCGGAGCAAAAGTAATCGGCACGGTTTCGACGGAGGAGAAAGCAAAGTTGGCGCTCGAGGCGGGCGCGGACCATGTGATTCTCTACACGCAAACCGATTTCGAAGCCGAAACCAAGCGGCTGACCGGGGGCAAGGGTGTTGACGTCGTGTACGACGGGGTGGGCGCGGCCACTTTCGAGAAAAGCATGAACGTTCTGCGGCCGCGCGGCATGCTAGTACTGTACGGATCTTCAAGTGGGCCCGTGCCTCCGGTCGATCCCGTGATGCTTTCTCAAAAGGGATCGATCTACATGGCACGAACCACGTTGGCGCACTTTACCGCAACGCGAGAGGAGTTGCTGGCTCGCTCAGGCACTGTATTTGGAATGATCGCTTCCGGGAAGCTCAAGGTGCGAATTGGGCGAGTATATAAGCTCGAAGAAGCGCAGCAGGCGCATCGCGATTTGGAAGGAAGAAAAACAACGGGAAAGCTACTACTAATTCCGTAGCGTGTCGGGCACTCCTGTCCTCGCAATCCGGCCGATCCCGAATCCCCCCGGGTGGGTAAAGGCCACGCTGACTGCGTGCCCGCTTTCTTCGTGAGCACCCGAAGTGCCTGCTGTTCCGCGCCGATTGTTGAGCACAATCACCCCGCCGGCAAGCTTAAAAACTCCGACACTGTTCATGCTACTATTTCCTCCTAATGTCGCGCCGTGGCTCCTTGACATTGCTGCTCGCAATGGCCACTCCGATGGCGTTCACCTCGGGTGCCTTGGCCGCCGATGAGGTTGGTCAGCCTGCCCCGCGCTTCCATGCCAAGACTACGACCGGAGAACAATTTAATAACGCCTCGGTGAAGGGTAAGGTGGTGCTGTTCGAGTTCTGGACGACCTGGTGCAAGTACTGCGAAGGGGAAGCCGAAATTGTCGATACCATCGCCAGGGAGTTCGCCGATAAGGGCCTGATTGTGCTCGCAGTGGATGCTTTGGAGTCGGACCAAAAGGTGAAGAAATATCTCGTTGATCATCCGCGCTCCGTTCCCGTTGTGCTTACGAAAGACACCAATCTGGCGGCTATGTATAACGCGCAGAGCTATCCGATTTATGTGGTGATCGACCGCGACGGCAACATTGCCGGGGAACAACGCGGAGCGGCGGGGGAAAGAGGGTTGCGGCAAATGCTCAAGCGCGCCGGGTTGGAGACCAAAGAAGTGCAGCAAGAATAGCCGCGCGAGCATGACATTCCAACTCACTCCGTAGCTTCTGCCTGCTACTAAAGGTGGAAGGAATTCTCTCCTCGCTGCAAACGGGGCAGGGAGCTCGTGCAATAAACTCGTTACTCAGGCCGGGATGGGTTTATCAGGTGCTTATTCCAGCAGATGCTGGAGACTGAAGGCGCGTACTCGAAAGTCTTCCTACGCTGGTTTCTTAAGAGATTCCCTCTGCTCTCGACGTCTCTGGGCGGAAATCTCTTTCAGCAACGCAAATCAGGGTTCGTAATGTGGGCTCTATGCGACAGCCGATTTTTCTCCACCTCTGTCCACTGCCGGCGCATCCCAAAGGCGAGTGCGCAGCACTTTGGCCAGCTCTTCGACATTGGGTTCAGCGAACATCCCACGGTGGCTTCCTGGGACCTTGTGAGTCTCCAGACATAGGACAAGATCATGCCAGCCCAAAGCCGAAGCATGATCACCTCCCCGATCCTCATCGCTCCAGAACAAAACGACGTTTCCAGGAAACGGCTTGGGCTCATAGTTTCGCACGGCGACAAATTCGATCTTGTTAAAGTCGGGAGGCCCCGATGGGACCTTGCCGGTCATTCGTAGATGCATGTTGTAGCGAGTTCGCCAAATCTTGTTTTCTAGTATCTGCATCTGCGTATTCCACGTGTCGCCCAAGTATTCCCACTGCTTCCTCATCGGAAGTCTGGACATGTTCGAGAGATGATGTCCGAATCGCCCTAGGAAGGCTTCGCCTCCGGAGTGTGTTCGCCATAAGGCGGGGTTCCAAGCGTCAAACAACACCAGCAAAGTTCTCTGGCCCGCAGCTTCCAACTGCTGTGCAACTTCGTAAGCCAATACTCCATCGTCACACCATCCCCCCAGACAGTATGGTCCCTCAGGCTGAAGCGCCCGCAATTTGGAGAGAAGACGCGCCGCGATATCCTCCAGCTTGAACGGGGCCCTCAGATCCAATGTTTCTGATTCGACGAGACCCAGTCCCAGGAATGGATGCTCGGTACCCATGCGCAGGGCCAGCGGCCGGAAAAGTGGTCCCGCGCCAAGGCAGAAGAAGGCGCGCCCCGATCCCTTGGGCTGGAGTGGGATCACACCCGGGATCTCTGCCGGTGAAGAAGGGACCGAAATCACCGCGGATTGATCTTGAATGGTGGGCACTTGAAACATGCCGGCGAGTGATAGCTTTTTCCCCGTTTGTTTCTCGATCTCGGCCATCAGCTTTACGGCCAGCAGCGAGTGACCACCTAGATCGAAGAAATTATCGCGAACGCCAACACGTTCCAGCTTAAAAACTTCCGACCAAATCTTGACGAGCTTCTCTTCCAAGGGAGTCCGCGGCGCTAAATACTCATTCTTGGGCGAACGCCACATACCGGAAAGCACACGCAGTCTCTGTCTATCGACTTTCCCGCTGGGAGTTAGAGGCAGACGATCTGTGATTTCAAATTTCCATGGCAACATGTATTCGGGCAGCTTCTGTTTCAGAAAGGCGCCTAACTCCTCAACGGTTGCCGCAAAGCCTGCTCGCAAGGTCACGAATGCTATAAGTCGCTTCTCGCCAGGAGAATCCTCGCGCACGACGACGGCGGCAGCCTTGACATTTGGGTGCTCCGCCAAGACTGCCTCGACCTCACCCAGTTCAACACGAAAGCCCCGAATCTTCACTTGCTCGTCTAGCCGGCCGAGAAACTCAATACTGCCGTCGGCGAGATAGCGGGCTTGATCCCCGGTTTTATAAAGACGCGCTCCCGGAGTCTCGACAAAAGGATTGGGAATGAACTTCTCCGCCGTGACTTCCGGCTTGTTGAGATAACCGCGAGCAAGTCCCGCGCCGCCGATGTACAGCTCTCCGAGAACGCCGATCGGTACGGGCTGCAAGTGCTCATCCAGTATGTAGATCTGGGTATTGGCAATCGGGCGTCCGATGGGAACTTGTTCTTTCCAGACCGGACCGCGGCACATGTAAACGCTACTCCAGATCGTGCTCTCTGTGGGACCGTACTCGTTGAACAGGGCGGTCAGCGGAAGCTGCTTGCTATGGTGCGCCACCACCTCTCTCGAACAAGCTTCGCCCGCCACGATAACGCGACGAATGGAATGCAACTGTTCCGGACTCGCCTGCTCCAAGAGAAGCCTGTAAAACGACGGGAGGCTTAGCACGTGAGAAATCTGTTCTTGGGCGATTAGTTGTGACAGCTGGGATAGGTCTCGCTCCAGGCCTGGCTGGGGCAGAACCAGGATGCCGCCCTGAGAGAGTGTCCCAAAGATGCCGGCCAGAGAGCTGTCGAAGGCAAAGGAGGAAAGCAAAAGAAAGCGTATCGACCGATCCTGGTAGTAGTTGATTCGAGCACTCGTCGAATGAACCAGATTCCGATGATCTACCAGTACTCCTTTGGGCCGCCCGGTCGACCCGGAGGTGTAAATCACATAAGCCAAGTTGCCCGGCCCTGCTGTGCAAACCGGGTTTCCCGTGCTCTCCTGCGATACGAATTCCCACTGTGTATCGATGCAGATCGCTTGCGTCTTGCCGTTGGGAAGCCACTCCGGCGAAGTCTTGGAGGTCACGAGCACGGAGACCTGCGCGTCTTCCAACATGAAGGCCAGACGTTCTCGAGGGTAGGCCGGATCCAGTGGCAAATACGCCCCGCCCGCTTTCAAGATCCCCACCATTCCCACTATCATCTCCAGCGAGCGCTCCACACACAGCCCCACCCGTACTTCGGGCCCCACGCCTAGCTTGCGCAGAAAATGCGCCAGCTGATTGCCCCGTCGGTTCAACTCCCCGTATGTCAGTTGCCGGTCTCCGCAAAGCACCGCCACTGCCTCCGGTGTCCTCTCCACTTGCTCTTCCAACAACTGGTGTATGCATTGTTCCTGCGGATACTCGGCTCGCGTATCGTTCCACTCCACCTCCAGCCGCCGCCGTTCCGCCGCGGTCAGCAACGGCAACTTCGACAACCGTTGCCCGGGATCAGCGACGATCCCTTCCAGCAACGTCTGCCAGTGTCCCACCATGCGCGTCATCGTCTCGGGATCGAACAGGTCGCAGCTGTATTCCATCTTTCCCTTCAATCCCTGCTCGGTCTGCTGCATCGACAAGGTCAAATCGAATTTCGCGGTGCCGGTTTCCACTTCCACGAAGCTCGCCCTCAGTTTCTCTAGCTCCAGCTTCGGCATGGGTGTGTTCTGCAGGACGAACATGACCTGAAACAGCGGGTTGCGGCTCAGGTCGCGCTTCGGCTGCAGCTCCTCCACCAGCTTTTCGAAGGGCAGATCCTGGTGGGCGTAAGCTTGCAAGGCCACCTCCCGCCCTCGACCCAGCAGTTCGCGAAAGGTTGGGTCCCCCGACAGATCAGCGCGCAGAACCAGGGTGTTGACGAAGAATCCGATCAGCGGCTCGATCTCAGGCCTTGTGCGATTGGCTACCGGAGTGCCGACCAAAATGTCTGTTTGGCTCGTATAGCGATGGAGCAGCGTCTGGAAAGCTGCCAGTAGAGTCATAAACAGCGTCGAATCTTCCCGCCGGCTCAAGGTAATAAGCGCATCACTCAGTTCTTTGGGGAGCACGAAAGATTGAGCGGCACCGCGGAGGGTCTCGACCGCTGGCCGGGGATGGTCCGTAGGCAGCTGCAACAACACCGGCAGCCCGCTCAGCTGCTGCTTCCAATAGGAAAGCAATTTCTCCAAACGCGGACCTTGCAACCGCTGCCTCTCCCAGATGGCGAAGTCTGCGTACTGTATTGCGAGCTCGGACAGGGAAGGAGGTTCTCCCGCTGCGAAGGCTGGATAAAGCACCAGCAATTCCCGAATCAGCACGCCCATCGACCAGCCATCCACAACAATGTGATGGATGGTCAAAACAAGGAGATGGTCGGTCTCGGTTAGCCGCAGTACAGTAGTTCGCAATAGCGGACCACGCTCCAGGTCGAAGGGACGCTGGGCTTCCTGCTCCGCTAGCCTGAGGGCTGCCGCTTCGCGCCCCGGCTCCGTCAGGGCATTTAAATCTATCGAGGATAGCGTTACGTCCGCGTGCGGCTTAACCACCTGGATCGGGCTGCCGTCTACAGTTCCGAATGTGGTGCGCAAGGAGGCGTGCCGATCTATGATGGCCTGGAGCGCATTCCGCAATGCCGCCTGGTCGAGAGGGCCCTTGATTCGGATTGCCTGGACTGAACTATAGGCCGGAGTACCCGGATGAAGCTGATCCAGAAACCACAGCCTCCGCTGGCCAAACGAAAGGGGTAGTTCCATACTGCCGTCGCGCGAAATTGGCTGAATCGGCGTGTACGTCGGAGCCTCACCGCCGTCCTTGCCTCCCTCTGCGAAGGAAACGGAGGAACTGAGCTGCCCCACTTGTTCAACTTTGGTTGCTTCGATTTTCTCTGCTGTCTTTTCTTCGCACCGAGTCTCTTCATCACAGCAGATCCTGGAAACCGCAGTCGGATAATGGTGCTTGAGGTAGGTCGCGAGCCCGGCAATCGTGGGCGTATCAAACATGGCCACGACGTGCACAGCCTCCCCCAACCGGTGTTGCAGCTCGTTGAGAAGAAGAGCCGCCGTTATTGAATCACCGCCCAGGTCAAAGAAATTGTCGTGAATTCCTATTCTCCCGTTACACAATACCTGCTGCCAAAGCTCCGCCAAGAGCTGCTCTAACCTGTTCCGCGGCGCTTCGTACGGTACGCTGTTGTGCATTCGCTCGGCTTGTGCTTCGGTCAATTCGCGCAGGCGCGAATCGGTGGGATCGTCCTTCTGAGTGTTGTTCCGCTCGACACGCAGTGCTTGCTCGGTTGGTGAAAGTTCATGGCAATCTCCCAGAGGTTCCCTTTTCATACTCATATAAGCAGTGATTGCCTGACGGGACCAAAAGCCCTGGGATCAGGTCGGAGTCAGCTCTTCATCCGTTCTCGGTACTGTTTACGCGTGGATCCCATCAACAAATGAACTCGGCGAAGGTAGGGCGTAAGGTCCGAGAAAAGGGGTGGCCGGCAGCCCAGGCTGCTCAACCCTCCTTTGTCTTGCTGTCCATGCTCTTCCTTAGACTGAGCGGTGTCAAATCCGTCCAAACCTGCTTGATGTAAGCTAAGCACTCTGCCTTGTTTCCCCTCTTGCCTGCATCCCTCCAGCCGAGCGGGGTTTCGCGATCGGCTGGCCAAATCGAATACTGTTCTTCGTGATT
>DASPTQ010000143.1:0-6526 GCA_035623335.1 Terriglobales bacterium
GGTCCGCTTCCTGCTAATTTCCGGCAGGCCCATCGCAGAGCCGGTAGCCTGGTACGGCCCTATTGTCATGAACACGCAGGAGGAGCTTAAGCTTGCCTTCGAGGAATACCAGAACGGGACATTCATCAAGCATGGCAAGGCTTAGAGGGCCAGTGAAAATGGACTCGATTCCGCTAAACTCACCGTGACCCCCTCTCCTCATGGAATGAGGCATCATTTAAGACAGGGTACTTCCGTAGGAAGAGAGGCCGCTGTTCAGGAGGTCAAGCATGTCCGGGATGCGTTCGGACGCCTTCGTATTTTTTGGTGCTACCGGTGACCTGGCGTACAAGAAGATTTTTCCTGCGCTCCAGGGGATGATGAGGCACGGCTACCTCGACATGCCGATCATCGGGATGGCGAGGCGCAATTGGACTTCCGATCAGCTCCGGGCCCGCGCCCGCGACAGTCTTGAGAAGCACGGCGGCTTCGATCCGGATGCCTTCGCCAAGCTTTCGGCGCGTCTCCAGTACCTCTCGGGCGATTACGGGGACGAAGGAACGTATGAGCGTTTGCGCAAGGTCCTGGGCAGCTCCGCGCGGCCTCTTCATTACTTAGCCGTCCCGCCGAGCGAGTTTGAGATTGTGGCAAAGGGGCTGGAAAAGTGCGGTTGTGCAAAGGACGGCCGGGTGATCGTTGAAAAACCCTTTGGCCGCGACCTCGCCTCGGCACAGGAACTCAACCGAGCGCTTCGGCAGTTCTTCCCCGAGTCGGCGATCTTCCGGATCGACCACTACCTCGGCAAGGAGGCGGTCCAGAATCTGCTTTACTTCCGCTTTGCCAACTCTTTTCTGGAGCCGATCTGGAATCGTAATTACGTCGAAAGCGTTCAGATTACCCTTTGCGAGAGCTTCGGGGTGGAAAGCCGTGGCCGCTTCTATGAAGAGGTGGGGGCGGTTCGGGACGTGGTACAGAACCACATGCTTCAGGTGATGGTGCTGCTCGCCATGGAGGCCCCGACCGTCAACGATCCGGAGGCGACGCGGGACGAAAAGATTCGCGTCTTTCGAGCGATCAAACCCCTTTCTCCCGAGGACGCGGTGCGAGGTCAGTTCCACGGGTACCGTGACGAGGACGGTGTGGCCCCTGATTCACAGGTGGAGACGTTTGCGGCCGTACGGCTTCATATCGATACCTGGCGCTGGGCAGGCGTGCCCTTCTACATACGGGCGGGTAAACGATTGCCGTTCACGTCCACCGAAGTAATGGTTAAACTGAAGCGTCCGCCTCAAACGGTCTTCGATGAGATCAAGCTGGGCCAGTCGAACTACCTCCACTTCCGCCTCAGTCCGAATGTTTTTATCGCTCTTGGGGCGCGGACCAAGGTGCCCGGGGAATCGATGGCCGGCAAAGGGGTGGAGTTGGTCGCTTGCCAGCATTTCGGCGAAGAGTTGTCGCCTTACGAACGGCTTCTCAGCGACGCTATACGGGGCGATGCTACTCTCTTCGCACGAGAGGACAGTGTTGAAGCTGCCTGGCAGATTGTCGATCCGATCCTGAAATATCCGACACCGGTCCATCAGTACGAACCGAATACCTGGGGCCCGGCCGAGGCCGACCGGATCATTGCGGGCGATGGCGGCTGGCACAACCCGACGTCCATGGAACCATTGGATGACGCCGTGCGGGGAATTTGTGATTCCTCTTGAATGGGGAGGTGAAGAGTCACTTTATTTGTTGTCATTCCGGACCCGATCCTGAATCCAGTTTTTCCAACAGGATTTCCGCTGGAGTCTACCCCGTACTTGTCGGAGCGACTCCTGGTGGAGACCCGCTTCAGCGACGAAGGACCAGCCTCGGGAGAAGGCGAGAGATAAACGGAGAAAAAACATGACCATCAAAGTGAGTCCCCTTGCAGGAAAGCCTGCAGAGCCGTCCATGCTCGTTGACGTGTCCAAGCTGATTGCAGCTTACTACACCGAGACTCCTGATCCCTCCGTGCCTGAGCAACGGGTGATGTTCGGCACCTCGGGGCACCGTGGTTCGGCTCTCAAGAAGTCTTTTAACGAATGGCATATTCTCGCCATCACTCAGGCCATTTGTCTATACCGTAAGCAGCAAAAGACGAACGGCCCCCTTTTTCTCGGCATCGACACTCACGCAATCTCCGTCCCGGCCTTCCGGAGCGCTGTCGAGGTGCTTGCAGCGAATGATGTAGAGGTCATGATCTCGGAGATGGATGAATATACTCCCACCCCTGTGGTCTCCCACGCCATTCTTACTTATAACCGGGGCCGGAAGGCAGGGCTTGCTGACGGCATCGTGATCACGCCGTCTCACAACCCCCCCGAGGATGGCGGTTTCAAGTATAATCCACCGGAGGGCGGGCCTGCCGAGCCCGTGGTCACCGGCTGGATCGAAACGAAAGCGAATGAGTTCATCAGAAAAAGCCTCTCGGGCGTCAAAAGGGCCTCATTTGAGAAGGCGCTTCATGCCTCCACGACGCACCGGCACGACTATCTCCAAGCCTATGTCAGCGACCTAGGCAGCGTGATCGACATGGCCGCCATTCATGGCTCGAAGATCAGTCTGGGAGTCGATCCGCTCGGGGGCGCCGGTGTGCGCTATTGGGGACCGATTGCGGAGCGCTATGGCCTGAACCTAACGGTCGTCAATGACGCGGTCGATCCCACCTTCCGCTTTATGACGGTTGATTGGGACGGTCGGATTCGCATGGACCCTTCGTCGCCCTACGCGATGAAGCGGTTGATCAACCTGAAGGATCGGTTCGACATCGCCTTTGCGTGCGATACGGATCACGACCGGCACGGGGTGGTTACCCGGAGCGCCGGGCTGCTCCAGCCGAATCACTACCTTTCTGCTGCCATCGACTACCTTTTTCAACATCGGCCGGGGTGGCGGCCAGACGCGGCCGTGGGAAAAACCCTGGTGAGCAGCCAGATGATTGATCGTGTGACCGCAAGGCTCGGCAGAAAACTCTACGAGGTGCCGGTCGGCTTCAAGTGGTTTGTTGACGGCCTCCTCGATGGGTCGCTCGGCTTCTGCGGGGAGGAGAGCGCAGGCGCATCGTTTCTGCGCCGGGATGGCACGGTCTGGGTGACGGACAAAGATGGAATCGTTCCGGCCCTGCTCTCGGCGGAGATCACGGCACGGATGGGCCGAGACCCCGGCGAAATCTACCAGGAGCTCGCGCGCGAGTTCGGTGAGCCTTTCTACGATCGGGTGGAGGCACCCGCCACCCCGGAGCAAAAGAAGACACTGGGAAGGCTTTCGCCGGACCAGGTTCGATTCACCGCCCTGGCTGGTGAAAAGATCAAGACCCTCTTGACTCGTGCACCGGGCAACGGGGCCGCAATCGGTGGAATCAAGGTGGTTGCCGAGAACGGATGGTTTGCCGCGCGTCCATCCGGGACGGAGAATATCTACAAGATCTACGCTGAGAGCTTCCGGGGGCAAGACCATCTGCGACGCATCCTCGACGAAGCGCAGACGATCGTTGATGAGGCTTTGAAGGCCGCCGCATCGCAGAATAAAAGTGCAGCATAATGAAGACCCGGAGCGTAAAGTGGAGGAGCCCATGAACAAGCCGAAAAGAGCCGGCAGTCCGATTTACACTTTCTTGCCAACCGAAGTCGAGGGGTTCGAACCCCTTGCCGAGCTGGCCCTGGATATGCGCTGGTCATGGAATCATTCTGCCGATGAAGTGTGGAAGCAGCTTGATCCGGCACTCTGGGATCTGACCGGAAACCCATGGGTTGTTTTGCAAACGGTCTCGCGGGACTGGCTTGAGCGGACGCTTGCTGATCCCGCCTTCCGCGAGAAGGTGGATGGCCTCATTCAAACGAAGCGTCGGGAAGCGGAGTCGCCCGCATGGTTTCAGGAGAATTATCCGCGGTCGCCTCTGACTTCTGTCGCATATTTCAGCATGGAGTTTATGCTGAGCGAAGCGCTTCCCATCTATTCCGGTGGTCTTGGAAATGTCGCCGGCGATCAGCTCAAGACCGCGAGCGACCTGGGCGTACCCGTGGTCGGCGTAGGGCTTCTCTACCAGCAAGGTTATTTCCGCCAGGTGATAGACCAGGATGGGGCGCAGCAAGCCCTCTTCCCGTACAACGATCCGGGACAATTACCCATCACCCCTTTGCGGGAGCCAAACGGGGAATGGCTGCGGCTGGAGATCAAGCTGCCCGGTTACTCGGCCTGGGTGCGTGCCTGGCAGGTTCAGGTCGGGAGGGTGAAGCTCTACCTGCTTGACACCAACGATGCGGCTAACTTTCCGGCCCATCGTGGGATCACCAGCGAGCTTTACGGAGGCGGTCCGGAGCTGCGTTTGAAACAAGAGATCTTGCTCGGGATGGGTGGCTGGCGTCTGCTCAACGCCCTCGGCATCAAACCGGAGGTCTGTCATCTGAATGAAGGGCATGCTGCCTTTGCCGTGTTGGAACGGGCTCGGACTTTTATGAATGAAACCGGCCAGCCCTTTGAAGTCGCGCTGGCCGTCACTAGGGCGGGCAATCTCTTCACCACACACACGCCGGTGGAGGCCGGTTTTGACCGTTTCGCTCCTGCTCTCGTCGAGCAATATCTTGGCTGGTACGCACGGAACAGGCTCGGGATCTCGCTCCACGATTTCCTGGCCCTTGGCCGTCTGAACGCCGATGACTCTTCAGAGTCCTTTAATATGGCTTACCTGGCTGTGCGCGGGAGCGGCGCGGTCAACGGAGTGAGTCGTTTGCACGGTCAGGTCAGCCGGCGTATCTTTCAGCCTCTCTTTCCGCGCTGGTCCGAGGATGACGTGCCGATCGGGCATGTGACCAATGGGGTCCATATGCCCAGCTGGGACTCAGAGGAGTCCGAGGCCCTGTGGACAGGGGCCTGCGGAACGGACCCCTGGCTGGGCGCACTGGAAACCGTCGAAGAGGAAATGCGCTCCGTTTCCGATTCCAGGCTCTGGGAGTGCCGCGCCTCCGCCCGCGAATCGCTCGTCAAATATGTCCGTAAAAGGCTTTCCAGGCAACTGGCAACTTCGGGTGCACCACCCGAGAAATGTGAAGAAGCGGGTCGCGTTTTTGATTTCGATGCCTTGACGATGGGGTTTGCCCGGCGTTTCGCTACTTACAAGAGGCCGAACCTCCTGCTGCACGATCCTGACAGGCTTCTTCGAATCCTGACCCAGCGGGACCGCCCCGTTCAACTCGTCATTGCCGGCAAGGCGCATCCGGCGGACCAGGCAGGGCAAGCGATGATCCGGGAATGGACCCGGTTTATCCGGAGGCCCGAGGCACGCAAGCACGTCGTCTTTCTGAGCGATTACGACATGCTTTTGACCGGAGAGTTGGTTCGCGGAGTGGATCTCTGGATCAACACGCCGCGGCGGCCCTGGGAGGCGAGCGGGACAAGCGGTATGAAGGTGCTTGTCAACGGGGGCATCAATCTTTCCGAGCTGGATGGGTGGTGGGCAGAAGCCTACACGCCTGAAGTCGGCTGGGCATTGGGCGATGGAAAGGAGCATGGCGATGACCCGGCCTGGGATGCAGCGGAAGCCGAGGCGCTCTATACGTTGCTCGAACAGGAGGTGATTCCCTTATTTTATAACCGGGACCGGAACGGAAACCCTTCCGGCTGGATTGCACGCATGCGCGAGAGCATGGCCCGGCTGACGCCTCGCTTTTCTGCCAACCGCACGGTGCGGGAGTACACGGAACAGTACTACCTTCCTGCGGCAACAAATTACTGCCAGCGTGCAGCCAATAAAGGAGCCCCGGGAGCCGAGTTGGTGTCCTGGCGGGACGGCCTGGAACAGAATTGGTCAAAGCTTCGCTTCGGCGAAGTGAAAGTGACGAGTGACGAAAAGAAACACACCTTCCAGGTTCAAGTCTATCTCGGCAGCCTCGATCCAAACGCGGTGGGGGTGGAACTCTATGCGTCAGAGATAAACGGTGCTGCGCCGGTGCGGCAGGAGATGACCCGCGGCCAAAGACTGGTAGATGGAAACGGTTATCTCTATACCGGGGAGGTGGAGGCGACACGTCCGGCGTGGCATTATACGGCACGAGTGGTACCGAGCCACTCCGGCGTTGCCATTCCACTCGAAGCTTCTCGAATTCTTTGGCAGAGGTGAATTTACCCAGATGTTGCAATATCGAAACCAGGCAGGAGTACTTCCAAACCCTTGCAATTGTACCCACCGCCGCTGCAAGGCTTTACAGTACCCCCGCCCGGTTTCGGTACTGTTTTGTTTGTATGGAAGTGGTGGGTTTATTGTAGGTTGGAGATTGGGCCTTCCTCTCGGTAGGCAGGGATTGCGGATTGAAGGCGTCTCTAGGTGGAAAGGAATTGGGAAATCCGAATGACCACAGATGCTGAGCTTTGCGCTCAGTATAAACAACAGGCCGCCGAGCGGGCTGTCGAGTTTGTCCAGTCGGGCATGGTCGTGGGACTGGGGACTGGGTCAACGGCGATCTTTGCGACGCGGCGGATCGCCCGGGATCTCCAAGACGGGCAGCTTAAGAATATCTTTGGCTTC
>DASPTQ010000144.1:0-2582 GCA_035623335.1 Terriglobales bacterium
GCGCATCAAAAGAGTAGTTTCCTACCCAGCAATGCCGCAGATCGACCAGCAGTACCTCGTTGGCCAGAAAAGTGCTCGAAGAAGCCGCGCCGCTAACAGCGGTGCGCAAAACGCTGTTGTAGACTGACCAAACTTTGCAGAGTTCAATTCCACAATGACCGAAGAGTTGACGCGGCATTTCCTCAAGGGCACCGGCCTCATCACTATATTTCTCGCGATGCTGGCTGCGACCGCGATTGTCATCACTTACCTCAGCCGGTGGTTTCTTCTCCGCGAAAGAATTTCAATCCCATCGGGTGCATCCTGGTTTGAAATTGTTTCGCGAAGCTTCAATGAACTTGCTCGCCGAAAAACACTGGCCGTAATCGTTGTGGGCTTCACCGCATTGGCCGTCCGCGCAGTCGTGCTTCCCATCACCAAAGTTCCCGCACCCAACGCTCACGACGAATTCAGCTACCTGCTCGCGGGTGATACGTTCGCTCATGGCCGACTTACGAATCCAACACCTGTTGTGTGGATGCCTTTCGAGAGCATTCACATCAACGTAAGACCGACGTATATGTCGATGTATCCGCCAGGTCAGGGTTTCGTGCTGGCTGTCGGCCAACTGCTGGGTAATCCCTGGATCGGTGTATGGCTCATGGGCGGCATCGGTTGTGCCATCACCTGCTGGGCGTTGCAGGCCTGGCTTCCACCACGATGGGCCCTGCTGGGCGGTGTGTTGGCCATCCTGCAGTTCGTTGTTCTGTCCTACTGGACCAGCAGCTACTACTGCACCTGGCTGCCGGCCGCGGGTGGCGGCTTGGTGCTCGGAGCGTTACCGCGATTGCGTCGGCGCCCTCGAGTACGCGATGCGGTGTTGCTTGCGGTTGGCGTCAGCGTGCTGGCGATGACGCGCCCTTACGAGGGTCTGGTCTTCTGCCTTCCCGTGGCCGTCATGCTGTTTTCCTGGATCTTGCGTCCCGCCGGCCGAAGTCTCGGGATCACGATTTCGCGAGTGTTTGTCCCCATCAGTTTGGTTCTGCTGCTCACCGGAGCGTTCCTGGCCGACTACAACCTCAGGGTTTCTGGAAATCCACTGTTGATGCCATACAAGCTGAACCAGCAGGCTTACGCTGTCGTACCGCTGTTTGTGTGGCAGCACTTAACCCCGGCATCGACATACCGCAATGTCGAGATGCGCAACTACTACCTCGGGTGGGAGGTCTCCGAGTACCACAACACCGTGACCTCCGGCTTCGCCAAAATGACGTGGATCAAGTTTCAAAGGTATTGGTGGTTCTACTTCGGGCCGGTCCTCAGTCTCGCGCTGCTTGCGGTGCCCAAGGTTCTTCTCGACCGCCGAATCCGGTTCTTGTTGATCGTGATTGCGGTGACCATGATCGGCGCAGAGCTGGAGGTCTGGAGCCATCCCCATTACGTTGCGCCGCTGACTTGCGCGCTGCTCGCAGTTATCTTGCAATGCATGCGGCACATGCAATTTTGGCGATGGCACGGCAAGGAAATCGGCCGCTGGCTGGTATGGGCGATGGTACTTGGCTGCTTTGCATTCGACGCCGCCTGGCTGAGCGCGATGGCTGTGCACATTAACTACTCTCGCATGTATATGGCTGGGAACCAGGCGCGTGCCACGGTTCAGCGGCAGCTCGAGCGGGTTCCCGGCAACCATCTGGTCCTGGTTCGCTACACTACATCCCACTTGGTCTTCAGAGAATGGGTCTACAACCGGGCCGACATCGCGCATGCGAGGATCATTTGGGCCCGCGACCTGGGCCCGGAATGTGACCGCCAGCTTGTTCGGGAATACGGGGGAAGGCGAGTGTGGGTGGTTGAACCCGATGCAGATCCAGTGCAACTGGAGCCCTACACACCTTCATCTTTGCCGGTCAGCAGCAAATCGGTCTGCTCAGCGGAAGGTGGATAGAAAACTCAGCGGCTCGCGTAGATAATGCCTTCATCCCACGGGTGAACATGCGTTCGCCATGTAAAACCGGCCGCCTCCAGTACCTTATAACAACGCTTAGACACACCGGGCACGATGTTG
The DNA here is from genome assembly GCA_035623335.1 of Terriglobales bacterium. Taxonomy (GTDB): domain Bacteria; phylum Acidobacteriota; class Terriglobia; order Terriglobales; family Acidobacteriaceae; genus JAFAGX01. Next base: position 2,045 of record DASPTQ010000144.1, read on the forward strand.
TCGTGATACTCAACGATGGCATTCTGTACTGCGGCTAGCGACGCGGAGGAGGCACTCTCAAGGATGTCGCCTTCGGCACCTTCGGTATCGATTTTCAATAGCCAGATCGGACTCCTGTTTAGCCGGTTCCAGACTTCATCCAGCGTGATCGTCGGAACTTTTATCCTTCTGCCGCCTTCGCTCGGAGAACTTTCGAGATACGCGGTCGACAATGTCGTATTGACGTCAACCCACAGACTCAGTTCGCCCGACTCTCGCCCCACGGCCTCCGGGAATGCAGTTACTCTCTCATGAAGTTGGTTATCGGTAATGTTTCGTTGCAGCATCTCGAAGGCCGCCGGATTTGGTTCGTAGGCATGAATGAGTAACTTGGGAGATGCAAAGGCAAAGAACTGGCTCACTGTGCCGATATTGGCGCCGATGTCCACCATCACTCCGCCGGCTGGAGCATCGGTCTTAAAGTCATACAGCCGGCGAATAAAAACTTCGTCAAGAAGAAGAAGTGGATCATCGTGCTTGCCGTGGTTGACGATTAGGC
>DASPTQ010000145.1:0-3841 GCA_035623335.1 Terriglobales bacterium
GATAGTAGAGCGAGAAGAAGTCGATCATTCGCTGACTGTAGGAGCGGGCAAGAAAAGCCGCGACGAAAAAACGAATAGCACGACCGGCTGTCAGCGCTGAGACAAACTTTTTGCGCGGATATTGCATGACGCCGGCAACCATCAGCACTGGGGTAAATGGAAATGGCGGCGGCAGTAGGGCGCCTCCAAATACCGCAATGAAGCGGCGCTTGTCGAACGCCTTGTAGAGCTTTTCTGCATGCTCTTTTCGTATTTTCTTTTCGAACCTTTGCTGGCCGCCTTTTTCGGACAGCTGATACGTAAGATAACCGCCAAGCACCTCCCCCATAGTAGCCATCAAGGCGTAATAGGCCCACCAGCGGGGCTGGTGTGCCGAAAGTACGATGAGGAATACGTCCACACTTCCCGCCGGAGAGGAGAAAAACGGTGCGTTATCGGCGATGCCAAGCAGGAATAGCCCCGGTCCTCCTAAGCGATGAAGCCATTTCCATATCGCATCGGGGCTGGCGCCTAGAAGCGCGGAGGACAATCCAATTAGCCACCGCATACACCCATCTCCTTTACCACTCTATGCTGCAGCGGCAAGGGCATTTCGATGCGTAACCGCATTCGCTTTTGCGGCGTGGCGCAGAAGCCGCCGCTTGGCAAACTCCACGAGCACGAGATAGGCTGCCGTCGCGACCGCCAGAAAACTGAAGAAACTGAGAGGCATTACTGTAAATCCCAGCGCGCCTGCCAGTGGAGTAAAGGGTAAGAAAATCCCAGTTGCCACGGCGGCAAGACAACTCGCAATCAAGGGACGGCTAGGGCGGCTGCGTAAGGGATTCTTTGCGGTACGAATCACAAATAACACGAGCGTCTGGGTTGCCAGCGATTCCACGAACCATCCGGTATGGAATTGCACCTCGGTAGTGTGAAAAACGCGTAGCAGCACATAAAAGGTTAAAAAGTCAAAGACGGAACTAATAGGTCCGATAAACACCATGAAGTTGCCGATCAGATTAATATCCCAGTGCTGGGGTTTCTGCAGGTAAGTCTCGTCGACGTTGTCGGTTGGAATGGTGAGCTGGGCTAAGTCGTAGAGAAGATTGTTGAGCAAGATTTGCGTCGGCAGCATCGGGAGAAACGGGAGAAAAAGCGAAGCTCCCGCCATGCTCAGTACGTTGCCAAAGTTCGAGCTCGTCCCCATGAGCAAGTACTTCATCACGTTTCCGAAGGCCTTACGTCCCTCGATAATGCCATCGTGCAGGACCTTCAGGCCGGGCTGAACGAGGACCACGTCAGCGGCGTCGCGAGCCACATCCACCGCACTTGAGACCGAAATGCCAACATCGGCAGCGTGCAGCGATGGCGCATCGTTGATCCCATCCCCCATAAACCCCACGGCGTGGCCCTTGTGCTTGAGAGCCAGAAGAATCCGGTTCTTTTGAGCGGGAGAAATACGTGCGAATACGCGTGTCCCCTCAGCGACGACCCCCAGGGCTGGATCCGTCATTCGCTCCAGGTCCTCGCCTGTGATAATTCGGCCCGGGTCAAGTCCCACCCCAGCGCAGACATGTCCGGTCACACGATCGTTGTCGCCCGAGATGACCTTCAACTCAACGCCATCCTGCTTTAAAGACGCCAGTGTCTGGGCGGCATCAGGCAAGGGCTGATCCGCAAAGCTGACGAAACCGGCGAGAATCAGATTGCGCTCATCCTTGACTGAATAATCCGCCTGCACCGGAAGGTCGACGTAGGCCACCGCTAACGAACGGAACCCTTCGCTGTTCAGCTGATTGCTAGTCTGTTGCATGTGCTTGGTTGCGTCTTCGCTGACGAGTACGGTCTTACCCTCAAGCTCATAACCCGAAAGAAGTGGAAAGATCCCTTCCGGCGCTCCTTTCGTGATGAGAGTCCGCTGCGACCCCTGCTGCACCACAACCGAGAGCCGCCTCCGCTCAAAATCAAAAGGAATCTCATCGCACTTCGTGTAGTCATCGACTTTTGGCGGAGGCTGGTGGAGGATCACGTCATCGAGAGGACTGCGAATCCCCGTTTCGAACTTGCTGTTGATGTAAGCAAGTTCCAAGGCGCGCGCAGAAGGATTCCCAAAAGGATCAAGCGAGCGATCAAGCGTCATTGTCCCGGCAGTGAGCGTGCCGGTTTTGTCGCTGCAAAGTACGTCGAGGCTGCCAAGATTCTCAATGGCAGAAAGGTGCTTAACGATCACCTCTTTGTGCGCCATCGCGATGGCGCCTTTTGAAAGAGTGACCGACGTGATCATGGGGAGGAATTCGGGCGTCAAACCCACGGCCAATGCAACTGCAAACAGCAACGACTGCAGGGGATCGCGATGGCGTGCGATGCTGACGACGATCAGGAAGAGGACCAAGAAAACAACCGTCCGCGCAAGCAGCTGACTGAATTTTCGCAGGCCCTGATCAAAGGCGGTCTGTTCCGGATGAGCGCCCAGGCGAGCCGCAATATCGCCAAAGGCGGTCCGAGATCCGGTTGTCACAACCTCGGCGGTAGCCGTTCCGCTGACCACCGACGTACCCAGGAAAACCATGTTTCGCGCATCTGCTTTGGTCGAGGCTGATTCCGCCGTAGCTTCCTTTTCCGCGGGAAGCGATTCACCGGTCAGCGCTGCCTGTAGGACGTAGAGATCACGCGCTTTCAGTAGACGAGCGTCGGCGGGGACAAGATCTCCGGCTGAAAGCCGAACCAAGTCTCCGGGCACTATCTCTCGCCGCGGAAGTTCTTTCCACTCCCCGTCGCGCAGGACCGTTGCAGTCAGGGCAACCTGTGCACGCAGTTTTTCAACTGCGCTTTGAGAACGATAAGCCTGGACAAAATCAATCGCGATGCTCAACAGAACAATGGTGGCAATAATTGCCGCATCTGTTTTCTCGCCCAAAAAAGCCGAAACCGTTGCGGCAATCACCAGAATCAGGACCAGAGGGTTGGTAAATGCATGCCAGAGGTCAGAGGAAAACGAACGGCGCTTAGTTTCCGCCGGCTCGTTTGGACCAAACCGGCTTAGCCTTGCCTCCGCTTCACTGGCAGTCAAACCGATGCTGGCGACGGGTCCTTCATTGGCATTCGGCGACATGGCTACGCTCCCTATTCGTCGCTGTGTAGACAACCCTCGAAGGGTCGTGCTGTAACCACCGCACTATCTCCCTCGGCGCCCACAACGAAGGCTGTCTTGACCACGTGCGGGAATACAACGATGGCTGTTGCGGGCTTCAGCAGATCTTCAGAAATTCGGGCGTCGAACACTTTTGCAGCTTGGCCGATTGTGTAGCTGCTTTCTTCGCTTTCGAGTTATGATCGTCGCTCGTCCGTGCCGGCGACGAAACGCATATCAGAGCAGTCAGGACAAATGCGAGAGCGAGCATCCGGTTCTGTTTTTGAAAAGTCACGACAGTATCCTCCCGCGTCCTTGGGTTGAAGAAGGCGACCTTCACACGAGTGCATTGGCCGCCCCAGCTTGCCTTCGCCTCCATCGTCAATTCGAACCCTTTTAACGTTTTCTCGAAGTCCGCAATCCGTTTTCTTTAGCGCGGCGGCGTTGCCGAGTGGGTCGCGCTAATCCTCTTCCACCTCCGGCAAGCCAGACGCCCCGGTCTTCAGAGGCGGAAGGATATGCGCGAAATAGGTGCGGTCCAGCAAATCGTGCAACAGGCGCTCGCCAACGGTGCAGTTGATTACAGTGCTTCAGAACGATCCTGTCATAAAGCAATGCGAAGTCCACAATCTTCTGAAACGGATCTTCGCGCGCAGGATTGCTCCTTGAATTCGGGAGCTTCGCTCCGCTCGACACGGGAACTGCTCCGCCTTTCGCTACATTTGTCGT
>DASPTQ010000146.1:0-7052 GCA_035623335.1 Terriglobales bacterium
GACAGGCACCAAAGCGCTAAATCCTGGGGGTGCGGGGGGCAAAGCCCCCGCCGCGCGCGCCGCCCGACCGGAAGGAGCAGCGCCAGCGCTACAAGCAACTGCCCCCTCGAAAGCGGGGCGCCCTTTCATAATGCATTTGGACGAAGCCGCTGGCGTTCGCGGCGGATGCGGAGGGCTATAAATATATAGTATGGGTTTTCAATGGCCGTTTCGCCATTTCATCGCCTAAACCGCGCCAAAATACCAGTTTTTCTTGAAACCGAATGTTCAGCATCGTCCGAATACTATCATCGGTTTGCCGTCCGCGAGAAGAAATCTTGATCCGCGCCAAGAAGCCGCCCTGTGAACACGCGCAAGCGTCCGCCATGCACAGCATCCCGATCTCGAAATAGTCCGATCTGCATTAAATCGAACCAACGGATCGTGTTTGCAGATGGCTCGACAAGAAATGCTGTGACATGTTCTGGGATACAGGCGAGACGCAATAACGGCGTAGGTAGTTGAAACGATGAACACATCGGAACCAACCTGGCCTTTAGACGGCTGACGGCCGATTAGCCTCCCAGCGCTTGCTTGATGGTGCGAGCAATGTTCTCGACCAACGCTTCCATGGTTTCGGCTGACTCGGCCTCTACCATGACTCGGGCGAGTGCCTCGGTACCCGAGTAGCGGACCACGACGCGTCCATTGCCATCGAGTTGGCGTTCCGCAGCGGCGATGGCCTCCTGGATGGATGGTGCCTCAGAAAACGGAACCTTTTCCCGCACCCGCACATTTTGAATCTTCTGGGGGAACACCTTAAGGTCGGAAATCAGATCAGCCAGCGGCTTGCCGGTTCGGGCCAAGATCTCCATCACGCGCAACGCGGTCAGCAAGCCATCGCCCGTGGTCGCCTCGCCGTCGAGAAAAATAATGTGTCCGGATTGCTCTCCGCCCAGAATCGCTCCCGTCTTCAGCATCTCTTCGAGCACATACTTGTCACCGACATTGGCGCGCAGCATGCGAATCCCCGACTTCCGCAGGGCAAGTTCCAGGCCCATGTTCGACATGGTGGTCGCCACCACGGTCGAACCGACCAGAAGGCCACGCGACGCCAAGTCGCGGGCCACCAACAAAAGAACGCCGTCGCCGTTCACCACCCGGCCGTTGGCGTCGCTGAAGAGGGCGCGATCGGCATCGCCATCGAAGGTCACGCCGAGGTCGAATTGGCCGGCTCGCTCTCCGACCAAGCTGGCCAACACCTCCGGATGCAAAGCACCACAGTTCTCATTGATGTTCTTGCCGTCGGGCGAGGCGCATTGAAACGTCGCCTTCGTTCCGCAGGCACGAAACAGCTCCGGGGCCTCCGCCGTGGCCGCCCCGTTGGCGCAATCCACCAAGAGCTTCAGACGGCTCAGATCGGTCTTCGTATTCGCTTGTAGCCAACTGATGTAAGCGTGACGCAGGCCGGCATCGCCCGGCAAACTTCGCGCCTGAACCTCGACGGGGAGTTCGGCTCGATTGCGATCCTCGAGCAAACTGAAAATCTCCTGCTCGATGGTGAGTTCGTGGGCATCGGGTAACTTGTATCCATCGCCGGAAAAGATCTTGATCCCGTTGTCGGTCCAGGGATTGTGGGAGGCTGAAATCACCACGCCTGCGGCAAATTTGCGTGCACGGGCAAGATAGGCGATTCCCGGAGTGGTGATGACGCCCGCGCTCTGGACCTGGCAACCGCAGGAGGTCAATCCTTCGCTGACCCGGTCGGCGATCCAGGAACTCGACTGCCGCGTGTCCTGGCCGATCACCACCCGCGGCTCGGAATGGATGCGGAGCAGACCATGCCCGAGAGCCCGCCCGATCAGATAGGTACTCTCCGGAGACAGGGGGAATTCGCCGGCAACCCCACGAATGCCATCCGTCCCGAAAAGTTGTCGCTTTGCCAAACCCATAGTGCTACGAAACTTAGCCTCCGTCCTTGGTGACCGTCTTTTCTACAGTAATGGTGATCCGCACGGGATCGAGGTTGGTGACTTGCACCATAGGGTCGGCGACGTAGGCATGCCGCACCAGCGCAATGCGATGCACCACCCCGGTGATATCGACCGGATCAGTGGTCGCGGATTCGATCGCGTCGACTCGCTTCTCCGGACCAACGATCGAGACCTGCGGGGGTTCGACGATAATCTGGCCGATCTGATAGCCCGGAGCGAAGGTGCCAACTAACCGCGGCTGGACGGGAACCTGGCGGGTGGCACGAACATCGAAAGCCAGCCGCACCTGGCTGGGAATGACTTGCACCACCTGCAGTTCATAGGGTTGGTGCACTTGATGGGCGGTGAGGTCAAAGGTGCGCTCGCCCGGCTTGGTCACATCCAGCCACAGATCCACGGACACTTCGGAGGTCTGCAGGTGTCGAATCGCGCGCTCCGCGCCGCGCAGCCGGATTTGTGCCTTGGGAATGTCCGCCGAGCTGATCTCCAGGTTCCCCGGCATGTTCTCGAACGCGATCGGCACCTCCACGGCGACCTCGGCCGTCGGTTGCCGGGTCACGGCCAGCCATAATCCCACGGCCAGCGCCAGCGAGACGAGCTTGAGCCCGAGGTTATGAAATACGTGGCGGGCGAACGACCTGTGTATGCCTTTAGACATCGCTTTCTTGATTGATCCTTGCATCCGCCGAGCGAGTCGAGCGACTGCGTGGGATCTCGGCCTCCGAGTTTTCCAGTACGGCGCTACTATTGGTCATTTCCGTCGGCAGAGTGGCGGGCGGCACATAACGATGCAGCAGTTCTCCCAGTCGATCCCGCAGTTGATCGATCGAAAGCTCCCGTTCAATTTTCCCGCCGACCGCCAAACTGATGCTGCCGGTCTCTTCCGACACAATCACGGCGATCGCGTCCGTCTCCTCGGTCACCCCGATGCCGGCACGGTGACGGGTGCCGAGTTGGGTCGATAACACCGGATTCATGGATAAAGGCAAGAAGCAGGCGGCGGCGGCAATCCGGTCCTTCTGAATGATGACAGCACCGTCGTGGAGCGGAGCGCTCGGTCGAAAGATGGTCGCCAGCAAATCGTAGGAGAGTCGGGCGTCGAGGGGAACTCCACTCTCAATGTAGGTTCGTAAGCCGATCTCACGCTCGATCACCATCAAAGCACCGGTCTGGTTCTGATAAAACAGATTGGCGGCCAAGACAATATCGTCATAGGCTTCCGCCGCCGGATTGGCGTTGCCGCCGAAGGCGAGCTTTCTCCCCAAGCGGGTGACCGCCAGCCGAAGTTCCCCGGCGAAGATCACAATCAGGGCAAACACCGTATACGGCAAGAACGTGCTGACCAGCCAATTGAGCGTTGTAAGTTCGCCGAGCTCGGACAAATAGACAGCCAGTGCCAGCGCCCCAACCCCAACCAGCATCAGGGAGGCCCGCGTGCCTTTAATCAGGGCCAGCAGCTCATAAATAATGATGGCGACCAGCAGAATGTCGAGGACCGAAGTAATCGACACCTGGGGTCGAGCCGCTAGGAACTCCATCCCTTCCTCGCCTCCTCGCGAGGTCACAAGGCAAACTCATTGTAATCGAAGAATTCCAGATGGCGGCAGCGAAGAAACCGTTGCCTAGGCTGGAAAACCCTGGCTATTTCCGCGAATTGGGGGAATCGGATATTTCGATCTCGGTTCCTTCAGCGGCGGCGCGTACCCGAGCGTAGTAGTTGCGCGCTTCCTTGACGGCCTGATCGATGCAGGAATCGTTGTGGTCCGGATCGTGATGAAACAGGACAAGTTCCTTGGCACCGCTCTCCATGGCTACGTTGACCGCCTCGCGCCAGTGGCTGTGGCCCCATCCGCGGCGCCGCGCCGAATACTCGTCGGGAAGATACTGAGCATCGTAAATCAGCACATCGGCGCCCGCGGCCAGCTGACGCACATTGCGGTCGAATACACTGTCCCCTGGCTCGTTATCGGTGGCGTAGACCATGATCCCGTCCTGGGTTTCCAGCCGAAACCCCATGCATCCCTGAGGATGGTTCAGCCACATCGTCTCCAAACGGACCTCGCCGAGATCCATCCGACCCTGGTTCAAATTGTGGAAGTCCTGGCGAGCCTGCATTTGATGCAGCCCCACGGGAAAGTAGGGAGACGCCATTTGCGCCTCGAACACTTCCTTGAGGCTGCGCGTGCGGTTGGAGCAGTGAAACTGAAAATGATTCTCCCGGTTGTCATAGAGCGGCCCAAAGAAAGGCAGCCCCTGAATGTGATCCCAGTGAAAATGTGAGACAAAAATGTGGGCGGAGACGGGTGAGCCGTTGAACTCCTTGCGCAGGGCTTGTCCGAGGACCCGGAATCCGGTGCCGCAGTCGAGGATATAAAGCTGGTCACGGTAGCGCACTTCGACGCAGGAGGTATTGCCTCCGTAGCGCATGTTCTCCGGCTGCGGAGCAGGCGTCGACCCGCGAACTCCCCAGAACTTAACCCGCATAGACCTCGCTCAGAATATTTCCCAGGAGACCATCTTGCGGCCTGCTCGAGGATAACGTCAATGAATTCGCTGGTTACGGAGGTCACTAGCGAGCCGGGGTCCCCCCCGACAGACGAGCCGAGGGGTGGAAAATCGGATCGGGGAGGGGTTCCTTATAATGGGTGGCCAAGCCTCATGCTTCGTCCCGATTACAAGGAATTCTCGATCCTGGCACAAAAGGCCACCCTGGTGCCGGTCGTCAAATCGGTTATGGCCGACCTTCTGACCCCGGTGTCGGCCTTCCTGAGCATTGCCGACCGGGACTCCGAGGCGTTTCTGCTGGAGTCGGTGGAGCGGGGAGAACAGATCGGGCGCTACAGCTTTTTGGGAGCGCACCCGTACATGCAACTGCGAGCCCGCGGCCAGGAGATCTCGGTGCTCGAGGGCACCCGGCTCGAGCGGCACCGTGGCAACCCCCTGGAAACCTTAAAGGAACTGCTCCGCCGCCACCGGGCGGCTACGATCGCGGGGTTGCCTCCGTTTACCGGAGGAGCCGTCGGCTATTTTGCCTATGATGCGGTTCGCCACCTGGAAAACATCGGGGCTCATGCCAAGGATGATCTGGCTCTGCCGGATTGCGGGTTGATGTTCTTTGACCGTCTCCTGGCATTCGATCATCTTCTGCACCAGATCCATATTATTGCCACCGCGGATGTATCCGGCGGGAATCCACGAAAAGCCTACGACCGCGCCGTCGCCGACATTACGGCGATCGAGAAGAAATTGGCCGAGGGCCTCCGCCCCGCACAATGGCCAAAGGCTATGGGGAAGACCCACGGACCCCTCAAACTTCGCGCCGCCACCAGCCGTAAGGACTTCCTGGCATCCGTCGAACGCTCGAAGGAATACATTGCCGCCGGCGATATCTTTCAGGTAGTGCTCTCCAACCGCCTGGAGTTTACCCCTGAAGTGTCGGCGTTTGATGTTTACCGGGCTCTGCGTACCCTGAACCCCTCGCCCTACATGTACTATCTCCGGACCGGGGATCAGCACATCGTCGGTTCCTCTCCCGAGATGCTGGTTCGAGTCACCGGGCGCAAACTGGAATATCGGCCGATTGCCGGGACTCATCGTCGTGGCCGCGATGAAGAGGAAGATCAGCGCCTGGAGAGGGAAATGCTGGCCGACGACAAGGAGCGCGCCGAACATGTGATGCTGGTGGATCTCGGACGCAACGACCTTGGCCGGGTGTGTGAATACGGGTCGGTCAAAGTCCGGGATCTGATGTATGTGGAGCGCTATTCCCACGTCATGCACATCGTTTCTGCACTCGAGGGCAGATTGCGCGATCATCTGGACGCGCTCGATGCCTTCGCCGCCTGCTTTCCGGCGGGCACGCTGACCGGCGCTCCCAAAGTGCGGGCGATGCAAATCATCGAAGAACTGGAGCCCGTACGCCGTGGCATCTATGGGGGGTCGGTGCTGTATGCCGATTTTGCCGGGAACCTTGATTCCTGTATCGCTATTCGTACGATGCTGATGAAAGGGGAACGCGCCTATCTGCAGGCGGGGGCAGGCATCGTGGCCGATTCCGACCCGGAGCGGGAATTTGAAGAATCGATGAATAAGGCGAAGGCCGTGTTGCAGGCGCTCGAAATGGCAAGGGGCGGCCAGTCGCCGAGCGAAGCCTGGGCGGCACGCAAGAAATAGCCGGGACGGATCACTTCTCGAGGAAGTTGCGAATCAGCTTTCTTCCCCCTAACGTCAACACACTTTCAGGGTGAAACTGCACGCCTTCCACCGGGAATTTTTTGTGGCGCAGGCCCATGATGACGCGCGAACCGTCCGCCTCGCTCGTATAGGCGCTGACCTCCAACTCATCGGGCAGGGTTTTCTCCTCCACCACCAGCGAGTGATAGCGGGTGGCGACCAGCGGCATGGGTAAGCCGGCGAAAATCGTTCGGTTATCGTGGAACACCTCACTGGTCTTTCCGTGCATGAGTTTCGCAGCCCGCACAATCTCGCCGCCAAAAGCCGCTCCGATGGCCTGGTGTCCCAGGCACACGCCTAGGATGGGAGTCTTCGCCGCCATCTGCCGAATCAGCTCCACGCTGATCCCGGCCTCCTTTGGAGTACAGGGTCCGGGCGAGATCACAATGCGTTCCGGCGCCATGGCTTCGATGTCGGCCACGGTGAGCTGGTCGTTGCGCCGCACGAAGACTTCCGCGCCCAGTTCACCCAGGTATTGCACCAGGTTGTAGGTGAACGAATCGTAGTTGTCGAGGACCAACACCATACTTTTTTCGCTGAGACAGCTTACCGTAGGACTCGCCCCGCCTTGGGGCCGCTAGACCCCGGTAGGTAAATTATAGGTACGGGGAGGCTTGACAGTGAACCCGCGAAGGGCCATGCTACACTCACCGTGGAGGGCTCGATGGCGGAAATCACCCAGGAGAACAAGCGGGCAACCCGCCGCTTCGCGCTACGATTGCCCGTGTCGGTCACCTATTCGCAAGACGGGGAGCAGGAAAAGGCCGCACAAACCCGGGATGTGAGCGCTCGTGGCATCTGTTTCTACTTGGATTCGGCAATCGCCACCGGTTCCCCGATTGAATT
>DASPTQ010000147.1:0-2300 GCA_035623335.1 Terriglobales bacterium
GCGGAGTTCGATCCCGGGTCCACGCTTTTCATCACCGCCGGCCGAAAGGCTGCCCAATTTATCGCCCGCACGGGACGCCAATTGGTGGCGGAGTTTCCTTATGCCGACACCCCGCGATATGCGGAAGCCCGTGCGATTTCCGCCTTCGCCCGCGACCTCTTTGTGAAACGAGAGGTGGATCAAGTTCAGGTCTTGGCCACCCGTTTCGTGAATACCCTGACGCAGCATCCGCTGTGTTTGGATTTTCTTCCCGTAGGTGAAGTGAAAGTTCCCGGCGTTCCGTCGGCGGAGACTTTGGCCGCCGATACCGGGGAGGTAGTATTCGAGCCCAGTCCGGAGGCCGTTCTGGGTTATCTACTCGCGCACTATGTGGACATCTATATGTATCAGGTGTTGCTGAATGCCAAAGCCAGCGAACAAAGCGCGCGCATGGTGTCCATGAAGAATGCAACGGAAAACGCGGAAGGCCTGATCAAGGACTTGACGCTGGAGTACAACAAGCTGCGGCAAGGCAATATCACCAAGGAATTGCTCGAGATTGCCGGTGGGCAATCCGAGTAAAGCAGAACTGAATTGCGGGTGTGACTATGAACACAGGAAAAATTGTTAAGGTGCTCGGTCCGGTCGTGGATGTTGAGTTCCCGGATGCGCTGCCCGCCATCTACAACGCCCTGACCGTTGAATATACGGTCCAAGACCAGCCGACGAAGGTGATCCTCGAAGTGCAGCAGCAGCTCGGGGATAAGTTGGTCCGGACCATCTCCATGTCCGGCACCGAGGGCCTCAAGCGCGGCTTCGAGGTTTCCGACAATGGCCGGCCAATCTCTATGCCCGTCGGCGAAGGTGTCATGGGCCGGATGTTCGACGTCATCGGTAATCCTGTGGACGAGCGCGGACCGGTAGAGGCGGAGAAATACTATCCCATCCATCGTCCGCCGCCGCCACTCGTAGACCAATCGACCTCTCCGCAGGTATTGCCCACCGGTATCAAGGTGATTGACTTGATCTGTCCTTTCCAGAAGGGCGGAAAGGTGGGTGCCTTCGGCGGAGCTGGCGTAGGCAAGACGGTTGTGATCATGGAACTGATCAACAACATTGCCAAACTCCATGGCGGCGTATCGGTATTCGCCGGCGTCGGCGAACGTAGCCGGGAAGGCAACGATCTTTATAACGAAATGTCGCAAGCAGGAGTCATCAAACAGGACAACCTGCGCGAGTCCAAAATTGCCTTGGTGTATGGTCAGATGAACGAGCCCCCGGGCGCGCGCCTGCGCGTGGCCCTAGCGGGCCTCGCGATCACAGAATACTTTCGTGACGAGAAGAACCAGGATGTGTTGCTCTTCATCGACAACATTTTCCGTTTCTCGCAAGCCGGCTCCGAGGTCTCGGCGCTGCTCGGCCGCACCGCCAGCGCCGTGGGTTACCAGCCAACTCTCGCGTCGGAAATGGGAGCCCTGCAGGAACGGATTACCTCGACCAAGAAAGGTTCCATCACTTCCTTCCAGGCCGTTTATGTGCCGGCCGACGATCTGACCGATCCGGCGCCGGCCACAACCTTCGCTCATTTGGACGCCACCATCGTACTGGAGCGTTCGATCGCCGAACTGGGTATCTATCCGGCCGTCGATCCCTTGGCCTCTACCTCCCGTGCCCTGACACCGGAGATCGTCGGCCAGGAGCACTACGACACGGCGCGTGGCGTGCAGAGCGTGCTGCAGCGCTACAAGGATTTGCAGGATATCATCGCGATTCTGGGAATGGATGAACTTTCGCCCGAAGACAAGGTAACGGTATTTCGGGCCCGCAAGATTCAGCGCTTCCTGAGCCAGCCGTTCAGTGTCGCTCAGGTGTTTACCGGCCGCGAAGGCAAGCAGGTTCCGGTAGCCGAAACCGTCCGCGGCTTCAAGGAGATCCTGGAAGGCAAACACGACGACATCCCGGAAGGAAGCTTTTACATGAAGGGCACGATCGACGAGGTCCAAGAATCGAAAGAACTGAAAGCGGCGTGAGCGCCACGCGGCAGGTAGGTGAACATGGCCAACACCATCAGATTGGAGATTGTGACTCCGGAAGCCACCGTGTATTCGGAAGATGTCGACATGGTCACCCTGCCAGGGATCGAGGGCCAGATGGGTGTTCTCCCTCACCATGTCCGGCTGATGACGCAATTAGTGCCGGGTGAGCTGATCGTCCGCAAAGCCGGACATACCGATTTCATGGCCGTAGGGGAAGGCCTGGTCGACGTAACCAGCGAGCGCGTATCGATCTTGACCAACATGGCGATTGCGGTCGACAAAATC
>DASPTQ010000148.1:0-37794 GCA_035623335.1 Terriglobales bacterium
ACAGCAAAGGCAGGCCAAATAAAGCTAAGCTCACGAAGCTGCTCAACGAGGGCTATGCCTTCCATCCCGATGTTCCGAACTGGGTTGGAGGTGTGTTCTTTTGGGAGTACGGAACTGATGCTGTACCCTACAATCCCCAGCCCGGATCTATTTGGAACGTGATAAATACAGCTCTGAACAAGCAATGAAAGTTGCGATCGCCTGCCGACTGTACAACGCTCAACAGGAGGCTTCGCAGATCCTTATGATGTGCTCCCTCCCAATCCAGAATGTTCGTAGGTAGCTGAAAAGAAAAGCACGTGGCAGCCGGCCCGTGATCCGCTCGAAAACAGGAAGGAGATTTCTGCTTAAATGCCTGAGGAAGGAGTTGAGGATGATCTTGCGCAAAGTCGGCTTTTTGCTTTTCCTGATGCTGACCGCTTCCGGGGCAGTCGAGAGTTCTGAAACTCCTTTCGAGATATTCAAGGGATTCGAGGGAAAGTGGGCGATTCGGTCGGGGCAGACGACCCTTTCCATTGAGATGACGTACGAGAGCGGCTCCAAGGGCTCGATTGTGACGGAGCAGTTTGGCAAGGAACTATCTGTGTTCTATCGAGACGGCCAAAGCCTGTTGATGACACACTTTTGCAACGCTGGCAATCAGCCACGGTTGCGACTGAGGGAGAATACCCGACCTGGAGTCTTTGAGTTTCAGATGTTCGATATCACAAACTTGCAAAGTGCGGATGCGGATCACGTGGAGAAGGTCATTTATAAAATCATCGACGATAAAACGATCGACCTGGAAGTCGTTTGGAATAATGGCAAGTCGGAGGAATCAGAGAAATACACCTTGACCAGACTCGATCCGGAAAAGCACGTTGGTAATTGACAGCCGCGCCGTTCTTCGGCGTGAGCTTAATCCTCCAGAAGCCCCTTGTATAATTCGCGTCCAGTTCCACAGTTTCCAAGAGCCAAGCGCAATGACCGCTGTATCCACCATCATCACACTCTGGAATTCAGGTCGCCGGAGGGATCGCAGGGGCCAGCACGCGCAGCAGGAGCAGACTCTGGTCATCTTGCTGCAAACCGTATTGCCGGACCTCGCGCATGATGAGATCCCAAATTTCCGGCAATGCTCTAGTAGCGTATCGCGTCAGCAGCTCTTGCAGGCGGGTCAGGCCAAATTCTTCATCTTTGGCATTGGTCACTTCCGTAATGCCGTCCGTGACCATCAAGAAGAGATCGCGCGGTGAATAGACGACGCGCTTACTAGTATAGGAACCGCCGGAGATCAGTCCCAACGGAAGCTGCTCCATCGAGAGCCGGGTTGTGTCACGGCTACCGTGCCGATAGTGGAGGATCGGCGGATGGCCGGCCACCGCGTATTCGGCTTCACTGGAACCACCGAAGCGGAGCAGGGCCAGGGTGGCGAACATTTCAGGTTGTTTGAGATCCGGCAGGACGTGATCCACACTTTCGAGGGCTGCGACCGGCATTTGGCGGAATTGTACGGCGAGTCGCATGGCAGTCTTCAACATCCCCATGAGCTGGCCGGCTGGTAGGCCGTGGCCCGAGATATCGGCGACGTACGCCACCAACCCACCGTCGCTCTCGATGACATCGATCAGATCGCCACCCATTTCTGTGCTAGGGAGCGATTTGCCGTACAGCTCAAAACTCCGGTTCCTGAAAGAGATGGTCGGAACCAGGGTCGCCTGAATGCCGTGAGCCAAAGAAAGCTCGGTCTGCATGCGCACGCTGGCCAGGCCCTCCGTACCAGCGAAGAGCAGCAGAAGTCGAGCCCCGAAAGCGATACCAACCAAGATTCCGATCGCATCGAATAGCACGCGCCGATGTACAGCGACGGGGGCCGGGAGAGGCAGCGAAATGTGCGAGGCCCAGTAGCCCAGCCATGCGGCCACGAGAACCAGCAGAAGCAGCAGAGGAACAAGACGAACTTTCTTGATTGCGGCGGCCCTACCCGCCGCCGCTCCTATGCCTACTAAGACAGGCCAAAAGAAACCTCCGCCGAGGCGGGAAGCATCGAGCTGCAATAGATCGAACGCGAAACCGCCGGCGGCGCCGATGAAGAAGTACCCTGCCAGGAATGTTTTCAGCCGACCCAGCGGCAGCACGTGCCAGTAGGGGCTGAAGGCGGTGGGAAAACCCGAGCGCACACCAGCCAACCACGTACGGAGCCACTTTTTCATCGGTATTTCCCCGGGCGTCCTAATTCGCAGGGACACCGAGCGCTAAGCCAGGGCTTCGACCATTCGTTCGTGGAAGCTGTAGGGCCCCAAGAATCCGAACAAGAGGAGGCGACGAAAATAGAGAGATTCATTGGTAGGGTGGTAACAGAAATACACAAGGATCACAAGCGGGCGCTGAACTTGAATTGCCGATGTTTGATTTTGATTGGCATTCCGAATGGCCTAAGCATCTCCGAGGGACAGTTCGAGGTAAAACGAGCTGTACCGAAAGAGGCGCCATTCCTGCCGGTCATGGTCCGAGCGTGTTGTCGGCTACTCGGAAGTCGTTCGCTCCGAACTTGTCCCGCTTCTCCTGCAAGTTCCAGGTGTCGAAGATTGCAGTTTTCCGGACAGAGGCAAAACGACGGACTATCATCATCTTTCGTGCCGAGTGATTCGAGTCGTGCCGAGTGATTCGAGTGCGTCGCGCCGCGTCACAATCGAATTTTTGGGTATGCAAGTAGTTGAAAAGAACGGCCTATGGCAGCCGGACCTGTAAGCCGAATTCCTGAACTCAAAGCCGCGTTCGAGCAGGGTCTTGAAAACATCCTCGCTGCTGACGGTGGAGACCGAAAAGAAGCCATCTTTCAAGTAGCGGCGATGCTTGGTGGCATCGTACTGGCTCGCGCCGTGCAGGATCGGCGGCTCTCGGACGAAATCCTCAAGAGCGTTCGACCACAGCTCGGCTGATCATGTCCTGGGGTATACGAATGCAGGCCGGCGCTCTTGCAATGTGGAAGTAAAACCAAGTTCGTGGATTGTCGGCTACTCGGAAGTTGTTAGCCCTGAACTTCTCTCGCTTCTTGCGCAGGGTCTAGTGCGGTTGCGGTTTGATCAAGAGTGAAGGGCCTGATAGCTAACGAGTTGCCCGTCACTCGTCAAATAAGGACGGTGCCGGTCAGGAAACCGCCAATCATCACATTCGACGACCCGACGTGGCACGCAGAAGCAAATTCCCTCGCTCGCCAACAATTGTTCCTTCGCCGGTCTTTGTGCAGCGAGTGGGCACGGCATGTCATCGACAAGAGGCTGAGCCTGAGCTTCGGAGACCCGCGAACGAGCATCTGATTACCACAGTTACCTGCGCAACGAGCTAAAACCCCCTTATGGTTATGGAAGCCTGGGCCTGTAGACCTTTGACGAGGAAATGCCATGGTGGACTACTCACGTCGCCTGAATTTGGTGCTGGCCATTTTGTTCGCTTTTGTCTCCGTTATCGCTGCGCAAGCGCAGTCATCGGATGGGCAATCGCTCGGAGACGTTGCTAGAACCCAACGCCAAACAAAGCCTGCCGCCAAGGTTATTGACAACGATGAGATGACTCGTCGTGGCCTCGATCATGGCTCGGTCAACGCTTCCTTCGATTGTGACCCGGATTGCGTGAAACATGCCAAGGCGGGGACATCTTACGGAAACGGCGAATTCCGGAATGCAACCGAACAGCAGTGGCAGGACTCGTTCGCTGCGGCTGTGGCCGACTTGGCGCAGGGCGATTGGGGCCAACGGCTCTCGGAAATCCGGGAGGAAGCGTGCAGGAACTCGGGCGACGTGGACGCGAAGAGGCTCCACGCGTTAGAAGACGAGATGTTTACGAAACTCCGCCTCGAGGCCCGGGCGAAGAATATCGATGAAGCGGCGGCCGCGCACCCAAACGACGCCGCAGGCGCCGAAGCCCTGAGACAGTTACGTCTCGTGAGGATGAAACAGGCGATCCTCGATGGGAAAGTCGACATCATCGAGCACTCTTGCCCCGCACCAGCCAAAGCGCCAGTAAAGTGACGCCTCGCCCCTCCTGGCGCGGAATGCCCGCGGCATAGTATTTCAAGCGGCTACTGAGTACCAGACGGGTGAAGAGTGATTATCTTTATGCCGCCCGGGGCCCGCTTCTGCCATAGATCGATCGCATTCTGCCGGTTGGATTCTTTGGCGATTTGCAATGCCAGCGCAGCAAAATCGCCCGAATGGAAGGCCACATTCAGAGGACGAGTGGGGGTGGCGTCCCGTTCCTTTTGTAGATATTCGGTAAAAAAATCGTCCGCTTTGGAAAGAGCGCCGTCGGGATCGCCTTTCTGATAGCGGGCGATGATCAAATTGTATTGCGCCCAGCTGCGCGGGATGGTCGTGTCAATGAATGGCCCACGGCTTTCTCTGGTCAGATAGTCGTGAGTCCTGTCGCACCAGTCGATATACTGGGTCAAAGCCTGATCCATTGCAGGCCAGTCCTTGGCATCGCCCTGAATGCCAGCGAGCATGGAATAAGCCTGCCCGAGGCCCTGGTCGTATTCGTCCACGGTCTTCAGATAGTCAATGAGCCGCTGCGCCGCGTCGGCGGCCTCGGGATAACGGTGCAGCCGGTTGAGAGAATTGCTGAGGAGGAAAAGCGAGCTTTGCAGCGACTCGCGTTTCCCCTCGGCCATATGATTGGAAAATTCCTCGCCATCTTGGGCTCGCTTCACGGCAGATTCGTAATCCTTAGCCTGATACAGCGCGTTTCCATCGCGATTTGCGCAGTCGGCCAATGCGCGATAAACGGTATTCGCGGCCACGTTGTCTCCAGGGGATTCATAGAGCTGTGCGATCTGCAGCCGAGCTTCTTTCAGGGCGTTGTATTGATCGTCGGTCAATTGATCGGTGGAACGCTCCGCCTCCAGAAAATGATCGAGCGCGGTGGCATAACTCCCATCGCTCAAGGCTTGCTTGCCGCCTGCGAACGATGCCCGGAAGCGTGCCTCGTTTGCCGGCGGTTGCTTGATTTTTTTCGGTGTAGCGCTTTCCTTGTCTATCGAGGGCGGCGAAAGTGCGTAGCGAATGAGATGGGTAGATCCCAAGTAAATTGTCAGTACCATTAGGGACCCTTTGGCAAACCACCTTGTACCTTTTGAGATCGCCATAGAACCCTCCAATCACTGGGCTATCAGTATAAGTTCATGTGTTTCCGCGCACGTCGTTGTTCCGGCGAAGCCGGCTGTCCAAAGTAACTACGTGGGCCGTCGGATACGCGCTAATCTGGCGGGAGCTTGCCACTCGGGGTGGAGGGGAAGTTTGAAGACAAAAGCTGCAGTCCTCTGGCTTTTATGCATTGTGGTTCTGCTCGCCGCTGGAAGAGTGTTTTATTGGACATACTGGCGAACACGAATGGCTGAGAATCCCGGTGTCCCGCTAGTAGGCGGGAACTCCCCCATCAAGTGGAAACAGATTTTGCCGGATAAGGTGACTAGTTCTCCAGTCATCGGGAACGATGGATCTATCTACACAACGATCTTTAGCGGCGCAATCTATGCTTTGGACCGCTCGGGCGACGTGCGCTGGACCTATCACATAGATTTGAATGACATTCCGAGCGCATTGATGAGGGACGCCGAAGACAATCTGTATTTCTCCACAACCAAGAAAGTGTTCTCTTTGAGCAAGTCTGGGCAGAAGCGCTGGGAGACCGAGTGTGCTCCGCAAAGCGCACGTATTGAACAAGGAGCCGCGCTCACTCGTGACGTGCTGTACACAACGTGCGGAAAGAATTTTGCAGCACTGGCCACAACCGACGGCCGCGAGTTGTGGAAGTTGCCCTATCCTTTCATTCAATACAACACCGCGCCGATCGTGCTAAGAAGCGGCGCTATCGTTGTACCTCAGGACTGGAGCCTGACCGCGGTCGATCGAAACGGCAACTCGCTGTGGAATTTCCCACCGCCAAGGTACATCGAGCCCAGGCCACGCCCAGGCTTGACAGTCGATCGGATGCTTTTTTCCTCTGGCATCGCAGTGGGTTCAGACGAGAGTCTGTATTTGGGTTCGGGCGAAGGAGAGTTTTCCTGTTTCAGCTCGCAAGGTGTGCTCAACTGGACCTATAATGCTGGCCCCTTGCGCGGAGCTCAGTTTGACGCCTCTCCGGTAATCACATCCGACGGTACGATCATTGCGATCTCAACGGAAGTGTCGGTATATGCGTTTACCAGGGCTGGTGACTTGCGTTGGAGCGTGCGTGTCGGTGATCCGGCGAAGAGCATGGTCCAACCGTCACCCGTGGTCGGCAGCGATAGAGCGATCTACGTTCTCGCAGCTGGCAAGCTGGTTGCATTGTCTGCCGCCGGAACCAATCTTTGGGAACTTCCGCTGCCGAGTGATGCTGTGACGTCTCCGACATTGGCGCCAGATGGAACGCTCTATATCGCGACCGATGACAAGACTCTGTACGCGGTGCAAACAACTAGTAAAGGACTCATGAATAGTGCTTGGCCCAAGTATCAACGCGACCTGTGGAATTCGGGTTCGAGCTTTTGAACCCGGTTCCTGCTGAGACATCACCGCGGGCCTGGCACCGTTGCAAGGCATTCAGCAAGCTTGAGCTGCCCCCGCGCCGACAACGTTGACTTGGGCTCCCCTGATGACAAACCAGGTCAGTGTGGTTGGTCGGCCACCCGGAAGTTGTTGGCTCCGAGATCGCCCCGCTTCCTGTGGAAGGTGCCGGTGTCTCGAGGATCGCAATTTTCCGGAACCCAGCAACGTACGGCTGATCACCATCCTCCTGCCGAATAATTGGAGTGCGTCACACCAGTGTCACAGTGTCATAACGTGGCGTTGCAAGGAAAATAAAGACATATGGCAGCCGGACCTATAAGCCGAATTCTGTCTGCCGATCGAAACCGACAGGACGGCCATTCCTCTAGGCCCCGCATTACTGCGAGGCTCAAGCGACCTACCCGAAGGTTTGACGCGCCGAGCCAGCACGTGCCTCAGGCGAACCCTAAGACTTCCTCCCTATTTGGTCTTGCTCCGTGTGGGGTTTACCTTGCCTGCTGCATTGCTGCTGCAGCGGTGCGCTCTTACCGCACCTTTTCACCCTTACCCCGCCGTGGTTTCAGATCTCGCCGCCTTGGGGCAACGAAATCGCAAAGCCAGCGGAGCGGTATGTTTTCTGTGGCACTTTCCGTCAGCCGCGCTTGAACGCGACCTCCCGGATGTTATCCGGCACACTGCTCTCAGGAGTTCGGACTTTCCTCTCCCCGCACCGAGGCACGGGGAGCGACCGTCCGGTCCAGCTGCCAACAAGCTCTATTATATTCGATGGCGCCCGGCCGGCTGCGAGGTTCGCAGGCCGGAAATAATTCGGGGAGTCGAGCATGGCGGGAAGCTCGTCTGGCCCGCTCTGCTAGACTCGAGAGAACCAGCCGGCTCTCGATTTCCCAAGACCGGGAACCCGATACCTGAGACTTGACCTTGACCACCCTGGAAGCCATCCGCATTGCGCTGCAGTCACTCTGGGCGAACAAGCTGCGCTCGGCGCTGACCCTGCTCGGGGTGGTGATCGGCGTGGCGGCGGTCATCGCCGTCGTCACCTTCACCAGTGGGATCAACGGCTATGTTGCACAAAAGATCTTCAACCTGGGCGCCGACGTCTTCCTGATCAGCAAAGTCTCGCCGGTCGTCACCAGTATCGATCAATTCCTGGAAGGGCAAAGACGGAAGGACATCACCCTCGAGGACTATGAGGCCGTCCGTGACGCTTGCCACCATTGCGCAGTGGTCGGCGCGTCCACCATCAAAGTGGACGGACACGCGAAGTTTGGACAGCAGTCGATCAGTGATGTCTGGATTCGTGGATTCACTCCCACCATGGGACAAATCCTCGATCTCGATCTCACCTCAGGCAGGATTCTCAATGACACCGACGAAAACAATCGTTCGAATGTGGCGATTCTGGGAACCGATGTGGTGGACAATCTGTTTTCCGGCACAGACCCGCTCAACAAGGAAATCCGCCTCGAAGGCCAGGTCTATCGCGTGATCGGAGTCGGCAAGAAGCAAGGAACTACCCTGGGGCAGAGCCGTGACAACTACGTGGCGATCCCCATCTCCAGTTTCTTGAAGCAGTTCGGATCCCACACTACGGTGCGCATCTCCGGCAAAGCCCACGGAGTGGGCAGCCAGCTCGAAGCCGCCATGGACGAGGTTCGCGCCATCATGCGCGCTCGCCGCCACGATCTTCCTGGCAAACCCGACAGTTTTGCGGCCGAGACCAATCAGAGCTTTCTCAGTATCTGGTCGAACCTGAGCGGGACGTTTTTTATCGTGATGATCGTGATCGCATCGATCGCCCTGGTGGTGGGCGGCATTGTCATCATGAACATCATGCTGGTTTCCGTAACCGAGCGAACTCGGGAAATCGGTATCCGGAAAGCCTTGGGCGCGCGCGGGCGGGACGTGCTACTGCAATTTCTGATTGAATCGAGCACCATGGCTCTGGTGGGAGGAGTTCTTGGAATCCTCTTGGGCATCAGCTTCGCCAAAGGCATAACGGTTCTGATCGGTATGCCTTCAAGCGTCAAGCTATGGGCCGTGGCCGCTGCGCTCGTCGTCTCGGGCAGCGTGGGCATCTTCTTCGGTGTCTACCCAGCGCGAAGAGCCGCACGGCTCGAGCCGATCGCCGCCCTGAGGTTCGAGTTGTGATGAAAACCCCGCCAGCAAACCGCGAGGGAGATCCTCGGGCCCTACCGTTTGCTTGCGGGTTCGGCTCGAGCCGAAGCCGTCGGTCGCTCCTCTTTGGCCGACCCTCGGCGGCAGGTGAAAGCACATGATTCGTAGGCGCGATTATGCCGAGATTGTTCAGATGGCGCTGGCCACGATCGGCAGCAACAAACTGCGATCCGGGCTGACCGTGTTAGGCATCGTGATCGGGGTCGCCGTGGTCATCGGCATTTCTTCCGTCGTGCGCGGCTTAAACGAGAACGTACAGCAGGTCATCCGCAGCATCGGGTCCGACATCATCTTTGCCTTTCACCAAGAGCCATTCGAATTCGGAGTCCCCACGGAGGAAATGCGCAAGCGCAGGGAATTGACCTGGGAGGACGCTCTCGCCGTGAAAAAGTTGCCCCACGTCCAGGCGGTCACACCCACCCTCCAGTTTATTCAGCGGCAGCTCGGTGCCGGAACCTATGTTGTGAAGTATCGCGACCGACGTGCCAAGAACACTATTCTGGAGGGCGATCTTGCCGCCGTAAAGGATGTTTTCGATTTTCAGATGTCGTCGGGACGCTGGTTCAGCGAACTTGATGACGAACACCATGCCCCGGTCATCGTGCTCGGCAGTGACACGGCGGAGGAACTTTTCCCCAATGAAGATCCGCTCGGTAAGTCGATTAACATCGACGGTGAGATGTTCACTGTGGTCGGCGTGATGGTGCCGGTCAAGAGCGTGCTTTCGGGCGGCAAGGATCCCAATGACAATCGCGTGATCTTTCCCCTTTCAACCTTCCGCAAACTTCATCCCGAGCTGAAGGAGTATTGGATTAGCGCGAAAGCCACCTCCCACGAGGACATGCCGAAGGCGATGGATGAGATGAGAGAGCTCCTCCGCCGGCGGCGCAAGGTGGCACCCGATCAGCCCGACAATTTCGTTTTGTTTACGCAGGATTCCGTGAATGACGTCTGGAACCAGGTGACCGGCGCGGTCTTCATCTTCATGTTGGCCGTGTCCAGCGTGGGCCTCATCGTAGGCGGCGTGGGCGTCATGAACATCATGCTGGTTTCGGTTACTGAGCGAACCCGCGAAATTGGCGTGCGAAAGGCCATCGGAGCGCGCAAACGCGATATCTTGCTGCAGTTCACCCTGGAAGCGATGACCCTCACGGCCATGGGTGGAATCCTGGGCGTGCTCTTGGGAGCGATCGTGACTTGGATCATTCCCGCCATCTGGACCTCCTTGCCCGCGCGCATGTCGGTATTCTGGACCGTATTCGGCATCACTGCGGCCGGGATTGAAGGCCTGGTTTTCGGTATCTATCCCGCATGGAAGGCCGCGAATCTAGACCCGATTGAGTCGCTGCGATACGAATGACCATCCTGCGGTCAGGGGAAATTCAGCATGGATCGAGCCGGAAATACGCAATCGGTCGAAAACCTGTCCCTGAAGGCGCTTGGACTCGCTCAGGCACCCACTGGGATAGAAAGATAGAGGCGGCGGGCCGTACTGCCGAATGCCCTTAAGCTTTGCGTGCCCAAGGGGAACGATTACAATCCCCTTCGTTCTGCGAGGTTCGGGTACAAGTGGGATCAGCCTGGCCATTTCAGCACCCATGATTCATTCATTCTTGCGAATCTTCGAAGCTCTGACCGGGGCGGCCGCAGCGGCAAGTATCGTTTACTACGGGTTGTGCCTATGGAGTGCAGAGGCTTTCCTCGAGGATGCCGCCGTCGCCAACTCAGATCTCCCGGCAGCACCGCCGCTCGTGCCCGTCTCCATCCTCAAACCCCTGAAGGGCACCGACCTCGAAATGTATGAGAATTTCCGCAGTCACTGCCTGCAGGACTATCCCGACTACGAGATCCTCTTCGGCATCAGCGATCCCGAGGATCCGGCGATTCCCTGGGTCGAACGTTTGCTAGCGGAATTCCCGCAACACCAGATCCGTTTGCTTCATTGTCCCGCGAAGCTGGGTGCCAACACCAAGGTCAGCACGCTGGCACAGATGCTGCCGCATGCCCGAAACCGATACCTGATCGTGAATGACAGCGATATTCGAGTTCCCCCGGATTACCTGCGGCGGGTCATGGCTGCCCTGGCCGGTCCGAACATCGGTCTCGTGACCTGTCCCTATCGGGGGATCGCGAATCGGACTCTAGGGTCGCGTCTGGAATCACTCGGCATCAGCACCGACTTTTTTCCCGGAGTGCTGGTAGCCCGAAAACTTGAAACCATCAAGTTTGGGCTCGGTTCTACGTTGGCCTTTGAGCGTCGCCACCTCGAAGCCGCGGGTGGTTTTGAAGCCTTCCTCGATTACTTAGCCGATGACTACCAGATCGGCGCGAGCATCGCTGCTCTGGGCCTCGGCGTGCAACTCTCTAGCCTCACGGTGGACAGTCACTTGCCGCAATATACGTTGCGAAGCTTCCTCGACCACCAGCTACGCTGGGCGCGCACGGTGCGTGATTCGCGCTACTGGGGATACCTTGGGTTAGGAGCGACCTTTGGTCTGCCCTGGGCGCTCATCACCCTGTTTCTTGCCAGCGGTGCCGGCTGGGCTTGGACGCTTCTGGCCGTAGTGGCCCTTCTGCGGGCGGCTGTCGCCCTCCGGGTTGGCCGGTCGGTTTTGCACGACCATCAGGTCGTGCGCCTGCTCTTTTGGTTGCCGATCAGGGATGCATTGGCTCTCTACGTCTGGGTACAGAGCTTTGCCGGGCATACGGTGGCTTGGCGTGGCGGCTCCTACCGGCTGAAAAACGGAAAACTTGCCAGTGTAGCGTCGAACAAATAGCCAGAGGACACTGGGCTTGATCGGTGTCCACGCCTGGATGTCGTCAAGGGCACGGTCATCGGCTGGTCCGGCACGACGCGGATCTTGAGCTTCAACGTGCGGCGAGGTTGGGACTACAATTGCAGAACTCAACCAGCAACATCACAGGAGCGAACGATGCCTGTCAAACAAGGAAGCCTTGAACTCTTGCAGCATCCTGCATCGCAGGAACTCTTACGATCGACCATTCCCGCCCGCTTGGCTTATGTCTGGACAGATGGCACGCCTAGGGTCGTCCCCATCTGGTTTCATTGGAATGGACGAGAGATTGTCCTGGCTTCGCCCCCCAAAGCTCCGAAGCTAAAGGCCTTGGCCAAGAATCCCAAGGTGGCGCTCACGATTGATGACAACACCTTTCCGCATAAAGTCCTGCTGGTGCGCGGCGTGGCGCGGCTCGAGCCAGTGAGCGGGATTGTTCCCGAATATGCACTGGCTGCCGATCGCTATTTTGGAGAACAGCAAGGAAGAGCCTGGGTGGCACAGTATGCTTCCATGGTACACGACATGGTGCGAATCACGGTTACGCCGCAATGGGTCGGACTGCTCGATTTTCAGACGCGTTTTCCCAGCGCTCTGCCCCTGTGAGGCAAAAAGCGATTGCTTCCGTGGACGCTTGGTGCTTAGTCCAACGGACTTTAGTGAAACTTGAGCAGGATTACCACCACGGTGAGCAGCACCATGAGCAGCGTACCCAGAGTGTAGAAATGGGATTCAAACCAACTCTGGCTCTCCTCGCGCTCCAGTTTAGAGAGAAAAAGGGGGGCGGATTCACTGTTCTCCCGGTCACGGTGAGCTCCTTCGCAATCGACGCAGTAGGTCCGGCCGTCGGACACCGGAAAGGCACAAACTTGGCAGGTACGGACTTTTTCGATCTCCTCGGCGGCGCGGGAGGGCGCGGCTTCTAACGGCTGGAGTTCACCGAGGAACAAGCTTTCGATTTCAGCTCGAAATCCGCTGCTGATGTTCGCCGTAATCCCCTGGCGCGCGTGTTTGGCTGCATCTGCCCGCTCGAGGGCAATGAGTACTGCCTCGGATAGGCGTTCGAGCATCGCGCCATCGCGATCTTGAAAAGCCTGGGTTCGATCGGCCAGTAGTTCAAACATGGCCACGGCATGCTGGTCTCGCATCACCGGCATTACCATCATGGACTTGATCCCCAGATCGGAATAAAGAGTTCCCGAAGGATGGGCCAGGTTTCCCGTGTCATTGCAGCAGATGATCTGTTGGGTTTCGATGCTTCTTTGCACAACCATGGGATAGGCCCGAAGCTCGGTTCCGATCTCGGCCGCCATTGGCCCAGCACTGGCGCGGCAGAGCAACTGCTCTCCCTGAGCCACGGCAATCGTGGCTGCCGAGGCCAGGCTAAGCCGCTGGGCGCGATTCGCCAGCAACTGTAAGCTCAGATAAAGCTCGCGTTGCGCCATATCTTCGCTTTCCACCATGGTGGCGTCGGGTTCAAAGCAGGGCTCGGCAGAGGCCAGGGTGACCTCGGGGTCATCGGAGATCTCGGGAATTGAGCCGAGGAGGTACTCACTCATAGGAATCCACCGATAGGCAAATCTTACCGCGGACTGCAGCGGGTTCGACGGTGGGGGTGGAAACCGGCGCAACCGAAAGTTCTACTACAAAAGTTTGCCCTGGGATCAGCCTAACCACGCCAGCCAGGCCCATCCCCATAACAACGTGGCTAGGGTGAGGGGTAAGCCTGCACGGAAATAGTCGCCAAAGCCAATTTCGACTTCGGGTCTGGCACGTTCGACGACGATGATGTTGGCTACGCTTCCCGTGATCGTAAGGTTGCCCGCCAAGGTTGAGGACATGGCCAGCGCCAGCCACGCCTGGCGCGGATGAGCGAACCCGGGGATCAAGGATTTCAGCAGCATAACCGCGGGCACATTGCTCACCAGGTTGCTGAGAGCGGAAACGGTCACCAGGAACGCGGGCAAGCTTTGGATGTTCCAATGCTCGGCGAAACTCAGGAGCTTGCCCACGAGCCCGACGTTCTCGGCTCCGCCCACGATCAGGAACAAGCCGATAAAGAACACGAGCAACCCCCAATCTACTTCGTCGTAAAGCCTTTTAGGCTCGAGCGTTCTTGTGATCAGCAAGGCGGCGGCACCCAGGGCTGCCATCGTGGCCGGGGGAACGCCGGCAAAGAATCCGATCACCGCCACCGTGACTACCACCGCCGGCTTGCGGAATCTTGACGGATCGTGGGCCGGCACGGGTATCTTGGCTTGTGCGGTGACGAACGCCACCGGGCTGCGCATATGGAGCCAATCGAGGACGGCCCAATTCAGAAACAGACCGACCAGCGCCACCGGACCAAGGTGAAGGAAGAAATCCAGATAGGAAATCCTTGAGAAGGATCCAATCAGCATGTTTTGCGGGTTGCCGGTAATCGTGGCCACACTGCCGATATTGGAGGAAGTGGCAACCGCCAAAAGGTACGGCAAGGGACCGACCCGCATTCGCTTGGTGACCGTAAGCACAAACGGGACCATGACCAGGCAGACGATATCGTTGACAAACACCGCGGACAGAAATCCCGTCGTGAAGATGACCGCCGGCAACAGGTGCGAGGGATTGAGTCGTCGGAGCAGCAGTTCGGCATTCCACTCGAAAAAGCCGACCAGATGCAGATTTCCCACGATCAACATCATGGAAAACAGCAACACCAGGGTGGGGAAGTCGATGAAGTGCAGCGCATCATCCCCCGATACCGCACCACAGGCGATCATTCCCACCGCGCCGATCATGGCGGCGCCGGGCCGGTTGATCTTCAATCCGGGAAACTTGCCGATGGCAAAAACCAAATAACTTGCCAGAAAGACGACATAGGCGCAGGCGAGTTGGAGGTCGGACAATGCCGTACGGGGGATCTGAAGCATCGCGTTCCCGCAGCAGGATAGCAGGCCGCCGAATGCCTTCGAAAGCTCCGAAATTGCGGTTCTACCTTGGTACTTTGTCGAGGGCCACGACCTCGAGCACGCTCACCCCGAGTGTGTCGGCGAGAATCGGGGGTCGATCCGCGCCTACACCGCGTCGGTCTCCGCCCGCCACCCCGGCATGCCGACACTGCTCGGAAACGCCGCTGGCCGCTCGCTCCGGGTGCCTACGAGAATCACGCCAGTCACGATGACGAGTGTCGACAGCAGAATGCGCAGGTTGAGCGCTTCGCCCGCAGTCGCCCAGCCCAGGAAGACCGCAATCACAGGATTGACATAGGCGTAGGTCGAGAGCATGGATGGGGAGCTGGCCGATACCAGCCAGGTGTACACCGTGAAAGCTACGATCGACCCGAAGACGATCAGGTATGCCAGCGAAACCACGGATCGGGCGGTGACCTGGTGAATTTGAATACGGCCACCTTCGCCGACCAACAGTCCGACAGCGAGCAACCACAGCCCACCACAAATCATTTGCATCGCGGCTGACAGTGTCTTCGAGGAGGGCAGATCCGCACGCCGGGTGTAGCTGGTTCCGACCGCCCAGAGCAGGGAGCTCGAAAGCACGCCGGCCGCTGCCATCCAATTCAGCCGCTGGTGCAAGGTATCGAGACCCATCAGCCAAGCCACCCCGGCAAAGCCCAGCAAGGTTCCCGCCCACAGGCTCCACCCCAGCCGGCGCTCACTGCCATCCAAGCGCGCTACCAGGACAGTCCACAACGGCAGCGTGGCGCACAACAGCGCCGCCAGTCCGGAAGGCACCCTTTGCTCGCCCCACGCCAGCACGCCATGGCCCCCAAGAAACAGCAGAACGGCCGCCATGCCGGCCCCACCCCACTGCCGGCGCGACGGCGCGGGAACTCCTCGAGCCCGCCCCCAAACGAAGACCATCACTCCGGCGATGAGGTGCCGAATGCCCATCATGACGAGCGGCGGAATGGTCTCGACGGCGTAGCGAATCGCGAGGTAGGTCGATCCCCAGATGAGATAGATGGCGGCAAAGCCCAGCCCAAGCTGGACGAGCGACGGTGTCTTGCCTTGGCCTTGAGCGGCACGATCGCGATAGGGGCCGCCGATTTGTACTTCCTGGCCACTGCGAATCAAAGCCAGAATCTGCGCGGACTGTTCGGAAAACACAAGCTTACCTCACCTACGAAACTACTTTGACTGGTTATACGCTCCCAGGTGTAACCTGTCAAATAGTTTTCGGCGGTTATTGAGGGTGCACGGGATTGCGCGCAACCGGCGCTTCCAGGGGGAATGGATCCTGCCAGAATCTAGTTTGGATGAGATGCTCTGGCCGGTGGCTCGCGTCGCAGCCGGTCTCACTGCAATCGATCTTGTCCGGGCGTGTCCGCCGCATTCCCACCCTGGACATGGTTGTTGCTCGACCGAAACCGGTGTTGCCGGCACTACGCCCGGTCTCGCGGCTTCATCTCTGGCAATCGGGGTTGCCGAAGCTACTGCTTCGGCTCGGGCTGGCGGAGCCACTTCAAGAACATCTGCTCTAGGGGTTTGTCGTAGCCCATCATCACGTGGCGAATCGTGTGTCCACTGACAAAATGGCAAACTTCTTCCGCCAGATTCTTGGCATGGTCGCCGGCACGCTCGAGCGACTGGGTCATGAAAATCACTTGCAAGCTCGCCTGACGCTCCACGCCCTCCGGATTTTCAATATGGCGCAGGAAAATGAGGTTGCGGAGCCGATCCATCTCGGCGTCCGCGCGCAGCACCTCAATGGCTTTCTTGAGATCGCGCGAGGAGAACGCGGTGCCCACGTCGGCCAGCATCTTCTCGAGCACGGTGGCCATCTTGGTCAGATCGCGGGTGTCTTGGGAGTCCAAGCGGCCGTTCGCCGCCAGTGCACTGCTGCCAAAACTCAGCAACAGATCGCCAATGCGTTCCAACCCGATCATGAATTTCATGCAGGCCAACAACTCCCGGACTTCTGTGCCGGCTCCCTGGGTGATGGCGAGAGTTACGCCATCATCAATCTCCCGATCCAGGGTGTCGAGCTGCTTTTCTTTTTCGCGCAGACTAATAAGTAACGGCGACGACCCTGTGGCAATCCCTTCCGCAGCGGCGGCAGCAGCCTCTTGGGCGGCGTGGCAAGCTTCGATCGTGCGGGTTACCCAGTAGGAAGCAGTCGGCACAGGGCTGCTCACAGCGGCACCACTCACTCGACCATCCCTCCCCATCGATAAGGTCGGCAAACCTGGCCTGGCGCGCGTTCTGTCATTCACCAGCACGACATCAGGATAGAATCCTTTGTCAGAAAAGTTGTTAAAGTCCGGTAAAATTTCCAGCGATCCGACGCACCATTCCGGTTATAGGTGACCACGTGGTTGACCGTTCCCGAGGACCGCTGGTAGAGAACCCCGATCAAAAATGTTGTTGCTCACGTTGTTGCCGCTGCCGTCCACGTACAAGCTGGTAAGATCTACGGCGCCGCTCACGCTCTTGACATGAACTTGAGCAAAAGCGGCATCCCCGCCGTTGACGGTTGCGTTCTCCGAGAGTCCCGCTGCTGGAGGCACGATTCGGGCTGCGGACGAATTGCCCTCCGAGATGCCTTCGAGCGTAACCGGATTGGTAATCGTGATCTGCTCGGGGCAGGTCCCGGGGCAAATCTGGACCGCGCTCGCAGCGGGAGAGGCATCGAGGGCGGACTGGATGGTTGAAAACTGCGTGCCACTCTTGCAGGTCCCTACGATGTAGGTGACGCTGCGGCCCTGGTCTCCTTGGCGCCGCAGCCCAATGTCAGAAGCGAAAACCAGACCGCCAGCCTGAGTTTTGAGGTCTGCGCGGTGACGGCGAATCTGAGGGCCAGCGTAGCGATTCGATTCATGGACTTTTTCATGGCCTATCTCCTTTGAGTCACAGGTGACTGTTGTCGCTCCCACGGCAAAGCTGAAACACAACCAATCCGGCCCGAACCTCTCTGTTCTTCTGTCTCTAACAGCGCAAAGCAGCGGCCGATCCCATCGTCCCTCGGCAAGATATTCATGGTTAGGGCGCCAAGGCGGAAGCGCGGGGACCGCGAAGTCGAGCGTCTCGCCAGTTCAGCTGGGTGCTTGGGGGCAACGAGCGCGAGGTTTTTCCTTCGACGACGGTTGTTCGAAGAGACTCCCCCGGCCGACGATCGAGGTCAGTGCGACTCCAGGGCTTGGGTCGATTTGCGGGCGATTAGCGCAAAGCCGCGTGAACGGGCCTCGGATTGGTTTTCTCGATGGGAGGGGCGTTTCTAGGCCCGGCAGGAAACAGATTGAGGCCCAGGAAATCTCGATCCGAGCCGTTGTCGCAAGGCCTCAGGTTAGTCTTCAATCCGGGCGGAACAAGTCAGCGATCCACTCCCCTGGCAGGACAGAGTTATCGTGCCTGCTTCGTTTATTTCAACGTTGCCATCCTTCGCAACCTGTTGCGCAACGCCGGGCCCGGTTACGTAGCAAGAAGCGGGCGGATGGCCCGGCTTCTCGAGTGACTGAGTCGGGTTCAAGCAGGTCACGGTGGCTGGCCCCAGCACGGTAACCGTCGCCGGATGCTTATTGCAATTCGACGTCTGGTTGGCATGGACGGTGCGGGTTCTGGCTTGAACAATCTGCGGCAAACCGGCGAGTAGTAGGACAACAACCGGCACAATGGACTTCATGGACTCCTCCTTCACCGCAATAGGGTCTCAGCACAAAGCATTCTTCGCTTCGCCTGTCGGAATCGGTCCGCCGGGGGAGAGGAATCACAGCGGAACTTTCAGCCTCAAAGTTTAGTTCATTTGGCAGGAAAAAGCAGCACCCAGGACTGGAAACGCTTTTAGCGAGTCCGCGGATGGATAAGATTGATTATGGACATCAATAAAGTAGGGTTCAGGAGAGGTACAATCCAAGTGCTTCGAAAAAGAGGTCCTGAACTTCGTGATTCTATGTCTCGCTGTCATTTTGGGCTGGCTTCCGCCGAGCGCCAACGACCAGCCTCCACGCCCAAAGATCACGGGAATCGCGCATGTCCGTCTCTATTCGACCAACCTAGAACACTCACGGCAGTTTTACCGCAACATCCTCGGTCTTGCTTCGGCAACCGAAGGATGCCCTAGGCTGGCGCAATCCTGTTTCGTGGTCAATGACCACCAACAAGTCGAAATCACGCCGGCATCGACACCCCCCGACCCCAATTTTCTCGCCGAGGTGGCCTTTACCACGGAGGATGTCGGCGCCATGCGCCGTTATCTCGTCGCCCACGGCGTCACGGTGGGCGCAATTTCTGAAACCAACGAGGGTACCCCGCATTTCGAGCTGCTCGATCCCGAGGGTCACCCCATTGCCTTCGTCGAAACTCGATCCCGATCCGGTTTCAAGGCGGCGCCCGATCAATTGAGCACGCGCGTGTTTCATGCCGGTTTTGTGGTCCGCGATAGCCGCCTGGAAGACCGCTTCTATCGAGACTTGCTGGGTTTCCGGATGTACTGGCAGGGCGGATTCAAGGAGGGCGACACGGATTGGGAAGAAATCCAGGTTCCCGAGGGCAGCGACTGGATCGAATACATGCTCAACATTCCCTCGACAGCCGACCATCAAGAGCTCGGGGTGCAAAATCACTTCTCGCTGGGTGTTTTGAGTGCCAAGGCTGCCATCGAACTGATCCATGCCCGCGGGCTGACGAAGACCGACGAGCCGGAGATTGGTCGCGACGGCAAGTGGGCGGTCGACATCTACGATCCAGACTCGACGCGCGTCGAAATGATGGAATTCGCTCCTGCCCAAAAACCGTGCTGCAACCCGTACACGGCACCACACCCGAAGCCGTGATCTGCGACGGAAATTATCTTTGGGGATGGGACACCCTAAGGGGAGAGTGCTGGCGCCTTACGACACTGCCGGTTCCAGCTTTGCGGCCAAGGGCAGGCTGAACAGGAACACCGAACCGTGGTTTAACTCGCTTTCCGCTCGGATGTTGCCGCCGTGGGCCAAGACAATGTGTTTCGCGATGGCAAGCCCCAGGCCAGTGCCGCCGGACTCGCGCGACCGGGCTTTATCGACCCGGTAGAAACGTTCGAAGAGACGGGGCAAATGCTCGGACGAGATGCCTGGGCCGAAATCACGAACATAGAACTCCAGCCCTCGGTCAATCGGCCGAGCTCCTAAGACCAGGCGTCGACCCGAAGCCGCATACTTCATGGCGTTATCCATGAGATTCGAAAAGACCTGATGGATGGCCTCGCGGTCGGCGCTTACCAGGTCCCGGGGAAAATCCTCAACCAAGAGCTCGATGTCGTGCGCCCGGGCCACCTCTTGAAAACTCTCGACCGCGTCGCGCAAAAGCTCCGCCGACGGTACCGGCTGAATATCAAAGCGCTGTTCACCCGATTCCACTCGGGCCAGAGTCAGCAGATCCTCGGTCAGGCGCGACATTCGGCTCGCGTTCTTGCGAATGATTTCCAGGAATTCGCGCGCATGATTCTCCGAGGAGCCGTCGAGCAAGGTCTCGGCATAGCCCTGAATCGAGGTGAGCGGGGTTCGCAGCTCGTGCGACACATTGGCGATGAAGTCGCGCCGAGTTTTCTCCATGCGCTCGGTTTCGGTGAGGTCGCGCAGAACCGCCACCGCCCCGCCTTCCGGCATGGGTGCGGCGGTCACATCAAACGTACGCCCGGGGACAATGGAGGTGGCCCGGGCGGTGAGGACCCTGCGCAATTCATTGGCACCGCGGATGGCGCGAAGAAAGTCGGGGTCACGAACGGTTTCGACCACCGGAGCTCGAAAACGGGTGCGAACCAGACTATCCATCCTTTGGTTGGTCCATTGCAGCCGGTTGTCGGGGGAAATAGCAATGACCGCATCCTCCATGCTGTTGAGCAGGGTCTCCAGCTGTCGGCGGCTGGTATTTAAGGTGGCGAAGTCCTGTGCCAGGCGACTCGCCATCCGCTCCAAAGCCGCTGCCACCTCTCCCATTTCACCGCTCAAGTCCTCCGAACCTCGCGTCGTCAAATCGCCGCTTGAAAGCCGCTCGGCAGTCTGCAGAATGCGAGTGAAAGCCCCAGCGATCCACAGCGCCGCCAGGGATGAGATCACGACCGCCAGCAGCAACCCCAGGGCCGAACTGGCGATGACGGCATTCCCCGCCGCCCATCCTTCGCGGAGCAGAAAGATGGCCAGCCCGGCCGAGATCAAAGTCAGGGGCAGGAAAATGCCTAGCAGCTTGAAGAAAACCCGCTCCCTCACTTCACGGCCTCGAAGCGGTAGCCGGCTCCGCGCACGGTCTTCAAATAGCGAGGGTTCTCGGGATCCGGCTCGATTTTTTCCCGGATCCTACGTACGTACACATCGACCGAACGCGGGGTCACGTAGGCGGTGTCACGCCACACCGAGTCGAGAAGTTGGTCTCGGGTAAAAACCCTGCCGAGGTGGCGAGCAAAATGATCCAGCAAACGAAACTCGGTCGCGGTGGTGGTGACTCTCTGACCGCGCACCGTAAGCGTCATCGCTCCGGGGTCCACTTCGATGTCTCCCACCCGGATGGGCGATTGCGAGAGCGGACGTTCGAAGCGCCGCAGTACCGCTTTGACGCGGGCCACTAGTTCCCGCGGGCTGAAAGGCTTTGCGATGTAGTCATCAGCCCCAAGTTCGAGGCCCAGAATACGGTCCGCTTCCCCGCTTTTGGCGGTCAAGAAAATCACCGGAATCGAAACCAGCAAGGGCGTCTGACGGATTTGCCGGCACAGCTCCAGCCCATCCTTGCCCGGCACCATGATATCGAGAACAAACAAACCCGGCCGTTGTTTCTCCGCTTCCGCGATCACGGTGTGCGCCGTGGCGAACAGTTTCACTGCGAAACCCGCCACCTCTAGATGATGCCGCACGAGGCGGGAAATGTCCGGGTCGTCTTCTACCACAAAGATGCTTGGTTTCACATGGGTATTGTAGCCGC
The DNA here is from genome assembly GCA_035623335.1 of Terriglobales bacterium. Classification (GTDB taxonomy): domain Bacteria; phylum Acidobacteriota; class Terriglobia; order Terriglobales; family Acidobacteriaceae; genus JAFAGX01. The sequence goes on from DASPTQ010000148.1 coordinate 21,385, forward strand.
AGGGTGGAAATCCTGCTGCCATTGTAACCTGGCTGAAACAATTGCCTTAGGACCGCCGTGGAGGCTGGGCTTCAATCATCAGGTTGCCCCGACGATCGAGCCAAAACCGTCTGCCCGGCGGAATCACGGTGGTTGCGCTGTATTCGGTAACAATGGCAGAACCCTTGCGCCGCTCCCCCGGCACCAGAGCATCGCGGTCATAGAGGGTCGTCGGTATTCGCTTGCCGCCAATCAGGACCGGAACCCGCTGGGGGCGAAGCGCTGAAGACCGGGTCTGAGCTGCGGTGGCACCAACCAGACTGATCCCGCGCCGACCCGCCAGTCGGGCCTGGGAAGACCGGATGCGCCCCCGCAATCGCAGGGTCACGATTTCGATTTCTCGTTGGGGATAACTGTAACCGTAGCGCCGCTCATGCTCCTCTTGAAAGGCGGCAAGCAGGCCGCGGCTATAGGGGACGCTCAGCTCGTAGCCCTGGCCTCGGTAGCGGACATCGACACTGCGCCGGTTCTCGATTTTTCCTCGCCAGCCCTCCCGGCGAAAGTCTTTCTCCGCCTGCGAACGGAGCCCCGCGAATTCCTGCTCCAGACGCTCGAAGGGAAGCCTGTCGGAGGCCGGCCAGAGCACCGTCTTCGAGTAATCTTTCACTACGTCGCTGACCAAAATGCCGAAGGCGGACAGGGCTCCGGGAAAGGCAGGAACAATCACCCGGGGAATTCCCATGGCTTCGGCCAGATCGCAAGCATGCAGGCCTCCGGCTCCTCCGAAAGCCACCAGCGCGAACTCCCGGGGATCATGGCCACGTTCGATTGAAACTACGCGAATGGCTTTTTCCATGGTTGCGTTCACCACGCGGATGATTCCGCTCGCCACTTGCTCGAGAGAGAGTTTCGATCCGCTTCGCTTCAACCATTCCCGGAGAATCCTGCGGGTCCGTTCGAAGTCTGGGGTGAATCCTCCGCCCAGAAAACGGTCCGCTCGCAATCGTCCCAGGATCAAGTGGGCATCGGTCACCGTCGGTTGTGTGCCTCGTCCGTAACAGATCGGGCCAGGATCCGCCCCCGCCGATTCCGGGCCCACGCGAAGCGCGCCAGCAGCGTCAAAGCGCGCGATCGAGCCGCCACCGGCACCGACGGTGTGGATGTCGAGCATGGGGACACCGACCGGCAGCCCGGCGATCTCCGACTGGCTGCTCGGCCTGGCTTCGCCATCCACTAAGGCCACGTCGGTAGAGGTACCCCCCATATCGAAGCTAATGATGCGATCGTATCCGCTGGACCTGGCCATGGCGGCTGCGCCGACGACGCCTCCCGCCGGCCCCGACAGCACGGTTCTCACCGGCTGGCGAACGGCTGCGTCGAGCGCCGTAAGGCCGCCGCTTGATTGCATCAGAAAGAGGCGGCAGGGTGCTCGGCCGGTAGCGGTCGGCCCGCCGCCCTGCCTAGGGCGGAGGCCTGGCCTACCCGCTGACCGTCCGGCCCCCCCGTCGCGCCGCTCCAGGCGATGAGCAAGATGCTCGAGGTACTTGTCCATCACGGGCTGTAGGTAAGCGTTGACCACAACGGTGCTCGTTCTCTCATATTCGCGGAACTCCGGCAGAATGCGGTGGGAGAGGGAGAGCGGCACTTTCAGGCTCGCGAGCGCCTCGCCGATCCGTCGTTCATTGTCAGGATTGGCGAAAGAGAACAACAACGAAATGGCAATCGCTTCCGGACGGCTCTGCCGCAGCTTCCGTGCGAGTCGCGCCAGCCCAGCGCTCGACGGTTTGCGCAGGATCTCTCCCTCGGCGGTGGTTCGTTCGTCGACTCCGAAGCGCCGCTCACGCGGGACCAGAGGCTCAACCCGGTCAAAGAAGAAATCGTAGAGCTTCGCTCGCGCCTGCCGCCCGATTTCGATCACATCCTCAAACCCTAAGGTTGTCACCAGGGCCACGCGCCCGCCCTTACGCTCGAGCAAGGTGTTGGTGCCGACCGTGGTGCCGTGCAGCAGCACCAGCGGTCCAGCCACTCCCATGGTTTCTAGCGCGGTGGCAATGGCGCGAGACGGATCGTCCGGGGTGGAGAACACTTTGAGCACCGAAACCCGGCCCCGGTCGACCCAGATGCAGTCCGTGAAGGTACCGCCGCTGTCGATGGCCACACAAATTGGTTCCGAGGGTCTCATTCGGAACGATAGGGTACCATTGCGAGGCCGGCTCGTGTCGAGCGCGACCCGGCGGCGTCAGTCTGGGAAAGAATTGGAGGGTTAGTTTGAGAGCTTGGCAGGCAAGAACAGGACTCAACCTTGTGGTTTCCAGCGCAACACCGGATTCCTGGCAGCCGCCACCTCGTCGAGTCTTGACACCCGCGTTGTGTGGGGAGCCGACAAGACCATTTCCGGATCTTCTTCCACTTCCTCGGTGATCGAGCGCATGGCTTCGATGAACAAGTCCAGCTCCTCTTTCGACTCGCTTTCACTGGGTTCAATCATCAGCGCCCCGGGCACGATCAGTGGAAATGCCGTGGTGTAGGGATGGAAGCCATAATCAATGAGCCTTTTGGCGATATCCATCGTGCGCACGCCTTGCTTGGCCTGCAGCTTATCGCTGAACACAACCTCATGCATGCTCGGCGTGGGGTACGGAAGATCGTAAGCCCCTTCGAGTCCTTTGCGGATGTAATTGGCGTTGAGCACGGCGTCTTCCGTAGTCTGCCGCAAGCCGTCCGGACCATTGGCAAAGATGTACGCCAACGCCCGAACAAACATGCCAAAGTTTCCGTAGAACGCCCGAACCCGGCCGACCGATCGAGGCCGATCGTAGTCAAATCCCAGAGTTCCATCGGGTTGGGTGATCACTACCGGCCGCGGCAAAAAGGGCTCCAGAAACTGTTTGACCGCGACCGGACCGGAACCCGGTCCGCCGCCACCGTGGGGCGTGGAGAACGTCTTGTGCAGGTTCAGGTGCATCAGGTCCACGCCAAAGTCTCCGGGCCGCACCTTGCCGACCAGAGCATTCATGTTGGCCCCGTCCATGTAGAGCAGGCCACCTTTGGCGTGCATGATATCTGCGATTTTGTGGATTTCTTGCTCAAAAATCCCCAAGGTGTTGGGATTGGTGAGCATGAGGGCGGCAACCTCCTCGTTCATTTGAGCGGAGAGGGCGGCGACATCGACCATGCCCTGAGCATTGGACTTCAGATTCTCGACGGCGTAGCCGACGGTGGCCGCCGTCGCCGGATTGGTGCCATGGGCTGAGTCCGGGATGAGAATTTTCTTGCGCGGATCTCCCTTGGTCTGGTGATGCGCCCGCACCATGAGCAAGCCGGTCAGCTCCCCCTGTGCCCCGGCAGCGGGTTGCAGGGTGATCGCCTCCATCCCGGTAATTTCGAGCAGGCACTCGCTCAACGTCTTCAGAATGCGCAAGGCCCCCTGCGAAACCTTCTCCGGCTGGTAGGGGTGTCCATTGGCCAGTCCCTCCAGGCGGGAAACCACTTCGTTCACCCGCGGGTTGTATTTCATGGTGCAGGAACCCAGGGGATACATGCCTAAGTCGATGGCGTAATTCCAGGTGGAAAGCCGGGTGAAGTGGCGGATGATTTCGATTTCGCTCACTTCCGGCAGGTTGCCGAGATCGGTTCTTCGAGAGGCGCCCAGCAGGCGTTCGGTATCCACTTCGGGCACGTCCAGCGGTGGAAGCTTCCAGGCCATTTTGCCCGGGGAGGATTTTTCGAAGACCAGGCCTTCGTTCTGGTTGACATGGCGGGTAGCTTTGCGGGTCGGGTGTTTCATCGCGCCACTTCCTCGGCATCCGTCTCCGGCGCGGACTTCACCGAACGTTCACTTTCGGCGATGAAGCCTACGGCAGTATCGATCGCGGTCCGGGTCGTCATTTCCGTACAGCACCAAAGCGCGGCATTACCCAGTTCGGGATAGAACTTTTTCAGCGGCAGACCGCCCACAATCTTATGACCTAGCATTCGATTGTTGATGGCCCTCGGATCCTCGCTGGTTTGAACCACAAATTCATGGAAGCGGGGTGCGGCTGAAAAGAGCACCTTCGCGTGCTTGCCGCATTGCTCGGCAGCATAGGCCGCCTTAGCCAGGTTTTGCTTGGCCAGTTCCTCGAGTCCCGCCTTGCCGTAAACCGTCATGAAAATCGTCGCCATCAGGGCCATCAGCGCCTGGTTGGTGCAGATGTTGGAGGTTGCTTTCTCCCGCCGGATGTGCTGTTCGCGCGTGGCCAGCGTCAGCACGAAGCCCCGTTTGCCCTTCCGGTCGGTAGTCTGTCCGACCAGCCGGCCGGGCATTTGCCGCACGTATTGCATGCGGGTGGCGATGACTCCGCAATACGGGCCGCCGAAGCCCAGGGGCACACCGAAGGATTGGGCCTCGAGGGCGACAATGTCAGCTTGGCGAGGCGGCTCGAGAATGCCCAGCGACACCGCCTCGGCGATGGCCACGACCAGCAGGGCTCCCTTCCGGTGGGCCAACTCCGCCACGGCAGCAACATCTTCGATCGTCCCGAAGAAATTCGGCGATTGGACGAGCACGCAGGCGGTTTCTTCGGTGATAGCGCGCTCCAAATCCTTGAGATCCAGCCGGCCGCTCTCGCCATAAGGTAGCGTCACCAGCGGCATATCCTGGTGAGCGGCGTAAGTAGAGAGCACTTCCCGATATTCCGGGTGCACGGTGCGGGCGACGACCACGGACCGCCGTCGCGAAAGGCGGGCTGCCATCATGACGGCTTCGGTGGCTGCGGTCGACCCGTCATACATGGAAGCATTGGCCACTTCCATACCGGTCAGCTCCGAGATCATGGTTTGAAACTCGAAGATCGCCTGCAGGGTACCTTGGGAAACCTCCGCCTGATACGGGGTGTAAGCCGTGAGAAACTCGCCCCGCGAGATCAGGGCATCGATAATCACCGGGCGATAGTGGTAGTAAGCGCCGGCCCCGAGAAAGGTGGCGGGGTGGTCGGCTCCGGTCTCCCGCGCACGCTCTCGAAACCAGTCAACAATTTCTGCTTCCGCCATCTGGCGTGGAACCTTCAGATCGCGGTTGAGGCGGTACTCGGCGGGAATGGGTGCGAAGAGGTCATCGATGGACCCAACGCCAATCGAGTTGAGCATAGCCCGACGGTCAGCCGGGGACTTGGGTAAGTAACGCATACCAGCCTAGGTCGATGGAATTGCTGTTCGGTAACCCACCTACACCGAGGTCGCAGGAACCTTCCTCGCGGTTCCTGCCTGTGGCTCGGGAGATCGTATCGAATGCCGAGTCAGTGGCCGTCCTCCTCCGCCACGAACTTTTCATAATCCGCTGCAGAGAGTAGCGAGTTCAACTCGGTCGGATTCTTGATCGCGATCTTGACCATCCAGGCGCTATGGGCATCCTGATTGATTTTCTCAGGTGCACTGGTGAGTTCGCTATTGACTTCGGTCACGGTCCCAGAAATCGGAGCGTACACGTCGGACACCGCCTTCACGGATTCAACACTGCCGAATACCTTCCCCGCCGCGATCTCGGCTCCAACCTTGGGTAGATCGACAAATACAATGTCCCCCAGCAACTCCTGGGCATGGTGAGTGATCCCAATGGCGGCATTTTTCCCGTCCGCCCTAACCCATTCATGTTCTTTGGTGTACTTCAGATCGCTCGGATATGCCATAAGTGCTGGCTCCTGGCTTCGTGATCCCCGAAACCCCTAACGCAAGAGCTGTCTCCCAGTTAAGCCTTCTTTGGCCGCTGATAAAAAGGAGTGGGCACGACCCTTGCTTTCACCGCTTGGCCGCGGATTTCCACGTTCACCGTGGACCCCGGATCCCGGAATTGAGGCGGCACGTACGCCAGGGCAATGTTTTTCTTCAAAAACGGTGCATAGGACCCGCTGGTGACCCAGCCGATCTCTCCTCCCCTCTCGTCGAGAACCTTGTAGCCGTCACGGGCAATGCCTCGATCCACCATTTCCAGCCCCACCAGCGTGCGCTTGAGGCCCGCCGCCTTGGCTTCCTCGAGCGCTGCCCGCCCCAGGAACTCGGGCTTTTCCATCTTGCAGAAGCGATCGAGTCCGGCTTCCCAAACATTGATGGTATCAGTAATCTCATGACCATACAGGGGAAGCTTGCCTTCGAGCCGCAGGGTGTTGCGTGCCCCTAAGCCGCAGGGCATACAGGCGAATTCTTTTCCTGCCTGGAGGACTTTGTCCCAAACCATGGCACTCGTCTTCTCATCGCCGGGTACGTAGATCTCAAATCCGTCCTCCGCCGTGTAGCCGGTGCGGGTGATCAGGACGTCCTTGAGCCCGCAGACGGTCCCGCGGGTGAGCCAATAGAACTTAACCCCGGAAAGCTTCACGTCGGTCAGTTTCTGGAGCAAGTCGACGCCTTTGGGCCCCTGAATCGCGATTTGGGTGAAATCGTCCGACAGATTTTTGACCCTACAATCGAACTGCCGGGTATGCTCGCGCACCCATTCGAAATCCTTCTCCCGCGTGCCTGCGTTAATCACCAGCAGGTAGTCATCCTCGCCCAATCGATGCACGATCATATCGTCGACGAAGGTACCTTGGGGGTACAGCAACGCCGAATATTGAGCCTGTCCAATCGCCAGACGGGAAGCCGCGTTCATCGAGATGTGCTCGACCGCGGCCAGGGCTTCCCGCCCCTCGAGGCGAATGTCCCCCATATGGCTCACGTCGAAGATGCCGACCCGGGTGCGCACCGTGTTGTGTTCGGCAATGATTCCACCAGGGGCGGGATATTCGAGCGGCATGTCCCAACCGTTGAAGTCGACCATCTTCGCACCCATCTGGCGATGCACGGCATTCAGGGCAGTCTTACGAGTAGCGGGCGTGGAGATTTCAACCGCGACAGTCTCTCCTTGGGCAACGCCGTGCGGGACACCAGGAATGCTGAAGTTCACTAGGGACTCAATACCGTACCATGCTGGCAGGGAGCGCAGCAACCAGCCGTCGCCAACCCTGGTCTTGCGCTAGGGAGAGGACAGGACCGATGCACAAGGCTTGAGCAACTCGCAGGTTTGTGATATTAACCATTACTTACGCGCTACCGTTCATGCCCGAGAGAAGCACGATCCGCTGTGCACAGTGTGACCAATTAGAAGACAACTGCGATTGCGAAAAATACTGTCTTCTTTGCCAATCGCAATTGGACATAAAGCTCTGTACAGACGGCCACTACTACTGCCAGTCCTGCCGCGAGGCCTGCGATTACAGCGTTGCGAACTAGTAGGCGTAGATCGCGTTCTTAGGCAGGGTCGCAGGCGCTCCCCCGCCAGGGTGACTCACGAGCGGACTTTACCCAGGCTTGCTGCGGAAACCTTCTGAGGTTGATCGACCGAACGCCCCTAAATCACCACCGCTTCCTTATATTCCCCGAATACTTTCCTGGTGGTGTCGGAGATCTCGCCGACGGTGGCGTAGGCTTCCACGGCGCCCAGGATGTGCGGCATCAGATTGGCGCCCGAGCGGGCAGCCTCTTCGACAGCCCGCAGGGAATCTTTCCACCGCTGAGGATCGCGCCGCGCGCGAAGCGCCCGCACTTTCTCGACCTGCTTCGATTCGAGCGATTCGTCAATCTGCTGAATGGGAATGGACTTTTCCTCTTCCACCAGGAAGCGGTTCACGCCGACCACGGTGGCTTCTCCGCGGTCGACCTGCTGCTGATACTCATAGGCCGCGTTCTGGATTTCTTGCTGCACGAAGCCGCGTTCGATGGCCTTGGCCATTCCGCCGAGCGCGTCGATCTTGTCGACATAGGCGCGCGCCCGCTTTTCCATCTGGTCGGTCAGATATTCGACGTAATAGGACCCGGCCAGCGGATCGATCGTCTGGGGGGCGCCCGATTCATAGGCGATGATCTGTTGGGTTCGTAAGGCGATGCGCGCCGCCTGCTCCGTGGGTAGTGCCAAAGCCTCGTCGTAGGAGTTGGTATGCAAAGACTGGGTTCCGCCCAGGACGGCAGCCATGGCCTGCATGGCAGTCCGCACAATGTTGTTCTCCGGTTGCTGGGCGGTGAGAGTGGACCCCGCCGTCTGGGCATGAAAGCGCAGCATCCAGGAGCGAGGATTCTTGGCCTTGAAGCGCTCCTTCATGATGTGAGCCCACAGGCGTCGAGCCGCCCGGAATTTGGCCACCTCTTCCAAGAAATTGTTATGGGCGTTAAAGAAGAAGGAGAGCCGCGGAGCGAACTTGTCGACATCGAGTCCGGCCTGGATGGCGGTTTCGACATAGGCGATTCCGTTGGCCAGCGTGAATGCCAACTCCTGCACGGCGGTCGAGCCCGCCTCTCGCATGTGATATCCCGAGATCGAGATCGGGTTCCACTCCGGGATGTTCTCGTTCGTCCAACCGAACATGTCGGTGACAATCCGCATTGCCGGCTGGATCGGGTAAATATAGGTACCCCTGGCTATGTACTCCTTGAGGATATCGTTCTGCACCGTGCCCGAGAGTTTGCGCAGGTCGGCCCCCTGGCGGCGGGCGACGGCTGCATACAGCGCGAGAAGAATGGACGCGGTAGCATTGATGGTCATCGACGTAGAGATTTTGGTCAGGTCGATGCCATCGAACAGCCGCTGCATGTCTTCGATGGAATCAATCGCCACCCCCACTCTCCCGACTTCTCCCAAAGACAGAGGATGATCGGAGTCCATGCCGATTTGCGTCGGCAGATCGAAGGCGACGGACAGCCCCGTGGTGCCGTTCGCCAGAAGATACTTGTAGCGCTTGTTCGATTCTTCGGCATCGCCCATGCCGGCATACTGGCGCATGGTCCAGAGCCGTCCGCGATACATCGTCGCTTGCACCCCGCGGGTGAACGGGAACTCGCCGGGATACCCGACCTGGCGGCCGTAGTCCCAGCCTTCGAGGTCGGAGGCCGTGTAGACGGGGCGAATCGGGATGTGGGAGGAGGTTTGCGGCTCGGAAGCCGGGACCGGGCTGCCAGCGGACGCCTTCCTCTTGACTGTCATTCGACCTTTCCTACCACTGAACGCTGAAAGCGAAGCCTTCCAGGCAGAGATCACCAAGAAGAACCATCACTCGTGCAACTCGAAGGGCCTTGCGCTAGGTTCGATGCCTGGCATCAGGTTCTCGGCTGGAATGGGCAGCCCTCCCTGAGGTCATGCTGAAACCGTTCGCCTTCATCCTTTCTTCTTTACCCGCCAGAATGAACTCAACCCAAACCAGGCGAATATCAGTGTGAAACAAACCGCCACCAGCATCCGTCCTGAACCGGCTCTTCCCTCGTGGTATCGGGCATACTCGCGAAAGAACGCCAGCAATCCGATCCCGGCTAACGCCAAGAAAACAAAACCCGTGACCTCAAGCCACAGCTGCCCTAAGACCCGTCCGAGGTGCGTGGTTGTGGTCTGCGCGGCTTTCACTGCCACGGCGAAAGTGCGGCTTTTTTTCAGTTGCTGGCCAGCCACCCGGGCTGCGATGCCCAGCTTGCGGCCGGTTGAGACCTGCGCCATGACACTGGTGATTTTATCAAGCTTCAGCGGTACAATGAGCGGTCACGAGCAGTACTCCGCGCAGCGCGGGGGCGGGCACGAGCATCTAACTAATCGATCAGGGTGGAAGGGGGACTTGTGGACCAGCAACTGAAGCAATTGATGAAGGAACTCGGCGAGGCGATCAACGAGTCCCTGGCGGAGTCCGATCAGATTGCTGAAGTGGTTTCCCGAATCAAAGAGGGCGGGTATGACATTTTCCTGGTGCTCGAAGCCACCATCGGGGTCAGCAAGCCTGGAGAGAAGACCAACGACAAGACATCCCTGGTGACCACCCTCACCGGCAATCCCGAGTTCAAAGTCAACGATCAGGATCTGAAGTTCCTTAAGTCCCTACGCATCAAAATCGAGGACGACGCCGCCTAGCCCGAGTCCAGAGGATGGGCTCGCTCGGTGGAAATCCGCCACCGTCGGCCCCAGCATCCAAGCTAACCGAAGGTAACCCGCTGGCTAGGGGAACCGGGCGTTATCCGTGCATCCCTATGCTAGTATTTAGCGTCTGCTGGCGTCGACAAGGCTCAAGCCGCTCATGCCCGCGACACATCCGATACGCCCAAGGCTGATCCTAGCGGGAACGTCATGAAGGACACGCTCGGAGTTTTACTGGCCGGAGGGGCGGGAGAACGTCTTTATCCGCTCACCCGCGACCGCGCCAAGCCGGCCGTGACTTTCGGCGGCATCTACCGAATCATCGATGTAACCCTCTCGAACTGCATCAACTCCGATCTCCGCCGGATTTACATCCTCACGCAGTACAAGGCACTCTCCCTCAATCGCCACATCCGTGAAGGCTGGAACATTGTGGCGCGCGAGATCGGAGAGTTCATTGAAGTTTTGCCCCCGATGAAGCGGGTCAGCGAGGAGTGGTATCAGGGGACGGCCGATGCGGTTTATCAGAATATCTACTCCATCGGCTCAGAGCAGCCGAAGCACGTGCTCGTTCTCTCCGGCGATCACATTTACAAGATGAATTATGGCCTTATGTTGAAGCAGCACGTCGATTCCGGCGCCGATGTCACCCTGGCTACCATCCAGGTGAATCCGGACGAAGTCTATCGCTTCGGCGTGGTGGAAGTGGACCGAGACAGCCGGGTAAACGGTTTCCTGGAGAAGCCTCAGAACACGGATCTGCGCTCGCCGTACAACCCGGAGAAGGTGTCAGCCTCGATGGGCATTTACATCTTCAACACGGACGTGCTCATTCCGGTATTGCTCAAAGACGCCGAGGAGCCGGAGTCCAGCCATGATTTCGGCAAAGATCTTCTGCCCAGGATGGTAGATGACTACCGCGTTTACTCCTTCGACTTCGTGGACGAGAACAAAAAAGAAGCCCTGTACTGGCGCGACGTGGGCACGCTCGAGGCTTACTACGAGGCGAACATGGACATCGTCGCGGTGTCGCCCGTGTTCAACCTTTATGATGAGGGGTGGCCGATCCGTACTCACCAGCGGCAGTATCCGCCAGCCAAGTTCGTCTTCGCCGAGCTGGGACGTACGGGTACAGCGCTCGATTCGATCGTCTCCGCCGGCTGCATCGTTTCCGGCAGCACGGTGAAGAACAGCGTGCTATCACCGGATGTGCGGGTGAATTCCTTCAGCGAAGTCGACGCCAGCATCTTGTTCTCTCACGTGAATGTCGGGCGCCATTGCCGCATCCGCAAGGCCATCATCGACCGCGACGTGCATATTCCCGAAGGTACCGCCATCGGCTACGACGCCGAAGCCGACCGACAACGCTACTTCGTGACCGACAGCGGAATCACGGTAGTGACCCGAGATTACTCGCTATTTGAGAATCCGGTGACGGTAGATTACTTCACCGCAGAGTAACCCGAACTGGGCCTCGACCACAGTCGTGTCTGCCCTGGTCAAGGCGGCGGATTGGGGCACCCTCGCCGGGGCCATTTCGCTCGAAGACATCGCAAGAACCTTTGTGATATTCGCAATTTGTTCGCCCACCCGGCGCCTGCTACAATGCTCTGTTTTCTCTCGAGTTCCACACTCGCGGCCTCAAACAACGCCTGGTCTCTTGAGGGTGAACCGCGGCGCGGCATGAAATCACCAGGTCCGCGGAGTTCCGGTTGGAAGATGCCCAAATCACAGGGCAACTTATCCGCCGCTGCATCGCTGGCGATGCGGGCGCCTGGGAGGAACTCGTCCAGCAGTACCATCGGCGGATTTACAACATCTGTTTTCGCTTCGCGGGATCCGCGGGAGATGCCCAAGACCTCACGCAGGAGGTCTTCATCAAGATGTACCGCACGCTCAAAACCTATGACGTCGAACGTGGAGCCTTCATTACCTGGGTCACCGCTCTGACCCGCAATCTGCTGGTGGATCACTTTCGCAGGACCAAGCAGGAGCGGTTGACGGATTCGCTTGACGCCGCGCCTCCTGAGCGTGATGATGCCATGCCATTGAGCGAGCAGATTCAGGACGGCCGCCCTGCCCCGGATGCGCGAGCCGAGTCAAGGGAAGTGGGTGAGGCGGTGCACCGCGCCCTGGGCAGACTTTCGCCGGACCTTCGTGAGGCTGTGATTCTAAGAGACTTACAAGATATGGACTACAAGCAGATTGCCACCGTGCTGAAAGTGCCCGAGGGCACGGTGAAATCTCGAATCAACCGCGGACGTGCGGAACTTGCGCGTCTTCTGCAACGTACATATAAACAGGTGATGTAATGGCAGGGAAAGACCATAGCGATATGCAGTGCAGCGAGTTCGACGCTCTGCTCAGCGATGCCCTGGACAAGGTTCTCGCCGGTCCCAAGGCGCAAGCGTTCCAGGCTCACGCGAGTTCGTGTCCCATCTGCGGACCGCTGTTGGCCGAAGCAGAAAGCGGCAAGCGCTGGCTCGAGCAACTGGTGGAAGTGGAACCTCCCGCGCAGTTGGTGCACAACATTCTGGCAGCCACCACCGGGATTGACACTGGCCTCGCCCGATCGTCGGCAGCCGAGCCTTCCTGGTTGGAGCGCGCGGCCGGTTGGGCCAAAGGGTTCACGCGGCCCATCGTGGCGCTCAGCAGACAACCGCGACTTGCTATGTCCTTTGGCATGGCGTTTTTTTCGCTTTCGGTTTCCCTGAGCTTGGCCGGCGTGAGGCTGGCGGATCTGCGTCGCGTCGATCTTCGCCCCACGGCCATCCGCAGGAGCTATTACGAGACTTCAGGTAAGGTCGTGAAGTACTACGAGAATATCCGGTTCGTCTACGAGATCCAGTCCCGGGTGCGGGAATTTAAGCGCGTAACGGCGCCCGCCGAGCCAGGGCCCACCCAGAAAGAAAAAAATCCGAACAACGATACCAGTGAACAACCCGAGCAAAAGCAAGAGCGCAATTCCGGTCCGGTAGACGGCCAGACGGTTCTGGCAGCTCTGTCGGATCGGCCGCCTGCAGTGCACTTGGCCTGGGTGAATCTGGCCACACTCAGGAGGAAAGCGTGAATTGTGTCAACCATCCCGGTGCTGCGGCAATCGCTTACTGCCGCACTTGCGGAAAGCCCCTCTGTTCGAGCTGCACCCGCGAAGTAAAGGGAGTCGTCTACTGCGAGAACTGCCTGGCGGAGCGCCTGGCGGGAGTGCAGCCCGCTATGCCGTCGCCTCCGCCCGCGGCATTCGCTCCTCCCGGACCTGTGCCCTCGGTCGCCGGCCGGGGGCCGAATCCTGCCGTGGCTGGGATTCTCGCCGGCTTCTTTCCCTTTGGCGTAGGCGCGGTCTATACCGGCCAGTATGCCAAAGGCTTGGCTCACCTGCTGATCTTCGTGGGCCTGATCATTGGCATGGACCAAGGCAGCCCACTCGATACCTTCTGTGCGTTCGCCTTTGCCTTTTTCTACGTGTGGCAGATCATCGACGGCGTGCGCACGGCGAAAGCCATCGAATTGGGACAACCCCCTCCCGATCCCTTGGGTCTGGGACAAGCATTTTCCATGGGAGAGAAGGTTGATACCTCGAAGATTCCGATCTTCGCCATCGTGCTGATCGCACTGGGGGGATTGTTTCTGCTCCAAACTCTTGGGGTCTTCTTCTTCAGCGTTGGCAATCTGTGGCCGATCTTCCTGATCCTGCTTGGACTTTGGATCTTTGCCAAGCGCGAGGGACTGATACCGACGAGCCGGGCCTACTGCTGGGAGAGGCGAACCCGCACCTTCCCGGTGGTGCTGGTGACGGTCGGACTGCTCTCCTTGATTGAACGCATGGGTGGTCCCGGCTGGCATCGCACGTGGCCAATCTTGTTGCTGGCCATCGGCATCACCAGGCTTCTGGAGCGGCAGATCCCGCCGTCCCCACCGCCACCCGCCCTAGGCAGCGGGACAGACTCGATGGGCGCGGCCAGTGGACAGGGTCAAACGCCGGTTAGCGAGGTGAAGAATGGCTAGCCCAGTCAAGGCCCCGCCCCCGCGGCGTCAGCTTTCTTTTTCGGGGCCCGTGGTGTTGATCTCGCTCGGAATCCTATTTCTGCTGGGCACGATGGGGTACGTCAACTGGGCGAGGCTGGGCCAGTGGTTTGCCCACTACTGGCCGGTGCTTCTGATCCTGGCGGGAGTCATCAAACTGATTGAATATCAGACGGCGCAGCGCCAGGGTCTGCGCCCTTCCGGCCTCAGCGCCGGCGGTATTTTGTTGACCATCCTGGTGATTGTCTTTGGGTTGATGGCGACGCAGGCCTCGCGCTTTGATTGGAGTCAGGTCCGCGATCAATTCAACCTTGACGACGGTGACTGGTTTGGCCAGAAATACGAGTACGAAGATCAACTGAGCCAGGATTTTCCCGCTGGCGCCAGCTTGCACGTGACCAGCACTCGTGGAGCCGTCCACGTCAGCAGTTCGACCGACCCTCAGATTCATGTCTCGGTGCGCAAGCTCATCCAGGCGACAAGCCAGTCGGAAGCCGACAAATACAACGCCGGGACCAAGCCGCAGATTACGGTGAGCGGCAACCGGGTCACGTTGAATGCGAACAACCGCGGCGCGGGCGATCACTGGGTGCAGGAAGATCTGGAAATTTCGCTGCCCCGGCAGGCTAGCATCGAGGTCGCCACGCGGTTTGGAGACGTGGCCATCGTGGGACGGGATGGGGATGTCGCGGTATCGGCCCAGCGCAACGAGGTATCAGCCACCGATATCCATGGCAAAGTGAACCTGAATCTCGATCGCAGCTCAGCCCAGGTCTCCCAAGTCAGCTCGGATGTCTCCATCGCAGGTCATGCCAATGATGTCTCGCTCCAGGACATCAAGGGCAGCGTTCATCTGGATGGAGAGTTCATGGAAAGCGTAAAGTTGGCCAACATCGCCCAGTCGGTCCTCTTCAAGTCCTCCCGTACCGAAATGCAATTCTCACGTCTGGACGGCGACCTGAGTTTGGATTCGGGCGATCTTCAGGCGACCAACATCGTGGGCCCCTTACGGCTGGCGACGCACTCGAAAGACATCCGTTTAGCCGGGCTGTCGGGGGACGTGCGGCTGGAAGATAGGAACGGCTCGGTGGAGATTCGAGCGAAGAAGCTGGGCAACATGCAAGTGGAGAGCCGCCGGGGAGATGTCCAGATCTATGTCCCGCCGAAAGTCGGCTTTCAAGTGGACGCCCGGGCGCGGGGCGGAGATGTGGACACAGATTTTTCCGAAATCAAAGTGGAAAGCTCGGATAACCAGGCAACCGGCACCGGCACCGTCGGCTCGGGCGGCCCGCGTCTGATCGTCAACGTGGATGAGGGCGCCATTGAGATTCGTAAAGGCTCGGCGGAGGCGACGGTGTCGGAGGAACAGGAAGCGCCGCCCAAACCCGGCAAGCCCCGGCCCGCACCTTCGTCGCCCGCCGTCACGGAAAATTAATAGCTCCATCCTCCTGAGCCATGGCCAGCAGAGCCCAGTTTCCATCACCCTCGTTTGGCCGAACGGAAGGGGGCTGCCCACCGCGCGACGTGAAGGATCGCCCGCTCGTTTCCACTGCGCCTCCAGCCGTGTTATGTTCAAAGTTCTCCTCGAGCGAGAGAGACCCTGAGAAATGATCCGCTCTTATAAGGGTGTGACGCCGACCGTCCCGCCTTCCTGTTATGTGGACGAATCCGCACAGCTCATCGGCGATGTGGTATTGGGCGACCACGTCAGTATCTGGATGAATGCCGTGCTTCGTGGCGACGTGCATTCCATACGCATCGGCGCACATTCGAATGTCCAGGATTGCTCAGTGCTCCACGGCATGAAAGAAGAATACGGTGTGTGGGTCGGCCAATATGTCACCGTCGGACATTCGGTGACACTGCACGGCTGTGTCATCGAAGACCGCTGTCTCATCGGCATGGGATCGGTCATCTTGAATGGCGCTCGCATTGGTACGGGCTCGATCATTGCCGCCGGCACCCTGATACCCGAGAAAACGATGGTTGAGGCCGGTTCGCTCTGGATGGGATCTCCCGGTAAGTTCCGCCGCCGACTGGAGGCCAAGGACCAGGAGACCATTCTGCGCTACGCGAAGAATTATTTGGAGTATAAGGAGTCCTATCTCATGGAACTGTGAATGCGATCGATCGCCTGGACTTGAAACTGACACCGCCGTGATCAAAGCCATTCGTGGAACTCGTGATCTCCTGCCGCCGGAAACGGCCTTGTGGAATTTTGTCGAAGAGACGGTGCGCGACGTCTTCCGCACTTACAACTTCCAGGAAATTCGCACACCCATTTTCGAGGAGACCCAGCTGTTCGCGCGCAGCGTAGGAGAGGAGACCGACATTGTCGCCAAGGAAATGTACACCTGGGAGGATCGCACCCGACGAGAAGGCGAGCAGGCCCAGTCGCTCACCCTTCGCCCCGAGAACACGGCCGGCGTCGTACGTGCCTACATTGAGCACAAGCTCTGGGAACGCGGCCTCAACAAGCTTTACTACATCGGGCCGCAGTTCCGCCG
>DASPTQ010000149.1:0-8875 GCA_035623335.1 Terriglobales bacterium
TCGATATCGCCGTATCCGGGATTGAAATATTGCCCCGGCGAAGGGTACCGTATTGACCTTGCGGCGCATTTACGAAGGCCGCCGGGTTGAACCACTGTACCAAGCCGTTCACGATCGAGTGAGAGACTCCGGCATACGGACTGACACCGGTGGCATCGGCCGGGTCGGCGTATTCCCCGTTGCCGCTGGTGTTCGAAGTGGCAACCGGGATGTAGGGGTTGCCGGTATGGAAGGTGATCAGGCTGTTCAGTTCCCAGCCATGCCACAACTCTCGAGACTCTTCACCTCCGATGGCGAATCCCCGTCATTAGCCTGGTGGCAGGCCGACATGCGCAGCAGGCATCGCTCCGCGGCCTCGGATTTAGTCGACGCTCAGTAACCCCGGCCGGCGCTTGAGGCGCGAGTCGTGGTTGAATCGTCGCCTGCGTTGAAAGTCACCCGTCCCGCCACCACCGTCATACGAATGGTTATGGTTCTCAGGTTCTCGCTTGCCACCTGATATGGATTCGCCGATAGCACCGTGAAATCGGCGTAACGTCCGACGCTCAGAGTTCCGAGGTCCTTCTCCTGAAAAGCCGCGTACGCCGGCCCTGCCGACATCATCCGGAGTGCCTGGTCGACACCTACCGCCTGATCGCTATACCAGCCGCCCTCAGGTTTCCCAGCGGCACTTTGACGGCTGACCAGACAATGCAGGGTGGCGATCGGCTCTCCCGAATCTGAGGCGGGAAAATCCGATCCGGCTGCCAGGGAAACGCCGGCGTTGAGGAAATCGCGCGTGCGAAGCACCCAATGTACCCGGGACGGGCCGACGCGATCTTCCGCCCACCGGCTGTACTCTCCCACGAACACCGGTTGAATCGAGGCGACCACGCCCAAGTGAACAAACCTTGGCAGATCATCGTTGGTCACGATGGAAGAATGTTCGATCCGGAAACGCTCGTTCGGCGTCACGCCACCTTTTTCGAAAGCATCAAGGGCGCGATGAACCGCGCGGTCCCCGATGGCATGGGTGTTGACTTGGAATCCCTTCTGACGCGCTGCTCGCACGATTTGTTCGAGATCCGCGTCTTTCATTAATTCCAGACCATGCTCCTGCGGCGCATCCGTGTAGGCGTCGGTCATTTCGGCTCCCCGCGATCCGAGCGCGCCGTCGAGATAGAGCTTGAAGCTGCGGACGGCTAACATCCCGTTGCCAAGGTCTGGCTCGGGTCCGCTCGTGAGGTAATGGCTCATCGCGGTGTCGCCGCTGGCCATCGCGTAGACCCTCACGGAAAGCTCCCCCCGCTTGAGCAGATCCTTATAGATGGAAATCGTCTCCAGGCCGACCCCAGCGTCGTGCACGCTGGTCAGTCCCCACCTCGAGAACTGCTGAAGCGCGATGCGGATCCGACGTTCTTCCTCCGCCGGAGTGGTGGCGGGTATCACGGCGCGGATTAATCTCTGCGCGTGGTCAACCAGCATGCCCGTCGGCTCGTGGGCGGCATTCCGCCGGATCAGTCCCCCATCAGGATCGGGGGTTTCGCGTGTGATCTTGGCCAGAGCCAGCACCTTCGAGTTCACCCAGGTCGAATGCCCATCGATACGGCTGAGAACCACCGGATGATCGCCGCTAACGGCGTCGAGTTCACTGGCCGTGGGGAATACCGAGGGGTGCCAGAAACCCTCATCCCAGCCTCCGCCCATAATCCACGAACCGCTCGGAGCGGAACGAACGGCCTGCGCGACCTTCGCTAGAATCTCGGCTTGCGTCAAACCGCGGAGATCCAGCCTCTCCAGCTGTTCACCCACACCCGCCACGTGGATATGGGCGTCGGCAAAGCCGGGAAGGGCAAAGCCGTCGATTTTAATCCTGCGGGTGTTCTTGGTTGCGCCTGCTTCAACCTCGGAGCGAGACCCAATCGCAAGAATTCGTCCGCCGGACACGGCGATCGCTTCAGCCTTTGGATGCGACGGATCGAGGGTGAGAAACTCGCCGGTGAAGATCGTATCGACGACCGTTGATTGTGACGGGACGGGAATCGTTAGGAAAACCAGGAGCGAGACGAACACGACCCAGTCTAGCTTGGACCGGCGCCAAGCGCGTCGTCTCCGCCATGTCCTCCCGTTACCGTCGAACGCAGATCCTGCGGCAGCTTTCATGACTCGTTGGGGACTTCCCTTCCCTGCCAATAAGGAGCGCGAATCCTTAGAAAGTGTAACGCAGCGCAAACTCCATGACTCTGGATTTGGTCAGAGTGCTACTGAACAAACCGAAGCTTGAGGCCGGCTCCTCCAACTGCCCGGTGGTTTGCGGCAAGGGCGCGACATCGAAACGAACGGAATTGGTCAGGTTGTATACATTCCAGCTAAACTTCAGGGTTTGCGACTCGACGATACGCCAGGACTTACTCACGGCAGTGTCGATTCCGAAGTAGCCAGGTCCGCGCAGTTCGTTACGCTGTCCCGACTCGCCGGGATAGGAGAAGCGAAACGCGCTTTGAGCCGCCGCCGGATCCTTGAACAGGCTGGGGTTGCCGCTCGCATCAAAGAAGACCCCAGTTTGTGGCTTGGGAGCAATCAGAATTGCGGCTGACGGCAGTTCCCAGTTCGTAGGGAAGGAAGTGAAAGTTTCGACTGTAGTGGGAAATCCGCTCGTCCAGCGTGCCAGCCCGGCGAACTGCCATCCCCCAATCAAGGCGTTCATCCACCCACCGGAAGAACTTCCAAAACGCTGCCCGTGACCAAACGGCAACGCATACACCCAGTTGGTATTGAACTGGTGAGTGGTGTCAAAGTCGGATACGGCGCGGAGCTGGTTGGGCGACCAGGAGTTGATGATCTGATCGGCCTGATAGTAGGCGTTGAACTGATTAATGCGTTCCGCATTCGAACCTACGTCGATGGACTTCGAAAACGTATAGTTGAAATCCCACTGCAGGCCGTGCGTCATCCCGTGTCGCAGCATGACCTGCAAGCCGTTAAAGGAACTGTTGCCACTGCTTCGCCAGGCATAGAGCGAGGTAAATTGCGGGTTGAAAAATGCGTAGGGCGTCACTTTCCCGTGAAGGGTCGCGCAGGAGGGGTAGCAGCCGCCTGGGCCAGGTGTGAGATTCCCTAACAGTTGCGCGGCCTGCCCCGGCACGTCGGCCACGATCAGAGCGGCGGTGGAGTTGTGATTGGGGAAACATGAGTAAAGGTTATACATTGCCTGCGTAGCGGTAGGAGCCCCGGTGAAGTTGGAGATTCCAGGAGCGCAACCGACCAGTGCCGTGTTGATGGGTATACCCGCTGCACCGGGAAAAACGTCTTCCCAATAGGGGATCTTGGCTATGTTCTGGATGGGGACGTTTTGATCGGACGCTTTGGTCAGCAGGGTTGCGGCCTTGAAATAGTCCATGCCTGACTTCGGATCAACGATATCCAGCGGCATGGCCAGATCTTCTTCTTGTAGCAAGCGTCGGCCCAGCCGCCCAATATAAGCTAGCTCGAGAACCAGGCTCTTGGGAAGCTCGCGACTGATCGAAAAGTCGAAAACATAAGAGTAGGGGGTTTTCATCTTGTCGTCGAGGCCCCAGTAAATCGTCGCACCCTCGGGAAGACCTACGGGAGGTGTCTTGGGAAACGGTCCCGTCGGGGGAGGAAAGATCAGCTGGGGTGGGACGTTGTAGAGACCCGTGAACCGAGGCGAGGTATCGACGCTGTATTGGCCTACCGGATTCTGAATGGAGGTAGTAAGCCCGAACGAGCCCTGCTGATCGAAGGCGTCAACCACCCCTTCGCCGAAGTGGTCGTAGTAGATGCCAAAGCCACCTCGGATAGAGCTCTTTCCCGGTTCCCCGAGCAGCCGTCGCCAGGTACCGCTCTCCGCTTTTGGCGACCAGGCAAAGGCCAGCCGGGGCGCCACGTTGCCGTAGTCCCAGCTCCAATAGGGCGGCCCATTATTGGCCGGTCCCGAAAGTCCGAGCTGGATCAGCGGGTTGTAGGTCTGACCTGCCAGCATAGAGGCGCTGCGCTGCTGGAAGAACTGTTCGAGGCTAATGCTTGGGGCCACTTGCGTGCCCGTGGTTTCATAGGGTGGTTGCAGCAGGGTGTAGCGCAGTCCGAAGGTCAACGTTAAGGTTGGAGTGGTTCGCCAAGTGTCTTGCACATAGGTTTCGAATTCGTGGGAGCGGAAGTGGCGAAGCGCTGGCGTCCCCACCGCCTGCGCCGTTCCCTCCTTGGTTATGTTGTAATTGGAGTAGGAAGAGTCGACCAATCCCGTCAGCGCCATGACGGCATAATCGTAACTGGTGTCGAAGTTGCCGTTGACAGTTGGAAAATTGAATGCCGCAGGATCAAGGCTCAATCCCGAGCCTGCAATATAGCCGTACGGGGCAATCCAGAGATTGTAAATTCTGCCATAGGAAAAGGAGTTGTTGTCTGAGCTGCGGTTGTTGGTGATGATGCGAAGGTTGGCCCCGAACCCCAATGTGTGTTTGCCTTTCACCCAGGAGACATCATCGATAATGTTGTAGACGGGCACGTTGGACTTTGTCGTGTTGGTCAGGGCGTAAAGCGCGTCCGGTCCATTGCCGAAAAGGATGTAGGGTTGTGATATTTGCCCAATATCGCCTTCCCCCTGCCGGATATAACCGAAGCGCAAATTGTTGATCAGGGTAGGACGAAAGGTTGCCGTATAAGAGGCGATCAGACCTTTGCTGTTGTTCAGTTGTACTTGACTCTGGGGCTGACCGGGAAACTGCGGACCCATACCGGTGTTGTCTCCCACCATTCCACCGCGCACGAATACATGATGATTTTGCGTGATGTTGAAGTCGAACTTCGCGATGTAGGTGTTGAGACTGCCCGGAGTGGGGGCGGGAAAGGTAAAACCCACAAAATTAAGACCGTCTCCGACGTTGGTGCTATTGGGAGAAGGATACTGTTGAAAAAGACTCATGATGGCGGGATCGGGACCGTTCCCCAGAGGGCAGGTTCCCTTCGCCCTACAGTTGGGATCCATAGTTTTCAAGTCCGCGGGACTTAGGGTTTGAATGCCGCTCGCAGGACACCCGGGCGACCCGGCGCAGTTGTAACTCATGATCCCTTGGCGAAGATTGTTGCTGGGTACCTCCCGCGTCGTCTGCGCATTTTCCCTGGTCCGCTGCCCCTCGTAGGCTAGGAAAAAGAAAATCCGGTCCCTGAGTATCGGCCCGCCAAATGTCGCCCCAAAGGTATTTCGAATCAGTTGGCCGGGGCGGTTGGGGAGCCCGGAATTCAATTGAGCTTGTTTGTTGAACCAGTCGTTGGTTTCCCCAACATTGGTGCGGTTATATTCGTAAGCCGAACCATGAAAGGTGTTCGTGCCGCTCTTGGTAATCAGATCGACTTGCGCTCCCGAGGAACGGCCCTCGTCAGCATTTGCGTTGCTCGTCGTCACCCGGAATTCCTGCAAGGAATCCAAGGTGGAGCGCAACGCTCCCTGGAAAGCGTAGCCTTTGACCTGATCGTTGTCGTCGATGCCGTCTACCGTGAGATTAGTCTGGTCACTGCGCGCTCCGTTTACCGATCCGCCCCGGCTGTCTTGGTTCTGATCCACATTCGTGCCGACATACGTCACCCCTGGTTGCAGGCTGAGAATTTGCGTTGGATCCCGTCCTTCAAAGGGAAGCGATTCAATCTGAGCTGCGCCAAAGGCGTTTCCGAGCGTCGCATTTTCCGTATTCACCTGCGCGGTTGTACTTGTGACCTCAACCGTGCTCGTTTCTGCCTGCACCCGCAAGGTGAGGTTGGAGGTTGCAGGCACGCCGACCGCCAGATGCATGTCTTCCGCCCTGAGAATGGCAAACCCAGGCTTGGTGATCGTGAGCGTATAAGTGCCGGGAGGCAATTGTAGGAACTCGTAAAAACCGTGCTCGTCGGTTTTGCTGGTCCTCGAAACCCCGGTAGCCGGATTCGCAAGCGTGGCAGCCGCTCCTTGAACCACCGCACCCTGTGGATCGGAAATGGTGCCGCGCAACGAAGTGGTTGCGGTTTGGCTCCAGCCTAGGATAGTGAACGATGCGACGAGCGCGAGTGCGAGGATCCCTCTTCGTAGCTTGCCCATAACGCCCCCGATATGCGGTGTCTACGCGCTTTTACGATGTGTGAAAACTTAGGTTGACAACACCCTAACTGTCAAGGTTTTTATGAGCGTCGTGTTTTTATGAGCGTCGTTGCCTAGCTTCTACCCTGTGCAAGCCACAAAAGCAGATCGGTTGTGTTCCCTCATTTCTGTTCGAAGATGGCCTCGCCGCGAAGCACTCTCTCAGCAGGTTCGCATGGCTGCGGTCGACAATTGTGTGTGACTCGGCTAGGTTGGGAGCGCAGCAAGCTGCCTATCCGGCGCCGCTCGGTTTTTGCTTGGCATGTCGCCCGATAGGTTCCCGAGGAAGGATTATGACAAATTCGACGGTTCGTCTCTTACGGACAGCGCTGGGTAGCGTTGTGGTATTGGTTTTCTGCGCAACCGGAATCGGCCGTTCTCAAACCAACGTTCGCGCCCGCGATTTGGGAATACCATTCGACGGAACCGCCGGACCCTTCAACGCCATTACCGATGTCGCCGGAGTCGAAGTCGGGCACACGACTCTGATTTCGGGTGACGGGCCGTTGAAAGTCGGCGTGGGTCCGATTCGCACCGGAGTCACGGCCGTGTTTCCTCGCGGCAAGGATGCAAGGAATCCAGTCTTCGCCGCATGGTTCAGCGAAAACGGCAACGGAGAGATGACGGGCACAACCTGGATTGAAGAATCAGGTTTCTTGGAAGGCCCGGTGGTGATCACCAACACGCACAGCGTAGGCACGGCCCGTGATGCTGTCATCGCGTGGCGCTTGAAGCACGGTGGGCCGGATGAGAGTGGCTATTCATGGTCTCTGCCGGTCGTGGCGGAGACCTGGGACGGCTACTTAAACGACATCAACGGATTTCATGTCAAGCCAGAAGATGTGTTCCACGCTCTCGATACCGCCCAGGGAGGAGCGGTTGAGGAAGGCAATGTTGGGGGTGGAACCGGCATGATCTGCAATGAATTCAAGGGGGGAATCGGAACCTCTTCTCGCCTGCTCAACTCGAAGTACGGAGGATACACCGTGGGTGTCCTGGTGCAATGCAACTACGGACAACGGGATCAATTGCGGGTCGCCGGAGTGCCTGTCGGACGCGAGATTGCAGGTAAGTCAGTTTGGGACGACGATGTAGGCTCGATCATTGTGGTGGTGGCCACCGACGCGCCGCTGATTCCCACCCAACTCAAACGACTAGCAAGGCGTGTGTCCCTCGGGCTGGCGCGGGATGGGAGTTACTCCGGGAACGGATCCGGGGATATCTTCATCGCATTCTCTACGGCCAATCCCAAAGCCGCCGGATTCAAAGGAGTGCGCCAGATCACCATGCTGCCGAACGACCGCATGAATCCTTTGTTTCTGGCAACGGTTCAGGCCACCGAAGAAGCCGTCATCAATGCAATGATTGCCGCCAAGACTATGACCGGAATCGACGGTCGGACCGTGGTAGCGTTACCGCACGAACAGCTGCAGCTCATCCTAAAGAAGTACAATCGCTTGGCGAAGTAGTGTTCTTGGATATTAAGCGCACGCGAGCAGTGGTAGTCGAAATCACACGGTCTTCGTAGACCCAGGGTCAGGTTCGAAACGATTGGACCACGGGCTGGTCATTTCGAATCCAGATAGATCTTCGCCACGTGGTTGGCAAATGCCGCGGGCTCAGCGGCGTCCAGGTTGGTCAGCACAACAACCGTCAGCTTGTCATTCACGTAGCGGGAAATATTGGTCTCGAAACCCTGCCACGCTCCGTCATGACTGATCAAGCGGTGACCGTCCTTGGACTCAATGAACCAGCCGAAACCATAATGATCCGGGTTCGGCTGACCATTTTTGAGTTTGGCCACGGTCCACATCTGATCGAGGCTGGAGCGCTTCAGAAGGTCTTGTGTGTACAAAGCTGCATCCCACTTGGCCAGGTCCAAAATTGAGAAATAGAGCGAGCCGTCGGCGGTGGTGTTCACCACAGGTGAGACCCACTCCTGGTTCTTCAATTCTCCTTTTACCAGCCGGTAACCCGCAGCGCGGTTGGGAATGATGTCGGCCTCGCTGATGATTCTTGTGGTCGTCATCCCGAGCGGTTGAAAGATTCTCTGTTGCAGGAAATCGCCGTAGAACTCCCCTGTGACCTGATGAATGATGATGCCCAGTGTCAAATATCCCAGATTGCTGTAGCGCCACTTCGTGCCGGGCGGGAATGCCAGAGGGATACCTTCGACAACCTTGAGCATCTGGGATTCGGAGTAATCTTTGCGGAAATCGAAGTTCTTGGGATAATCGGTGAATCCCGCGGTGTGGCTGAGCAGTTCGCGAATCGTCACTTGCTGCCAGGTTGCGGGAGCACCCTTCAGGTATTTCGTGACCGGGTCCTCGAGGCCTATCTTCCCTTGCTCGACCAGCATCATCACTGCCGTCGCGGTGAATTGTTTCCCCACAGACCCTGACTGAAATACGGTCTCGGGCTTGACTGGAGCCTGTAGTTCTACGTTGGCCAGGCCGTAGCCCTCCGCCCGACGGACCTTTCCATCGCGCACCACCAGCAAAGACAATCCGGGTACGTGCTGCCGCAGCATTTCCGCGTGAACATAGTCAGCGACGCTGTCGGTTGAGGAACCATCGGCGCAAGCAACTCCACTAAGCGCGAAGAACAGCGCTAGTGGGATTAAGGCTGAGCGGGTAGCGATCATCATTTCTTAACTTTCTCCTGGAACGCCGATTGCGCGGCACGTTAGGGTCTCTGTCGCAGGCGGACCTCACAATGGCTTTGATGTGGACATCCCTGACTCAGGGGCTGCGAAAGCAAACCTGCCAC
>DASPTQ010000150.1:0-2382 GCA_035623335.1 Terriglobales bacterium
TCGGTGAGTCAGGCCTCGCTGTTCCTCTATTGTTCGCACCTCTACAACGCTGTTTCGTGGCGCAAGGATAAGTCGGAGGATACATGCACGGGCGGTCAACACGGCGGACAGTCGGAGCGTGGCGCACTCCTCGATGTGGTAATCTCGCCCGACTATAGCGGCATCCTGCTCTCAGATTGCTTCTAGTTCAAGTGACCGACGACTCCGTTCACCGCCTGTAGAATTGCCCCTTCTTTCGTCGTGCGCGTAAGCCGGTTGATGTCGTCGAAGAGTGGCCGGTCTTCGTCCAATTTCTTCACTTGGCTCCGAATGAGCTCATAAGCCGCCTGGGTTGCGGGCGAGGGCCTAACCGGGAAACGGAAATCGAAGGCTTGCGCCGCCGCCATTAGCTCAATCGCGATCACATGCCACGCATTCTCGATGATCTGTCTGGTCTTGATCGCAGTTGTCATCCCCATCGAGACGAAATCCTCCTGATCGGCGGCAGCAGGGATGGACCCGGTCGCCGCCGGATGGCTTAGCACGCGATTCTCGCAGACCAACGCCCCAGCCGTGTATTGCGTCAACATCAGGCCGGAGAACATTCCGGCGCCCTTGGTCAGAAATGGAGGCAGCCCCATGGACAGGTGAGAGTTCATCAGCCGGTTCAATCTCCGCTCTGAAAGCGCTGCAACCGTGGTCACTGACATGCCCAGCAGCTCCAAGGCAAAGGCCATCGGCGTTCCCTGGAAGTTGGCACCGGTCAGCACAAGTTCTTCCTCGGGAAAGAATGTTGGATTGTCTGCGGCGTGATTGAGTTCGATCTCAAGCATGTAGCGAATCCATTTAAATGCCTCACGAGCAGCGCCGATCACTTGCGGGCTCGATCGCAATGAATACGCATCCTGAACTTTCTTGCCCGGCAATTTGAGGAGTTCTGACCCCTCGGTCAGCCGGCGAATGTTCTCGGCGCATTGCTGTGCACCGGGGTACCCGCGTACAGAATGGATACGAGGATCGTATGCTTGCATGTTGGCATTCAAAGCCTCGAGCGTCATGGCGAGAGCAACTTCCTGGGTTCTTAACCACGTTTCCGCATCGTAAAGCTCGAGACATCCCATTCCGCTGATGAAGTTCGAGCCGTTGATGGCAGCTAGGCCGTCCCTTTCGCGGAAAACGATCGTGGGAATTCCAGCTGCAGCCATGCCTTCCTTTGCCGGCAGTCGTCTGCCCTGATAGAAGACCTCGCCCTCACCCATGAGAGTGATCGCCATCTGCGCCATGGGTGAGAGGTCGCCGCAAGCGCCAACCGATCCCTTCTGGCACACCACTGGCGTCACGCCTCGGTTGAGCATCTCCACTTGCGTGCGAACGATTTCGAGTCGTATGCCCGAATGGCCCCAGCAATGCGTGTTCAACCGGGAGAGCATCGCGGCGCGCACGTTCTCTTCACTGGCAGGTTCGCCGCAACCCGCGGCATGGGAGTAGAGCAAGTACTTTTGGTACTTCTCGACCTGCTCAGAAGTGAGAACCACATCCGAAAGTTCTCCAATTCCCGTGTTTACGCCATACATGATTTCGCGGGCGCGAATCTTGCGTTCGAGAAGGCCACGGCACTGGTTGATACGGCTGATCGCACCTGCGTGTAAGTCCACCCGCTGGCGGTCGCGAGCGATGGCCACGACGTCCTCAATGGTCAAAGAATGTCCGTCGAGCACAATGGCACCATCTCGATGCCTGGTAGCAGTCGTCTCATGATTCAATGCGACGGTCATAGAGTCCTCGTTCGTGCTGATTTGCCGCACTTCGCAAACTGTTCTTCATGCTGGCTGACCGGTATAAGCCGGCTGTGTGCATGCCGTCTCCACCGTCTCGCAGTCGACCAATCCCGCGCAGCCATAAAGGACGGGAAGGATTTCACCGGGACGATATTTGCGCCGCAGTTGTGCGACTCTCTCAGTTCCGGAACGGTACGCAGGCAGGTACATGCGGCCGAGCAGGGGATGCCGTCCCCAGGCGCCAGAGAGCTTGTCGGCGCGCTCCTCAGTGACCAGGTAGTCCCGGCGCAGAATGGCAGCCACTTCTTCTTTTGGCATGTTCTCGCCCCAGGTGAGATACGAAGCTTCGTTCTTGGCGTCATCCTGCAAGAGCGCGAGCAGCACACCAATCTGCAAATCTTCATCGGGAAGCTGGTCCACCTCCGTGACCCCATGGGCGATCAGGATCGCGTTGTTTGCGATTCCCTCAAAAAGTGTGGCGGCACGTGTGTTCATGGTCAACACCGTCGCCTCGAAACCCATCTGGCCGCGGACGTACATGTCCTGCAAATAGGCAAATGTGGTGACGTGTCCGGGCACAACTTCGTGACTGATCAATTGCTCGAATTCCGGGACGGAAATCTGC
>DASPTQ010000151.1:0-2894 GCA_035623335.1 Terriglobales bacterium
AGAGTCAAGGTGTCCTTCTCCAGAGACAAGCCATAAACGGCATCCAGTTCGGTGCTCCGAAATTGTCCCGTATAAGAATCCAACGCAGGTTCGCTCAGATGAATTTCCTCGATCCGGCTACCCGAAAAAAATGGGTCGCCGTTAATGTCGATCTTCGCGTGTGTGATGCCGTTTGAGAATTCAAACCTAATGCTGTACATTCCAACAGAGAACTGGTTGGTTCTAACCCGCCTCAGCACGTCTCCAAACGCCATCAAATTGCCGTCTGATGCCGTAAACGTATATATCACGCGAGTCCGAGGATCGAGGTATTTCCCAGCGAACGCGGCGGGATCGGGAAGTTTCTCGTTGCGTGAAGAATTGATGGCGCTCCCTCCGGGTTGCAACTTGTCTGCCAAATAGATGTCGGCTACCCATCGTGGCAGATCGTCAGGCACGGCACTGCCAGCGTTGCAAAGGCAGATCACGGTGAATTTCTGCTCCGGGAAGCGCAGAAGCTCAGTCCAGTATCCAAACAGTCCTCCAGTGTGATCCACGATTGGCAAGCCCCGATAGTTTCCCAAGAAGAGTCCCATCGCATAGCTGATCTTGGTGCCATTGTTCAGCACACCGGGCGTCTGCAATTCCTGTACTAGCGCTGCTTTGCCGAGCCGGTTCGCGTAGAAATTCCTGTCCCAGAGAAGCAGGTCGTCGACGGTGCTCATCAGACCGCCATTTCCCACGACTTCATACGTTGTAGACCAATCCACGCGAAAGGTATCGTGAGCTCCTGAGTCGTAGGCGGAAACGCGACCCGGCACCACGAGGGTGTGGTCGTCATAGAAAAGGGTGTGAGACATACCGAGAGGTTTGAAAATGTTCTCGGCAGAGAACTCGGCGAGCGATTTCTTGGTCACCCGTTTTACAACCATACCGAGCAGAAAATAGTTCGTGTTGCTGTAAATCCACTCGTCTCCGGGGATGTTGTTCAGCCCTCGTTGACGAACCACAATTTTGAAAATCTCGTCGGGTGAATTGAAGTTCGCTACGTCGTGACCTGCAAGAGAGAGGAGCGTAAAGAAGTCCCGGAACCCGCTGGTCTGGTGAATCATCTGCCGCAGGGTGATGACGTGACCATAGTCGGGAAGCTCTGGTATGTATTTGCGCACGTCATCGTCGAGAGAAAGATAACCCTGCTCTGCGGCGAGTAGTATCGCCGCAGCCGTGAATTGTTTCGACACCGAACCCATATAAGACACAGACTGCGGCGAGAGCGGAACCCCAAGTTCAAGGCTTGCCAAGCCGTAGCCTTTCCGGTGAACGAATTCCCCGTCGCGAATTACTCCAAGTGAGCACCCCGGTGATCCCGGTCTGTTGTAAACGGAGAAGAGTTGGTCGACTTTCGAAGTAGAAGCATCCTGTGCAAACGCGGCGAGACTGGGCAGCATTCCGAGGGCGAGAGTTGCGAGGACGAATCGCATTGGAGGTATACCTCCTAGACCTTGTTCCTGCTACTCACTGCGGCAACCCCACCTTCCGCACCAACTCAGCAAATTGTGGGTCGGAGCGTATGGAATCGAGTGAGAGGTCAGTATTCAACCAAAGAAGCTGACTGTCGTGTTCCTGATAAGCCGTGTTGAGCCACTGGAAGGCTTGATCTTTCTCTCCCAACTCGGCATAGAACCCAGCAATATTGTAGGCAGACCCAAACTCTGACGAGGGCTGAGTCTTACGCCGCGCTTGCGCGAATTCGAGACCCTTAGTCAGAGCGCCCTTCCAACCCCCAGAACGATATCCCTGTACCAGAGCAGATTCGAACTCTGCACGATTGTCATGGGAAAGCCTTATAACCGTTTTGTATTCTTCAATTACCTGCGGGTACATGCGTTTCCCTAGGTAGGCGTTGGCTAAACAAGAGTGCGCATCGACGTATGTCGGGTTCTCCCCTGCCAGCTTCTTGCACACAGCAATGGCCTCGTCGTACCGACGCGCCATCAGATGAATGTCTCCGACAGTCTTACTGATGACCAGTGACGCGGGGTCGAGCTGATGTGCACGATTGATTTCCGCGAGGGCTTCCTGCTCCCTGCCGCCGATGAGACCAAGGTCCCATCCGTACCACTGGTGCGCCGTAGCGTCGTTGGGATCGAGTTCCAAAGCCTTCTTGAACTCAGCCTCTCCTCCTGCAAAATCCCAGTCGTACTCGATCTCGTTGCTACCTAGCACTGCATGTGGACGGGCTAAGGTCGCGTCCAGTTCCATCGCCTTGCGGGCGGCGGCATTGGACTTCGGGTAGTTTTCGCTTGCCCTGCCGCCATAGGTAGGCAATACGCCATAGGCATCAGCCAGACCCGAATATGCCATGGCGTAGCCGGGGTCTTTGGCGATGGCTTGATCGAAATAGGAGATTGCAGTAGCAAGGTCGGAAGGCGTTCGTTTATTCCACGAGTATCGCCCCTTCAAATACAACTCATAGGCTTCGGGATTTTGTGTGCCCTGCTTGGCGACAAGCTGCTTTTCTGAAGTGCCTAGGTTGGAACGCAGCTTTTCCGCAAGGTCGCCCGCAATCTGCTGTTCGAGCGAAATAATCTCTGTGCTCTTGCCGCTGTAGTGCTGCCCCCAGATTTCGGTGTTGTCCCGGACATCTGTAAGTTCGGCACTCACTTCGATGTTGTCCCCTCGCGGCACCACGCGCCCGCTCACCAGCGCCGAAACGCCCAGCTCGTTGCCGATCTTCTGCATATCAACATCTTTGCCTTTGTAGTGGAAGACGGAGTTGCGCGACTTCACCTTCAAGTCTGGGACATGGGCAAGACTTCCGATCAGGGATTCGGTGATTCCGTCGCTGAGATAGTCGGTATTGACATCTCCCCCCACATTGGTGAAGGGCAGCACGGCAATGGAATCAATCTGGG
>DASPTQ010000152.1:0-3014 GCA_035623335.1 Terriglobales bacterium
AGGCAGCCGCTCAAATCCGACATATTGTGGACCAAGGTTGCGACTCCAAGGAGATTGTTGGGAGGGGGCAAGAAAGGAGCAAACGGGCCGGCGGTGAGGCAACCCGTCGTTTGTACGCAAGAAGAATCAACGGGAACCGTGAACGGCTCCTGCGTCGTCACGCTGAAAGGTCCGCTGATCCCCAAGCCGGCGCTGGCCGAGAGCTCCGTGAAGTACTCCCCACGATCAGCGAACATCCCGAACCCGCCGCGTACCACAAGGTTCCTTAGCGACGAAGGGCTCCAGGCGAAACCCAGGCGCGGGGCAAACATCCACTGGCGACCGGTGATCGTTGAGTTGTTTACCCCTTTAAAGCCAAATGCCTTGTTGTTTCCAGCGACGACAAGCCCTATGCCCGGTTCGCCGTTGGAAAGGGTAGCGAAAGTATCGCAGCCCGCAGGCAGGGTCCCAGTCGCAGGGCAGGGGCCGGTGAAAGCGTAATCCGACGGGTAGAAGTTAGTGAGTAACCCGTTGGTTTCATAAAGGGGACCGTCCCAATCCCAGCGCAGCCCCCCTGTAACCGTCAGATTGGATCGGACTTTCCAGCCATCCTGGACGAACAGACCGGCTGAGCGGGAACGGAAATGACGGTTCGTTTCACCGTTAAGGAACTGGCCAGTGCTGTGGTCCTGGCCCAGCGTTCCCTGTAGAAAATCTGCGAAGTTGTTGAAGTTGAATGTGGCAACTTGATTCTCGCGGTTGGCCACGTTGAGCTGCATGTAATCGAAGATGCCGCCAAAAGCCACCGAGTGGCGGCCATGTACCCAGTGGTAAGTAGATGAACCTTCATGCTCATTCTGAAAAATCCCGGCATTGGCGAAGTTAGTGGAAGGGCCAATCTTCATTTCGTGCCCGGACTTGAACCCTACAGTTTGTGCACCCGCAACGCTAGCTCCAGCATCCGCATTGTGGATGGTGATGCCTGGGAAGAAGGGACTGCCGAGGAGGTTGAGACCCACACCCGTGGGCGTGAGGGACTGACTGGTAGTCGCGTTAGCAATTTCACGGATGAAGCCGTAGCGATTCTCCCACGTCGTGTTGGGGTTGAACACGGTGGTGTTGTCCAGTGAAAACAGCTGACTTCCCGCGTGCATCGTCTGTGGGAACCCCACCACCTGACTTACCGCGAAAGGGATACTCGTTGGATCGTTCTGAAAATAGTACTTGGCTGCCAACCGGTCCTTCTCACTGAAGTTGTAATCGACATTGCCATTGACCTGATCGGCGTCGAACCGACTGGACGCACCCTTGACGAAAGAATTGAACTCCTGAGTCCCGCTCTCCGGATTGGCCGCGTTGGATGAAGGAATGATGAACTGCCCGCCAGCTTTTGCCTGCATGATCGCCAGAGAAACGGGATCTACAGAGCTTATGCATGCGGGATGCTTGCTCTGACCACAGCCATCGTCTGTATTGGCCAGATTGATTAGGTCTGTAGCATCCCGGTTGCTGTCGGTCAGGCCTTGAAGCGTAGGCACGCCGCTGAACGCGCCACTGAGAGCATCACTAATCCGCTGTCCCTGGTACGAGCCAAAGAAAAACGCCTTGTCTTTCTTGATTGGCCCCCCCAGGGTTCCTCCGAATACGTTGCGGTGCAAAGGAGGAGCGCCGGAGAAGAAGGGATTCACCGCTAGGAAGGTCGGGGCGGCGTCGAACTTATTGCTTTGATAGTACTCGTAAACCTGGCCGTGCAAACCGTTCGTGCCGGATTTGGTGGTTGTTTCGATATGAGCTCCACTCGCCTGACCCATCGAAGCGTCATACATCGAAGTACTGACGTGAACCTCTTCAATGGTTTCGACCGGAGGCGTCGGCAAAGCCTGGCCAATGGCGTCGAACACGGAGCTGTTTGTCTGTACTTGACCGCCAACTCCAAAGCTTTCGCCTGTGTTCAAAGTGAACCGGCTGTCTCCGATGTTGCTGGTCGAGTTTCCGTTAAACAGATTGTTCGCGTTTACTCCGTTGAAAGTAAACAGGTTGCTCGTATCACGCTGGCCATTGGCGACGATCCCCTGATTGCCTAAGCCTTCGTTCGACCCCGCGCCAGAAAGAAAATCCGCGCTAACGCCGGGAGCCAGGATCGCAAGCTGCGTAAAGCTTCCCGTTCCCAGCGGGACGGCCTCGATCTGCTGCGCGCCCAGCGTATAGCCGTTCGTGGTGTCCGTTTCATTCAGCAGCGGCGTGGCCTCGACCGTTACCGTCGAGGAAACAGCTCCCGGCTTGAGCTGCGCATTCACCGTCGTCGTCCGGTTGCCCTGCACGAGGATGATGGGGTAGTTGGCGGTCTGAAATCCGTCTTTGGTCAAGGTCAGTTCATAGGTTCCGATCGGCAGGTCGGCGATGCTGAATGAGCCGTCGTTCTTGGTAGTTGCGTTCACCTCGAGGTTCGTGGCAACGTTGCGAGCTTTCACGCTGGCTGCCTGTACGACAGCGCCGCTGGCGTCAGTGATGGTGCCGTTGATCCCGCCGAGCGTCTGCTGACTGAGCGCGCGTTGAGACATCGAAACCACACTCAGCACTGCGGTAACCGTCAACACAACGCGGGAAATCTTCACCACAAATGACGAACCAAGGGGGGTGGACGACGTCATGGCAGCATCCTCCTGAGGTGTGAAGGTGCCCTTATAGCAGACCTAATCGCGAATCTTCAAGAAAACGGGTCGAAGAAACGGTAAATTCTTTGTTAATTTTTCAGGGCGTGATGGTCTCCGCTTCCTCGAATCTCCCCGGAACGGAGGGCCGATTGGCGGGAAGCGGACGGCGGCCCTGATCGCGCGCTACTGCGTATTGACCTATTCTGTTACTCACAACGATGAGTGCGAACGAATCTCCGAAGGCACGCATCGGCCTGTGCGCCGATTGCCACTTCATGCGGCGAATGGAATCCGATCGCGGGTCGACTTTCTTCCTGTGCCAGCGCTCGGCCAGCGATGCGAGATTTCCCAAGTATCCGCGCTTGCCCGTGCTGCAATGAG
>DASPTQ010000153.1:0-10393 GCA_035623335.1 Terriglobales bacterium
CGGAAGTCTCGAAGCTACAGATTCAGATGCCGCCCACGCCTGCTCCGGCACCTGCAGTGCCCAGCCGGCGCGATGCCGAATCGACTGACCTCACCGTGACACGGCTTCAGCAACTAAACATTGATGCCGAAAAACGGTTGAATAGGCTGCGGCAGGAACTGGCCCGAACACGGGCGCAATACCAGCAGCTTCTCGAAACCTCAGATCAATGGAAAGATCAGGCGGCGCAGCTCGAAAGCAAGAATCAGCAGGATCAACTGCAATTCGGCCAGACCCGGACACAACTGGAAAATGTCACCAAGGATAACGATCAGCTCACGGCGGACGTAGTAGCCCAGCAGTACCGCATCAAAGAACTGTCGGAAGAAGTGGAGTATCAGAAAGCGGCGGTGGAGCGCGAGCGGCAGTTGACCGCTGCAGCCAGTGATGTCCGCGAGCTTATGGGCGCCCGCAATCTCCATATTATTGACGTGGCCGATCTCGACGCACATGGAAAGTCAAAGAAGTCGTTCGGGAGAGTCTTCTACGTCGAAGAAAAGGCGCTCATATTCTACGCATTTGACCTTTCGCAAAAGGGATCGGCGTCCAAAGTATCGTTCCATGCGTGGGGACAGAACGAAGCCAATGGCGATACTGTCAAGAATCTGGGGATCTTTCACATTGACGACCAGGCGCAGAAACGCTGGGTTTTGCGCGTGGGCAACCCGGATTTGCTCAAGTCGGTCGAATCTGTTTTTGTGACTGTCGAATCTGGCCCCGGAGGAGACAGGCCTTTAGGACACAAGCTGTTGTACGCCTATCTTGGGGCGCAAGCTAACCATCCCTGATCGCGACTCGGCTCGACGTCCCACGAGCCAGCCCATCAATCTTTTTTCCCGTCGTTGGCACAAATACGCTCTCGCCGAGGCACTACTTCACCAGAGTGGAAGCAAAACAATCGCCGGGGAGCTCTCTTATGACTCTGCGCCGGATCGTTCTCTTCCTGTTCTTCTTCATTCTCAGCACGTGCCTGCTGGTGCCCTCTGTCCTCGCCCAGACCGAAACCGCCACCCTGTCGGGTCAGATTACCGATCCCCACGGCAGAGTCGTGCCGGGTGTAGACGTGCAGATCATCAATATTGATACCGACGTTAGCGTGCACCAGACCACCAACGAGGTAGGTGTGTACGTGGCCGTTGCTCTAAGGCCGGGCCGCTACCGTCTCGGCATCACCAAGGAAGGCTTCCGAAGGATTGACGTCACCGGCCTAGTGCTCAACGTGCAAGACATGCTGAGCCGGAATTTCCAGTTGCAGCTTGGCCCGGTCCAGTCGTCGATCACTGTAGTGGCGGATGAAGCCAAGATCAACACTGAGTCGGCCGCGGTCAGCACAGTGATAGACCGGCAGTTCCTGGCGGAGATTCCTCTCAACGGCAGGAGCCTACAGTCGCTGCTGTTGTTGACGCCAGGTGTGCAGCTAACCGAAGGAGGCGCGACGAGCCAGCAAGGCCAGTTCAGCGTCAACGGGATGCGCAACGACGCCAATTACTTCACCATCGACGGCGTGGCTGCCAACCTCGGCACTGACATGGTCGGAAACGGACTCCCCGAGGCCGCGGCGGGCTCTGTTGCAGGCTGGAACGCGGCGGGCAGCACCAGTGGACTGGTGTCAGTTGATGCCATGCAGGAGTTCCGCGTTCAGACCTCCTCGTTTGCTCCTGAATTCGGCCGCACGCCGGGAGCGCAGGTGTCCATTACAACACGGTCCGGAGCCAACGCCTGGCATGGCACCGCATTCGAGTATTTTCGCAACGATGTGTTCGACGCCAACGACTGGTTTGCGAATCATGATAATCTCCCCAAGGCCCCGGAGAAGAATAATGATTTTGGCGGTGTGTTAGGCGGCTCCATCGTCAAGGATCGAACCTTCTTCTTCTTCTCCTATGAAGGCGTGCGCCTGCGAGAACCCAAGACCCTGCAGGCTACGGTTCCGGACGCTGCCGGCCGCAGCGCGGCCCCAACAGCCCTGCAGCCATTCCTGAACGTGTATCCAAAACCGAATGCGCCCGAGATCGCCGACAATCTTGCAGGCTTCAACGCCAGCGTCTCTGATCCTGCCACCATGAACGCTTACAGCATCAGAGTGGATCATTCCCTCGGCTCCAAGCTCAGGCTCTTCGGGCGCTACGCATACTCCCCGAGCTCTGGTGCCGAGGCCGGGTCCACCGGCAGTACGGGTTACTTACCGAATAATCTTTACCAGGTTTCGGTGACCACCCACACGGCGACGCTAGGCCTGGATGCTGGGATCACCAACCACATCGCCAATGAGTTCCGGGCGAACTACAGCAATCTGAAATCGCTGGGAACGAGTCTTTTGACCACCTTAGGCGGCGCGGTGCCCCTCACCCCTGATGCTCTCAAGAGTGTGATTGCGCCGGGAGTCGACCCGAACACTGCCAGTTTCTATTTCTTCCTGAATGACGCCAGTGGTTATCAGTATGGGCCGCAGGGAGCCAGCGAACAGAGGCAACTGAACTTCGTCGACAACGTGTCCTTGGCAAAGGGGCAACACGTGTTGAAGTTCGGCGTAGACTTTCGCCACCTGGCACCGTTCCAAGGTGTGCTGCCCTACTTCCAGCAGGTGTTTTTCAATGGCATGAATGGCCCAGATGGGGTGCTGATCGGTCAGGCTCAGTCGGTGTACATTTCAGTCTTCAACGGTGTCTCCGTTCGGGCACAGAATTTCTCGCTCTACGGACAAGACACCTGGAAAGTCAGTAACCGCCTTACACTCACATATGGCCTGAGGTGGGACATCAATCCGGCGCCGCACGGAAACAACCTCGCAAACGACCCGCTGGTGGTTCAAGGGCTTAGCGACCCCACCACCATGACCCTGGCGCAGCGCGGCACACCGTTCTATGCGACGACCTACACCAACTTCGCGCCGAGAGTAGGCGTCGCCTTCCAGTTGTTCGGGCACCCGGGGGGAGAGACCGTCCTCCGCGGCGGCATCGGCACCTTCTACGACATCGGCTCAGGAGGCTTGGGGGAGTACACGCTCGGTGATCCTTTCCGGGCGTCGAGCTCCTTCTCCAACGTTAACTTTCCTTTAGCGCCGGCACAGCCCCCCCCGGTGTATAACCCAGCCAATCCGGGGGAAATCTTCGTCGCTATCCCGAATCTCGCTCTTCCACGTGCCTATCAATGGAACGTGGCCATAGAGCAGTCGCTGGGGAAGGCGCAGACGCTGTCCGCGACGTACCTGGGTACTCTGGGAAGAAATCTGCTCCGCAACTACCAACTGGCTTTCCCAAACCCCACCTTCGGCTACATTAGCGTCACTACGAATACCGGAGCCTCTGATTACCAGGCACTTCAGGTCAAATTCCAGCGCCAGCTCTCGCGCGGCTTGCAGGCGCTCGCACAGTACACCTACTCGCACGCGATTGACAACGCCTCCGATGACCAGTTTTCATATTCGCCGGTGGTGCTTGGAACGCCGTCAATCGACCGCGCCAACGCAGCAATGGATGTACGCCACTCGCTGAGCGGCGCTCTGACTTACTCGATACCGATTCCCTCCGGACGCGGAATCCTGCATGCGCTCGGCGCAAACTGGTCGGTCGACGACCTGCTCGTCTTCCGGACTGCGTTCCCGGTGGACCTAGGCTCGTTCTTCGACTCTTACCAGGTTGGACCGTACCCCTTCACCGCACGACCCAATGTTGTACCGGGTCAGCCTTTCTACCTGTATGGAAGCCAGTATCCCGGCGGAAAGGCATTCAACCCGGCTGCCTTTACGGACCCTCCCGTCGGCATCGAGGGCGATCTGGGAAGAAACACGCTACGCGGATTCGGCGCCTGGCAGAATAACTTTGCCATCCACCGTGTGTTCAAGCTGTCTGAGAAGTTGCATCTGCAATTCCGAGCCGAAGCTTTTAACATCTTTAACCACC
Organism: Terriglobales bacterium; assembly: GCA_035623335.1. Taxonomy (GTDB): domain Bacteria; phylum Acidobacteriota; class Terriglobia; order Terriglobales; family Acidobacteriaceae; genus JAFAGX01. The sequence continues at coordinate 3,942 of DASPTQ010000153.1, forward strand.
CGAATTTTGCGGACCCGTACGGCTTCTGGCCCTACACGTTTCCTGAGTTCGGGATCTCTCAGTCGAGTCTCGCGAACGGCCTCGGTAGTTTCATCGGAGGTGGCCTGAACCCCATCTACCAGATTGGGGCACCGCGCTCCTGGCAGTTCGGACTGAAGCTCGAGTTCTAATACGACGTTCTGGGAGACAACAGCAAATGACTCGGATGATTGGAGGAATGGTTATGAGGTGGGGTTTGACGTTGGTGGCGATGTTGGTCCTCCTTGGGCCGGCCGTTTGCCAGGAGCAAGGTTCAGCACAAGGCACGAGCGAAGCGAAGGCGGAGTTCGACAAGGCCGAAACGGCCCGAAAGAAGGGAGACTTCAAGACTGCGGTAGACCACTACCGCCGCGCCATCGAACTCGATCCCGACTATACGGATGCTCACGAATACTACATTTTCACGAGCGGGGACGTGGCGACCAACAAAGAAGTGCGTGATGCGGTTTTCTCTGGAAAGGCCACCCCTGAACAGAGAGCGGAATTCAAGAAACAGCGCGAAGAGAATTCGCAACGCCTGAAAGCCGAGTACGGCAAGTTAGCGGAAGAGCATCCTGCGCAGGCTGGATACCAGTGGGCGCTCGGCGACCTCAACATGTATGACGATCCCAAAGCGGCGATCCGCTACTTTGAAGCGTCTCTGAAGATCAACCCGAAGTTCGCTCCCGGGTATCAGTCTCTCTCCCTGATGGATGAAATTCAGGGAGACTTGGACGGGATGCGGGAGAATCTGCACAGGGCGGTCGACGCTGCGCCGAACGATCCCAAGTATCTCTTCGACTACGCCTACGCTTTTCATCATTCCGACCCAAAGGAGTTCACCCGGCTTTCCCTGGAAGTCGTAAATCGTTTCCCCGATAGCGAACGCGCCGCTCAGGCGCTGTTCTGGCTGGCGGAGTCTACGCCGACGGAAAGCGAGAAACTCCACTATCTTGAAATGCTTCGGGATGACCAAGCGCCGGCCGCTCAGGACTGGAAGGGCGGGGGACTGGCGATGCTTTTCGACATTTATATGAAATCGGACCCTGCCAAAGCGTACGCTCTGGCGAAGGGGCTGATTAAGAAATATCCGGATGATTCATGGAAGTCGTTCGCAACCTATGCCAAGGCGATCGGCGATGCCGATAGATTCCTCAAACGCGACAAGGCCGGCAAGGCGCTGAAGGCCCTCGAAAAAGTGAAGCTGCCGAAGTGGTACGACCGAGAGCATCATCTGCTCGTTCTCACGCGTGCTCGCGCACTCAATGCAAACAAGCAGCCAAAGCAGGCTTATGACGCTCTTCTGCAGGCCTACGCGACTGCGCCGAATGATGAAATCCATACAGAGCTCGTTAGCTACGGGAAAGAGCTGGGAAAAAACGTCGAGCAGGTTGACGGCGACGTTTGGGACCTGCAGGTAAAGAATTCCAGCCCTGCCGAACCCTTCTCACTTCCCAGTTACACGAGCGATAAGCCGATGTCGCTGGACGATTTCCGCGGCCGGGTTATCTTGCTGAACTTCTGGTATCCCCTCTGCGGCCCGTGTCGGGGTGAGTTTCCCTACATCCAGGCGGTGCTCGACAAGTACAAGGATCAGGGCTTTGACATCGTGGCGGTCAATGTTCTCCCCACGCAGGACGAACTGGTGTTGCCGTTGCTGAAGGGGTTCAAGCTGGGATTTATTCCGCTCAAGGGCAGCGAGGACTTTGCAGAAACTGTTTACAAGGTCCGCGGAGAACCGACCAATTTTCTGATCGGAGCGAATGGCCGCATCTACTTTGGTCCTCTGCATCCCATCAGCAGCCCCGAATCGCAGCGTACTTTAGAACTTCAAGTCGAGGCCCTGCTGCGGGCAAAGCAAGCAGAAAAGGAATCGAAGCCCGCCGGCGATCACCCTGCGACTTCCCCGGTTGGTTCGAGACATGACTAGGCCTGCTGGCATTTCGGGCTGGTGCTCCAAATGGCGCCTAGTTACTCTTCGGGAGCTAGCTTGCGTCACATTTCTATTGACGCTCTCGGCTGTGGCGAGCGCGCAAACCGCAAGTCAGATCGTAACCTGGAAAGGGAGTCTGAATTCCGCGACCCCGCTGCGGAGCGGCGAGAAGATCACCGCACAGCTTAAGGCGACCATCAAAAGTGGCTGGCACGTCTATTCAATCTCCCAACTGCCCGGAGGACCGAGTCCGACGATCATTGGTGTTCCGGATGGGCAGTTTCTGAGCGTGGCGGGGACAATTCTTGGTCCGCTCCCTCGCGAAGCCTACGATCCAAACTTCGACATGAAGACAGCGTTCTATGAGCACTCGGCGGCGTTCAAAGTACCTCTGGAGGTCACACCGACGGCCATGCCCGGGGCCGGAAAGATCGTCATCAAGGTACGCTTTCAAACCTGCAATGACACGATCTGCCTTCCGCCAAGCACGGTCGAGGTTCCGCTAGCCTTCCGGGTAGCCGCTTCGAGTGGGCCATGATTGCAACTGAAATTGCCGCTCCTTCCTTCTACCAATTCCTATGGCTTGCCATGGGGATGGGCGCATTGTCGCTGCTGACTCCCTGTGTTTTCCCTATGGTGCCGATCACGGTTTCGTATTTCACGATTCACGCGGGCCAGAACCGCCGGTCGGCAGTCACTACCGCGCTGATCTATGCAATTGGAATCATCCTCACCTTTACCGCACTTGGATTGTTACTTGCGGCGATGTTCGGTGCGGGCGGCGTGAATCAACTGGCAGCGAATCCCTGGGTGAATCTTCTCATCACGGCCATCTTTCTGGGTTTCGCTCTCTCCCTTTTTGGCGCGTATTTCATCCAGGTGCCGGCAGGCATCTTGGACAAGTTGACCGCGATCACCCGAACGCGACAGGGGAGCAGCCTGTTCGGCGCACTCTTGATGGGATTTACGTTCACGCTGACATCGTTCACGTGCACAGCGCCCTTTGTCGGTACCTTGCTGGTAATGACTGCGCAAGGCAATTGGCGCTGGCCGCTGCTGGGCATGTTGGTATTCTCGACGGTGTTTGCGATTCCATTTTTCATCCTTGCACTGGCTCCGCAGTTGCTGTCTCGGCTGCCCAAGGCAGGTGGCTGGATGGTCTCAGTGAAGGTGCTGATGGGCTTTCTGGAGATCGCCGCCGCCATGAAGTTTCTCTCCAACGCCGACCTCATTTGGCACTGGGGCATCTTTACGCGCCAAAGCGTGCTTGCGATCTGGATGGCTTGCGGCGCTGCTGCGGCTCTATACATCTTCGGCCTCATTCGCTTCCCAGACGATTCGAAGGTGGAGCACATCAGCGCGCTACGCCTGACCACGGGGCTGTTGTTCTTAGCCATCAGCATTGCACTGGTGCCGGGCCTTTTCGGCAAACGGCTTGGAGAATTGGACTCGTTCTTGCCGCCCTCGTCGGCCGAACTCGGCGCAAAGAAAGTAGGCGGAGCCTCCTCGGCAAGCGATGTCATGTGGATGCTGAACGACTATGACGGTGCGCTTGCCGAGGCGCGCCAGCAGCACAAACTTGTGTTCATTGATTTTACCGGCTACACCTGCACCAATTGCCGTTGGATGGAAGCCAACATGTTCCCCAAGCCCGAGGTGAATCGATTGCTGTCGCAGTTCGTCACCGTTCGGCTTTACACGGATGGCGATGGCGTGATCTACGAGAAGCAGCAGAAGATGCAGCAGGAGAAGTTCGGAACAGTCGCGCTTCCGCTATACGCTATTGTGGGGCCTGAGGGATCCACAGTCGCTACATTTCCCGGGCTCACTCGAAATGTCGATGATTTCCTGATATTCCTCAAAAAGGGTTCAGTGTAGTTTGCGAGGTGCCCACACGTCCCGCCCACTTCTGCGAGACACGGAAAAGGCTAGCCCAACCAACTCAAAACAAAAGAACACACTCACGATGCACAAAGATGACCAGTTGTTTCTGGATGAGACGAGTTCGCACATGCACGAGGAGCAGACGGCAGAGGCTCGCACTCTTGTGAGCAGAACCGTTGCTGTTTGATTTGAAAGGCGATAGTTTCGACGCGGTGAAATCCGAGCGCCTCCAGCTTTGCGAACAACTACATTACGTGGCGCACTGAATGACGCCTCAATGGAACAGAGCGTAGACGAACAAATAAGGCAGCACGTTCGTGCCCTCGGGCGCCTGGTTGGCAATACCCCATTGTTGGGGGTCCACTTCAAAGTCGGAGGCCAGGAAAAGACCATCTACGCAAAATGCGAGCAGATGAACCTGACGGGCAGCATCAAAGATCGCATGGCCCTTCACATTCTAAAGAAGGCTTGCGCAAGTGGAGAGCTTCATGCAGGCGACACCATCGCTGAGGCCACGAGCGGAAATACCGGCATCTCGTTTGCGGCCCTGGGCAGAGCCCTCGGTCATCCGGTCACCATCTTCATGCCGGACTGGATGAGCCGCGAGCGCAAGGATCTGATTCGAAGCTATGGCGCTGCGATCGTTCCCGTCAGCAAGGAACAGGGTGGCTTTCTAGGAAGCATTCGCATGTCAGAGGAGTTCGCTTCTCGTAGGGGTGACGTGTTTCTTCCGCGTCAGTTCTCCAACGATGCCAACATCAAGGCACATGAGACCACGACCGGGCCGGAGATTTGGGAGCAACTGCATAGTGCGGGCCTTAGGCCGGATGCGTTTGTCGCCGGCGTGGGTACTGGAGGGACGGTAATGGGAGTCGGCCAGTTCCTCCGCAGCCGGAATCCAAAAATCAGAGTGCACCCTGTAGAGCCGGCGGAATCGCCGACACTCTCCACTGGTCACAGAGTCGGCAAGCACCGGATCCAGGGAATCTCCGATGAATTCATTCCAGCGATCGTGGATCTGTCGAAGCTGGACGAAGTCATTCAAGTCTCAGACGGTGACTCGATCATCATGGCCCAGAAACTCGCGTCCGGTCTGGGGCTTGCAGTAGGCATTTCCTCTGGCTGCAATTTCTTGGGGGCCCTGATGGTACAGGAAAAGCTTGGGTCTGATGCCGTCGTAGTCACGGTCTTCGCCGATGACAACAAGAAGTACTTGAGCACAGACCTGATGCGCGAAGAACCGGTGCGGAGAGACCATCTGGCGCCACACATAGAACTGGTCGGACTCGAGGCTACCCAGCGAGTCTGCGCCTTTTGCCAGGAGTTGCCATAAAGCCGACCCTCTGCACGCTTTTTTTTTGAGTGTAAACGCCTTCCATGAGATCTTGAAATCACCAATCGAGCGATGTAGCGTTGCTGTCAATCAACGAAGCAAAAAGCGGGTGGCATATGACCTCAACGCTAGGCGCTCGTGAATCCCGAAGGAGCACTCGGGTTCGGTTAAAAGTTAAGATCGAGGCTCATGGTATGAGCGAACCACTTACGTGCGAGGGCGAGACAGTCGTTGTCAATCTCCATGGAGCCTTGATTTTGACCGCCGTCGCACTGCGCGTAAGCATGAAAATCTCGATTCATGTTCTTCTCACAGACAACCGCGCTGCAGCCGAGGTCGTGTACGTCGATCCAGACCAGCCGCGGCACTGCGGAATCCAGTTGGAGAGACCGGAGAACATTTGGGGAGTGCCGTTGCCGCCGGATGATTGGCATGAGGGGTGACACACAGCCTGGTCTCTACTGGCGACCCCGTGGCCACGCCTAGACGGTCTCATCGGGCATTTGGGTTGAGCGAGTCATGTGGTAGATATTTCGACAGTTCTTGAGTCGTCCGTGGTCGTCCTCCCGGTCTGACAGACCGACTGGCCACTGTATCGTATTGACATCACGTGACTTCTATAGCTCGTTGCATGACTGTTGCACGGTCGCCCGCCTGAAGTAACTTCGAAACAACCTTTCAAGCGGCTCCAAGAGCGGGCCATTTGACGCCCATTCCTATGCTCCAGACCCGGTTGCCAGCTTGCAATCAGGGAGCAGAAAGGGATGGGATGGGGCAGGGATAGGGACGGGAACGGAACACCCGTCTACCCGTCTGCCTCACTGCTGGCATGCTGCAGCTGGCGCGTTTTCACGCTTCTAAACGCCGCTTCGACTACATTTTGACAGCTTTGCGCTCGGGGCGCTGTGTAGCCGCCCAGAGTGTTCCCGGAGCACTCGGGAATCCAACGTCGATGCGATCCGGTTTCATGCCAGCACCAGTCCTGCGTCTTTCATGCTTCTTGCCAAGGCCCAAGCGTAGCTGTGCTCCACGATAAGAGCGTGGCCCAAACCATTGAGCATCGGGTTGGACGTGTTCGTCCATCCACGATTTGGCGCGTGCCGTGAGGGGACAGAATGAAAAGAGAGTCCCAGCGTCGTGAACTAGAACGTCAGGATTGGAACAGGGATTAGAAACAGCGTTGTCTTGAGGTGAGTGCATGCGCGTGTCTCCTTTTTGAGGGAACGCGCATCAGGTACCGAAAAAGAAATGCCGCCCATCAGGCGGCTCGTGGAGAACTTTGCA
>DASPTQ010000154.1:0-2036 GCA_035623335.1 Terriglobales bacterium
TCTTGCGACTTGATGTATTTCGCGGAAAAACCCGGCATGGTGGCGCGGGTCCGGTCGTACAGTCCCAGGCAGTGCATGCTGACAAGCAAACCGGCGTAGCGGTCGACCTTCACAATCCGCTCGATCCCTCGCTGATAAAGCTCGATGTGGTCCGGCGTGGGAATGGACATGAAGCTATATGGAAGAAACGTGACCCAATCAATCTCGGGCAGGAGCTCCCACTCATTCCATCCATTATCATGTTCGGTGGCGGCGAGCCGGAAAGAGTCCTGAGGTTGGGGTGCGAGGAAGGCGTCATTTCCAAGTTCGCGCGCGAAATGCCCGGCCAGGACAGCGTGGTCGGTTTGGCGTATCAGGACAAGATGATCGCCTTGCTCTTGAATGATCATGGCGCTGCCCTCTGACGCAGCGTCGCATCACTTCGCACGCCTGGGAGAAGGCGTCTGAGCCTGGCGGGAGACTGGCCAAGCGGGACCTTCTGGACAAGTTTATTATGCCCTTGCCGAGGAGACGAATCCAGCACTATCCCTAAGAGGCCACCAGGAATCGCGTCGGGCAACCAGGTATCAGAGCCGACCTCCCGGCTCAGATTTGATGTTAGGCCCCAAGCAATAAGCGCTCCAAAATCGGTCCGAGGGCGAGAGCCGGCAGATAGCTCAGTGCGGCCATGATAATCAGGCAAGCCGTTAAGAGAGCCCCAAAAGACGGGGAATCAGTGGAAAGGGTTCCTCGTGAGGCTGGCGTACTCTTCTGGCGTGCGAACAAACTTGCAAATCCCAATGCAGGGATCGCAAGGCCAAACCTGCCAACCATCATGGCCACTGCTGTACTGACGTTGTAAAAGAGTGTGTTGCCGTTGAGGCTGCCGAATGTCTGGCCATTGTTGGCAAAACACGAAGCATAGGCAAACAGAATAGCAGTGAAGCCATGTGGACCGCTGTTGACAGTCAACCCAGAGAGACCGGACTTGGTACTCACGGCAACGGCTGTCAGCGGAAGGATGATCAGCGGAGCAGCCAGAGCATAAAGCATGATCATTTTGTTTTCGGGCGGACCGATTTTCTTTCCCAGAAACTCCGGCGTGCGTCCCACCATGAGCCCAGCTAAAAAGACGGCGATCGCAGCCGTCATTACCATGCTGTAAAGGCCCGAACCGAGTCCGCCGAATACGACCTCTCCCGCAAGCATGTTCGTAAGGAGAACCATCCCACTGAGCGACGCGAGGCTATCGTCTGCCGCGTTGGTCGAACCCGTGGCGGTGTTAGAAGTAACCGTAGCGGTCAGCGCAGTTCCGCCGATGCCGAAGCGGACCTCTTTGCCTTCCATATTGCCGCCAGCCTGGGTATGGCGATGTCGCAAATCAACGCTATGGAAAAGAGGATTGCCTCGTTGTTCAAAGTGATGGGTGAAGATCAATCCGACGCTGAAAAGCAACACCATCACGCAGTAAAAGAACCAGCCTTGTCGTGGCCGGCCTACCATCCGGCCGAACGTGTTGGTCATGGCGGCGGGAAGCAGGACGATGGCCAGCATTTCCAGGAAATTGCTGAAGGGCGTGGGATTCTCGTAAGGATGGGCGCCGTTGGCGTTGAAGAAGCCGCCGCCGTTGGTTCCTAGGTTCTTGATGATTTCGAGAGCGGCTACCGGACCTTGAGGGATAACCTGGTTCCTTGACTCCACGGTTGCCGCAACGGTGTAAGGATGAAAGTTCATCGGAACCCCTTGCCAAACGAGCAGAATTGCTCCGAAGAGCGCTCCGGGAAGAAGGATGCGCAGCAGGGCACGTATTAAATCCACCCAGAAGTTGCCGAGCGTGCTGGCAGCCTGACGCGCGAGACCACGAATGAAGGCGATTCCAACGGCCAGCCCTGCCCCCGCGGCAAGGAAGTTCTGCGCGCACAGGCCGGCCATCTGGCTGAAATAGCTCATTGTGGATTCGCCGGCGTAGGCTTGCCAGGTGCTGGTCGTGGAGAAGCTGACCGCTGTATTCATGGCCAGATCCGGGGATAGCGGAGTGGTGTGATACGCAGGGTAAA
>DASPTQ010000155.1:0-4353 GCA_035623335.1 Terriglobales bacterium
CGATTCATGGATTCCAGCGTGAGCAGATGCTCGGGGCCCAGCGCGCGGCGACTGAGTTCCAGAGCCTGTTTGGCCGTGGCTTCCGCTTCGGTAAACTTGCCCTGTTCTTCTTCGGTGCTGGCAAGGTAAAGCATGGTCTTGATTGTCCTTGGGTTTGCCGGTCCCAAGACCGATTTCTCCAGTTCCAGAGCCCGCTCTAGTTGTTTGCGTCCTTCCGGGTAGAGTCCCAGGTCTAAATAGGTCATGCCGATCGTGTCGCGGATGGCGGCTTCCACCTCGGGCTGCCGGTCGAATTTGCCGCTGATGTTCTGCGCCGCACGGTCCAGGGCGGTGCGCACTTTCATGTCCGGGTCGGGCTTGGATTGGCCGAAAGCACTTGCCTGGGAGAGGAGATCTTTCTGCAGGAAATCATTGACGGCCCGGGCGATTTCCGTCTGCTGCTGAGCGTTGCGTTCGGCTTTGCGGGCCCGCACCGCTTCTGACGTGCTGGCGATTACGCCCAGCACCAGCGCTACGAAGACCGCTGCCACTCCGATCACCAGAGCCTTGTGGCGTCGGGCGAACTTCTTCAATTGATAGCTGGCGCTCGCCGGCTTGGCCGTAATCGGCTGGTCTTCCAGATACCGCCGGATGTCTCCGGCCAGGTCCGCGGCCGAGGCGTAGCGTCGGCTTTTGTCCTTCTCCAGCGCCTTGGCGACAATGGTCTCGATGTCGCCGCGATAGACACGGCTCAGGCTGCTGAGCGGGTTGGGGTCGATTTCCTGGATGACGCGTATCGCCTGCGGGAGCTGGCGGGATAACTGATAGGGCAACTTGCCGGAGAGCAGCTCATAGAGAATGACTCCCAGGGCGTAGACGTCACTCCGCGTATCCAGCGCCAGCGGGTCGGCCAGTACCTGCTCCGGACTCATATAGGCGAGCGTTCCCAGAATCTGTCCGACATCGGTTTGCCGGGTAGCTTCGGTGTCGTAGTCGGTGGCGCGCGCCAGGCCAAAGTCCAGAATCTTGGGCTGGCCCGCTTCCTCCACCAGGATGTTGCCGGGTTTGAGGTCGCGGTGGATGATGCCGCGCTGGTGGGCGTGCTGCACGGCTTCGCAGACCTGGATCATCAACAGCAGCCGCTGGCGGAGGTCGAGTTTCCGCTTGTTGGCATACTGGGTGAGCGGCTGGCCATGGATCAGCTCCATGGCAAAGAAGGGCTGCAGCCCGTAGGGCGTTTCGGCGCTGCCCGCCTCATAAATCTGCGCGATTCCGGGATGGTGCAATCGGCCCAGCGCTTGAGACTCCAGCTCGAATCTTCGCAGCATCGCAGGGCTGGCCAGCGAGGTTTTGATTACTTTCAGCGCGACGCCGCGCCGCGGTTGGTCCTGCTCCGCTTCGTAGACGGTTCCCATTCCGCCTTCGCCCAGAATGCGAATGATCCGGTAGCGGCCGATATGGCTAGCGACAGCGCTCTGGCCAGACTGCCCGGGAGGGAGTTCGGCGGAAGAAAGTGTGCGCAGATTGTCGGAGGAGTTTTCCGCTCGACCTGCGTCGCGGGAATGCTCGGGCAAGGGAACGAACCTCCTGAGGCAAGCGATTGTTCCCAAGCATATTTAGGCTCTGAATTTGTGTCTACCGAAAAACCACAGAGGACAACTTCCAGGCCGGATCGTGCAGACTGACGATTGGTCGGCCCTAGAGGACGATTTTCGAACTTTCCTACTGATGCCCGACTGTTCCGCCACGATTTTTCAGCAGTTTACGGCCTGAAACTGGCACCTCGCGGTGTCAATGAGTGCAATCGCGAATTACGCCAACCATCCGTTGGCGCAACGTATAGCACCGCCTCCTGAGTTTCTTGGGGCAATGCATCCCATTAGACGCTGTCGGCGCGGCTGGATCCGCTCGGGCGACACCCTTCCACCGGAACTCGTGCTTGCCGAAGGACTCGGGCGGTCGCCTTTCCCGCTAGGGGCAGCGGCGGGCTTGGTGTATATTGGGGCCGCTTTGGATGGGTTAACCGGTGCTGTATTCGTAGGAGGCTTTGTATGCCGCGCGGAAGGGTGCTCCTTACACTCCTGCTGGTGAACATGACCCTTTCGGGTTGCGGGATTTTCGGGGGTGGCAAGAAAACCATCGTGCAGATCACCAACAAGATCACGAGTCTGCCCGCAGGACAGGTCTATCAATTCATGGCCAACGTGCAACATGACCAACAGAAGGGGGTCACTGTGTCGCTGAATGGCGCAGGCACGCTGGTTCTTGACACCTCGACCCAGAGCGCGTTCTACATTGCCCCGCCAGCTCCTCCGAATCCAAATTCGGTGACCGTAACGGTAACCGCGGGAAATGGTTCCGGGGTTTCAGACTCTGACACCTTCACGATCACTCCTGCTGCAGGGCCCGTTGTCAGCATCACCCCAGCCACACCCACGGTTTCCGCATCATCGGGTACGCCGGTTACATTGAACCTCGCGGTCACGATGGATTCTGCCGGCGACATCTTGACCCCTAGCGTTGCTGCTTCCTCTGTCTGTAATGGCGGGGTCTGTGGTTCCTTCGGGGCCGTCATGGGCACTGCCGGATCGGGCGCTTACACGGTTCAATACTTCCCGCCCAGTTCGGTTAGCGCGTCGACGCTCCAGCAGATTAGCGTCAACTCAAGCCTGGCCAGTTCTACGAATGGGACGGCGTTTGTGACCATCAACCCCTGAGCCGCCGCTCGATCTCCAATGCGTGTTAAACGTCCCTGCGGCTATGAGTTCGGGACCCACGTACAAGCGAATGCTGAAATCACCGCATGCCCCCCCCGCTAGGGTCGATAAGTGTAATGGCGATTTATCGCCAACTGACAATAGCTTCCGAGCCGCCGACCATCCGGCTATGAAAACGTAGGTCACGGGCCGGGCCGCAAACCGAAGCCTGAGAGGGAGAGGTTTACACTACTGTTGCTGCAGACGCTTGTGCAGGGGAGGCGATATGCATGGTTCTGTTGATGAGATCGCATCGACCATTGGTCTGAGAGCTATTCGGTCTGGAATCGTGGCAGGATTCTTCGCTTGCTTGGCATACCCGCTCGCCGCCTTTGCTCCTCTCCCAAAGCTCGCAACGGCAACCCTAGTGGCCTGTTTCGGTCCCGCACTGGGTGTGGCGAGCTACGGTCTGCGACGATTGCTCGATTGGGAAACACCCCAGCTCTCAAGTACCCTGGGCTTGCTGTTGAACGCTTTGGCGGGCGTACTGTTTTCTGCCATGGGTCTGGTGCAGTTGGCAGTTGGTTATTCGGCTGGCGGCGACAAGGTGTCGGCGCAGTTTATTGCCATCTGGCTCGGTCTGGATGTCGCCTGGGATGCCTATGTCGGTTTGGGGACCATCTGCTTTGCAATCGCCATGCTCCGACATCCTCGCTTCGGGCGAGTCTTTGCAATCTTCGGAATAGCCATCGGTGCAGGTTTGTTGGGGCTTCATTTGTATACGTTTCCAACACCGCCCCAGAACGCTGGGTTGGTGGATCTGGGCCCCGCCATGGGTCTCTGGTATCTGGTTGTCACAATCCAGATGTGGCGATCCTTCGCCTGGGCACGACATCCCACCTCGATTGCTGGCAGATAAGAGGCAAACCGGAAAACCGGAACTTAGTGTCAACTGACGCTATCAGGCGTCTACACTCATTGACCCTTGGCGGGTGCCGAGGAGGGTTTGAGTGTAATCGGGATATTGCGCCAACCCACGCTGCGTGCCCCGAAACAGTCGTTTCTTACGGGCAGGTGATTACCCTGGACGCCTGAATCATCCTTACGCTTGACCACGCCCCCGTGAGAGGGGCATTTGGATCCGAGGGAGCATAAGCGACAATCGGAATTGGTCCCGGAGAAGTTAGTTCCGCAACACCGCAGTCGAACGCGAAGGGCTGAGTAGTGAGCGTGTACTGCGGGGGCGGCGGGGCCATGAGCTGAACGGACCACTCAACCGGAATCGGAGTTACTGTAGCTGGTGAACTGGAAAAATTGCCTGTCGCGACGAATTCAATCTGCTCGCCGTTCGCAGTCTGAGTGATGGTGATGGATTGAAGCTGCCGACTGCTGCTGTTGGCGCTGCCGCTGCCGCAGGCCAGAGTCAACGAAGTCACGGGGAGGAGGATGATGAGAGCGCAGTACTTCTTCATAGCGACTCTCCTTAAACATTCTAACTCGAATCGCCGCTACTCAGTTTACGAAATCAGTTTACGAAAACAGGCGATTACACGCTTTGAGGCGCAAAGTGGCATTCTGAGTGAAATCCGGATATTACCCCAGTCGCGCATTCGGCCCGTCAATTGAGCCCGATGAGTTTGAGCGGTGTGACTTTGCGCGTCTGCACGTCGAGCAGATA
>DASPTQ010000156.1:0-4521 GCA_035623335.1 Terriglobales bacterium
TCCGATCAGGCTCAACAGGATCCAGTTGCCGCGATCACCGGTGTTTTTCAGCAGACTGGGCGGATCGTGACTGTTGTTCACGAGGATCTCCACGGAGCCGTCGTTGTCGAAATCAGCAGCCGCCACGCCATGACTGTTCCAGGGTGTGGTGATTCCCGGCCCGGATTCGAGCGAGATGTCCTTGAACTTTCCGTTGTGCTGATTCCAGTACAAGCTTTTCCGCTCCCGAAACGTTACGTTCAGCCCCTTACTGTCCACTTCGGGATAAACGTGGCCGTTTGCCAGGAAAATGTCGGGCCAGCCGTCGTTGTCGACATCGACGAAGAGCGCGCCCCAGCCCAGGAATTGCATCGCGTTCCCCAGTCCCGCTGCGAGTGCATTGTCGGAAAAGGTTCCATCCTTCTCGTTGTGGTAGAGCGTCGGAGTGTCATCGGAAAAATTGGTCTTAATGATGTCCTGCCAGCCGTCGCCGTCATAGTCGGCTGCGTCCGCGCCCATTCCCGCCTGCTCATGCCCCTCACCGTTGAAGGCGAGACCGGCGGTTACAGCAGTTTCAGTAAACGATCCATTGCGGTTGTTGTGAAAGAACAAACTGGGGGTCGAATCGCAGGCCACAAAGATGTCAGGCCAGCCGTTATTTTCGAAGTCCCCGGTAAGAACGGTAAAGCAAAAAAACAGCGGGGTCTTCGACACACCCGACTTCTCGCTGACGTCAGTGAAGGTTCCGTCTCCGTTGTTGCGGAAGAGCTGGCTGTGCGTGCCTTTCAGACCCCGCGGCCCGCACATGACCGGAATCCCCTTCCACTGGCAGGAGTCGCCGCTTCCGGGCTCGGGCGTGTGCGCGAGATCGAGGTCCACATAGTGCGCAATGAAGAGATCCAGGTGGCCGTCGCGATCGTAATCGACAAACGCGCAGCCCGTGGACCAACTCGCATTGTCCTCCCAAAGACCGGCCTTCTTGGTAACGTCGGTAAACGTTCCGTCCCCGTTGTTGTGCAAGAGCACATTGTGGCCCCAGAAGGTGACGAACAGGTCGACATATCCATCGTTGTCGTAGTCTCCGGCGCAAACACCCTGCCCCCAACCTTTTAGCCCCACGCCTGCTTTTTGTGTCACATCTGCAAACGTCCCATCGTGGTGATTGCGGTAGAGATGGCTGGTGGGTTCCTGTCCGCGGGCAAAGCCCTCGAGCGTGCTGCCGTTGACCAGAAAAATGTCAGGCCAGCCGTCGTTGTCGAAGTCGACGAAGGCCGCGCCCGAACCGGTAGTCTCGATGATGTATCTCTTGGCCTTTTCGCCGCCAGCCTCAGTTTTCACGGTCAGTCCGGCGCGTTCGGCGATGTCTACAAAGTTGACCTTCGGGGGACTGGGCAGGGCACTCTTGGCTGGTGCCTTCCCGGACCCCTGCCCGGCCAGGGCCACGGTCCCCAGCCACAGAATGGCAGTCGCCAGGATCAAGACTGTTGTTCCTTTTGAGGCCATATCAGGCTTGCTTCAGGCTACCCCCCACCCGGCATTCTCCGTCCCCTACTAGTAGAAAAAAATTAGGTCTTGACAATTGGCTAAAAAAGAAAGTATACAGATCACCAGATTCTGTGGGTAAACGTTTTCACAACACTCCAGCGGCGAGAAACTAGGCGAATTCCTTACGAGGGGGATTGCAATGTCCAGACTTCGCGTCTCGAACGGTGTGGTTCTGGCGGCGTTGGCCGCGCTCCTATTGGCGTCCAGTCCGCTCTTGGCCCAGTTCCACAGCACCATTGAGGGCACGGTCACAGACTCCACCGGCGCGGCAGTTCCCGGGGCACAGGTGGTTCTCACCAACCAGGACACCGGCGTCTCGCAAACGTCGGTGACCAACGATACCGGAGCGTTTCACTTCCCCAGCCTCGGCCTAGGAACTTACATGTTGACCGCTAACAAATCAGGATTCCAGAGCGTGAAGCAGGAAAACATCGCTCTGGCAGCGGAGGAGACCCGCACCATAGCCCTGGTGCTGAAGGTCGGGACTGTAGCGGAAACGATCACCATCACCGAAGATACGGCCGCCATTCAGTTGGCCGAATCTAAGATCTCCTCGGGCATTGCGTCGCAAGAGATCACCGAGCTTCCCCTGACGGGCAGAAACCTCTTTAACCTCGTATCGATGACGCCCGGCGTCACGGGAACCGGTCAAGCGTCGGGCGGCGCCTTTGATAACAACGTGTTCAGCCTGGTGAACGGCGGCCTAACCAATGCTAACGGCCAGCGTGGGGATGCCAACGCTTTCTACCTGGACAATACCTACGCCACCAGCAACCCCGATCCCGGTGTCTACAACCTCACCCCGAACCCGGAATCAATCGCGGAGGTTCACGTCTCCGTGAATGATTACTCGGCAGAATATGGGCACAGCAGTGGACTGGTCATCCAGGCTGTGACGAAATCCGGCACCAACCGTTTTCACGGCTCCCTGTTCGAATATCACACCGATAACGACTTGCAGGCGCTGCCTTTCGCTAACCCAGTCATTACGAAATTAACGGTGAGCCGAAGGAACGAATTTGGCGGATCCGTCGGCGGCCCCATCCAGAAAGATAAGATGTTTGCGTTTTTCAGCTGGGACCAGCTCAAATCGGCCGCGGCTGGGTCACTCGGCGGGCAGGTGGAAACGCCCGACTTTGTCAACTTCATGACCACGAACTTTCCGAACAATCTCGCGACCCAACTCATGACCAAGTTCCCCGCGCAAAGACCGGGCGCATCTCTTTTTGAAACGGTAACGGATCTTGATCCCAGTTGCGGGCCGGGGGCGCTCCCTGTCGCTGGAATACCCTGCGGCCTGGATGTTCTCGAAACTGTTAGTCAGAGCGTAGCGCCAAAGAACAACGGCCTCCAGTGGACCTTCCGAATCGACCGCTATCTTCGGGATGGTAAAGACCGCATCAACGGCAGCTTCTTCAGAAAGACTCCGGATGTCATCACGCCCAATCTGCGTCCCGCATTTGACACCCACAATGCTTTCGCGGGCATCACCAACTACTCCAACATCGATTGGACGCACACTTTTTCTCCCAACCTCCTCAACGATGCCGCCTTTGGTATCACCCGCATTTCCGGTCTAGGCGTGTGCAACAACTGCCAGGTCCCACCCATCAACATTGGCGCCACGTCGGCGTTCCAGGGATTTGGCACAGGGTTTGCGCCAGCCGAGTTCCTGCAAAACGATTTCCACTGGCGCGACGTCATCTCTTACAATCACGGAAAGCACGCCTGGAAGGCGGGCTTCGAGGCCTTCCGCGACCAGGAAAACGACCTCTTCAGCGGTCCGCAGCTGCGCCCGTCATATGGTTTTATCAACGACTCGCCCACGGGTGCGGTTAACGCGCTCTTTGACTTCGCCAATGACGCGCCCGACACCGAGGGGAACATCAACTTTAACCTGATCACGGGTGGACCCTCTTCGCAGAACATTGGGTACCGTATCACCACGTACGGCTTCTTTGTGCAGGACGACTACAAGATCAAGAGTAATCTATCGATCAACGCCGGGTTACGCTGGGATTTCTCTTCAAATCCCAACGAGGTGAACGGGCGCATGACCAATATGATCCTAGGCCAAGGGTCGAACCTGGAGGAGCAGATAGCCGGCGCTTCGGTGAGGGTTACTCCCAATCTGCTGAAGGACCACCATATCGGTTATTTTGCGCCTCGTCTCGGCTTTGCCTGGGATCCGACCAAACAGGGCAAGTTGAGTATTCGGGGCGGAATCGGAGTATTCTTCAATCGCTGGCCAAACAAAGTATGGAGCGACGCGATTCGCAGCAATCCGCCTTTTGAGGGAGGGCCGATCACCGCCACCATTGGTACAGCAGTCCCGCCGGCCTACGGACTTTGCCAGCTCCCTGTTAATCCATTCAACTGCGACATACCACCCAACTTGCCTATCGGCTTGAATCCTGGCGGCGGGGCACTTCCAGCAGCCGGTATTTCGAGTGCTGGTGGAACTCTTCCGGATTTGAAATACTCGTACAACATTGCTCGATTTATCGGCGTTCAATACGGGATTACACCAAACTGGATCGTTGAGGCCGATTACTCCGGGTCGCACGACGTGCATCTTTACGTCAATGAGGACATGAACCGGTGTCTCGGCTGCTTCGATCCTAACACCGGCTCGCAGATCGGCTTTATCCCAAACCCGAACTTCCTCTCGCTCAACCTAACGACTAATTTCGGGTGGTCGTACTACAACGGAGCTTCCTTCTCTGTTCAACACAAGTTCAATCGCTCTTTCACGGCGCAGGCTGCGTACACGGTCGGACACACCGTCGACAACGTCGACTCCATTCAACCTGGTCACAACGCATCCTATGGTGTCGTGTATAGCCCTTACGATCCGAACTTTCAGAAGGGCACCGCAGCCTTCGACGTCAAGAATGCGGTCATTCTGCACGGAGTGTGGGAACTTCCGAAGCTGTCGGGCATGAATTCCTTCGTTCGCGGCGCCTTAGGCGGTTGGCAGATGACGGGCGCTGCCAG